>NZ_JAVCWF010000001.1:0-601929 GCF_031085375.1 Lactiplantibacillus brownii
CTGGAACGTAATGACTTATGGAATATCATTAAGTTCTCCATGAAGGGTGATCTTTCATCGATCACTTTTCAGACGTTTGTCGAGCCGGCGAAACCACTCCAACTTAATAATCTACAGATGACAATCGAAGTCCCAACAAAATTGCATCGTGATTATTGGGAAAATAACTTGGCAGCAAAATTTACCGATTATGCCTTTCAAGCTACTAATGAGCAGATTACGCCAGTGATGATAACTGAAGAAGAACGTCAGCAGCTTACGAAAAAATCGCAAGCAACTACCGGTAACGTTGCATCCGGTGAAACGACCGCTGCAACTACCCCCACATTTATGCGGGAAACGAAACTCAACCCAAAGTATACATTTGAAAGTTTCGTCATCGGCAAGGGCAACCAAATGGCTCATGCCGCGGCGTTAGTGGTGTCCGAAGAACCGGGCACGATGTATAATCCGTTGTTTTTCTATGGGGGCGTCGGGTTAGGTAAGACCCACTTGATGCACGCTATTGGTAACAAATTATTAGAGACTGACCCGAGTCGCAAGGTCAAATACGTGACGAGTGAAGCTTTCACCAATGATTTAATTAATGCCATCCAAACTGGGACGCAAGAATCATTTCGTGAAGAGTATCGTAACGTTGATCTCCTGTTGGTCGATGATATTCAATTCTTTGCTAATAAGGAAGCAACGCAAGAAGAGTTCTTCCATACTTTCAATGCTTTATATGAAGATGATAAGCAAATCGTCCTCACTTCTGATCGCTTACCAAACGAGATTCCAAAATTACAAGATCGCTTAGTTTCAAGATTCAAATGGGGCTTATCCGTTGATATTACCCCACCGGACCTCGAAACACGGATTGCTATTTTACGGAACAAGGCTGATTTAGAGAATATCGATATTCCCGATGACACGTTAAGTTACATTGCGGGTCAAATCGACTCCAACGTGCGTGAACTTGAGGGCGCCTTAGCGCGAGTTCAAGCTTATTCGCAGCTAAACAACTCAAAAATCACGACTAGTTTAGTCGCTGACGCCTTGAAGAGTCTCAATTTAAGTAACAAATTGTCGGAAGTTTCTATTCCGGTCATTCAGGAAAAGGTGGCTAAATATTACCATGTCACCATGGCCGAACTAAAGGGTAAAAAACGTAATAAACAGATTGTCACTCCGCGGCAAATCGCCATGTATCTATCTCGCGAACTAACGGATAGCTCATTGCCACGCATCGGGAATGAATTTGGCGGCAAAGATCATACCACCGTCATTCATGCTTATGATAAAATTGCGGCAGCACTAAAAACTGATCCTGATTTACAACAAGCCATTGGCGATTTGAAAAGTCAGCTCAAAGCCTAGTGTGGATAAAAGCTAATAACTCGAAAAGTTTTCCACAACTTATGCACATGTGGAAAACTAATCAGCGCTAGCCTTCAGCGAACTTTTCCACATTACCCACTGCCCTACTATTACTACGATCTTTTAGTACTTAATCTATATATAGACCCGCATCACGAAGAAGAGAGGATTTATCTATGAAGTTCACGATTAACCGATCTGCATTTATTAAAGAATTAAATAACGTGCAACGCGCTATCTCATCAAAAACAACAATTCCAATTTTGACTGGGTTAAAGTTGGATGTTGCTACTGAAGGCATTACTTTAACTGGTAGTGATGCTGATATTTCAATTGAAACCACGATTCCAGCTGACGATGACAACAATACGTTAGTCGTTGAAGATGCTGGTTCAATCGTTTTACCCGCTCGTTTTTTCAGTGAAATCGTTAAGAAATTACCTGAAGATACGATGACCATTGCCGTAACAGATGGTTTTCAAACGCAAATCACTTCTGGCGCGGCTTCGTTTACGATTAATGGCTTAGATCCGGAAAATTATCCGCATCTTCCAGAAATCGACACGACCAATACGATCACGCTAGCCGGTGATGTTTTTAAAGAATTGATTGGTCAAACGGTTATTGCGGTTTCTAGCCAAGAAAGTCGTCCCATTTTGACCGGGGTTCATTTCATCCTTGCAAATGGGGAATTCTTAGCTGTCGCAACGGATTCACACCGTTTGAGTCAACGAAAAATTAAGTTACCAGAAGCGAATAACGCCGACTATGACGTAATTATTCCTGGGAAAAGTTTAACTGAATTATCACGGATGATTGGTGATGGCAATCCTGACGTTCAGATGCGATTGTCCGAAAACCAAGTACTCTTCAAGCTTGGTAACACCTCGTTTTACTCACGATTACTAGAAGGAAACTACCCAGATACATCACGTTTGATCCCTAAAGAATCAAACACCACGGTAGAAATTGAAGCACCAGCATTATCAGCGGCTATTGAACGGGCTTCTTTACTTTCACATGAAAGTCGGAACAATGTGGTGCGTTTTTCAGTCAATCCAACCGATAAAACGATTACGATTTTTGGGAATTCACCTGATGTTGGGGAAGTTACCGAACAGTTGCAACCCGCTGAGTTAGACGGCGACGAACTCGAAATTTCGTTTAACCCTGATTACATGAAAGAAGCGCTCCATTCATTCGGTCAAGCCATGATCAAGATTTCGTTTACGATGGCATTGCGCCCATTCACCTTAGTTCCAACTGAGGAAGGCGAAAACTTTATCCAATTAATCACGCCAGTTCGAACGTTCTAGTTAACTGAATAAATATACAATTGCTAGTAAAAGACCGTTGATTCGTTATGAATTGGCGGCCTTTTTTGTTAGCACTAAAGGCGCGCAAAACAGTAATTAATCAGCGTTACAAAATGGTGAAACTTTTGAAGTTACGAAACATATTTAGTACTCATGCATTTATACATTTAGTTAAAATCAAGCCCTTTTGAACAGAATCGTTGTTGTGTAGTTATCATATTTACTAAAACAATGCATTAATTGTCCGTCTCCGTTGACCAGCTCATTTGCTGTGAGGCAGACCTGCAGCCAAAGAACGGTCTGCAGGGCGCTTTCAAGCCAAAGTACACGTCTTAAAAGTCGGCCAGACACTCACCTGGGTAAAACCACCCAGCTAAGTGTCTCGACACGGCAAACGGGCTGGTCAACTCCGACGTTAAATAGTGATTGTAATCAAAGCATTAGTCATCTTAATATCTCCAAAACTCAATTCATATCATATTGAGATTACTGATTAGTGCAGGGCGGGCTGGATGATGCTCAGTGGTGAAATTTTCCTTTGCTGGTGAACTTCCAGCTTAGGAAAAGCCCGGCTTGTGAGACCGTACTTTGGCTCACAAACGTGGCCACCACGTTCTAGCATCAGTCTAGACCAACCGGAACGGCAAGCTAAACGGATACTTAATAGGACAGATATGATAGCTACGATGTTGGCAGCAACCAAAGTTTTTCAGCACGATTGCGTCAAATTTGATGGTAAGATTGGTATCTAATGGGGATTAGCAACTGTTTGAACGGGAGTAAAAGTTGGGATGGGTCATGCAATCGAACCGATGAAAATGGAATCCAAGCGATTTTTGATGTAAAAAAATAAGCAATTTCGCGAAAATCCGTAAATATTTCGAATTCTAGCAAATTTACCCCTAGGCAAGTACCCCGACATTAGTTTTACTTAAATCGTCTTAAAATGGCTCTGAGCGCGGTTATAAATTGAATTTTCATAGAAAAACAGGTATAATATAAGCTGTTGAGGAGTGTGCAAAAGCACTCGTGCACACGTTTGATAGCTTGTAATTGAAAGTTAGGCAGGTGACATTTTGAAACAGCCAGTACAGATTGACACACCCTTTATTACCTTAGGGCAGATGTTAAAAGAAGAGGCCATCATTAGTTCCGGTGGTCAAGCTAAGTGGTTTTTGCGTGAAACAAAAGTCTTAGTTAATGGTGAACCCGATGATCGGCGCGGTCGCAAGCTCTATCCCGGCGACACGATTGAAATTGCGGATAACGGGTCATTTTTTATTCGCTCAAATCGGACAGAAACGACTGATTAGATGTACTTAGAAAATTTGGAGCTGCACGACTTTCGGAATTACGAGCAGTTAGCGGTGACCTTTAGTCAGGGCGTTAATGTCTTGTTAGGAGAAAATGCGCAAGGCAAAACGAACCTGCTAGAGGCCATTTATGTTTTGGCGCTGACGCGAAGCCACCGGACTGCCAATGATAAAGAATTGATTCGTTGGCAAGCGACGACAGCAACTCTGAAAGGGCGGCTACATAAAGCAACAGGTAGTCTGCCATTAGAGTTGGAGTTAGGCAAAAAAGGCAAGCGGGCCAAAGTGAACCATCTTGAGCAAGCCAAATTGTCGCAGTATATTGGCAATCTTAATGTGATTGTCTTTGCGCCGGAGGATCTATCAATCGTGAAGGGAGCCCCGGCAATTCGGCGGCGCTTCATGGATATGGAATTCGGCCAGATGAGTCCCAGATACCTTTATAACCTTAGTCAGTATCGGGCGATTTTAAAGCAGCGCAATCAGTATTTACGCCAACTCAATCACCATGAAGCTAAGGATAAAGTGTATCTTGGTGTGCTGTCAGACCAATTGGCGGCGTTTGGTGCGGAAATTATTGCTAAACGGCTCGAGTTATTGAAACAACTCGAACATTGGGCACAAGTGGTTCACGCTGAAATTACGCAAGATCAGGAACAACTGAGCTTTCATTATCAGACCCAAGTCGCTGACGAAAATTTGACGTCAGTTGATCAGATTTATCAAACTTTGCAAAAGATGTACGCCCAGCAGCAAGCTAAGGAAATTTTTCAAGGGACCACGTTGCTTGGGCCGCATCGTGATGATTTGCAGTTTAGTGTCAACGGCAAAAATGTGCAGACGTTTGGGTCGCAAGGCCAGCAACGGACCACGGCACTCTCGGTCAAGTTGGCTGAAATTGATTTAATGAAGGCTGAAACGGGTGAATATCCGGTCTTACTATTAGACGATGTGCTATCAGAATTGGACGCTGCGCGGCAAACACATTTGCTGACAGCGATTCAAAATAAAGTTCAAACTTTTTTGACAACCCCAAGCTTAGATGGTGTTGCAAGAAAATTGATCAATGAACCGAAAGTATTTGAAGTTAACCATGGCATTTTACATGAGGAGGAACCGCATTGACCGAAAACGAAAAAGAAACCAAGCTTGAACGCGCTCGTGAATATGACGCCAGCCAAATTCAAGTTTTGGAAGGTCTTGAAGCTGTCCGGAAACGTCCTGGGATGTATATCGGGACGACCAGTAGCCAGGGACTGCATCATTTAGTCTGGGAAATTGTCGATAACGGGATTGATGAAGCGTTAGCTGGTTTTGCTGACAAAATTCATGTGACCGTTGAAAAAGACAATAGCGTTACCGTGACTGATAATGGTCGGGGAATTCCAGTGGGGACGCAAGCCAAAACTGGGAAACCTGCTTTGGAAACTGTTTTCACGATTCTTCATGCCGGTGGTAAATTTGGCGGTGGCGGCTATAAAGTTTCTGGTGGGCTACATGGGGTTGGGGCTTCGGTCGTCAACGCCTTGTCCTCAGAACTAGACGTTAAGGTCTACCATGAAGGCAAAGTTTATTACATGGATTTTGCTCGCGGCAAAGTTAAAACGCCAATGAAAGTCATCGACACTTGTCCTGAAGATGCACATGGGACGGTCGTTCATTTCTTGCCAGATCCAGATATCTTCCAGGAAACCACGACTTATGATATTGATATTTTAACGACTCGGATTCGTGAACTCGCTTTCTTGAATAAGGGATTACAGATTTCGATTCGTGACGAACGGCCTGAAGAACCTACCGAAAAAGATTTCTTGTATGAAGGTGGGATTCGGCACTACGTTGAATTCTTAGATAAAAATAAGACTGTCTTGTTCCCAGATCCAATTTACGTGGAAGGCGAACAAAATGGCATCACCGTTGAAGTTGCTTTGCAATATACGGATGATTATCACAGTAATTTGATGACGTTTACTAACAATATCCATACCTATGAAGGTGGGACCCATGAAGAAGGGTTCAAACGGGCCTTGACGCGGGTTATCAATGATTATGCGCGGAAGAATGGGATGTTGAAGGATAACGAAGCCAATTTATCTGGTGAAGATGTCCGTGAAGGGATGACGGCGGTTGTCAGTGTCAAACATCCGAACCCTCAATTTGAAGGTCAAACGAAGACTAAATTAGGAAACTCGGATGCCAGAGCAGCGGTTGATCACTTATTCTCTGAACACTTTAGCAAGTATTTGATGGAAAACCCTAGCATTGGCCGTAAAGTGGTCGACAAAGGGGCACTAGCTTCCAAAGCACGGGTTGCTGCAAAACGTGCGCGGGAAGTGACGCGGAAAAAGAGTGGCCTGGAAATCAGTAATTTGCCTGGTAAATTAGCTGATAACACCAGTAAAGATCCTGCAATCAGTGAATTATTCATTGTCGAAGGAGATTCCGCCGGTGGGTCAGCCAAGCAAGGCCGTTCACGATTGACACAAGCCATTTTACCGATTCGGGGTAAAATTTTGAACGTTGAAAAAGCCAGCATCGATAAGATCTTGGCTAACGAAGAAATTCGGTCATTATTTACCGCGATGGGAACAGGCTTTGGTGGCGACTTTGATTTAAGCAAGGCCAATTATCACAAATTGATTATCATGACCGATGCCGATGTCGATGGTGCCCATATTCGGACGCTGTTACTAACCTTGTTCTATCGCTATATGCGGCCATTAGTTGATGCCGGTTTCGTGTATATCGCCCAACCACCGTTGTATCAAGTGCGGCAAGGAAAATTCGTTAAATATATTGATTCCGACGAAGAATTGAAAGAAGTCGTTGGTCAATTAGCGCCGTCACCAAAACCAGTTGTTCAACGATACAAAGGGCTTGGTGAAATGGATGCGGAGCAATTGTGGGAAACCACGATGGATCCCGACAAGCGGCGGTTACTTCGAGTACGTGATGATGACGCGGCGGATGCCGATAGCGTCTTCTCAATGTTGATGGGTGACCAAGTTAAACCGCGGCGTGAATTTATCGAAGATAACGCGGTGTTCGTTAAGGACTTAGATGTCTAACAAATCAGGTCAATGATAACGTTCGCTTTGCCGTTCATTAGCCACCGTGACGGGCTGGAACGCTGTGAACACGACTTGAAGCCGTAACCCACGTCTTCAAGCTCGGTTTTCCCTAAGTCACTAAATCGTGACTAAGGGAATTCCACAGCTGAGCCCCGGTGGCTAGTGAACTAATATCCAGTGATGACTTAGGTTGTTGTTCAAAAACCGGTTGGTGAAAGCGACATTCAAAGATAACGACAAAAAATAACGAATTTAAAAGCGAATTGGCAAACACAGATGAAGGAGGATACAAGACTTGGCTGAATCAGATTTACCAAATCGAATAACCGATGTGAACTTGTCCAAGACCATGCGGACGTCATTCTTAAGCTACGCAATGAGTGTTATTGTGGCGCGGGCTTTACCTGACGTACGAGATGGCTTGAAACCTGTTCACCGGCGGATTCTTTACGGTATGAGTGAACTTGGGGTAACTCCCGATAAACCGTACAAGAAATCGGCCAGAATTGTTGGGGACGTCATGGGGAAGTATCATCCTCATGGTGACTCAGCGATTTATGAATCCATGGTTCGGATGGCCCAAGACTTTAGTTATCGCTACATGTTAGTGGATGGTCATGGGAACTTCGGCTCAGTCGATGGTGATGGCGCTGCCGCAATGCGGTATACCGAAGCACGATTGAGTAAAATTGCGGTCGAAATGTTGCGTGATATCAATAAAGATACCGTTAATTGGCAACCTAACTACGATGATACCGAACGGGAACCAGAAGTCTTACCAGCTCGTTTCCCTAACTTATTAGTTAATGGGGCGACTGGGATTGCTGTTGGGATGACCACTAATATTCCACCGCATAATTTATCTGAAGTGATCTCGGCAATTCATTTATTGATGAAAAACCCGGATGCGACAACCGCAGATTTGATGGAAGCTGTTCCAGGGCCTGATTTCCCAACTGGCGGGATCGTCATGGGTAAATCCGGGATTCGAAAAGCTTATGAAACTGGCCGCGGGAATATTATCATTCGCGCCAAGGTGGATATTCAAGAACAAAAGAACGGTAAGCAACGGATCATCGTGACTGAATTGCCATATATGGTCAATAAAGCCAAGTTGATTGAACGTATCGCATCGTTAGCTCGGGACAAAGAAATCGAAGGTATCACGGATATCAACGATGAAAGTGACCGAGAAGGGATGCGGGTCGTCATTGATGTGCGGCGTGATGCCAGTGCATCAGTTATTCTGAATAATCTTTACAAGATGACGTTGATGCAAACTAATTTTGGCTTTAACATGTTGGCCATCGTTAAGGGCGCACCAAAAGTCTTAAGCTTGAAGCAAATCTTGATTTATTATTTGGAACATCAAGAAGATGTCATTCGGCGACGGACGCAATTTGACTTGAAGAAGGCTCAAGCGCGGGCACATATTCTAGAAGGCTTGCGGATTGCGCTGGATCATATTGATGAAATTATCACGATTATTCGCCAATCACAGACGAGTGATATCGCCAAGAATCAGTTAATGGATAACTATGGGTTATCTGACAAACAAGCTCAAGCAATCTTAGATATGCGACTTGTTCGTTTGACTGGTTTGGAACGCGAAAAGATCGAAAGTGAATATCAAGACTTGCTGAAATCAATTGCGGATTACAAAGCAATTTTGGCCAGCAAAGAACGGATTAACCAGTTGATTTACGAAGAACTACTTGAGATTCAACGTAAATTTGGTGATGCGCGTCGGACTGAATTAATGGTCGGCGAAGTCTTGAGTATTGAAGACGAAGACTTGATCGAAGAAGAAGAAGTTGCCGTTACCTTGACGCATAATGGCTACATCAAACGCCTGCCAACGACTGAATTTAAATCACAACATCGTGGTGGTCGTGGGATTCAAGGGATGGACGTTCATGATGATGACTTCATTGAGCATTTGTTGACGACTTCAACACATGATGTGCTGTTGTTCTTCACCAATGCTGGTAAAGTTTACCGGATGAAGGCTTACGAAATTCCTGAATACGGTCGGACTGCTAAGGGGATTCCAGTTATTAATTTGCTGGGAGTTAACTCTGGTGAAAAGATCCAGGCCGTCGTCAATGTCTCTGGTGATGCCAGCGATAGCGACAAATTCTTGTTCTTCACCACGGTCAAAGGGGTCGTTAAACGGACCCCAGTCCAAGAATTCTCGAATATCCGGAGTAATGGTCTCAAGGCTATTACGTTGAAAGATGACGATGAATTGATTGGTGTTACCATCACCGATGGCTCACAAAACATGATCATTGGGACGCATAATGGTTATGCCGTTAGCTTCGATGAAACCACGGTTCGCTCGATGGGTCGGACAGCTGCTGGGGTACGCGGAATTCGATTACGCGATGATGATTTTGTCATTGGGTTCGACATTCTTAAACCTGACAGTAACGTCTTTATCATTACTGAAAAAGGTTATGGTAAGCAAACGCCGGCTGCCGAATACCCAATCAAGGGTCGTGGCGGTAAAGGGATTAAGACGGCTAATGTGACTGAAAAGAATGGTCATTTGGCTGGCTTAACGACTGTCAGTGGGACTGAAGATATTATGGTGATGACTGATCAAGGGGTTATGATTCGCTTTAATATTGCCACTGTTTCGCAAACTGGACGAGCAACCTTAGGGGTCCGGTTGATTCGCTTAGACGATAAAGGCAAGGTTGCCACTATGGCGAAGGTTGATCCAGAACCTGAAACCGATGATGACCAAACTGCAGATAGTCAAGCGGCTGAGACTAGCACCATTGCTGATCCAGCCAGTGAAGCAACTACCGCTGAAGGCGCAACTAATGATTCAGCAGATCAAACACATCCAGATTCAGAATAGGAACTAACGAAAAAGTCGTCACCAGGTTATTTTCACTGGTGACGACTTTTTTTCAGAAATAAAAAGATTTTCCTGAGCAATCGGCGTAAATAATAGGTGTAACGTGATTGGGATTTTTTGTTTTGTCGGCTGCGCCAAACCTTGCAACAAACTAAGTTAGATGTTATACTTTTACTTCGTGAGTATCTAAGCTTGATTAGATTACTTTCCTTGCTCTTTCAAAAGAAGGGGCCTGAAGTCCATAAGGAGGTGCAAATTTCATGAGTGAATCAAAGAAATATGAAATTACTTACATCGTACGTCCAGACATCGATGATGCTGCTAAGACAGCGTTAGTTGATCGTTTTGACAAAATCTTAACCGATAACGGTGCTGAAGTAATTGATTCAAAAGACTGGTCGAAGCGTCGTTTCGCATACGAAATCGGCGGGTTCAACGAAGGTACTTATCATATCGTTAATGTAACGACAACTGATGATGCCCCATTGAACGAATTTGATCGGCTTTCAAAGATCAATGATGACATTTTACGTCACATGATCGTTCGTCGCGAAGACTAATTAATTCGAAATAATTTACGAGAGGAGCACTTCTGTCTATGATTAACCGTTCAGTTCTTGTTGGCCGACTAACAAGAGATCCCGAATTACGATACACTTCTGGTGGTGCCGCGGTGGCATCGTTCACTTTGGCCGTTAACCGGAGTTTTACTAATCAAAATGGGGAACGTGAAGCTGATTTCATCAATTGCGTCATTTGGCGTAAGGCTGCTGAAAATTTTGCAAACTTCACCCATAAAGGGTCACTTGTTGGGATTGATGGCCGGATTCAAACCCGGAACTATGAAAACCAACAAGGGCAACGAGTTTATGTTACAGAAGTGGTCGTTGACAACTTCTCATTATTAGAATCACGCGCAGAATCTGAGCGTCATCAGACTGCAAATGGCGGTAACGGCAGTAGTAATAATGCTGGTTACAATAATAACAATGGGTACAATCGTCAAGACCAAAATGCAGCTCCTCAACAATCTTCATCGAATAACAATAACAATCCTTTTGGTAATGGTAATCCGGCAAGTGCTGCGAGCTCAAATGCGCCAGCTGGTAATGGTAATAATGGTGCCCCAACGAGTGGGTCCAATAATAACCAAGCCGATCCATTTGCCAATAATGGGGATCAAATTGATATTTCGGATGATGATTTACCATTCTAGTAGCTTAGCTACGGATATCGAGGAGGGAAATACCAATGGCACAACAAAGAAGAGGTGGCCGTCGTCGTCGTAAAGTCGACTTCATCGCCGCTAACCATATCGAATATATCGATTATAAAGATACTGATTTATTACGTCGTTTCGTTTCAGAACGGGGCAAGATTTTGCCACGTCGTGTAACGGGTACTAGTGCTAAGAACCAACGTTCTTTAACTATTGCAATCAAACGCGCACGGATCATGGGCTTATTACCATTCGTTTCAGAAGAATAATTCAAGCCAACTAAAAACCACAGAATTCTGTGGTTTTTTATTTTGGCCTAAAATTTGAGTAAAAGCCGGTTAACAACGCTATGTTGCAAGCCAAGTTTGTCTAAAAAATCGTGTGGTAAAAGGAAATTGATTTTACGATCAGGGATAAAGGGTAGTTACGATTGGCTCATGCAGCAGTTGACACTGAATCAATAGACTTTGCCTGAGGCTAATCAATGGCGCCTGATCGTATTTAATTGCCAAAAATTATCGGTTAGCGTGGTTGTGGGCCTTTTCGAGGACAACGCTGAAACGCTACCCTGGTTTGTGATAAAATATAACTATTACTGAGAATACTTGAGGGAATTTCAAATGAAAAAATTTTTTTCGCGCGAAAACATTCCATTTTTCTTACAGAATCAACAATTACGCCTGTTAGCTTTAGTTATTTTGGGCTTGTCGTTGATTACTTTGGTGACCGGTTATTTAATGAATTGGATTTTTGGCACGGTGGTGCTGGTCCTAATTATTATGGCCGGTTTCATGTCGTACAATACGTTAATAGAATTGAGTTCGAGCGCCAATGAGTATATTTCTGACCTGTCATATCGAATTAAACGTGGTGAACAAGAAGCCCTGATTCAAATGCCGATCGGGGTGCTCATCTTTAACGCCGACCAGACGATTGAATGGGTCAATCCGTATTTACAACGTTATTTTGGGAACCAAGATGTCATTGGTTATCGGTTGGAAGATGTTGACGAAGAGCTCGCAGCGGCCGTGAGTGCCAATTCAGAGACGCCCGCGACGATTCGTTGGCAAGATTACCAGTTTGATTTACGCGTCCAACAGAGCACGAATACCCTGTATATGATGGACGTGACTAAATACGCCGAGTTAGCCGACCAATTTGAAGCTGAAAAACTCGTGATCGGGCAGATTTTCTTGGATAACTATGATGAAATCACGCAATCAATGGCCGACACGGATATTTCAAATTTAAATAATTATGTGACCAACGAATTATCTAAATGGACGCAAATGTTTGGGATGTACCTTAAACGATTAGATGATGATCACTTTTTCTTACTTGGCTATGCCAGCAGTTTGCAACGAGTTGAAGCGAATAAGTTCCGCATTTTGGATCGTATTCGTGAATCGACTTCAAAACAAAACTTCCCGTTAACTTTGAGTATCGGGATTGCCTATGGTGAGCGTAACATGAATACGTTGGCCGATCTGGCGCAGAGTAATATGGATTTAGCACTTGGACGAGGCGGGGATCAAGTCGTCGTTAAGGCCGAAGATGAGCCTGCTCGTTTCTATGGTGGTAAAACGAATCCAATGGAGAAACGGACCCGGGTTCGTGCTCGGATGATTAGTCAAACGCTACAAGAGTTGATGAATCAATCCGATCAAATCTTCGTGCAAGGTCATCATCAACCTGATATGGATGCGGTCGGAGCCTGTTTAGGGATTCGCCGGATTGCAGAAATGAATGATAAACAATGTTGGATCGTCTTAGATGAACAAAATCTACATTCGGATATTCAACGGTTATTAGATCAGTTGAAATCAGATGAAAAGATTGAAGCTTCAATTATTTCTCCAGCGGAAGCGTTGGAGAAGGCGACGGATCAAAGCTTATTGGTTATGGCGGATCACTCGAAGCCTAGCATTTCAATGTCCAAGGAACTCTATGAACGTCTTGAAAATCGTGTGATGATTATTGATCATCATCGACGGGGCGAAGAATTTCCGGAAAACCCAGTTTTGGTTTATATTGAACCATATGCTTCTTCAACCTGTGAGTTAATCACTGAAATGTTTGAATATCAATCACATGATGCTGAACCAATCAATAAAATCGAAGCAACCGCTATGTTGACGGGGATTGTCATCGATACGAAGTCCTTCTCGTTACGTTCAGGTTCGCGGACTTTTGATGCCGCCAGTTACCTGCGTTCTGCGGGGGCCGACAGTTTGCTTGTTCAACAGTTCATGAAGGAAAACGTTGATAGTTATTTACAACGGAATCATTTGATTGAATCGGTTGAATTTGTTAATCAGGATATGGCATTATGTGTTGGTGAAAATGATCAAGTCTATGATCCGGTCACGGCCGCACAAGCTGCGGATTCGTTACTCTCGATGTCGGGAGTGGACGCGTCCTTCGTGATTACCCGACGTGAAGATGGCCGAATCGGGATTTCAGCGCGATCTTTAGGTGAAATTAACGTCCAAGTCTACATGGAAAAATTAGGTGGCGGTGGGCATTTGTCGAATGCCGCGACCCAAATTGAAGGTCAATCGGTCGAAGCGGTCAAACAAACTTTGATTGATTTATTGACAGTACCAGATGATAAAAATCCAGAAGCTAATTAGGAGTGAGCACACATGAAAGTTATTTTCTTAGATGATGTACGCGGTAAGGGTCAACGAGGCCAGATCAAGAATGTGCCAGATGGCTATGCCACCAACTTTTTGATTAAAAAGGGTTTGGCTAAAGAAGCCACTAAAACGGCTATTAATACGTTGAAGGCCGAACAAAAATCAGAAGCTGCGCGGGCTGCAGAAGAATTAGCCAACGCGCAGACGACCAAAGCTGCTTTGGAATCTGACGAAACGGTGGTTGAATTAGCAGCCAAGGCTGGGACCGATGGCCGGTTGTTTGGCTCGATCCCTAGCAAACAAATCGCAACGGCATTAGATGATCAATACCAAGTTAAGTTAGATAAACGTAAGATCGAATTACCAGAACCAATTCGGGTTTTAGGTTACAGCAATGTGCCAGTTAAATTGCACCCCGAAGTAACGGCGAAGATTCGCGTCCACGTTGTCGAAAAATAAAAGGACGGACCGCGCATGAACAATGATGGGCTAGATCAAACCCCACCACAAAATATTGAGGCTGAAAAAGCCGTTTTAGGGGCTATTTTCCTAAATAGCGATGCTTTAGTTGAAGCGATGGAATTCGTGGAGTCACAAGACTTTTATCGACGAGCACATCAGATCATTTTTGCCAGCATGGTAACGTTAAATGACCGTGATGAAGCCATTGATGCGGTGACTGTTAGTGATTTATTAACGGCTCAGAATCAATTGGAAGATGTTGGCGGCATGAGCTACATTGCTGAGTTAGCTGGGTCAGTACCCACCGCTGCGAATGCTGGGTATTATGCCAAAATCGTGGCCCAAAAAGCGACGGTGCGGCGGCTGATTAAAACTGCCACAGAAATCACGACGAAGGCTTACACCGAAAATGATGATGTTACCACGTTGTTAGATGACGCTGAACGGGACATTATGAATGTTTCGGAACAACGTAATCAGAGTGGTTTCAAGTCGATCTCAGATGTTTTAAATGCTTCGATTGAAGAAATCGATCGTTTATATCAAAATGATGATGATATTACCGGGCTACCAACTGGGTTTACCGAACTCGATAAGATGACGGCCGGATTGCAACCAGATAACTTGATTATTTTGGCCGCCCGACCAGCCGTTGGGAAAACGGCTTTTGCCTTGAACATTGCCCAAAATGTGGCAACCAAGACGGATACGACCGTGGCTATTTTTAGTTTGGAAATGGGTGCCGAATCGTTGGTCAACCGGATGCTTTGTGCAGAAGGTAGCATCGATGCCGGACATTTGCGAACGGGGCAACTCGATGAAGAAGAGTGGGAACACTTGGTGGTGGCCATGGGGAGTCTCTCTAAAGCCAGCATTTTCATTGACGATACTCCTGGGATCAAAATGTCAGAAATTCGTGCGAAGAGTCGACGATTGGCGAAAGAGCAAGGCAACCTGGGCTTGATCGTCGTCGATTATTTACAGCTGATCGAAGGTGGCAACACTGAAAGTCGGCAACAAGAAGTTTCTGAAATCTCGCGACAAATGAAAAAACTCGCCAAAGAGCTTGGTATTCCTGTTATTGCGCTATCACAGTTGTCACGTGGTGTGGAACAACGCCAAGATAAACGACCAGTATTATCAGATATCCGTGAATCTGGATCAATCGAACAAGATGCCGATATCGTTGCGTTCCTTTATCGTGAAGATTACTATCGCGATGAAGACGGTGACGATGATAACGGCGGCGGTAATTTTGGTGGCAATAGTGGTGGCGGTGACTTCAACGGCGGTGATCCACGTGATGAGGATGACCAAGATGTTGGTGAAGTCGAAGTCATTATTGAAAAGAACCGGGCGGGTGCCCGTGGGACCGTTAAGTTATTATTTGTAAAACCATTTAATAAGTTCTCGTCGGTTTCATATGCCCAAGAGCCACAAGGGTAAGTGTCATAATAAGGATTGAATGATAAGCTGAGTTTGGTTTGCTATAGCCATGACTCAGCTTTTTTTAGTGTTTAACTAAAGGTTGGAAGACTCAAAAGCATCACAAATGTTGTCGTACCGGTAACCTATAAGCCTAAAGTAGACTCACCTAAATTTAGCGCTCCGTCAGTCAAAATCGGTGTGCTGTGGGGGACGGCGCCAGCCAAGGTACGGTCTGACGCCTCAATTCCAAGCCGACAAAACACGTCTTTGAATTGCCCCGCGAGATTAGTCAGCAAAGAACGCCGATTAATCTCGCCGACACTGCACACCGATTTTGATTGACTCCGCTAAGCGTAAATAACTACTGACTTAGCTGGAGGTTGTTGCTGATAGCATCGGACGTGCAGGTAGTGTTTGACCGGCGTTCTTTTGCCGGCCTTACACCACGGACGGTCCGGGAGATTTGCGGCTTTGGCAAAGCTTCCGGACGAGGTTCAAGACGTTTCTATGGCTTGAACCGGTCCCTCGTCCGCATGTTATCGGCAACAACCGGAAGCGGCAGTAGTCGACTAGTTTTCATTACCTGATTGTTGACGTGGTGGCCACGTTTGTGAGCCAAAAGACGGTCTCACAAGCCGGGCTTTTCCTAAGCTGGAAGTTCACCAGCAAATGTGCTGATTCACGAAGTCGGGAAATTAAAGACATATTTTAATAAATATGAACGTTACGGTGCATTAGCAACTGTTATTTTTATTTAATTTTGCTATGATGAAATTAGTGTTTTAAAAAAGGTGGCGATGTAATGGGGCGAAAACAAACGATTGGCATTCCTTGGTTAATCGTGGGACAGTTTATGAATAACATCGGAATGAGCTTTATTTGGCCGTTGACGACGATCTACATGCATAATGTGTTAGGGAAGTCGTTGACTGAAACTGGGGTCGTTCTGATGCTCAATTCCATCGCTAATGTCTTGGCTAGTACAATTGGTGGGCGTGTTTTTGATCGTAGTAATCCCTACATACTGCTATTGATGGGAATTTTGATCAATGGGGTGGCTAACTTTAGTTTGATCTTCTTGCATGGTTGGCCCATGTATCCGCTGTTGCTAGTCGTGACTGGTTTTGCAAGCGGCTGGTTAAATACGATGTTTAATGCCCTCGCGGCGAGTGTGCCACATGATAAAGTCCGCCGAACCTTTACTTTTATGTATTTGGCGGCTAATTTAGGTGTGGTCTTCGGTACCATGTTTGTTGGGATTGTTTATAGCATGGGGATGGCGTTATTATTCAGTATGGTGACCGGCTTGTATGTGATTTTCCTGGTCATTGCTTTTCTGGAATATAACGTCGATTCGTCAGGGGTGACGGGGGTCGATCCGCGTCAAGCCCGGCATATTCCCTTACCTAAAGCGAATGCTCGGATGGTCTGGACTTTCTTTATTAGTTTATTTGTAATTTGGCTATTATATGAACAATGGGTCAGCAATTTATCCGTTCACATGACTGATTTAGGGATGCCCTTACGGAATTACAGTTTCTTGTGGACGATTAATGCCGGGTTACTTGTCATTATTCAAAGCATTCTAAGTTTACTTGGTGATCGGATTAAAAATTTATATTATCAATTTTTCTTTGGCATGTTATTTGTAGGGTTATCATTTTTATCACTCGTAAGTGCACACGACTATTTGCATTTCATTTTTGCGATGGTCTTGTTGACGATTGGAGAGGCGACTTGGTCGCCGGCGATGCCGACACTGGTTAGTCAACTCTCACCGGTCAGTGCTAAGGGACGTTACCAAGGATTAGTGCAAGCGTTCAGTGCACTTGGTCGATCATTAGGCCCGCTATTTGGTGGGGTCGTGATTGATCAATGGTCCTATAAGGCCTTGTTCTTACTAGCCTTTGTGGTCCTATTGATTGTTTTAGTGGTCAACATCGGTGTCGTCCACGTCAACCAACAGCATGCCAAGAATTATTTGAATACTGAAATCAAACAAGAGTGATTGTTTCACGTGAAACAAAATAACGAAAAAGTTGGTGCAAATTTTGAAAGTCATGCGAAAATTGAAGGCTAAGCGAGTCGTCATTAAGGTTGGGACCAGTACCTTGGTTTATCCGGATGGCGCCATTAATTTACGAGCTATCGACCAGTTAGCCTTTGTCATTAGTGCGATGCGTCATCGTGGTCGAGAAGTGGTACTCGTTTCTTCAGGAGCCATTGGCGTTGGCTTGAATTATATGGGATTGAAGCAGCGCCCTAAAGCTATTCCAGAGCAACAGGCGGTCGCAGCAATTGGTCAGACCGAGTTAATTTCGATTTACAAAGAACGTTTTGCGGTTTATGAACAAAAGATCGGCCAATTATTATTGACTCGCGATATTTTCGTTTATCCGAAGAGTCATCATAATGTGCTCAACACGTTTGAATCGTTGTTGGCGCAAAATATTGTCCCAATCGTAAACGAAAATGATACGGTGGCAGTTGATGAGTTGGATCATGAGACGAAATTTGGGGATAACGATCAGTTGTCGGCCATTGTGGCAACGAATATTGGTGCGGACCTATTGATCATGTTGTCAGATATTGATGGCTTTTATGATGGTAATCCGAATGGTGATGCGCAAGCGAATTTATTACCTCATATTGCGCAAGTCGATCAACACACGTATGACTTGGCTGGTGGTAGTGGCAGTCGCTTTGGCACTGGTGGCATGGTGACCAAGTTGAAAGCTGCGGAACGGATGCTAAACGCTGATGGTCAGATGATTTTAGCGAATGGCGCCGATCCAACAATTATTTTTCAAATTTTAGCAGGCGAACCAATTGGCACCCTATTCGGCTAAGACAGTAATCACAACGAGGAGGAAACAACATGGATGTGGCAAGTACGACGTTACAACAGCTCGGTCAACAAGCCCAAACGGCGAGTTATGAGCTAGGTTTATTAAGTACAGCAAAGAAGAATGCCGTGTTATTAGCAATGGCTACGGCGTTAATTGACCAGCAGGCTGAAATTTTAGCCGCAAATGCGGTGGATCTTAAAAATCCGCAGATTGAATCAAAGTTTATTGATCGGTTAACGTTAACGGCCGACCGAATTCAAGCGATGGCGACCGGTTTGAGACAAGTGGCGGCTTTGCCAGATCCAATTGGTAATGTTGATCGGGCTTGGCGGAATGAGGCCGGATTGATGATTGCCAAACAACGCGTGCCGCTAGGCGTTATTGGCATGATATTTGAAGCCCGGCCAAATGTGACCGTTGATGCGTCTGCATTATGTTTCAAAACCGGCAACGCTGTGATTTTGCGCGGCGGAAAAGAAGCTTTACAGTCTAATCAAGCACTGGTTAAGGTGTTACGGACGGCATTAGTTGCGGCTGACGTTGATGAAAATGCGATTCAATTGATTCAGGATACTTCGCATGAAACTGCGGCTAAATTTATGCAATTGACGGACTATATTGATGTGTTGATTCCAAGGGGAAGTGCGCGTCTGATTCAAACGGTGCTTGCAAAAGCAACGGTACCAGTTATTGAAACTGGCGCGGGCAATTGTCATGTTTATGTCGATCAAGCAGCGCAATTACCAATGGCGACCGCTATTGTGGTTAATGGGAAAGTCCAACGTCCCTCGGTCTGCAATGCGACCGAAAAACTGCTGATTCATCGTGCAGTGGCGGCTGATTATTTACCAACCATAATTACTGCGTTGCGTGATCAAGGCGTTGAGGTTCGTGGCGATGCCGCTACCCAAGCAATTGTTCCTGATGTGGTGCCCGCAACCGAAGCTGACTGGGGCACGGAATATAATGATTTGATCATCGCAGTCAAAGTCGTTGATTCTGAAGCAGCGGCCATTCAGCATATCAATCACTACAACACGCAACACTCAGAAGCAATCGTGACTGATAATTATCAAGCTGGCAAATTGTTCCAACAACGCGTTAATGCAGCCTGTGTCTACATTAATGCGTCAACGCGATTTACGGATGGTTTTGAATTTGGCTTTGGTGCCGAAATTGGGATTTCTACTCAAAAATTACATGCGCGGGGACCAATGGGCTTGGCCGAACTGACCTCATATAAGTATGTCATTGATGGCAATGGTCAAGTGCGAAAGTAATTAAAATAGTTATAAAGTGATCGATAACCGGCAGTGAGCTGCGGTGTTATCGATCACTTTTTTATTCCGGAGCGGCAACGCAAACGAATAGCTGTAAATGTAAGCGCTACAAAAAGCTAAGCTATCACATTTAACCTTTGTAAGGATATTGAACGAATCACCTCAAAAAAGGCCCTTATAAAGGGTCTTTTTTTGGTTTAAAGAGATAAGCGTTAAAACCCTTATCAAGACCGAGTTCCTGTGAATAGAGTCCTGGCAACAGTTTGCAGAATTCGGCCCCAAAACCGACAGGAATACTATTAGACCGGCATTCATTCAAAAATTTTGCCTTTAATAAGGCCACCTTATCAAGGATAGTAAAGGGCTGAAACTGGCCGTATACTAAGGTTAAGTTATGATTGTTCAATGTATCACATGCAGGAGGTGGGATTATTTTGGCAGAGACAGAACTAACCACAACTGCCACGCAAAGTTATTTATTCAATACGGGACAGGGGTTTCAAAGTCAGGATTATTTAGGCTGTCACGTGGAAGCAGACGGTCGAGTGAGTTTTCGTGTCTGGGCGCCGCAAGCCCAAGCGGTCGGGGTTGTTGGGACGTTTAATCAGTGGAAGCCAACGGCGTTAACACCGGTTGGTACGACCGGTATCTGGGCCGGGGAGTTAACACAAGTCAAAGTGGGTGAGTTATATAAATTTGAAATCACGAGCGCTGACGGGGCCAAGCAACTTAAAGTTGATCCATTCGCACAACAGTTTGAACGTAAACCGGGTGATGCGGCTGTGGTGCTCGCGCCTATCACGAAGCAATGGCATGACAGCTTATGGCTGGCGCGCCGGAAAAAATCCAATCCAGCCAATCGCCCCATCAATATTTACGAAGTTCATCTGGGATCTTGGCGACGACATTCAAATGGGGATTATGACACGTATGCCGAATTAGCGGCTGAATTAATTCCGTATGCTCATCAAATGGGTTATACACATTTAGAACTCATGCCGGTAATGGAACACTTATTGGACGCCTCTTGGGGCTATCAGCAGTTTGGTTATTTTGCGCCAACGAGTCGTTTTGGCAGTCGCGAGGATTTCTTGAGTTTCATCGATCAATGTCATCAAGCGAATCTTGGCGTCATTGTGGATTGGGTGCCAGGCCATTTTATTCGCAATTATGATGCCTTATATCACTATGACGGCACCCCGACTTACGAATATGCAGATCCCGATCAGGCTGACAATCATCGTTGGGGCGCGTGGAATTTTGATCTCGGTAAAACTCAAGTTCAAAGCTTTCTGATATCGAGCGCTTTATATTGGCTTGGAACGTGTCATTTGGACGGACTACGCGTCGATGCCGTCTCAAACATGCTGTATTTGGATTACGACGAAGGTCGTGAAGGCCAAGTCAATCAATATGGCGACAATCGTAATTTAGCCGGCATCGCGTTCTTACAAGCCTTGAATACCGCCGTTTTTGAGCGGCATCCTGATGTTTTAATGATTGCTGAAGAATCATCCTCGTTTCCACAAGTTACTGGTCCCGTTGCCCAAGGCGGATTGGGCTTTAATTACAAGTGGAATATGGGCTGGATGCACGACACTTTGGATTTTTTTGAAATGGATCCCTTATATCGGCATGATCATTACAAATTGCTCACATTTGCGTTTGTTTATATGTTTGACGAGCAATTTATTTTACCGTTCTCACATGATGAAGTGGTTCATGGCAAAAAATCGTTGATGCACAAAATGCCAGGTGATCGGTATAACCAATTTGCGAATTTACGGACGATGCTGACTTATATGGCGGCATTTCCAGGCAAACAGTTGAACTTTATGGGATCAGAATGGGGGCAATTTTTAGAATGGCGTGATTGGGATCAATTGGAATGGGTCGATTTGAAGGACCCGCTCAATCGGCAGATGCAACACTTTACTGCTGCCTTGAATCAAGTCTATACGGCCAATCGACCGTTGTGGGAACTGGATCATGAACCGCGTGGCATCGTTTATAGCAATACGGATGACGCGGCGAGTTCGACGCTAGGCTTTATTCGTCAGGCCAAACGGAAGTATAGTTTCGTCATCGCTGCTTTTAATTTCGTCCCGGTGGAGCGGCGTCGATACCGTATTGGCGTCCCGTATTCTGGGGAGTACGAACTATTGTTAAACACTGAAGCTAAAGCATTTGGTGGGACTTGGACCAAGCTGGAGACGACTTTTATTGCAGTTAACCGACCGCATAAAGGTCAGCCGGCCAGCTTCGAAGTGACGCTACCCGCGATGGGCGCTTTGCTGATTCGGCCACGTCAAGTGAAAAGGGAGTCGAAAAAATGAATGAGGATATGTTAGGCATTATTTTAGCTGGGGGTCAGGGGACTCGTTTAGGTAAACTGACAAAGGGCACGGCGAAACCTGCAGTCCCATTTGGTGGCCGTTACCGGATTATTGACTTTACCTTGAGTAACTGCGCCAACTCCGGCGTCAAAACGGTCGGTGTAATCACCCAGTATCAACCGTTGGAACTCAACGCGCACATTGGTAATGGGTCCAGTTGGGGACTAGATGGTTTAAATGCTGGTGTGACGGTTTTGCAGCCCTATTCATCAACTGAAGGCGAGAAATTTTTCGCTGGGACTGCGCATGCCATTTATCAAAATATTGAGTATATTGATCAACAAAATCCAAAATATTTATTAGTTTTATCTGGTGACCACATTTATAAGATGGACTACGATGCCATGTTGGATTATCACAAAGCTAAAAAAGCGTCGTTGACTGTCGGGGTGATTCCTGTCACCAAGCAAGAAGCGCAACGGTTTGGGATGATGAATACGGATGAGACCGACCGCATCATCGAATTCGAAGAAAAGCCGGAACATCCTAAGAGCGACAAGGCCTCCATGGGGATTTACATCTTTAATTGGCCAACCCTTCGGAAATATTTAGTGAATAGCTATGCCACGGACAAATCAATGGAAGACTTCGGTAAGAATGTCATTCCAGCTTATTTAGCACACAATGAGTCAGTGTATGCCTACGCATTTAAGGGTTATTGGCGAGATGTGGGGACAATTCAGAGCTTGTGGCAAGCGAATATGGAATTCTTGTCACCACATAACCGCTTGAATATTGGCGATAACAGTTGGCGTATCTATTCGAAGGCCCAAGTTTTACCGCCGATGTTTTTGACCGAGACGAGTCAAGTCAATAATTCGATGATTGTTGACAGCTGTTATGTTGCTGGTGAAGTTGATCATTCAATCTTGTCGCAACGAGTCTCCGTTGGGATGGGTAGCCGAGTGGTCGATAGCATGGTGATGCCGGGTGCCACGATTGGTAAAAATGTGGTGATCGATCACGCGTTGATCGGTGAAGAAGCGATTATTGGTGATGATGCAGTAGTGAAAGGGACCGCGACAGATATTGCGGTCGTTGGCTATGATGAAGTTGTGGGGGTGGAGAAACCATGAAGCGAGGCAGTGTCAGTGCAATTATTAATTTGGTGGAACCTTGGGAAGCATTAGAACCTTTGACGACGAATCGACCCGTGGGGATGTTGCCATTTGGTGGCCGTTATCGGCTATTAGATTTTCCATTATCGAGTGTGATCAATGCCGGCATTCAAAATGTGATGGTCACGTCGCCGCGGTCTGGGCGTTCTGTTTCCGACCATTTGCGGAGTGGTCGTGACTGGAATCTCGATACGATTCGGGGTGGCTTGTTCATGTATCCGTACAACGACTTAAAGTTAGTCGCCCCCGAGAAACGTGCAACGTTGATTCATCATTATTATGATAATTCGATTTTATTTTTAAAACGCAGCCATAGTGAATATTCCGTCATTATGAGTACGCGAAATGTGGGAAACATTGATTTGAAGGCGTTACTCAGATATCACGAAGAACGTGACAACCCAGTGACGACCGTGTATAAACGGGTGGACCCACAAGTATTGGCACCACAAAATACCGTCTTACAATTGACGGATAAAGGCATGGCAACCGCAGTGATTCAAAAAGCCCAAGCAAAAGTGCCTAAGACGGCAACGACTGTGGCGAAGAATATGGATATTTATTTAATGAGTACTGTGGACTTAATTGAAATTTTACAAGAAGCTAATCGGCGTGGTGACTTGATTGGTTTGGAAGAATTGATGAAACAAGCGGTCATTCAGCATAATGCAAATGCGTTTGAATATACTGGTTTTCAGGCTAATATTCATGACTTATCCAGTTACTTCGCTGCGAATATGGCAATTTTAGACGAAGCTAAATTCCGGGCACTTTTCTATAGTTCGCGGCAGATCTATACGAAGGTCAAAAATGAGGTGCCAACATTTTTTGCGGAAGGCTCGCAATTCCGAGCAAGTTTATGTGGGACTGGTGGCTATATTGAAGGTCAAGTGGCTCATTCCGTCATCTTCCGCAATGTGCTCATTAATCGCGGCAGTCAGATCAAGGATTCAGTGATCATGCAAGGAACTCGTATTGGCGCCGGCACGAAGGTGGAGAACGCCATCGTGGATAAGAACGTGGTCATTGGCCCTAATCTGATTTTGAAAGGAACCCCAACGGAACCATTAGTGATTGGTAAGGGGCAACATATCTTTCGCCAAACGGAGGTGGTCGCCAGTGTCTAAAGTCTTATTTGCTGCTGCGGAAGCCGCCCCATTTTACAAAAGTGGGGGTCTAGGTGATGTGAGTCTGGCGTTACCACGGGCGTTGAAGGCCGCGAAAACCACGGTGCGAGTCGTCATTCCTTATTATGAAAAATTATTTCCAGCGCAATATCGCGACCAAGTCAAAGACGTCTTGCACTTTACCGTCCAAGTTGGTGACACCCCGCGCTATTGTGGGATTAAAACGATTAAGCTGGCCGGCCTGACGTATTATCTGATCGATAACCAAGATTATTTTGGTCGCGAGAACATGTACGGCTATTGGGATGACGGCGAACGGTTTGCCTTTTTCCAAATGGCAATCTGCGAAATGATGGAACGGGTGGCCTATATTCCAGATGTGCTGCACCTGAATGACTGGCACACTGCCTTTATTCCAGTTTTACTGAAAGAAAAATATTATTGGATTCAGGCCTACCGGCAGATCAAAACGTTACTGACGATTCACAATCTACAATTTCAGGGTATCTATGATCCGATTATTTTGGACAGCTTGTTTAAGATCGGGTGGCAAACTTTTAACGAAGAAGGCATCGCCTTTTATGGTCAGGTCAACTTTTTAAAGGCTGGGATCAATTTTGCGGATGCGGTCAATACCGTGTCACCCACTTACGCGCAAGAGATTCAAACGCCACAGTTTGGTGAACGCTTAGACGGGGTGTTACGGGCTAATCAAGGTAAACTGAGCGGAATTATGAATGGTATTGAGACACAACTCTATGATCCAGCGACGGATGCTGCCTTAGCGGCGACTTATACGGCTAAAGACTTAGCACCCAAAAAAGTCGATAAAGCCGCACTTCAACAGGCTGTTGGGTTGCCGACTGCGGATGTGCCAGTATTGGCAGTGGTTTCTCGTCTAACAACGCAAAAAGGCATGGAACTCTTATTGGATGCGTTAGATGACTTCTTGAAAGTTCAGTCCGCGCAAGTCATCATTCTAGGGACTGGTGATCCAACTTTGGAACAGGCCTTTAGAGTTTATCAATCGGCTTATCCAGATCAAGTAGCCGCGCAAATTAAATTTGATGTGACATTAGCGCAACAAATCTACGCCGGCAGCGATATCTTTTTGATGCCGTCTGCGTTTGAACCATCTGGCTTGTCACAAATGATGGCGATGCGCTATGGAACCTTGCCACTCGTTCATTTAGTGGGTGGTTTGAAAGATACCGTTGTGCCGTATAATCAATACACTGGTGCAGGGACCGGTTTTGGCTTTGAAGCTTATCAACCAGACGTGTTACGGCAAATCATGACAATGGCCGTGACCCTCTATGACCAGAACCCGGCTGCTTGGCAGCAATTGCAGCAGCAGGCGATGGCCCCAGATTTTGGTTGGGAGCGGTCAGCCCAAAAATATCAGCAAATTTATACGACGATCACGAGTTAGGATTTAGGGGGGACGAGCCTTGAAGTTAACACGGGCACAATTTAAAGAAGATTTTTTAGCGGAAATTAAGACGTTGTATGCGACAGATTTAAGTGATACCTCGGCACTCAATCAGTTCATCGCACTCGGTCACCTGGTACGCCGCTATGATGGGTCAAATTGGAAGCAAACTGGTGACCGCTATCGGCAACACGATGACAAACAAGTTTATTATTTTTCAATTGAATTTTTGCCAGGTCGATTATTAAAATCAAACTTACTCAATTTGGGATTACTAGACACGGTGCGCCAAGGCCTGACTGAACTCGGCTTAGACTTTGCGGCAATCAGTGCGGCCGAACCCGATCCAGGCTTAGGCAATGGCGGCCTCGGGCGATTAGCAGCCTGTTATATGGACTCGATGGCAAGCTTAGGCATCGCCGGTAATGGTAACGGGATTCGTTATCGTTACGGTCTCTTCAAGCAAGTATTCATGGATGGCTATCAGGTGGAATTGCCTGACGATTGGTTACGAAACGGGAACGTCTGGGAGATCCGGCGAGAAAATAAAGCCTGTCTGGTTCGTTTTGGTGGGAATGTCTGGATGCAACCACAACCGGACGGCAGCTTAAAGGCCATATCTGAAAATACCGATGACGTCTGGGCGGTTCCTTACGATGTCGGCATGGTCGGCTACCACAACGATGTCACGAATACGTTGCGGTTATGGTCGGCAGAGTTACCGCCTAGTGCGGATAATACCACCTTTTCACAAGCACGGCGAGATCGGATTGACGACATTACTAAGGTCCTCTATCCAGATGATTCGAACTCTGAAGGGCAAGCATTGCGGCTACGGCAAGAGTATTTCTTCTCATCCGCTGGGGTCCAAAGTATCATCCGCCATTTTGGCTTGCATCATCAAGGGGTCAAAGAACTCGCGAATAAGATCGCCATTCATATCAATGATACACATCCGACGTTAGTCATTCCTGAAATGATGCGGTTGCTGATGGATGAACATCATTGTTCTTGGGAGGTTGCTTGGGCGTTGACGACGCAAGTCATGAGTTATACGAACCATACGATTATGCAAGAAGCGCTCGAAACATGGCCAATTGAGATGTTCAAAGGATTATTACCACGGCTCTATCAAATCGTGGCTGAAATCGACCGTCGTTACCGAGTTGCTAAAACACCGATCTTTGGTGAGGAGCTGGTTAATCGGACGGCGCCACTTGGAAACGGACAAGTACGGATGGCCTTTTTAGCGGTCATTGGCAGTCATAGCGTCAATGGCGTGGCACCGCTGCACACGGAATTACTCAAAGAAGATGTTTTGCGCGACTTATATCAAGTTTACCCAGAACGCTTTAACAATAAGACTAATGGGATTGCGACGCGGCGTTGGGTGCAATTGGCTAATGAACCTTTGGCCAATTTGATCGATTCGAAGATCGGGTCAACTTGGCGCCAGCAACCGAATGAGTTGAAGACGCTAACGGCTTATCAGCACGACGCGAAGTTCTTAAAACAGTTAATGGCGGTCAAAGTGCAAAATAAGGCCGCACTAGCGGCGTATATCAAGCAGACGCTGGGCATCGACATCAGGACGGATGCGATTTTTGACGTTCAGATCAAGCGACTCCACGCCTACAAACGGCAACTGTTGCATGTTTTTGAGATTATTCGTGAGTATTTAGCAATCAAAGATCAGCCTGAAGCAGTGGAACCAGCGCGGGTGCATATTTTTGGCGCTAAAGCCGCTCCCAGCTATCATTACGCGAAGTCGATTATTAAATTGATCAATGCGCTGGCTGATCTCGTCAATCACGATCCAGCCATTGGAGACCGGTTGAAGGTAGCGTTTATCCCGAATTACGGCGTTTCCTTAGGTGAGTTGATCATTCCTGCCGCGGACGTCAGCGAACAGATTTCGACGGCCTCTAAAGAAGCCTCCGGGACGAGCAACATGAAGCTGATGGCTAATGGGGCCGTTTCCCTGGCGACACTTGATGGTGCGAACATTGACATTATTGAGGCTGCGGGTGAAGCCAACGAATACGCCTTTGGGCTGACGGCTAAGGCGGTCTACGGTTACTATCAGCGCGGTGATTATCAGGCCGCGGACTTTTACAATGCGGACCCTGAATTGAAACGGATTTTGGACACGCTAATTGATGGCACGATTCCGGGGATCAGTACTGAGGGTCGTGAAATTTACGATTCCTTGTTAAAGTATAACGACGAATTTTTCGTACTAGCCGATTATGAAAGCTATGTCCAGCAACAACGGCAGATCGCTCATGATTATGAAGATCAAACGCAGTGGCAAGGTAAAGCCTTAGCCAATATTGCGGCATCTGGCGTTTTCTCGGCTGATTTAGCGGTGGCTCGCTATAGCGATGATATTTGGCAAGTGCCACACGCTAAATTAGGCCAATAAAAAAGGGGTGTGGGCAAGTGCAACTTGATTATGATTCTTTTCAACATCAATACAAAACCCCCTTTGGTGCGGTAACACAGCACACCCCGGTGCACTTTTCATTAGCCGTTAAAGCCAATGCGGCGATTCGACAGGTGATCTTGTGCATGGTACAAGACGGGCACTGGGATGAAGAACAACCTTTAACGATGACGCGGATTGAACCGACCCGCTATCAAGTGACGTTCAGTCCCACTGACGCCGGACTTTACTTTTACTATTTTTGCGTCGTCACTGATAACGATACAGTCTTTTATGGCTGTGTAGATGGCGGTTACGGAGGCCCAGGCGTCCAATATGCACGGCGTGAACAAGTCCAAATGTACCAGTTGACGATTCTGGCTGCTGTTGAGAAATTACCGCGTTGGTATCGTGAGGGCGTGGCCTATCAGATTTTTGTGGATCGTTTTTATAATGGCAATGCAGATGGGCACGTCAATGCGCCTAAACCGAATAGTTTTATTTATGGGCGAACGAGTGATCTGCCCATGTATATTCGCGGCGCAGATCAAGCTATTTTACGCTGGGATTTCTATGGTGGTAATTTGCGCGGGATTGAAGCCAAAATTCCGTATCTGAAAAAGTTAGGCGTCACGATCTTGTATCTAACGCCCATCTTTCAAGCAACGAGCAATCATCGTTATGATACCGGCGATTATTTGAAAATTGATCCCATTTTGGGTGATTTAGCTGATTTTGACCATTTAGTCCACGCCTTGCATCATGCGGGCATGCGGCTGATCTTAGACGGCGTCTTTAACCACGTTGGGGTGGAATCACGGTATTTTAATCGCAGTGGTCACTACGATACGGTGGGGGCCGCACAATCACGGACGAGCCCGTATTATCCTTGGTTCACCTTCACTAATTACCCGAGCGACTATGACAGTTGGTGGGGCGTTGGCGATCTACCAACGGTTGATAAAACCAATCAGAGTTATCGTGAGTTTATTTTTGGCTCCTCAGAGTCAGTGATTGATTATTGGACGGCTCGTGGTGTGGATGGTTGGCGGCTAGATGTCGCGGATGAGTTACCGGATGACTTTATTGCCGGTATTCGTCAAGCACTGGATCACTATGCGGATAAAGTATTAATCGGTGAAGTCTGGGAAGATGCTTCTCACAAGCTCGCTTATGGTCAACGCCGGCATTATTTAGAAGGTGGTGGGCTGCAAGCAGTGATGAATTATCCGTTACGGCAGTTAATTATCCATGTTTTAACGGGGACCATGGCGCCGGCTGATTGGTGGCGCGAGTTGATGACGCTGAAAGAAAACTACCCGCAAACGACGTTCCAGTTTAACTTTAATAATCTTGGTAGTCACGATACGCCGCGAATTTTGACGATGTTGCAGGACGACTTGGCGCGGTTACGCCTAGCATTCGGCATGCTACTGACATTGCCCGGCGTGCCTTGTCTCTATTATGGGGATGAAGCGAAGATGACTGGTGGCAAAGATCCCGACAATCGGGCGTTTTACCCGTGGGCGCGAGCTGATCAAGCTGAGATTCAAGTCGTTTCGCAATGGACTCATTGGCGACAGAATCATCCGTGGCTCAATACCGCAAATTTTGCGCCATTCTACTTGGCGGATTACGGCATTGGCTACGTGTATTGGCAAGGCCATGCTCAAGTGTTGGTGGTCATCAATGTCACGACGATGACCCAGCAAATGACTGCGGCCGACTGTGAACTTGAAGTGGTACCAGACCAACTCGCCACTGCGATCAAACAGCAGTTAGTTGGAAAAAAGTTGCCGGGCAGTCAGCTACAAGTTATTGAAAACTTTACTTGAAGTTTACATGAATGCGATAGTTCGGTATGACGGGGTTCGCTATATTATAACTGTACTTCTTAATCAGCACCCCGCGATTATGTCATTAAGAAGTATCCCCGTCGATCCTTAAGAGACGTAGAAAAAGCCATGACTTTCCTTGATTTAGTCATGGCTTTTTTGAGTTGTCTAGTTTTTCAGAAAACACCCCAATGTTTCAAACCCGATTTTCATGGTTAGTTAAGTTACGCGGTATAATGAGAACAGAGAGAACTAGTGCATTGTCATGATTTATGCTTAACTTGCCGCTTCGGTTGGTCTGGACTGATGCTGGAACGTGGTGGCCACGTTTGTGAGCCAAAAGGCGGTCTCACAAGCCGGGCTTTCTCTAAGCTGGAAATTCACCAGCCAAGAGAAATTTCACCACTGAGCATCATCCAGCCCGCCCTGCGCTAAATCAAAAAGTCTAATATCAATTGGCTTTCATAAAACACTATTTAATGTCGGAGTGGACCAGCGATATTTTTTTGGCGTATGAACACAACAATGTGCTGATGGTTCATGGAGATGAAGCATTGGCCAATTTAGTTTAGTGCTTCAGGCAATTTGAATAAGTATTAGGAGGTAATCGAGTGTATCAAGCAGTAGTATTTTTCGACCTTGATGGCACTTTGATGCGTGATGACAAAACAGTCGCACCAAGTAGTGTCGCGGCGATTAAACAATTAAAAGCCAATCAAGTTTTACCGGTCATTGCAACGGGTCGTAATGTGTTTGAAGTTGCCGATATTATGCGGCAAACGGGCATCGATTCGATTGTGAGTGCGAACGGGAGTTACGTGCAATATAAAGGAAAATTTTTAGCAGCACATGAGATGGATAAGGGCTTACTGGCCGATATTACCCACTATGCGAATCAGCATCAGGATGCGTTGGCATACTATAATAACGCCGGTTTTGCGTTGAGCCATCGCGATGCATTAACCGTGGCAAATTATCGTGGGTTACATCAGTATGCGCGTGTTCAACCGGATTTCTATCGGCGTCAACACATTAATTTCCTGCTGACGTTTGATCCGATTAGCGCCGAGAAGTATCAATGGCGTTATTATGGTCAATTAACGTTTGTCCGCAACAATCCGCGGGCTTTGGACACCATGATCTGGGGTGTTTCTAAAGCAACCGGGATTCATGATATTCTAGTCAATGCTGGTTTAACAGGCATTCCAACTTATGCTTTTGGGGATGCGGCTAACGATCTTGAAATGTTTCAGATGGTCGATAAGCCGGTTGCGATGGGAAATGGCTTAGCCAGCGTGAAACATTTAGCGGCGTACATTACTGCCGATAACATGCACGATGGTATTAAAAAAGGCTTAGCCCATTTTGATTTAATTTAAGCAAGTAAAAATCAATTTAATTGAAGATTGTAAAGCAGTCGCGATGACCTGATCCGAATTTTGGGTTCAGGGCATCGCGGCTTTTTATAAGACAAAACTTTGAGTGGCAATGTCAAAGTTGGTCACGATTGCTATAATTAAATAAAGGGGATGCCAGCATGAAATTAGTCGTTTTACGTGGAAATTCTGGTGCGGGAAAGACGACAACCGCGAAAGCCTTGTTACGAGCTTTAGGGCCGACAACGTTACTGCTCAGTCAGGATACCATTCGACGCGTCATTTTACAGGCGCCTGATCATGTGGGGACGCCGGCTATTCCACTCATGCAGGCGTTGATTGTTTGGGGACAAGCGCAACAATTTGAAACGATTCTGTTAGAAGGTATTTTGAAGAAGTCGGTTTATGGCCCCATGTTGGCGGATCTCAAACACCACTGGCAGTCACAAATGATCACTTGTTACTTTGAATTACCATTCGAAACGACTTTTAACCGCAATCAAACGAAGTCCGGCGCCTTTGATCGAGCGACTTTAGCCAGCTGGTGGCAGGCTGATGACTTGTTGGGGTATGAAGACCTCTGTTTTGATCAAACGGCTAGCCTTGAAACACAAGTCAATCAAATTACGATAGCCTTGACTAAAGCTTAAGTCTTGGGCGATATCAGCACGACAAAACGGGCCTGGAAAAATCCAGACCCGTTTTATCATGCTAATTACTGTAACTGAGCACTTAGTTCAGTGCTTTTTTGATATTGGCTAAGGTCAATTGTGCGGTTTCAGTGAAGTTGATCGTAGCGGCTGCGAGGACCTTAGGATCACCAATCCCGATTGAAGTTTCGCCCGCGCCATTGATTGATTGAACGCCCGCGGCAGCATCTTCGACCCCGATACATTGTGCTGGATCTAAGTTGAGAATTTCTGCACCTCGGCGGAAGATTTCTGGATCTGGCTTGCCGTGTTTCAAGCTAGCTGGGTCAACTGACTTTGTGAAATAGTCGCCGAGACCAAGATGCTTGAGCACTAATGGTGAGTTTTTGGAAGCGGAAGCTAAGGATAACAAGTAACCTTGAGCTTTTAAATCGTCCAAGAAAGCTTGGATCCCTGGCAAAATGTTAGCTGGGGTCATTTGAGCCACCAACTTTAAATAATTATCGTTTTTTTCGGTTGCTAAAGCTTCTTTTTCAGCTGTTGTGAAATCATTTTCTTTATGATCTTTGGCTAAAATTAAGTTTAGTGAATCCATCCGGCTAATGCCTTTCAAAGCATCCGCCAAGCTATCATCCCATTTAACGCCGACCTTATCGGCAACTTGGTGCCAGGCTTGGCTATGAAAAACGGACGTATCCGTAATGACCCCATCTAAATCAAAAACAAATCCTTTAATATCTGCAAATTTTGCCATTTGTAACGTCCTCCTAGTTAGATGCATAGGCCACTGTGAGTGGCTTTTTAGCTTGTAATTGATGTTTCTTACCAGCAATTGTAATTGACCGTTTTTGGTCAGCCGTGACCGTGATCTTTTCATGATTAATCACAAACGTATATTGGGCGCCGCGGAATGTGTGCTTGAACTTCAGTGACTGCCAATGCGCTGGTAGCTGTGGGTTGACTTGTAACTGATCGGCTAACGCACTGACTCCACCAAAGTTGCGGGTCTCAAGTAAGAGTGTGGCACACATCACGCCAAGATGGATCCCTTCGGCGGTCGTTCCACCCTGAATGTCGTAATAGTCTGAAAACAGCGCTTCTGAGAAGAGTGACCAAGCTTGATCGTAGTTTTCATCCAGTTGATTTAAAACGGCGTACACGATGCGTGACAAGGTTGAGCCGTGGGTCGTCCGTTCCAAATAATACTGGATGTTATGGGTCAAATATTCCTTTGGTAGCTTATAGCCCAGCTTTTCAATCAGTTTTTGAACGGTAGGGACGTCGAAGTTATAAAAGGCCATCAACGTATCCGCTTGTTTTGCCACTTGATAGGCATCCGGCGTTTTACCTTCCGCTTTGAGAATACGATCCATCCGTGAAATATCACCATATTTTTGACGATAAGCTCGGAAATCGAGAGTCGGTAAGTTGAAATAACCTTCAAATTGAGCGATAATCCCACTCTGGTTAATGTCCAAGGTCAACTTGTGACTGATATCAACCATTTTATTGGCTAACTCGGTATTGAAATTGGCGGCCGCCGCGGCTTTTTGATAATCCGCATTAGCCAACTTTTCCCGTAACTGTGCAATGATATCGAATAACCAAGCCACCATCATATTGGTGTAGGCGTTATTCTTTAAACCCGGCGTTTTACTATTAGGGTAGTTTTCATGGAACTCATCTGGGCCCATGACCCCGGCGATACTATAGCGGCCAGTTGCTTTATCAAAAGTGGCCTTACTGATCCAAAATTCGGCAATTGACAGTAACATTTCCATGCCGTATTTTGCTAAGAACTCGCCATCTTGCGTCACGTGGGTGTAAGTCCAAATATCATAAGCGATATCCAATGACACGTGGCGTTGCAAGCGACTGTTATCGGGATCCCAAGCTTTGGTGATCGGATTCAAATGGGTAAATTGCGCCTGTTCGTCACCCTTTTGTGCAGATTGCCAAGGATACATGGCCCCTGCAAAACCAGCCGCCTTCGCGTTGGCCCGGGCCGCTGGTAGGCGACGATACCGATACAGTAACAGTTGTTTAGCTAATTCTGGTCGGTGTAGCACGTAGAATGGCAACATAAACATTTCATCCCAAAAAACGTGTCCGCGATAAGCTTCGCCATGTAAACCACGTGCCCCAGCAGAAGCGTCTAGTTGACCACTTTCAAGTGCGGCAGCGGAAACCAAGCTATGAAAGATATTCACACGAGTCAGTCGTTGACTTGTTAAGTCTCCATGAATCTTGATGTCTGCGTCATGCCAAGCCTTTGTCCAATAAGTTTCGCTAGTCTTAACGGTATCTTTGAAGCTGGACTTGGCTAGTTCGGTATCCACGTGACTCAGTAAGTCATCGTTTTTAACGTTACTCGTGGCAATGACGACATCCTTATCAAAGGTATAAGTTTGACCGGCTTTAACGGCGAGTGAAAGGGTCTGTTGAACGCCTTGAGGCTGATTCTTCAAGTCAATCAGCTGGCTAGTATCACAATCTGGGCTCGTTAATTTGGCCCCAAACGTATAGTTGATCTTAGAAGTCTTCGTTTGACCGGAAAGATACATCGCATTCGCACAAGATTCCATGCCCAACGTTTGTAAATGATGCTGGTCAAAAACATTATACCGACTAACGTTGCCGTTGACAACGCTTCCATCGATTTCGGAGTAGATTTGCAATGAACCAGAAAAGTTAATTGGTGTGACCGTGTAGCGAATGCTGAAGCGATGCCAAGCTTGCATATTGGCAATTTTTTGGGATTGGACTTGAAGCATATGTCCGGATGGCAATTGAATGAGCATGGTCGTTGTCAGTAGACCAGTTTTTAAATTGAGACTTCGATAAACATCTTGAACGTCACGTTCATTGATGCTGAAAGGTTGCTGATGATCCACACCAAAAGTCATGAACTGTGCATTAGGAAGGTTGACTAAATCTTCGTTAACGACGGCGTGATCTTTAATCGTCGTGGTTTCCTGATCAAAGACGCCAGCGACGTAAGTTCCAGGATAATCGTTTTTATCGGCATGTGATTCAACATAGGCGCCACGGATGCCAAAGTAACCATTCCCAACGGTTAACATGGCTTCTTGTCCGTTATTACGGACGCCTTGATATTGACCATAGTAGTCAAGGTGCCAGTTTAAATAAGCTTTTTTAGCTTTAATGGCGGCAGTGAGGCCATCGCGATCAACGGCTGCGCGACTCACAACCGGAATGTTAAGCAGGTTTGTTAACGCGAGCCCCACGTCGATCCGATCATAATTGACCCCCACAATGGTGTCGGAAAACGCGTAGTCTAAACCATTTTCAAGGATGGCGGCATCAAATTTTAAGCCGGCCAACCTCACTTTAATATTTTCTAGATTATCATTGATCGATTGGTCAGGATTGTAGGCAATCGCGTAATGAGTCGTTGCAGGCTCGTCTGCGACTGGGTAGTAAGCAATGTCCATGGCATCGTTTTCAATTCGTAATTTAATCAGTTGCATCGAATAACCACTCCTTAGTTAGTTGACTAAAAAAATGTCATAAATAGGTAGAAAATACTTATCCCACTTTCAAGCCTAGACCAGATTTTTACGTGATACAAATATTGTCACCGTAAGCGTTGTTATACTTGCGAAAAGATTAAATTAATAATTAAGTTGAATAAACTAGTCCTTTTACTTGCTTTTAAGGTAGGTTTTCCGGACAATTTGGTAGCGTGTTAGGCGTGAAAATTAGCACCTTTGGATTGTTGAATGCGCCGCCAGCCAGGATCAGGGTGCCATGGGGACCGGTCCCAGCCACAATGCGGTCTGGAACCTCGCTTTGAAGCCTAAAAAGCAAGTCTTCAAAGTCGTCCCGCAAAGTCAGGTGGCAATGGTGCGCCACCTGACTTTGCCGACACGGCACCCTGATCCTGGCTGGCTCTGCTTGGCCGTATATTCAAATGAAGCTAACTATTTAATGAGGACAAGGAATTTTACTTGCTACTGTGATTAATCATTAATAATAGCTTGAAAAGGGTCGTTTCGATGGCTATATTTTTGTGTTCAGGTTCACTAATCGAAAGCGTTTGGCGTTTTATTTGTTGGCAAGTGATCAACTTAATCTAAGTCTTAGTGGTAGTTTGTTGCGCGGAGCCAGTTAGGTTGAGAGTCCCGTGGCGGTGAGGTTAGCCAGCGTTTTGAGCTGGCTTAGCTCACGGGGCGACCTTAAAGACGTGAAGTTTCGGCTTTGAGGCGAGGCTTCAGACCGCTTTATGGCTGAAGCCGGTCCCCACAGGACACCCGACCTAACTGGCGGAGCGGAACCCATCTTTAAACAGTAAAAAACGCCTGAATATAATCGCCAGACGTTAATTAGGGGCTTATTCACTTGATTCTGGTAAAAGTTCTAAATGATCCATAGCCATCATTTCTCGGATCTTAATGCTGCTGGTTTGAAATTTTAAGATGACGGGATCGTGATAGTTTAAACGGCGTTGGAAAGGGCTGAGCTCCTTACGCCAATCAGTGGTGAACTCCTCATGACCAACTAAAGTGAGATGTCCCTTTAACATTAAGGAAGCGTAGTCGGCAAGGTGGTAACAAAACAGCGTTGCGCGGTTGCAACGCTGAATATTTTTTACCGTTGTTGTTTGTCGACTAGTGTAGAAGAAAAGTTGTTCTAAGTTACGATCTAAAGGCAAGGGGCTTAACGCTACCGTGGTTGGGAAACCACTGGCATCAATCGTGGCAACGGTGAACACCGCCGTCGTTTGAATCATATGTAGCGCAGCCTGACGCGTTGTGTGTTGCATGTTAGCCACCTTCTTTTAGGTCTAGTATGCCGGATAAGGAAGGGCCTTGTCACCTGTTATGCTCAAAAAGGAAATTAGCCGTTTTTTAGATACAAAAAAATCAGCTCTCACGGTGGATTATCACGGCGTGAAAACTGATTAGTGGTTTGGTTATAGATGGGCAGTCAGGGGATCGAACCCTGGACCCACGGATTAAGAGTCCGTTGCTCTGCCAGCTGAGCTAACTGCCCATAACTCAACAAAAAATATAATATCATGAAACGAAGCCCGTGACAACACTATTTTGCGTTTTTTTTCAAAAAAAGTGACTTTTTCTGTAAAAAGCTTGTTTCATGATGGTTTCAAAACGAGATTTAGTCGCCGTTAAAACGCGGTGTCATGCGGATTGGCAATCAAAGAAAGCCAAGGTTATTTGTGATATACTAAAAATAGTGCTGAAAAGATTTTTCAGCCGTCCAGACGCGGGTCAAGCTTCAGCGGACCCGTATTAATCGAAGTTTACTAAAATTGACTGCAACCTGTTTTCCCCTAAGGAGGAAGAAGCGTTATGAAAAAAATATTAGTTGTTGATGATGAGAAACCAATCTCAGATATTATGAAGTTTAATTTAACCAAGGAAGGTTACGAAGTCCACGTCGCCGCTGATGGTGAAGAGGCTTTGCAAAAAGTGGATGAAGTTCATCCAGACCTGATTCTCTTAGACTTAATGTTGCCGAAAATGGATGGGCTTGAAGTTGCCCGCCAAGTTCGAAAAAATTATGACATGCCAATTATTATGGTTACCGCCAAGGATTCTGAATTGGACAAAGTGCTTGGTTTGGAACTTGGTGCGGATGATTATGTCACTAAGCCATTTTCAAATCGTGAATTAGTGGCGCGGGTTAAAGCAAACTTACGCCGCCAAGGGACTCCAGCGGCACAACCTGCTGAAGAAGAAACCAATTCAGATATTGAAATTGGTGATTTGGTGATCCATCCAGATGCTTATATGGTCTCCAAACGGGGCGATAACATTGAATTGACCCACCGTGAATTTGAATTACTTCATTATCTTGCTCAGCATATTGGCCAAGTGATGACTCGTGAACATTTATTGCAAACGGTTTGGGGTTATGACTATTTTGGCGATGTGCGAACCGTTGATGTGACGGTGCGGCGTTTACGTGAAAAAGTTGAAGATAATCCTAGTCATCCGAAATGGTTAGTGACACGGCGGGGTGTCGGGTATTATCTCCGCAATCCTGAAAATGAGTAGAGGTTAAATCGCGTTGAAACTTAAGCGAAAGAATTTTTTTAAGTCGATTAATTTTAAAATTGCGCTCGTTTTTGCGTTGCTACTGTTAATTACGCTGGAAATTGTTGGCGCAATCTTTGTCCGGCAACTGGAAACTGAAAATTTGCAGCAATTTAAAACGCAAGTTCAGATTCCGACTTATATTGATAATTCGTTGGCAGAACAACTCTCAGGAAGTAACACGACCAAAGCCAATGCCCAAATTAAAACGATGTTATCGGATATCAATAATTCAAATATTGACGAAGTCCGGGTCATCGATAGTAAAGGGACGATTCGTGGGACTAATGATGTGAATGATCAAGCCGTAGTTGGTCAAAAAACAACGGATCGTAATGTCAAAAATGCGATATATAATAATCGTTCTTATACTAAGAATACGTATGATACGTCGAATAATAGTCAGTACTATATTTCAATCGTGCCATTGTATAGTTCTAACACAACGGGGAACAACAGCCAGTTAGTCGGGGTGTTATACGTTCGGGCCAACATGAAGTCGGTCTATAACACGATCAATTCAATTATGAAGATTTTCGCGGTCGCTTCGTTGGTGGCAATGGCCTTAGGATTAGGGATTGCCATCATCATTGCCCGGGCAATTACGCGACCAATTGAAGAAATGAAACGTCAGACACAACGGATCGCGCGCGGCGATTATGCTGGGCAAGTTCGTGTTTATAGTGATGATGAACTGGGTCAATTGGCTGGTGCCATTAATAACTTGTCGATTCGCGTTGAAGAATCACAAGAATCGACCGAAGCGGAACGCCGTCGGTTAGACAGTGTCCTTGCCCACATGAGTGACGGGGTCATTGCGACGGATCGTCGTGGGAATATCACGATTATTAATGAAACAGCTTCAGATTTTGTTGATGTGACCGCTGAAAAGGCGATTGGTAATTCAATTTTGGATATGTTGCAGATTCGTGATGATTATTCCTTACGTGATCTGATTGAAAATCAAGATGAACTCACTCTGGATTTCTCATCGAATGAACGAGATTTAATTTTAAATGCGTATTTCTCATTGATCCAACGTGAATCTGGGTTTATCAGTGGCTTAGTCTGTGTTTTGCACGATGTCACGGAACAACAAAAGATCGATAATGACCGTAAACAATTCGTTTCCAACGTGTCGCATGAATTGCGGACACCGTTGACCAGTCTGCGGAGCTATATTGAAGCCTTGAGTGATGGCGCCTGGAAAGACCCTGAAGTCGCCCCAGGTTTCTTAAAAGTTACGCAAGAAGAAACGGACCGGATGATTCGGATGATCAACGAGCTTTTAAGCTTGTCACGAATGGATTCTGGGACGACTCGGGTGGACATGGAGTTGGTCAATATCAACGAAATGTTTAACTATGTTTTGAATCGGTTTGATATGATCCTGAAAAAAGATGACAATCCGGCTAAATACTACACGATTAAACGGGAATTTACGAAACGCGACCTTTGGGTTGAAATTGACACCGATAAATTCACGCAGGTTTTAGATAACATTATGAATAATGCAATCAAGTATTCGCCCGATGGTGGGGTCGTAACTTGTCGCCTACTAGAAACGCATAACCAAGTCATTATCAGTATTAGTGATCAAGGTCTTGGGATTCCACGGGCTGACTTGACGCACGTTTTTGACCGGTTCTTCCGAGTCGATAAGGCGCGTTCACGAGCTCAAGGTGGGACTGGCCTTGGTTTAGCGATTTCTAAGGAAGTCGTGCAAATGTTAGGTGGTCGTATCTGGGTCGATAGTGTTGAGGGTCAGGGCTCGACTTTCTACATCTCGTTGCCATATGAACCTTATGAAGAGGAGGATCTTTGGGATGACGACTCGCAAGCTTAGACACCTCATTTTACCCATTACCCTGACCCTACTAATCTTCCTCAGTGTGGGCTTGTCCATGTATATCTGGACCAATCCATCACGTTATGAACGGGAAAATAAGGTTAGTACCGCTTCTTCAAACTCAACTTTGGCGACGCGCACGATCGATGATATTTATTTGCCAACTCAATTGGTACACACAGATTCGGCTGGCAAACAAACGTTATTAATTAATAAAAATGTCAGTCTGGTCAGTCAATTTAAAGAACAGATTAGTCGATGGCAGGCGACGAGTATCGTAAAGGTTCGCGTCACCTCAGCTAAAAGCTACGAGGCCTTGTTGAATGGGCAAGATTCGTACGTGCTGAATTTTCCTGATAGTGTCACAGTAGCGATGTTTAACACAATTTTTAATCAAAATTTGAAGAACTATCGCTCCTCTGAATTCAGTCGGATTGTCGTGCCAGTCAATGACGTTGATCACTTATATTTACTCAATGATAGTAAGCATCAGATTTATAGTGTCCGACTAAAAAAGAAGTCGTTAAAGTTGATGCGTAAGGTTTTACAGGCTAACAAAGTCACGGCGATTGCGGTGAAAATGACCTATGAAGCAAATGAAACGTATCTGGATTACACCCAACCAGTGACGATGCAACATTATAGCTATTTAATGAACGAGCAATCAGCTAGCGAACTCGCGAACCGTTTATTAGATGCGGATGGGAATTCGTCCGTGTCCGTCCGAACGCATAATGGTGAACAGATTTACACGACTGGGGCGTTTAAACGGATGACGGTCAACAATAAACTGGGGACGGTTTATTTTGAAGATTACAGTGATTCTGGTGACACGCGGCAAATTTCATTTACCACGCAGCTGCAGAAGAGCTATAGCCATCTGGTCAGTCTCGGCGTGCCGATGGATAATATTCGCTACTATGGCTATGACACGACTAGCAGTAGCGTCATTTACCGCAGTTACGTTGAAGGTTTTCCAATTTTCAATCAAACGGAAAATGGCGATGTTCGTATTCAGATGACGTCTAATGGACTGGATCGTTACTACTTCTCACTGGATAGTTTACAAGTGCCAGTACCAACGACCGGTAAGCAAACGGCGGTGACACTACCAAGTTCCACTAGTGTCCTCAAGCAGCTTATTGCCGCTGGTTATAAAGATAATAAGATTGGTAGCATCGAACTCGGTTATCAGTGGTCGCAAAATAAGTCGTCCAAACTCGTGATTGACTTAACGCCGACATATTACGTCAACTACAATGGCAGTTGGCGGACTTATACGTCGATGCTGAGCGGATCGTAAGGGGGCGGCGGAATGAACTTTCGAAGAATTGAATGGATTTTCGTGACGGCCTTCGTGGTGCTCGATATCTTCTTGGTCTACATGTTTGTTCAGACCAGTTCAAGTGATACGAGCACTAAGTCATCAAGTGATACGGCAACGACGGTTATTCGTGAAATGCGGGATGACAATATTAGTTTCAGCGACCCGAGCAGTAAAGAGGGCACCGGCTATTACATTGCTGGCAATAATGACAGTGGTTTGAAACAACATTTAGATCAGTTAACTGAACAGACGGCGCGATTATTGACGAGTAGTAAATTGACCAGTACGTTGCATACCACGATGACCATTGATAAAGATCATCCACAAGTTGATCTCGATAGTTTCGTGAAACAATCGGCTAACGTGATCCATGGGGATGAATACGTCTATTCTGCCGCTTTGTCGTCTACGGGCGACTATGTATACGTCCAAAAAGTGGCGGATGGTGAAATCCTGACGGCGACTGGTCAATTACATTTGATGGTCAACAAGAATCGGCAATTAGTGAGTTACACGCAGTCTTACGTGAATAGCGTGAAAACATTGCGTGAAAAAGCGGTCACGATTAGTGAAAAGAAAGCTTTAGTGGCTTTGTACCAATATAATCAAGTTTCCAATAATTCCCGTATCGTGTGGGGCAAGTTGGGCTATTCACGGCTATTGAAGTTGAAAGATAGTAGCGTGTACGTGCCTACTTGGATTTTCGCGGTCAAAAGCAAGAACAGTGCCAATTACAGTGTGCACCGCATCAACGCCTTTACGGGCGCAGCGATGAAGAACGGTAGCACGGAAACAACGACGGAAGCTGCGAGTGTGGAAAGTAGCACCGCTGGGATGATTTGGCATGCAGAATAAGATTGAGTTGAAGACGTCGGGAATTTTGGTTCCGGCGTTTTTTTTGATGGCAGTTGGTTCTAATATTTATAGTCGAAACGTGCAACTTGCGGCAACGACCTCCGCTTAGCTACGCCAATGACTAACTCGGAACAACGCCGAGTGAGCCATTGGCTAGGCTATGCTCGGTAGTTGGGCGCCGCAAGTTGCACTCTAGCCCTAAAAGCGTGTATCATAACTAAGAGTAGTCACTGAATTCAGAGATGGGAAGAACCTAAATAATGGTATTAAAATTAGCAACAGATCAAATGCAAGTTAGTGTGTTGGCTTCTGGGAGTACTGGGAATGTCACTTATATCGAAACGCCAGAACATAAAGTGTTAGTCGACGCTGGTTTGAGTGGGAAAAAGATCGCCAATTTGATGAGTTCGATTGGCCGTGATATTAATGAAGTCGATAGTTTGTTTGTCACGCACGAACATACCGATCACTGTCATTCAGCGGGCATTTTGGCACGAAAATATGGCCTAGATGTGTACGCTAATCAGGGGACTTGGGACGCCATGGCGCACAAAATTGGTGAGGTTCCGACTGAGCTTAAACATGTCTTTGATCCCAATACCACCCTTGGTTTGGGAGACTTGGATATCGAATCCTTCAGTGTTTCCCACGATGCTGCTGAGCCGCAATTTTATGAATTGCACCACGCCGGCAAATCCTTCGTCATTATCACCGATACGGGTTACGTTTCTGAACACGTCGAAGGGGTCATTAGCGATGCCGATGGCTATTTATTTGAATGTAACCACGATTTAGAAATGTTGCGGATGGGCCGCTATCCTTGGCCACTAAAACAACGAATCCTCGGTGATGAGGGGCATTTATCAAATGAAGATAGTGCGAATGCATTAATGGATGTGATCGGTCAACGGACGAAGCGAATTTACTTAGGTCATCGGAGTCAAGATAACAATATGAAGACTTTGGCGCATTTGACGGTTGCCTCGATGATGAAAGCACACGACTTCGGGGTAGAACACGATTTCCAAATCTATGATACGGATCCTGAAACGGCGACTAAACTAGTGACGCTCTAGTAACGATTTAACAGTTACACAATCATTCAGTCATAGAAAAATCACACTTTTTAGCTAAAATAAACTTAAAACTTAGTACTAAGTAGGGAGGGATCGCGTTTCGACGCGAAATTATGACAAACAACTCATTAGTCAAGGTCGCTGTAACTGCTCTCATTGCCGGCTTGTTAGGTGGCGGGATCGCTTACGGTGGCATCAATTATTTCAGCAATAATAATGTCACAACATCTTCGACCAGTGTTCCAACCGGGTCCAATAAATCGGGTTCAACGGGTACCACCAATGTGAAAGTTAATGTCAGTTCCCAAGCCACGAAAGTCTTTAAGAATAATAAAGCCGCCGTGGTCTCCGTAATCAACTTGCAGAAGCAAAGCACTTCGAGTGGTTGGAGTGGGATTTTGGGCGGTACGGATGGTTCGAATAGCGATAGTTCTAGCTCCAGCTCATCTAGCAGCAGTAAGTTGCAAGAGTACAGTGAAGGCTCTGGGCTGATTTACAAGAAGAGTGGTAATGTGGCTTACATCGTGACGAATAATCACGTGGTGAGCGGCTCAAACGCCATTCAAGTGATCATGAGTAATGGGACGAAGTTGTCAGCTAAATTGGTTGGGACCGATTCAGTGACCGACTTGGCCGTTTTGAAGATTAATTCTGCCAAAGTGACGAAGACGGCTAGTTTCGGTAACTCCGATAATATCGAAGTTGGTGAAAATGCCTTAGCCATTGGGTCACCATTAGGTTCTAACTATGCGACGACCTTAACGGAAGGGATTATTTCCGCGAAGAAACGGACGATCGCGACGACGAATACATCTGGTCAACAGACAGGGTATGCGACGGTTATTCAGACGGATGCAGCGATTAACCCTGGGAACTCTGGTGGGCCGCTCTTCAATTTAGCGGGCCAAGTCATTGGGATCAACTCAATGAAGTTGTCTTCCGATAGCTCGGGAACGAGTGTCGAAGGCATGGGCTTCGCGATTCCAAGTAACGAAGTGGTTAAAATAATTAATGAGTTAGTTGAAAATGGTGAAGTTGTTCGGCCAGCGTTAGGGGTTGCGACATATAATTTGTCTAATATCTCGGCCAGTGATCGGAAGTCAGTCTTGAAGTTGCCAGCCAGCATGACTAAAGGGGTCGTTATCATGAAGACCTATGCGGGTTCACCGGCAAAAGCAGCTGGATTAACAAAATATGATGTCATTACGGAGTTAGGCGGTAAGAAGATTACCAGTCTAGCAACCTTACGGACGGCACTGTATGAGCATCAGGTCAATGATACGGTAACTGTGAAGTATTATCATAATGGGTCGTTAAAGACCGCAAATATGAAACTAACAGAAACGACTAAAACATTAACGAAGCAATCTAATTAAAGATTAAGCTTTCATAAGAGCGTCAAGATGCCGATCGCGTCTTGACGCTCTTTTTAGGCTTAAATTGGAAAAACCGAAGAAACGTTTTTCAAAACAGCCTGTTAGTGGCGTGTCATGGTCGTTGGTGCAAATAAAGCCGAACGAAATCAGAATTAGGCGTGAAAACCATTTTTACCCGGGCAACGGGTTAGACATAAATTGTGCATAACTTCGGGGATAACTTTTGAGTTTGGTTGTGGTAATTTATTAACAAGCGCCAGAACGGCAATGGGGCTTGTTCAAAAGTTATCCACAGGTGGTGCTTTTGGTTGTGGACTAAATTTTCAAAATTTATTTTAATTTGTTGTGATTGTTGATATAATGGGATTTGTAACCGGCGTCTACGAACGAATGTTGCTGTGGAAAACTGTGGATAAGTTCCGGCTAACTTGACAAAACGACCCTAAATAAATGTTGTGGCAAACATACGTTCAACACAATATATAGGAAACTGAGTTATACACCTGTGGATAACTTTGTTGATAACTTGTGCAAAGGTGGTAAATTATGAACATCAAAATTATCTGTGTTGGTAAATTAAAGGAAAAGTACTTCAAACAGGGGATTGCGGAATATGCGAAACGGATGAGTAAATTTGCAAAATTCCAGATTGTTGAAGTTCCTGATGAAAAGGCACCAGAGTCATTAAGTAACGCAGAGATGGCTAATGTCATGGAAAAAGAAGGCGATCGGATTTTAGATAAAATCAAGGATCGCGATTACGTGTATGCGTTGGCTATTCTAGGAAAGGAACGTTCTAGTGAAGAATTTGCTGCTGAAATAGATAAACTAACGACTTATGGACACAGTGATATTGATTTTGTCATCGGTGGCTCGTTAGGATTGGCTCCGGAAGTCTTAAAACGTGCGGATACGCAAATCTCATTCGGTCGCTTTACGCTGCCTCATCAATTGATGAGGTTGGTGCTGACGGAACAGGTGTATCGGGCGTTTATGATTAACATTGGGTCACCCTACCATAAGTGACGCTAAAAAAGCGTCTTATAGGCTTGGCGCTTGGGATGCATGAAGTCGTAAATTAGTTGGTAATTCGGCGTTTATAGCTACTTATATCGTTAGAGAAGTCCTTATCACAAGTGACGCTAAAATGGCGTCCCACAGGTTCAGTGTTTGAAATTCATGGAGTTGTAAATTGGTTGATATTTCGGTGTCTATAGCTAGTTGCGGTACCATAATCATAAATAAACAAATTAACATTAATAAAAAGAAGTTAGATGGTATTGGCGAGGAGAAATATGATGGAAAGTAAAGAATCGTTAGATGTTATACAATTGAATATTCAGAGATTTATTGATTCGAAATTTACAGATCAAAAAGTTTTGGAAGTAGTGTTGCAGCAATATGGAAATCTTACTGAAGTTCAACAGGGGATGATTGAACCTAAAATGTATGTCATATATAGAGGAAAATATGACTATCTTTTTACAGGTGGACAATATAATGATTCATGTGTGTGGATGAATAAAACAATTCAACATACTAGATTTGAAAGGGAATTATCTAATAATAAAGTACATTTTTATATAGAAGCAGTAAAGATATTGTTAATGTTATTTCTAGAAAATGGTGATGAAACCAAATTAAAACGAGCAAGAAAGTACTTTCAATTTATTACGGATCTTAATGAATATCCAGAGACGTCAGCTTTGAAGGATATCTATAGAGAAGATATTGAAATTTTAAAGGCGGTTAAAGATGGCCAAGGCTTGTGGACGGAAACAAAATTTACTGTACCTATTGCAATTAAAAGTATTAGTAATGTTGTTCACGTAGAACTAGAGAAAGAAAACATTATAGCAGAGGTAACTTGTGAGTCCGGAATGGTTAATAATACGCCAATTCAGACAAATGGTGTATTGATACGCAATCAGGATCGGGAATCCCAGGTTGGCAATTCAACATGGAATATCAAGATTAATAGGTATCTTTCGTGTGAGAAAGTGAGTCCAATTGATAAGACGGCATCTGTTATGCAAGAAAAGGTTTGCAAAATTGTTAACTTAGTAATTGACAGATATAGATTGAAGACTAATGAGTATTGGGTAAAAAAGATATATCCATCAATGGTAGATGGCCATTCGATTAATTACGGTGCAGATGATGTAATATTTCGAAAGATTTTAATGTATGACAGAGGAGAGTACATTCTGTCAACAGATTCAACATCAGTTGAAATTGGTGATATTAGTGAGGAAAAACCAATTGAATTATACAAAAAAATGTTTTTAGGTGCGCAAACATATTTATTAACAGAAGATTTGCGCGAATGTGTTTTATTGTTAAATATTGCATTTGAAAATTTCACTTACAGTGTAGTTTGCCCCCAAATAGTTTCTTTGAGTGAGGGAAAATATGAAGCGAATTTTTACTTTGGTCTAAAACCATATCAGGACTTCTTTTTACGTGATTATTTAACGGAAGAGCAATATAAGACGGCTGTACAGCGGAAAGATATAAAGCCCTCGGGAACTTCCATGTATGCAATTTATAAAATCCTCTGGACTGAATCTAAAACTTTTTCCGGAAATATTTCAAAAACAGAAATGAATAAACTAATTTCTACTATACGTCATAACCGAAACGAGTTTATACATGGCAGCTTATCAGATAGAAAGAGAATATCGGTTAATAATGTTAGGGGACAGTTAGATGCATTTGATAAACTAATGTCGTTAATTAGTTCTTGATAGGTCTATTATTTATTACTTAGGGTTCATATCGACTTGTAGAGATAGACTATGCCGATATTATAAGTGCTGTGGTTTTAACCACTAAGTTATTAGTTACCCGATTGTAAACAGCGCCTAGGTATGATATGGATCGCCGTATCATAAATGATGCGGTTTTTCCTAGGATTAATCGTTGCTAGGCATATATCGCAAGTGATATGTTGACGATATTCAATCTTGACGATGTGTTTTTAAGGTATGATAGGGCTGGAGGTGTCTTTAATGGCCGATTTGCGTAAGTTTAAGAGTCAACGGGATATTCAAATGGGTTTGATCGCTTGCCTTAAGAATAAGCGATTCAACGAAGTCACTGTCAATGACATCTGTACGCAAGCATTGGTGGGACGTAGTACGTTTTACCATCACTATGCTGACAAGTATGCGTTGCTTGAAGAGATGGTGACACAGCGTGTAGACGTATTTGATCGGTTATTAGACCAACGAGTAGCGGGCATTACGGAAGATCAGCCATTGTTGGTATTGTATCGACAACTCGAAGGCGATGCAGGGGCCATCACATGCTTACTACAGATACACGAAAAAGATGGCGATCTAAGTGATCGCTATCTTAATAGCCTTGCCCGTCATGCGCGGACTTTGTTTCCCAAGGTGACTTTAGCAATCCCTCAAGGCTTTGCGTTGGAATTATATTCAACCACTGCTTTGACTGCAATCAGCTGGGCGTTGCGTCATGGGGAACCTGAAGCCATTTCACATTTTATGAATCAGTTAATGAAATTGGTGCTTAATACGGAAGCGTGATCACATGTTGATCAGTATTGGTATCGTGATTGGCAAGTGCTTCAATACAGTTTGGATCATGGGCCATCTCACGCACCCAACCAAGGCTAGTGATGGCAGCTTTACGACTGGTGCAGATGCCGGGTGTTAGCATCTCTTCCCATGAACGATTAGCGTAACCGACGTCTGCTGCGAGTAAGACGTAACGGCCATCGCAACCGCGGACCAACGTTGCTGACATGCCAGTCGCGTGACCTGCAGTATGAATTTGTAAGACACTGCCATCACCAAAGATATCATAACTTTCGCCTGTGGGACCAAAGCCGGTGTTTTGGTATTCGTAAGTTTGAACGTTGACACCGTGCCATTCACTGGGCAGATAGACCATTGGTGTGTGATTGGCAACGCGCCATTCAGGAGCGGATACTAGGATCTTCTTGGCATTGGCGACGTGCTTGAGGCCACTGACGTGATCGCAGTGTAAGTGGCTTAACAACACATAGTCGAGGTCCTCAGGACGATGTCCTAAGGCCTTCATGCGCTCATCGACTGCCCAGCCAGTCGGGAGATAGCCCGTATTGATCTGAACCTGCAAACCTAGTTCTTTCCAGTTGCTGGTGCGGATTTGTTTGTTCCAGCCGGTATCAATCAAAATTAGGCCCCGGGGGTGTTCAATCAAGTAACTAGAAACTGGTAATGTGGTTTGATTCTTCTCTGAACGAAATAAACCAGTAAAGGCCAAGGGATTACGGTATAGACCGTGAAACGGCAAAGCCTTGTCGACCTTAACGAGCCCGGTGTGTAAAACGTGAATTTTTATTTGATCAGTCATGATGTGATGTGCCTCCAATTCGTATGTCTTTAGCATACGGGGAAGACAAGTGTATGGGTAGAATCACTTTGACGGCAGGTGTGTCAAAAGGGACAATCATACCAGTAAGTGTCTCGTAAGGCACAAAATTAGATATATTGATTGAGGCATTTCCACAGTGTGTGTCTGCTGTTTAGGAATAATGAATTCATCATTTACCATAGAAACGATTGATATGGAAGTCCTTACCACAAGTGATGCGATTAAACCTCAAGTGATATATTGGGTTAAAGGGGGTCTGCGTATTTTTTAAATCCTAGTGGGTAATTGCTGACATATTAGGACCATTCGCGTCAGACTGCAGACGTTTCTACTCCTTACGAAATGAATGTGACCTGTTTATTCCTTAGAACGATGGAATTGAGTTCATTGTATAAAAAATGAGCTAGTAGTTAAACTAGCCCAGATCCATTAGCTATGAGTGATTTACAAATTACCCCTGCACCGGATTAAGCATCCTGCTGGCAAGTAAACCAGAGACACAGCTAAGATGGAGAGTAAAATATGCATATCCATTACCTCTTTCAAGGAATCGTAGAGACAACTTAAGAATAGAGATTGGAGCGCGGTGCTTAGAGCCGGTAATATCAGATAGCAGGAGTGGGAATCGAACCCACGAGCTCTAAGGCTGTATGCATAGTTTACTTTTGAGAATCAGTATACCATACTTAAATCAATTGATTGAAATAATTTCAGATTAGTATGATACGGATCTCCGTATCATAAGTGACGCTAAAAAAGCATTTCATATACTGGCTCTTGGAATTCATGGCGTTGAATTATTTACTGCAAATTGCAATCATAATGCGAATTGAATGACGAGGAGATAGATGCTTTTGAGTAGTTGGTTAAAAGTGTACGTAAGTCGTCTAATCAGTAGTGTTACTTGGTTTGAGCATTAACGCAATCACAAATCGAATGAAGCCAATTATGATAATGCTGGCAAAAAAGGCTCGGGCTCCGGTAAATTGAGACGTTGTGCTAAAGAAAGCCTGAATGACGACTAATAGGCTGGTTCCAATTGAGCCACCAACTTGTCGGAAAGTGTTGACCATCGCAGTACCATGTTTTAATAATGCTGCTGGTAAGACGTTTAGCGCTTCTGTTGTTAAAGGGGTCATCACTAAAGAATTGCCGATCATTTTTAGAATCAAGCAAAAAGTCATCAAGAGTAATGAAGTATGCGCTGTTAGAAATAGGAATGGTATCATTGAGATGGCTACGGTGAGACTACCGATGATTCCTAGTATTTTACCGCCAACATGATCATATAATTTCCCCGCAACCAGCGAAGTTAAGCCACTAGCGAGGGCTCCTGGTAATAAAACGAGCGCTGACGTCAGGGCAGTGTGGTGCATGGCCGATTGTACTAAAGTTGGAATAATGGCTTGTGGTCCAATCAAGGTAACGAACGATAAAACGACTAGGATTAGTGATAAAGTGAATTGGCGATTTTTAAAAATGTGAAAATCTAGCATCGGCTTAGTCAGCTTCATTTGACGATAAATGAAGCTGGCAATAACGATTAGGCCGCTGACAATCGCGATGAGCCCAAGCTGTTTATTTTGGCCGAGGCTACCCGTACCGTAAAGTAATAAGCCAAATCCGACTGTTGAATAAGTGACTGAGCGATAGTCAAGTTTATTGTCAGGACTAGGATGACCAACGTTTTGCATGCCAAAAATTGTGGCAATGATCAAGCCAACGCCAATAGGGAAAACTAACCAAAACAGAAAACGCCAGGACAGCTTGCTAATGATGAAACCGGCGATAGTCGGACCGATCAAAGGGGCAAAGCCAGTTGTTAGGCCAATTATTCCCATAACGGTGCCATGCTGGTCTTTTCTGACGATTGTAAACATCACCACTTGCATTAATGGGATGATAATTCCAGCGCCGATCGCTTGGATGAGTCGAGAAATCAGTAGCATACTGAAATTAACGGCTATTGCCGATAGTAAGGTGCCCAGTGTAAAAGTACCAACTGCAAATAGGGTGAGTTGGCGTGTCGTAAAGCGACTAATCAAAAATGCGGTGACCGGGATCCACACACCATTTACAAGCATGTAGGCAGTTGTCAGCCATTGAACAGTATTATTGCTGACGCCAAAAGTGGCCATAATGTCAGGAAATGCAGTGAAGAGCAAGGTCTGATTGAGAATCGAAATGAATGCGCCTAGCATAAATATGATAAGAATGGTTTTGATGTGATAGCTTTTAGTGTCAGCCATGATGGACCTCCTCGGAGAATTTGTTTAAGTTGTAGTTACAACTTAAACAACAAAAATGCTACACCACTTAATTTTATAAGTCAATCAAACTATATTTTAATTACAATATGAAGGTGAGATGGTCAGATGTCCTTGCAACATCCAGTAACAACGGCAGAACTAATTTATCAAGTTGGTCAATTAGAGGGCCAGATTATTCAACGTCGGTTGGCGGATATTGGGATTCGAATGGATCACGCCCGACTCCTGCATTATGTGAGTGATGTCGCTGGAACTAATCAAGCTAATTTAGCTGAATATTTAAATGTGCAGCCGGCCACGCTAACTAATATGATCAAAAAATTGGAGAAGCAGAATTTAATTATTCGACGCGTTAATCCAATTAACTCACACATGAAGCAGATCTTTTTGCTGCCAGAAGGCGAAAAAGCAGCGCATAAGATCAACGAGGTTTTCAACCAATTGAATCGTATTGTTGCGTCTGTGCAGCTAACGGATGTCGCACAATTTCAGCAGTTATTGGCACGATTAGAAGCTAAATATAAGGACTAATAGTGGGCTTGAAAGTTTGATTGCGCCCTATTACAATAGGATCGAACGTACCAAATTGAATTTTGAAAAGTGAAAGAACGTGAAAATATGCCAGAAAATGCAGCCATGGAAATATTAATTCGGTTAAAAAATGTTGCACCCGCAGTCTCACGAAAGCTGATCGTGCCTGTGACGATCCGTTATGACCAGTTACATGTGCTGATTCAGCTCGCGTTTGGCTGGACTAATTCTCATTTATATAAATTCGAATTACCGCAACAACCGGATCTTGAATATGTTGGCTATGTGGATGATATGAGTCTCGTAGCTGAACAGATTCCAGCGGATCAAGCGTATCTGTTCCCTGATTTACAACAAACTAAGCTGATTTATACTTATGATTTTGGTGAAAGCTGGGAACATGAGATTATTTTGAAGCGGATGCTAACTTTCGATGAAATTAAGCACGTTCAAGTGCCAAGTTGTACCTGGAGTCGGGGCGCTAATTGTGCCGAAGATGGGCAGGATCCTAAATATGCCTTGCCATTTAATCGGCAAGACTTGAATAGTCGTTTGAAACTGTGGTCACGTGCGGGCGAGCAACTTATTCGTGCAGACGATATGGGATTGAATCCTGAAAGTGATTACTAATCGCGCAAATTATTTTTACTTGCGGTATATTATAATTATGTTCCCCAGCTATGGGGGTGATCCAATGATTAGGAAGGTAAAGCCTGATTTTTAATAGTATTCCCCACGGATGTAGGGCTGATTTTAATGATACCTTGGTGTTGGGAGTCGACAAGTCGTACTTCTCACGTGTGAGGGCATATAAAAAAGCTGATTTTGTCAAAAGGTTGTGCCATGACCTGACAAAATCAGCTTTTTTTAATGATTTTAGCGTATCTTTGGACGACTTATTTTCAAAATTAAGTCTTACTGAGTGAATAAACTGCGGCGGATTCCAAGCAATAGCAATTTGATTTCAGTGATGGCGAAACTTGTTTTAGGCTCGTATTCACATTTAAATTCCTAATCTATTCACGAAGCTCAAAAACAGTCAAAAAAACAATCACGGCCAAATTCTATCTACAATTAGAAAATCAACCAAGTGTTTTATCGTCTAACGACTCAAGGTACTTGGTTGATTTTTGTGCATATATTTGGCCGTAAAATAATATTCAAGAGTTGCGGCTTATTGATTCAATGAAGTGTGGGGCACTGATCGTAATGATTCAATCAAAAATCAAGTATCCACGTTGAAACCTAGAACCGCTTTTTTGGTGATTGCTCAATACATGAAAGTATGTCAAAGAGCGTCCAATGGCGTTGTTACCGCACAATTGGACGCTCTTTAGTTACTATTTTTTATTTCCGATTTCGACGTTGTGGCTGTACCACAGTCAAAAATTCGGTTAAAGTCTCTAGATTAGTCAGTTGTCGATTACATTGGTTGCTATCACGGCAAATATAGTTGCCTTTCTTGGTATAAGTTCCCAAGCCAGATGATTTAGTCGTTGAGAGAAACAAGGCGACATTACCGATTGTTTGGCAAATGGCACAGACCCCCTTAATGGTTTGCGGGGAGAATTCACCTTGAATGCCGATTAAACGGTCTTCAAAGGGTGCCACGAGATATTTCTTTTGGTTACCACCGTCATTCCATCCCAAATAAGTTAATTCATGTAACTGTAAATTGGCCCATTCTGGCTGCTTCAACTTTTTAACTTTTCGAAAAATCTTGCTCAGTTGTTTAGTTGAGAGTGTTGGAAAAGGTTCTACCAATGGGACTAATAATTCAAGCAATTTTGTAGCAGCCGTTCGTGAGAGTCGGTCAGTTGCTAAGCCGGTTAAAAATTGTTGCGCATCTAGACTTTCACTAGGAAGCAATGGTGTTATCTGAGCAATCGTCTTGGCCCGTATGGCGAGTCGAATTTGAGCATCATTGACCGCTAGATAGGCACTAGTCAAATTGTTAACTTGTTGGGTGATATAACTATATTCATAGGTGGTAATTGTCGTTTTCATAAATAAATTTCCTTTCAGATTCAAACTAGACACTTCTCTGAAAGGTTTTGCAGAAAAGTGTCGCTAACAAGCAGCACTCTTCTGTACTAATAATGACGCCATCATTGTCAATCATCTCCTTGCTTTACCAATGGGGCGAAGTGATAGTAGTATACAAAAATTCAAGTTGAATAGCAATATTGTTTCACGTGGAACATCGTCTATTAAAGAAAAGCCAAACGACAATGCCGTTTTTAATGGGCATCGGGATCGTTTGGCTTTTATGTTAGTGATTTAATAGTTGATCCAGCATGGCATTGCCAGCGCTCAAATCTTCATCCAAATAGTGTTTTGAACGAATCCGCATCGGGTCACCACCATGATAATATTCATACATTAGTTGTCGTTGACCAAAGCCAGAACTCGACAAATCAAAGGCCAGGTTGAGCAATTTTGAACGATCCTGAGCCCCAGCTAAACTGGTTGTCAGGGCTTGCTCTAAAATGGCGCCATTTTCACCATCAAATTCACCAAACCCAGGTACGCCAACCATTGAGCCGGCCGCTAATCTTTGTGTTACTTGCAGGGCTTCTTCATAAAACCCAGGTAAACTGGCTCGGACAGCTAATAGCGCTTGTAAGTCTGGCGTATAGATTCCGAACTCATCTAAATGACCATTATCCTCGGAACGCGTGATTGTCCCTTTGATCAATTCCAAATTAGCGGTCAAATGGCCTAGCTTTTCTTGTACACCTAGAAAATGATCCAAGCCTAAGGTGTGCGCAACCCGAATCGCCAAGCTGGTGGCAAATTCAAGCTTCGTAATCCCGCGGACTTCATCTTGATGTGAGGTGTGCGCGAAAATACCAGTCTCAATGAAGAAACGGTTACTCATTTCGTAGTCATTTTCCACGAAAACTTTGTCCCATGGAATAAAAGCATGGTCAAAGATAATGTAAGCGTCAATCTCATCAAGTGCATTGCTGAGGGGATAGTCATCTTCAGTATAGCCCGGATGATCGAGTAACTTACGACAAATAATTTTGACACCAGGGGTATTTAATGGCGTGGCAAAGGCAACACCATAACTAGTGTCACCTTTTTCTAACAATAATTCTGGTGGATTGAAGATCAACAAATCATCGGCAATTGGCGCCATAGTATTCACCATCTTAGCACCGGAAACGACGATGCCATCTGGCCGGCGTTCAATGGTATGTACCCCAGCGTAGCCATTGGGAATGCCGTTAATCGGTTTGGTCCGATCAAGTTGAGGATTTTGCAAGGCATGACTAATGAAGATGTCGTTAGTTTTGACCCACTCAGCGTAGTGTTTGGCGTTAGCCGCAAAATCGGTCCACTGATTATGACCCAAGAAGGCGCTGCGCTCAGCCAAGACTGCCATGCCAGTATTCAAAAAGTCTGGCGTTCGACCTAACATCCCATTGTTCGTTTGAGCAATTTCTTGGTAAGCTAAGTGCTTTTGGCGTAGATCGGCGACCGTGCGGGGAACTTTAAAGGTAATATCATAGCGTTTACCGTCCTCAACATAAGTGTGAACTGCCGGATGAGTTTTTTGGAGTGTGTAGTATTGGTTATTTAACGCTAACGTTTTTCGAAAGATTGGAACATCAGAGACTTTAAGTTGTTTCCCATTCAAGTAGACGGCTCGGCCGTCATCGAGTGCTTCAATTGTGTGCATTTTAGTTTTCCTCCTTTTGAGAGCCACATTCAGCATAACAAATTAAGCGCTTTCTTGTCTCTGCATCGCGTAAACGATGAAAATAATGGTTTTTTCGTTGAAATTAGCTGCATTTAGCGGTTAGAAAGACGAGTTATGGTACGCTATAGATAAAATTATTAAAATTGGGGACGGTTACTCATGACTGCTGATGAATTGTTTCAAGCGATTCAAGCCGATCCGCAAAACCAAGCGTTCACTGCGGCTGGTGTCCAACCGTTATATCATACTGATCCGGAGGCGGAGATTCTCTTGATTAGTCAAGCTCCCAGTCGTCAAGCACAGGCTTCCATGACATTTTGGGATGATGCAAGTGGGGATCGACTGCGAGCTTGGTTGGGTGTGACTAAGGATCAATTTTATCATTCTGGTAAGTTTGCAGTCTTACCGTTAGATTTTTACTATCCTGGCAAACAGCCCCATGGTGGTGATCTGCCACCGCGGAAAGGCTTTGCCGAAAAATGGCATGCGCCGCTGCTAGAGCTGATGCCAAAGATTCAACTGACACTATTGATTGGGGCATACGCCCAGAAGGCTTATCTGCCGTCACGACCAAAAACGTTGACGGCAACCGTTGAAAATTACGCAGCTTATGAGCCAACTTATTTTCCAGTTGTTCATCCGTCACCATTAAACTATGGTTGGCTGAATCAGCATCCCTGGTTCATGACCAAAGTAGTGCCAGCGTTACAGCAGCGTGTCGCGACGATTATGACTCAAAACTAATTTATTCGAGGTGTACTAATGACTAAACAAACTAGACTTTCAAAATATTGGTCGGGCTTTCGTCATTCAGCGGAGTACCAAGACTGTTCAGACTATCCCGCTGACATGATTAAGGAAGGCATTGAGGGCGGCTTGCACGCTATTCCAACTAGTGTGTCGAAATGGGATTTGCCAGATCTCACTGATTTCTTAGTGGGAATTCGTGATTTAGCGTTCAATGATAAAAGTGCAGGGAACGATGAGACTTTTCAAGCGATTTATACCATTGTCACGGCCTTTTGGCGCTATTTAGCACGTGAAAAAATGATTAAAGCGTCGTCGACAGCTTTAGAGGCTTACTTGAAAGATTTTGAAGCACAGCCGGCCCAATCATTTGATGAACCATCAGATGATGATTGGGCAGCTGGGATTAATGACGATCCTGAGTTGCCTATTTGGCAAGAACGGACATCACTTGATATTGCCAATTACACTAAGGATTGGTTAACAGCCTATAACCACAGTTCAGCGTGGCGACAACGACCAACGGGAGTCACCGAAGCTTTGTTAACCGCTGTTTTCAATGAGCTGGTTGAACGTGGTTACGATTATTATCGAAAAACACCGAAATCTTGGAACAAGCGAGTCTTGACGGCGATTCTGCGGTCAACATTGGTAACTGAATATGATTTTACCGCGGCTGAATATAAGCTAATTGTGCCGATGCTCAAGGCTTTCTTGACATTTGTAGCCGATCAAGGCTGGCTCAATAGCAAACGCGCAACCGATTATCAGCGTTATTTGCAAGCTGGCGAAGCCGAGATGTTAGCTAACGCTAAGAATGGTGCGTTGCAGCCTAACACGTTGTCACTAATCAATCAGAAAATGACTGCGGCAGGGATTGACCCAGAAGATCCAGACGCAGTGGACAAATTCATGGCTCATGTGGAAAACAGTGGCGAATTGGATCAGTTGTATGAGCAACTATTTGGTGATGACGATGAGCCATTTGATGACCGTGATGATGAAACTGGTTTGTCTAAAATTAAAACGCTACCCGCTAATCGGGATCCTTTTGCGGATACCGCGTCAGCGGCGAAGTCTCAAAAGGGTCCGGGTAAAGTCATCTCGATGAAACAGGCCCGTGAGCTTTTGAAAAATAAAAAACGACGTTAGAAGGGGGAGGTGTCACTAATGAAAAAGCTGGTTGCTGGGGTCATTGCGCATGTTGATGCTGGAAAAACGACCCTTTCGGAGGCGCTACTTTATCGAACGGGTGGGTTGCGGCAGCTGGGGCGTGTCGATAATGGTGATGCATTCCTTGATCCCGATGATTTAGAGAAACAGCGCGGTATCACGATTTTTTCACACCAAGCTAGATTTAAAACGCCTACTCTGACGATGACGCTTCTTGACACACCGGGACATGTGGATTTTGCTAGCCAGACTGAGCAAGTGCTAAGTGTGCTAGATTATGCCATCTTGGTCGTTTCAGCAACGGATGGTATTCAGGGCTATACGCGGACACTTTGGCGCTTACTTAAACGTTATCAGGTACCGGTGTTCATTTTTGTGAACAAAATGGATGTGGTTGGGACTAATCAAAAACAGGTCTTAACACAATTGCAAACGGCACTTTCTGATCAATGTTTAGCCTTTGCGGGAGACGAACTCACAAACGAGACTTATGAGGCTATGGCGCTTCAAAATGATGAGCTATTGGATGATTTTTTGACGAACGGTAAGTTGCCTGATACAGCGGTTCAGCAATTGATTAAAAATCGCGCAGTCTTTCCATGTTATTTTGGGTCAGCTTTAAAAGCTGACGGTGTAGATCACTTAATCGCGGGCTTAGATCGTTGGACGGTTGCCCCCACTTATCCAACGGAATTTGGGGCGCGTGTTTTTAAAATTTCCTATGATGAAACGGGCGAGCGGTTAACTTGGTTACGCCTAACTGGTGGTGAGTTAGCGAATAAAGCGGTCATTTTAGGTGAGCAAAAACTCAATCAGATCCGGGTTTACAATGGGGTTAAATTTGAAATCAGACCGAGGATTCAGGCGGGCGAAGTCTGTGCGATTCCGGGATTAACTGGGACATATCCGGGACAAGGGCTAGGCAATGTTAGTGATGCGCTGCGGCCAATGATGCAACCGGTTTTAACGTACCGGCTCGATCCTAACGGCAACGATTTGCATGCATGTTTGACCGCAATGCACCAGTTAGAGGATGAAGATCCACAATTACGAGTGACTTGGTCTAGTCAGCTACAAGAATTACGCGTACAATTTATGGGGACGATTCAATTGGAAGTGCTCCAGCAGATTTTAAAGGATCGTTTTCAATTAGTCGTTAACTTTGTTGAAGGTAGTATTCTATATCAAGAGACTATTACCCAAGCAGTTGAAGGTGTTGGTCATTTTGAACCGTTGCGACACTATTCTGAGGTGCATTTATTGTTGCAACCAGCACCACGGGGTAGTGGCTTGACGTTTGCAGCCGACTGTTCATTAGAAGTTTTAGGCCGCAACTGGCAACATCAAGTGTTGTCAAATCTACAAGCCAAAACGCAACTGGGCGTCTTAACTGGGTCACCGTTGACCGATGTTAAAGTAACTTTGGTCAGTGGTCGTTCCAGTAACGTGCATTCAGTCGGCGGTGATTTTCGCGAGGCCACTTGGCGAGCCTTACGACAAGGCCTAATGATGCTCAAACAAACCGGTGGCTGCCAATTGTTGGAGCCTTGGTATCGATTCCAATTAACCGTCGGCGAGTCACAGATTGGTCGTGCGATGACGGATATTCAACGGATGCATGGCCAATTTGAGACACCAGTAACTGATCAGAATGGCCGGACAACGTTAACTGGTACGGCACCTGTTTCCGAAATGCAAGCTTACCCACAAGTTGTGCGGGCGTATACGCATGGTCAGGGTCAGTTAACGTGTTTGATTGATGGGTATCGTCCTTGCCATGATCAAAAAGCTGTTTTAGCTGATCAGGATTATGATCCAGTGGGTGATTTGGAAAATACACCAGATTCTGTTTTTTGTGCACATGGTGCTGGTTACCCTGTGCCGTGGGATCAAGTTCCAACTATGGCACACGTCCCTTATGTTTATAATGCGACACAACTGAAAGCACTAGAAAATTAAAAAGTAGTGCCCTGATAGCCTCAATAAAAAAATGAGCCTGAAAATTTCAGGCTCATTTTGATATTCCTAATATTTATAGCCGAAACGTGGCACAAAAGGCTTTGATGCAACCGAGCTACGAAAGTCAAACGATTGAAAATGCCAATCATTCGACTTTCTAGGCTATGCTCGGTAGCAAACCGCTTTTTGTCCCACTCTCATTTTTTTGAGATTGGATAGACCACGTGAAACTGTTCTAGAACCATTTTTGCGGTGGCCGGATCGAAATTTTGACCGACTGACGCGTATTCTTGCGTGAAAAAAGTATCGTGAACCTGACGCCAATAAGAATAACTACGGTCACCTTCACCTTCGTGAAAGGCATGGGCTGCATCAACTGCGGTATAGGGTTTGATTGTCACGGTATCGGTCTTGGTCACACAAATCGGGTCATCTTTGGCGTTGAGAATGACGTCGTAAGCGCCAACTTGTGGTAATGGTTCATCGGATTCGTAAAGATCATAGGCGCTAGTTGTTGCTGTCTTAATACCAGTTAAGACGAGGTTGGCTAAGTCATCAGCGTCAACGCCAAATTGATAGGCACTTTGTAATGGGGTCGTAGGTGCTAAATCGAGTGTAGCTTTTGCCTGTTCAAAAAAATCTGCTGGCGTCATTGTTGGGCCTCCTATCATGTTTGACACTAAGTATACCCTAAAATGTTTCACGTGGAACAAACCTAAATGTGTGCTTAAACTTGCCTTAAAGTCCACTTCAAGGGGTAGACTAACCTTGTTACCTTTTATGAAACTTAAATTTGGAGATGGTATTGATGAAAGCAGCAGTATTTGTTGAACCTGGAAAACTGGTCGTCCAAGACTTACCTAAGCCACAACTTAAAGAACCGACGGATGCCGTTTTAAAAATTGTTCGAGCCTGTGTCTGTGGTTCTGATCTTTGGTGGTACCGTGGTATTTCAAAGCGTCAAGCCAATAGTCCAGTTGGTCATGAAGCCATTGGCATCGTTGAATCAGTTGGTTCGGCCGTAACGGCTGTGAAGCCAGGTGATTTTGTGATTGCCCCGTTTACACATGGGTGTGGGCATTGTGCCGCTTGTTTAGCTGGCTTTGATGGGGACTGTTTGACCAAAACGGATGACGAAATCGTCGGCTATCAGGGAGAATATCTCCGCTTCAAGCAAGCTGATTGGGCCTTGGTTAAAATTCCAGGCCAACCAGCTGATTATACCGATGCCCAATTGAATGATTTATTAACCCTTGCGGATGTCATGGCAACTGGTTATCATGCGGCCACTAGTGCCGAGGTTAAAGCCGGCGATACGGTTGTTGTGATGGGTGACGGTGCTGTGGGACTTTGCGGCGTGATTGCGGCCAAGTTATTAGGGGCAACTCGGATTATTGCGATGAGTCGGCATACGGATCGCCAAGCCTTGGCAAAAGAATTTGGGGCAACCGATATCGTTGCAGAACGTGGTGATGCGGCGATTGAAAAAGTCCGTGAATTGACTGCTGGTGCTGGTGCAGATGCCGTATTGGAATGTGTGGGCACGGAATTATCTGTTGATACGGCGGTAAAAGTCGGTCGTCCTGGCGCTGTGGTTGGTCGCGTCGGGGTGCCACAAAAAGCTGAAATGAATACCAATAACCTATTCTGGCAAAATATCGGTTTAAGAGGCGGCATTGCCTCGGTAACGACCGATGACCGCAATGTTTTGTTGGCGGCAGTTTTATCTGGAAAGATTCATCCTGGTAAAGTCTTTACCCAACGTTTCAAGTTAGCCGACATTCAAGCTGCCTATGCAGCAATGGATCAACGACAAGCCATTAAGTCATTACTGATTATCAACGACTAAATCAAAAAGAGCTGGCTCAGGCCGGCTTTTTTGATTTAGTCAATGTGGCTAAAAATAAATTCTGTGGGTGTCGAACGTTCAGCATCAAAGCGATAGTGTGGATGATCAAACTTTTGAATGTCTGCTAATTCAGTAATCTGATTTTCAGCTAAAAAGCGGACCATTTCTCCACGAGCCATTTTAGCTAAGGTCGCTTTAGTTTTAAACTGACCATTGACCCAGCTACCAAAAACAATTGTGATAAAAGGCTGATTAGGCTTTAAATAAGGCCGAATACTTTTGGCATACTCCTGTGAGGCTAAGTTGATGATAGGTTCCGGTTGTGGTGTTAAGGCTTGATAAAGTTGCGATCCCCAGAAGTCGTACAAGTTAGTGCTTGAATTTACTTTAAGTTTAGCTTGCATCTCTAAGCGGTAGGGGACGACACCATCAAATGGGCGTAAAATACCGTAAAAGCCTGAAAGAATCCGTAAATTATTTTGAACGTATTTTAACCCGGCGTCCGTAAATAAATCGGGAGCCATGTATTGATATTGAATGCCACTGTAACTCAAAATTGCGGGTGTAAGTTGGCGGGTCAAGTTGAGTTCTTGCAACCAACTGTAGTTGGCCTGGGCCAATTTATCACTACAATGCCAAAGACTTTTAGCTTCAGCATAGGAAAGTTGTCGAAGTTGGGCAAGGAGCTGCTTGGTCTGGCTGAGGTATTGTGGGAGTGCGTGGTAATTAAAGGTATCCGTATCAACGACCATTTTTTTAGCGGGAGCGATAATAATTTTCATTAGACACAACTTCTTTCGGCTGAAATAATTAAATTTAGCTTAGCATATCTGGCGTAATTGTTATAAGGTAGTTTTTAGACGAGTGGTTGAGGAGGATTGATAGAATGCAAATTAAAACTGGATACATGCCGTTTCGAGGCTATCAGACTTATTACCGGATTGTTGGCGACTTAACGAGTGACCAAACGCCGTTATTATTGCTACATGGTGGTCCAGGGTCAACCCATAATTATTTTGAAAGTTTTGATCAGCTCACCACTCAAACTGGGCGCCCAGTGGTGATGTATGACCAGTTAGGTTGTGGTTTATCAAGCATGCCAACGGATTCAAACTTATGGCAAGCATCAACCTGGGTCGCGGAATTAAAAGCGTTGCGGGAGTATTTAGGCTTGTCACGAATCCATTTATTAGGGCAATCTTGGGGCGGCATGTTGGCCATTATTTATCTGTGTGAAGCGCACCCCCAGGGGATTCAGAGCTTGATTTTGGCGAGCACGTTGTCATCCGCACAGTTATGGGCACAAGAACAACATCGCTTGATTAAACTGATGACACCAGCGGAACAAGCCGCCATTGCGCAAGCTGAAACAACAGGGAATTTTACGACCCCAGATTATTTAGCGGCCAATGACCATTTTATGTTGTTACATGCCGCGGGACCAGTCACTTCGGTTTCACCTGAATTCTTACGTCGACCTAAGAAAACAGGCACCACGGCTTACACGACCGCTTGGGGCCCCAATGAATATTGCCCAACAGGAACCTTGCGTCACTATAACTATACGGAAAAGATGGCCGATATGGTTACACCAACGTTGGTGACCAGCGGGGTGGACGATCTATGTACGCCATTGATCGCGAAAACAATGGTCGATCAACTACCAAATGGTCACTGGACTTTATTTGCGCATAGCCGTCACATGGCTTTTATAGATGAGCCAGTAGCGTATTTTAAACGGCTAACGACATGGCTGGCACAACAAGACGAATAAGGTTGAGATGAGGCTAACAAACTTTATCTGCGTAAGTTAATGAGTGGCAACCTAATTTTGAAAAGTGGCTATAAAAAAGACCGGCCGACGCAGTTACGTCAGACGGTCTTCTTGATGAGGTGCGGCGACCTTCTGAACGCTTGCGCGCCGATCGCGTACCCCCATCATGGTTTGGCACCGTGAGTATTATCGCATGGTGGCATAGTCGCGTCAATTGAAAGTTTTGAATTTCCGATTATTTTTTAGAAAGCAGGTGGACACGTTTGAAAAAAGTTGCGCCATTTTTTGTGGCTCTGGGAGCCATTAGTTATGGCATTCCAGCTTCACTATTTAAGTTGGCTGGTCGTGCCGGCGTGGCTAACGGGCCGTTACTTTTTTGGTCGTTTTTGGGATCTGCAATTATTTTAACCTTAGTACAATTAGGGCATGGACGACGGCTTCGACAGCAACCAGTGACTCGACGGCAAATTTTGGCCGTGTTACTGGCTGGCACCGCTTCTGGTTTTACAAATACTTTTTATATTAATGCTTTGAAGTTTATTCCGGTCGCCGCAGCTGCGGTAATGTTGATGCAATCGGTATGGCTATCCGTTTTGTTAGGCGCGCTGATCCAGCATCGGCGGCCGACACGTTTACAAGTGATCAGTATTGGGCTGGTTTTGGCGGGGACCATTTTAGCAGCGGGATTATTGCCGATGACACAGTCGTTGTCACTCTGGGGCTTGTGCCTAGGTTTTTTGGCCGCAGTGGCATACGCCTGTACGTTGCAGTTTACGGCTAGTTTAGGCAATCAGCTCACACCACTAAGCAAAACGTGGCTACTTTGTGTGGGGGCATTTTTGATGATCGTCATCAGTTGGGGACCACAATTAGTGACTGTCCCAATGACTTTGGCGGCAGTTAAATGGGGCTTGCTCACTGCCTGTTTTTCAATGATACTTCCGCTAGCCTGCTATTCGTTATTTATGCCTAAGTTGGCTTTGGGAGTGGGGCCGGTGTTGTCTTCTTTAGAATTACCCGCTTCAATCATCACTGCGTTCATTTTATTAAACGAAAAAGTTGATTTTCAGCAAATCTTTGGTGTCATAATTATTATTGTCGCAGTGATGCTCAGCAATTTAGCTGGTGGTCGAGCGACGACAAAGTCATGAGTGTTGCAACTTATTAGTCGCTTTTTAATCGTTTGCAACGAACAAAATCCTGACTTATGATAGAAGTACAAAATTAAAGAATTTAACAAGCGCTACGGATCCTTAGTCCTGACTAGGTTTAAGCTATCCGTGACGCTTTTTTTAGATAGGAGCTAAAGGTTGAAACATAAATTCTTGTTATTAAGCCCGCCTTGGCGGGCTTTTTGAGTCAAAAAATAAACACGAACTACTCCTAGCTCGTATAATTGAGTCGACTAAAAAACAATTTACGAGGAGTGTTCGTGCATGAATATTATACATCAATCTGATTCTGATTTAGACCAACTAGTTCATTCAATCCATGGATTTACAAAATTACTTCGTTTGCCACAACTACTACGGCTTGTTAACTTCCAAAAACATAAAGGGATTCGCTTCCAATCTTTATTAGAATGGCTACTAATGGCCATTTTTCAACGCTTTTCACTTTATCGGGCACCTCAAGATCCGGCTTTCACCACCAAGACGGTACGGAATCTAATCAATAACGCTAAAACCAATTGGCAGCGCCTGACCACCCTAACCGCACAACGTCTAATACATTGGCTGATGCCACTGATGGATGCTCGGCGCCGCCAGGTATTCATTATTGATGATTCTTTATTTCAACGTGATTTTTCTAAGAAAACTGAATTATTGGCGCGGATTTTTGATCATGATCATGGAAAGTACCTGAAAGGATTTCGGGCACTAACTTTGGGTTGGAGTGATGGGAATACTTTTTTGCCGGTGAATTATGCTCTGATGTCATCTAGAAAACCTAATAATTGTTTGGGCCGCGCGGCTCAAACAACGGACAAACGAACATTAGTTGGTCAACGACGACTTCAAGCCAAACGGCCAATGAATATTGTCGCAATTGAACTATTGAAACAAGCTCTTAATAATGGCATCAAAGCGCACTATGTTCTATTTGATAGTTGGTTTTCCTCACCTAAGGCTTTTGCTGCGGTAAAAGCCCTTGGTTGTGATGGTATTGGCATGTTAAAGAAAACTAGTAAAGTCGCTTTCCGCTATCGAAAACGGGAAACTAATGTTAAATTGCTCTTTGAACGGTTTAAAAGTGAAAAACGGTCACAACATACTGATTACTTGTATAGTCCGATTGTCACCGCACAGTTGAAAGACGGGACAAAAATGGCGCTTAAGCTTGTTTACGTTGTCAACCGAAACAAAAAGAATCAGTATTTAGTTCTCGGAACAACCAAAACTGATTTGAGACCGGAACAAATTATTAAACTTTATGCCCGCCGCTGGCAAATTGAAGGCTACTTCAAAATTGCCAAACAATATTTACAATTTGATCAAACCCAAATTCAAAACTATGACGGCCTATGTGGACATCTTGCTATCACTGCCATCGCCTATGATTTGTTGGCTTTGCAACAACGTGAAAATCATGATGAGAGAACGATTGGCGACTTGTTTTTCATCATGGGTGAGCCTTTACCAGACATTCGTATTGCCCAAGCATTGGATTGGCTAATGGCCACGTTGACCGCAGTAGGTCAACGTATGGCCCTGTGTAATACTGTATTAAATTCCATTTTTGAACATTTTATGCAAACATTGCCCATCAGCCTGATTCGACTGCTGGGCAATGCCAAAGTGATTAATTAATCCCAAACCAACCCAGTGATACCAAGGGGTTAGTCTACATTTTCGTCTTTCAACCTTTAGATAGGAGTGGTCGGTTTGTTTCATATTGTGATGCAACATATCCATGGTAAGACCCGCTGGTGTTTCTTTTTAGCGCCGTTAATTATGCTAGGCGAAGTTTTTTGCGATTTACAACAACCGACGCTAATGGCCAAAATTATTGACAACGGCCTCGCAAAAGGTGATTTTAACTTTGTGATTCGACAGGCCTTGTTAATGGTCATGTTTGCTTTGCTAGGGGTTGCTTTTGGCGCTAGTGCGGGGACGTTTGGTAGCTTTGCATCATTGAAAATGGGCGAAGCACTTCGCAATCACTTATTGGTAGTCGCACTAGAAGATCGGCAGCCAGGTGGGCTTGAGCCGGCAACCTTAATCACGCGGCTCACGAATGATGTGACCCAAATGCAAAATTTAGTGATGATGCTCACGCGCGGGATGGTTCGTTCGCCGATGTTGCTACTGGGTGGGATTGTGATGTCGATACTGGTTTGTCCAGATTTGGCACCAATCTTACTGATTATTATGCCTTTGCTAATCATTTTTTTATTGATTGTTGTTCGGCGCAGTATTCCGTTATATACCAAAATGCAACAAGCAGTCGACACTGTTAACCGCATTATGCGGGAAAACCTACAAGGTGCTAAAACAATCAAAGCCTATGTTTTAGAGCCCCATCAGTTACACCAATTCAAACGTGAGAATGCCAATTTACAACAAACTAGTCAGGACGCGGTTATGGCAACCGTGATCCTATCACCAGTGATTCAACTGATGTTAAATTTAGGCGTGGTTGTGGCATTAGGGTATGGTGGTAGTTTAGCCATTAGCCAGACGATTAGTGATGGCCAAATCATGGCGTTCGTGAATTATATGATCCAGATTACTTCGGCAATGATTCAAACGGTTAATATTTACAGCCTTTTCACGAGCCATTACGAGTGCTGCCCGGGTTCAAGCCGTTTTAGCTGAAGAAGTCGCGGCACCGACAACTACGATGACCGCGACAGCTGCGCCTAACGATAATACGATTAAGTTTGATAAAGTGACCTTTGGCTATCATCAAAGTGAACCCATTCTTGATCAGGTGAGCTTTGAAGTTCCCGATGGGCAATGGCTGGGAATTATTGGGGCGACTGGTGCTGGTAAAAGTTCATTGATTAATTTATTAACACGGCGCTTTGATCAATATACTGGCAAGATCACGCTAGGCGGCGTCGATATTAAAACGATGTCATTGAAGGCTGTACATACCAAGATTGCGGTCGCACTGCAAGATTCTTTACTTTTTTCAGGAACTGTCCGTAGTAATTTGGCCTATGGTGCGCCTAAAGCGCCGACAACAGTTTTGGCACAGGCTGCCAAGACTGCGGTGGCCGCCGACTTTATTGACCAGTTACCCGCAACTTATGATGCACCGGTCGAACAGGCTGGTAAAAACTTTTCAGGTGGTCAACGGCAACGGCTAAATATTTCCCGGGCAATAGTGCCAGATTCCGATATTTTGATCATGGACGATGCAACGAGTGCCGTTGATCAAACAACGAATGCTGAGATTAAAGCGCACCTCATGCAGGCACGGTCAAAACGAACGACGATCATTATTTCACAGCGCGTGACAAACGTGATGGCTTGTGATCAGATCATGGTTTTGACGGCTGGTAAGGTCAGTGCAGTTGGGACACATGCTGAGTTGTTGAAACGATCCGAATTTTACCGACAATTAGTTAAAACTCAGTTAGGCGGTGGTCGATATGGACATGCATAGACGAGGTCCGCGTCAGTTACATCGAGAAAAAGTTCAACTAGGCGATTGGCGTCAAACGATTGCGCGTGTTTGGGCCTATTTGGCTAGTCATAAGATCAGCTTATTGATTGTTTTCTTATTAACCGTGGTAACGACCGTTGTGACGATTGTTGGAAACCGAATTAACGGTATCGTGATTGATCGTTATGTCAGTAAGCATAAATTGCAGGCGCTTTTAATGGTTTGTGCGGCCATGGTAGTCATGTATTTGATTGCGAGCATTTTGATGTATTTTCAAAATTCAATCATCATTAAAGTTGCTCAAGCAACCAGTGCCCGCATTCGGCACGACGTGTTTGCTAATCTGCAACGCTTACCAATGCGTTATTTTGATACACATGATAACGGTGATGTGATGAGCCGGTTGACTAACGATGTAGATAATATTAATACGGCTTTGATGCAGACTTTTGTGCAACTATTTACAGGGATTATTAGTGTGATTGGGATGGGTTTAGCCATGTTGATACTGTCGCCATTATTGACCGGGATCACACTGTTGAGCACGTTGGCAACTTATGGTTTTTCCAAGGGCGTGGCAAAATTAACGCAGAAAGCCTTTATGACCCAGCAAACCGCCCTTGGAAGCTTGAATACCCAGATTGAAGAATCTGTTTCAGGGAAGCAATTAGTGCAATTGTTTGACCACACAACGACGACGATGGCTGCCTTTAAACAAACTAATCGTCTCTATACGAAAGCGGCATTTCGTGCGCAGGCGTTATCTTCAATTATTGGCCCATTTAACAATATGACGAATAATTTAGCCTACGTGTTGATCACTGCAGCTGGCGCAACTTCAATTCTGAGTGGTCGAGGCTCAATTACGGTTGGGGTTATTTTTACCTTCTTGATCTATTTACGAAACTTTACGGGGCCAATTAATAATGTGCTGGATTTGATCAATACGCTTCAATTGTCTTTAGCAAGTGCTGAACGGGTTTTTGACTTGATCGATGAGCCAACTGAGACCGATAACAAGCGCGCCGTAGCGGTTAAAACAACTGCGGGACAAGTGGCATTTGAACAGGTGTCATTTGCTTATGATCAGCGCCCGATTTTGACTGATATTAATTTAGTGGCTAAGCAGGGTGAAGTCGTGGCTTTGGTTGGGCCAACTGGCGCTGGTAAAACAACGATTATGAATCTGTTAACGAATTTGTATCCTTTGCAAAAAGGTCGGGTTTTGTTGGATGGCCGTGATGTCACGACCATTAAACGGCATGATTTAAGACGGTTGGTGACCGTGGTTGAACAGGAATCATTCTTGTTCACGATGACCATTCGTGAAAATATTCGTTTAGGCCGACCAACCGCTAGCGATCAAGACGTCGAATTGGCCGCGAAGCAAGCTAATGCCGAGACCTTTATCAAGCAATTACCAGATGGCTATGAGACGATTTTAAGTGAAAATGCCCACAGTTTGTCTCAGGGACAGTGCCAATTACTAAGCATTGCGCGCGCTTTTATTACTGGAGCGCCCGTATTGGTCTTGGATGAAGCCACGGCGTCGATTGATAGTAATACAGAAGCGGATGTTCAGACCGCCATGACGGCGTTGATGCGGCATAAAACTAGTTTTGTGATTGCACATCGCTTGTCCACGATTCAAGCGGCAGATCAAATTTTGGTCATCAATCATGGTCGCATCATTGAGCGTGGTAACCACAAGAGCTTACTAGCCAAGCAAGGGTTTTATGCGGCCTTATATAATAGTCAATTTGATCAGTCGGCAACTAACTGAGGGTTATTGACTTTAAAATGAAATTTTAATCTTTTTTATGAAAGACGTTAGTCGCAATGCTAAAGATTGTCTGAGGAAAGTGAGTTTGCCGTTGCTGCGATAATATCGTTGGACCTAATTTGTGACTGGTTTTGTCGCTAAACTGACTCATGCTAGTACTGTTAGTGGGTATTTTGGGTGGTACCAAGGATTAAAATTATTGTTGAAGATGGTCAATATTTTAAAAAATGGTATAGTTAACTGGTATTTAGTCTTTTATAATCGTAAGGTCTAAATTGGAAAAATATGAAACTATTTAGGGGTGGAACATAAATGAGTTTAATTGAACGTGTCACCCGAGTTATGACGCAACGACGGTTGGAACAGTACAAATATACGTACTTGAAGTATTATAAGAAACATCGAAAGTATCAAAATACGGTTCTGGTTGAGTCAACTCATGGCGATGGCTTTTATGGCCACATGTTCTATGTCGTTAAGGAAATACGGGCTAGTTATGCGGAGATGAAGGTCTATGTGGCAGTCAATCCCGAAAAGCTAACTGAAGTAAAAGCGATCCTTCAACGCGAGAATATTGAGGGTGTTCAATTAGTGCCATATTTGAGTAACCAATATGGTGAACTGTTGGCATGTGCTGAATATCTTTTTAATGATACGTCATTCTATGATTTTTTCATTAAACAAGATTTTCAAAAATATTTTAATATTTGGCATGGGACACCACTGAAATGCTTGGGTAAAGACGATGGTGACGTTGCTGGTATGGGAAATGTGCAAAAAAATTTCTATGCGGCGGATGCGTTAGTGGTTAGTAATGATTACACGCGCGATAAAATGATTCAATCATTCAATTTGGACCGTGTGATGCGTGGCGATGTGCTAGTCAGTCCTAGTCCTCGAAATAGTATTTTAGGCGATCAAGCGGCTTGGACGTCGATTCGTAAACAGTATCAACTTGAAAATAAAGAAGCGCTCGTTTACATGCCTACTTGGCGTGGCGACGTGGTGAATGTCAATAGCGACGTTTCTAGTGTGGTTAAATTGTTGACTGCGTTAGATACGGCTTTAGCTGACGACCAAGTTCTCTTCGTAAAATTACATCCGTTCCAAGCTAAATTAGCCAAGTTGGATTTTAGTCAATATCAACATATTGTGGCCTTTCCAACGGATGTTGAAAGCTACATGTTTTTAGCTGGTACGGATGCGCTGATCACGGATTATTCTTCTATTATGTATGACTATATGAATACCCGTAAACCAGTGGCACTTTACGTCTACGATAAGAAAAATTATTATGCCTCACGTGGTTGTTATGAAGACATTGATGATTATCCGTTTACACAAGCCCACAATGTACAGGCATTGTGTGACTGGGTTAGTTCACACCATAAGGCAATTGACTACTCAGATGATTTTGCTAACCGTTATGTTGGCGCTGATAGTGAAACCGGGACTAAGGAATTAGTGGCCTATTTATTTACGCACTATGGGAATGGTGAGGCGGTGACCACGTCAAACATTTCAGCACTTTGTCCTTACAATGGCAAAGAAACTGTGGCCATCTATTCAGGGCCATTATGGAATAATGGGATTACGACGGCATTACTCAATACTTTAAATAATGTGGATGTTGACGCGCGCAACTATGTGGTATTTTTCCAGAAGAGTAGCGTTAATGTTAAATTCACGCACGTTCTATTTAACTTACCTAAGGGTGTAACCTTCTATCCGGTTCCCGGTGGGGTGCTTGGGGATACCTTTGAACGCTTTGCGGTGCGCCGATATATTCGTAGTGAACACTTTAAACTGGCGCCGTTCAGTACGGCGACTGAAAAGGTTTATCGTCGTGAATATCGTCGTATCTTGGGTGGCCTCGACCCTGACTATTTGATTCATTACACGGGATTTGAGCGTGGTTACTCTGAAATGATTGCCAGTCTTCGCTCTGAACGTGTTAAAACCGCGATTTTTGTGCATACTGACATGTTTGAAGAACGCAAATTACGTGGTAAGGGACTTAATTGGAAGATGACGGCTCGTGCTTACAAGTATGCGGATAAAGTTGTCTTAGTCAGTGAAGAGCTACGGCAAGACTTTGTGGCTGGTTTTCCAGACACGGCTAATAAGATCACGATCGTAGATAATTTTCTTGGTTCGGAAACGGTCCAGCAAGCGGCTGAAGAAAGTGGTTTAACTGCCATCATCGAAGGACCAGTGACTTATAGCAATAATTCGCGTGCCGAAGAAGCCGTTATTAACAGTCTGGGTGGCAATCACGTCAACTTTGCTATGCCAGCGGCTAATGATTTTGTTGGCAAAGTCTTACTAACGCGGTACGCACAACGGCATCAATTCAAACACGTTGAACAGGCCTTGCCCGCAATACAAGCGGCTATTAATACTAAGATGGCTAATTATGTTCAGCTAAAAGCACCGATTGATTTTTCGACTAATGATTTATATGCGATGTATGGGGTCTCTAAGCTACGTTTGCTGGATGATTTATTGAATAAGCAAATCAAAGTGTTTATTAATGTGGGTCGAATGGCTGAACAAAAAGGCCACGATCGCTTAATTAATAGCTTTGTTGAGGTGCATAAACAATATCCGAATACACGGTTGGTCATTGTGGCGCCACATGGTGATTTACGCCGAGAGACGATTCAATGGATTCGTGATTCTGGCTGCTCAGGGAGCATTTACTTGCTTGGCAGTATGGATAATCCTTATTCATTGATGAAGATGGCGGATGCTTTTGTCTTTACGTCACGCTTTGAGGGGCTAGGTTTGGTTGTCTTCGAGGCACTAGCCTTGGACATGGATGTGATCACGGTTAATTTACCAGAAACGGTGGCAATGCTTGAACCTGGAAATGCCATGATTGCTGAAAATGATGACGCCGCGATTACTAAAACTTGGCTAGCTTATATGCAACATGGTTTTGAACGCAAACCGTTTAACTTCGCGATTCATAACGATTCGTCAGTCGCACAATTTGAACAGATATTTAAGTAAGCAGGGGCGAATCGGGCATTTTTGGAAAACCCCGTAATGACGTGCTATAATGGGCTCTATTAATGAATACCGCGGATCCAGTACTGGTATACGAGGAGGATATACACATGAAACGTGTAATCACGTATGGGACATTTGATCTTTTACACTATGGACACATTGAATTATTAAGACGGGCCAAGGCTCTCGGGGATTACTTAGTTGTGGCCTTGTCTACCGATGAATTTAATTGGGATAGCAAACAAAAGAAAGCATACTTTCCGTACGAAAAGCGTAAGGCGCTTTTAGAAGCGATTCGTTACGTTGATCTGGTCATTCCTGAGGAAGCTTGGGATCAAAAAGTTCGTGATATTAAATTGTACCAAATCGATACATTTGTGATGGGTGATGACTGGAAAGGTCAGTTTGACTTTGTCGGTGAGCAAACCGATGCCGAGGTTGTTTATCTCCCACGGACGCCAGAAATTTCAACGACGAAGATTAAAAAAGACCTGAAGATGTAGTTAACGCTAATCCCAGGTATGTTAGTGTTGGCTACAATCCAAGCGGTTGTAGCCAACATTTATTTTATGAAAAGTTAGCTAAATTTAATTCAGGGGTTAAGGGGTTAGCTCGATGGCAAATTATGTAAAAAAGGCGGTCGCTCTGCTTAAGAAAGCGAAGCGAACTTACTATATTACGTGGTACCGCAATGCGTTTTTGCAGCATCACAAGTTAGAAAAAACGGTACTGATCGAGTCAACACATGGCAATGATTTTTATGGCCATATGTACTATTTGACGCAATCGTTACGGGCGTTGTACCCAGAAATGAACTTGAATGTTGCGGTAGCCAAAACTAAGCTCACTGCAGTACGACAACAATTGGACCGCTTAGGTATGCAGGATGTAAAGGTTGTCCAGTTTTTGGGCCACGAGTATTGTACCTTACTAGCTTCAGCTGAATATTTGTTAAATGATACGTCGTTTTATCCATTTTTTATCAAACAAGACTTTCAACAGTACATCAACATTTGGCATGGGACGCCATTAAAGTGTCTCGGCAAAGATGATGGTGATGTGCCAAATATGGGTAATATCCAAAAAAATTTTTATAATGCAGATAAATTAATCGTCAGTAATGACTATACGCGGCAGGCGATGATTGACTCGTTTAACCTCGACGGTGTCATGAAGGGGGACGTGGTGGTGGCACCAAGTCCTCGTAATAGTGTGCTGTGCAACGATGAACTACGACAAACCGTTCGTGAGCGTTATCAGCTTGAGAATCAGGAAGTCTTGGTGTACATGCCAACTTGGCGTGGTGGCGTGGCTAAAGTTTTAAATGAGTCGCTTAAAATTACCCCTTATCTCAAACAAATGGACGCTGCGCTGAACGATGATCAAGTGTTATTCGTCAAGTTGCATCCATTTCAAGCCCAACTTGAAAACATTGATTTTTCGCCATATCGGCATCTCAAGCCGTTCCCAATGGACATTGAAAGCTATGAATTTTTAGCCGGGACGGATGGCTTGATCACCGATTATTCGTCAATTATGTATGATTATTTAAATACGGGCAAACCCGTTGTCCTATTTTCGTATGATAAAGATCATTATTATGCGGAACGCGGTTGTTATGAAGATATCGATAATTATCCATTGCCACAGTTTAGAACGATTGAGCGGCTCTGTGAGTGGCTGAAAAATGGCTCTCGTGAAAAGACCTATGATGAGGCCTTTGCGAAACGGTTTATTAGCTTAGACAATCGTGATGGTGATCGTCAGCTGGCACGCTATATCATTGAAGGGACGACTGACTTTGGATCGGTTAAAATTGATCCGATGTCGCCTGATAATGGGCGTGAAACGGTCATTATGCATGTTGGGACGCTGTGGGGCAATGGTATTACGTCAGCGTTATTCAATACATTAACGACGGTTGATGTGACAAAACGTAACTATTTAGTCTTTATCAATAAAAATCGGTTGACTGCCGATGACCAATGGCGCTTGTTTAATTTGCCAGCGGGTGTACAGTTCTTTCCGGTGCCATTAGGGCCTGCTAATAATTTAGCGGAGCGACTTGTGGTAATGCTGTTTTTGCGATTTGAAAAATTAAATCACCGTTGGTTCCAGCGGGTTGCTGATCGCTGTTTTCGGCGCGAATATCGGCGGCTATTTGGTGATCTTAAACCCAGTGCTTTTATTCACTACACTGGCTACGAGCGTAATTATGCTGAAATGATTTCCGCGTTGGCGCCAACTGAGGTCAAAACGTCAATTTACATGCATAATGATATGATTGCTGAAAAGCGAAGCAAAGGTAAAGGCATGAATTGGGCCATTCTCACGCGTGCTTATCGCATGGTCGATCACTTGGTGTTTGTGGATGCAGCACAACGGGATGACTTTTTGAAAGTTTATCCGGCGGTGTCCAAGCAAGCTGTCGTGGTAGACAATTTTATTGGTAGTCAAACGATTCAAGCTAAATCAAAGGCACCACTGGTTACAACGCTACTTGAAGCCCCTGTTATTGTGAGTCATGCGCCAGCGATTCTACGACGACAGATTCAGGTAAAAACAACCTTGAGACTTGAATTGGACCGGCCAGCGAGCCAAGTCGCAGAAACGGCGATGGCCTTTCTCGGCGTTGAAACGGCTCAATTTGATCATTTAGCGGCGCATATCGCCGAGTCTACGGCTGGTTTACGACAGGCATTACCAGCCAAGGTACAATTACCAAATGAGTTTGAAATGTCCGCTCGGCGAACCGTTAGTTTACTTGGCTTAACACGGAGTCAACTATTAGATGATCTCTACAATCCACAATTGAAGGTTTTCGTGAATATTGGCCGGATGGCTGCGGTAAAGAGTCATGAGCGCTTGATTCATAGTTTTATTGCCGTTCACCGCCAAAATCCTAAAACGCGATTGGTGATTATTGCTTCTTATGGTGATATGCAAGCTGCGATTGAGCAATGGATCGCTGATTCTGGTTGCGCCGATGCGATTTATTTCTTAGGTCGGATGAGTAATCCATACGTGGTTTTGCGTTTAGCGGATGCATTTGTCTTCACGTCACTGTATGAATCGCTGGGACTAGTCGCATTTGAAGCGTTAGCGGTTGGGACAGATGTGGTGACGGTTTCGATTCCCGCCACTAATGCGCGGTTACAACCAGGAAATGCCTTGGTTGTCGCTAATGATCAAGCGGAGATTACCAAGAGCTGGTTAGCCTATCTGGCTCACGGTTACGACCGGACCACAATGGATTTTGCTGCGGATGATCAACGCTCAATTCATGAATTTGAACAATTATTTTAGGGGAGCAGTTATGCGAAAAATTGGGATTATTGATTTTAATATTTTCACATTAGACGGGGTCACACAAAGTGATATCAACGTGATCCATGAATTTGCGGATGCTGGTTATCAGGTTGATTATTTTAATTATCGGCCCTTTACCAAAAAGCAAATTGACGGCTTTAAAGCGAGTTCACCGGCAATGCAAAACGTCCATTTTCATCGCGTTCGTGAGTTGCCTGATCACTTAGATTGTGAAGCTTATTTTATTACCCGTGAAAAACTCCTTAGTTTGGCGCCTTATATTCAAGCACATAGTCAGGCGTTGGTGATTGGTGAGTTGCACGGCCCACTAGATCTGGTTAAGGATGAGTATCTCAAGCCTTATTTACCATTTTTGACCTGTCTACGGGTGGCGACGCCATCAATCAAGCGCCGAGTGGCAGCTGAATATGGGTTCAAACGGGTCTACGTTCAAAATGTTAGTGTTCGCCATTTGGTGGATTCGCCGAGCCACTTTAGTTCGAGCGCAATGACCGAAGATGGGTTGATCAATTTAGTTGTGCGAGCCCGTTTTGCTTATCAAAAGGATGTCGGGGCAACAATCAAGCTTTTTAGCTATCTCGTTAACACGATGAAAAAAACGAATTTTAGATTGTATCTAACGGGATATGGCCCAGAAAAGGCCCAATTAGCCACAATGGTTACTGAAAATGGTTTAGCTCAATACGTGACCTTTACCAAAACCATTCCTGAACGTCATATTTATATTTCGACGGCGCGATTGGAAACTTTGGGCTATTCAATCTGTGAAGAGTTTGCACAGGGGTATCCAGTCGTGGCTTATCCGGGTGATGATGGTGTAGTTAAAGAGAATTTTGCGGAATTTCGCGATTGTTTATGGATTACCAAGGATCCAGTTATTGATGGTCCTCGGGTCGTCGAATTTGTCTTACAGACGCGCAAACTAGCCGATTATCAGTTCAATTTAAAATTGATTGATCACTGGCATCGTGATTACGTGAAACGGTTTGAAATGAACATGCAAGCCTTTGATCAAGTCAAAGTTGATCGACCGACAGATTGGGATTTTAAGCGTACCACTAGAATCTTACGCAAACAATTTGATGGTGGCTTAAAAGGAATGGTACGCCCGATTGTTTACACGTTGCGTAACTTATAATGAATAGTTAACTGTTTAACTTATCGTTAAGTTAAACAATTGTTAACAGACAATGCAATTATGAATGAGTATAATGTAAGGGGCTCAATGATGATTATATATGGAAGGAGCTGCTAGCGGATTGGATAAAAAGCTCAAAATTCGTGCTCGTTATTTAACAAAAGAGTACGACATGATGAAAACCAAAAGCGACATGTTGAAGTCGCTGATGCCGTTTGGCAATACAAGTATAGAAAAATTCTGGGCCTTAAAAGGCGTTAGCTTTGATGTTTATGAAGGTGATAGTGTCGGCATCGTTGGGTTAAACGGTGGTGGTAAGTCAACTTTACTAAACATTGTTTCACAGATTATTCCACCAACCTCAGGTGAGCTCGAAGTCAACGGTAATACGAATATTATTTCAGTTGGTGCAGGGCTCAATGGGAAACTTTCTGGACGCGAAAATATCATCATGAAGTGTGAAATGCTTGGGATGACTAATGATGAAATCAACGCCAAAATGGATGAAATCATCAACTTTGCGGGTGATCAAGTCATTAAAAAGATTGATCAACCGGTTAAGACATATTCCAGCGGGATGAAAAGTCGGTTAGGCTTTAGTGTGTTGGTACACCAAGATCCTGATATTTTGATTATTGACGAAGCGTTGAGTGTTGGTGATGCACCATTCTTCGAAAAAGGGGTTGCCCGGATGAAGGCCTTTAAGGCTGAGGGTAAGACCATCATGTTTGTTAGTCATAGCTTAAGCCAAGTTAAGACACTTTGTGACAAGGTGATCTGGATTGATCATGGTCGCGTTGTAATGGAAGGTGCGGCTGACGAAGTGCTACCGAAGTTTGAAGAATTTCAACGGACGTATAATAAGAAGACAAAGGCTGAACGAGCTAAAATTACGCGTGAATCTGGCAAAAACTTCAGTTTGGAAGAATTACACGAAGCACATCCAGAAGATCCAATTAGTTATTTTCAGAAAAAATTATATGACAAGCCATTTAGTTGGCCAACGCAAGGTGTGCTAGGTTTTCTAACCTTGTTGCTTGTTTTTACGGTGATTGCGACACTCAGAGAAATTCCGCTACGGACGGCAATTTTACATCCGCTCTATATTCTGCCACTCAAATGGCTGGCTTTGATTGTGGGAATTATTGCAATCATTATTGGCCTCGGAGTTTGGTCTCGTCATCGTAAGGAAAGGCATGTACTCGACTAATGAAAGAAACTTGGTTAGTTTTACTTGAACAATTCAAAAATTTGAATATTATTCATCGTTTAGCTAAGTATGAGGAAAAGTCGACTTTTCAGGCTCATATTTTAGGTAACGTTTGGCAAATCCTTGATCCAGCCATTAATATTGCTATTTATTGGTTTGTTTTTGGGATTGTGCTTTACGGCAATAAACCAATGGACGGCTATTCATATGTTGCTTGGTTATTGCCTGGTTTTATTGCTTGGCAGTTTATGCGGGCCGAGATTTTAGGGGCGAGCCGCAGTATGGTCAGCCGGGTTCAAATGGTCAGCAAGATGCAGTTTCCGGTATCGACGATTCCAAGTATGACATTGGCTAGTCAGCTGATTAACTATTGGTGGATGCTGGGCATTAGTATGGTCATCATGATTGGTTATGGTGTCCGGCCATCGCTTTATTGGCTACAATTTATTTACTATTTTGTTTGTATGATTGCATTTCTATATGCACTTGGTTTGGTTACTTCGACGATTACGGTCGTTGTTCGTGACTTCCATACGTTGTTAAACAGTGCGATGCAACTGATGTTCTGGGTCAGTGGGACAATTTTTAATTTCAATGCTAATGCGACGATTAAGCAACATCCGATGATTATTCACGTTATCCAGATTAATCCGTTTTATTACGTTATTAATGGGATGCGGGAAGCCTTTTTAGGCACTGGCTGGTTCTATCATGATATTAAAAGTATCATTATTTTCTGGTCAATTACGTTGATGTTGTTAATTCTTGGGAGTCATATTCATCTGAAATTCCGTAGTCGTTTTATCGATTATATTTAAAGTTAAGGGCAGTCTTCTTTGGAAGGCTGTTTTTTTGCGGTCAGTTAGGGACGAGGTGCAGTAGACCACTAGGCAAATTATTCGTATACTTAGAGCTAGCAGAAAAATTTGGAAGGGGGTGGTGAACATCGCGGTAAAAATTGGGTCAGCGTTAAAACAATTATTATTAGCCAGTAATTTAGGCTTAAATAAAAATCACCCGTTGGCGGGTTGGCAAATCTTGACGATTCTGTATCATGATGGTGCTGGCAGTACGCCGATGACGTTGGAAACGTTGGCGACTAAGTATAATGTCGATTATTTGGATGTTGAAACTCAAGAGGCCCCCATCTCGAATCCGGTTTTAAAAGGGGTATTGGACGTGCTAGAAGCACAAGCTCATTTAATTGAAGTATCTTCTCGTAAAGTGCGGATGCCGATGAAAAATGGTGTTTATCACAATCAACAATCGTATGTTTATAAGATTACGAGCTCCGGTATTGAATATTTAACCATGATGCAGCGCGTGGTGGATGCCGAAAATACCGTCACAGCCAATATTAATCGGATTGATGAATATTGTCAGTTAGTTGACGCATTATCTGCACCAAACTTAACGACTGATAGCACGCAACTTTACAATGATTTTGCCAAGATGTTGACGGCTTACACGGATGTCATGAAAGGGATGCACAAAGTTGATGATGATTTGAGTGAACTAGCTCATGACTTGGCTTTTAATCATGGTAGTGCGGCCGCAGAGCATCTGCAAACGATGTTGACGGGCAAAGCAATCCCTGCCTTTAAACAGTTGCTCGGTCAAGCCGGATTAGTCCAAGCGTTGGCCGATAGTGAGGAATTTAGCGCTCAAGTTGCTCGCAGTCAACAGGGGCGCGACGATTTAGATGCGGCGCACGCGGCCGGAGATGCTGGCAAAATGGTGTTACGATCGCAACGAACTCAGGCCTATGTGCAACGACAATTGCACCAGTTGGCCTTAAGTTTTAATGCGAGTTCTAGTGCTATTGATAGTAGTTTGGACTCAGTTTTTATGTTATTTCAAACGATTTTAGAGGTCGTTCGATTATTGAGCCAAGAATATGACCATGTTCAAAGCCAGACGGTGGATGTCAAAGTTTTAAAGGCTAGCCTAGATGATTTGTTGACGAACTACGAGTCATTACGTATTCCAGCAGCGATCCCACGGCATTTAGCACAAGACCGAATCGTCACGGATGCCAGTGATTTATTACAGGCTACGACGATGGGACCGGTGACTTATGCTTTGAGCACCCGCGTCGCAACGGTTGCGACAGCCGCGGATAACCCAACCATTGCGGCCGATGATAAAACGACTGCGCAAACGCTAAAAGCTGGTTTGGTTGAGTTTCAAAGGTTAGTAATGCGCCAAGCTAACACCGCTATTATTGATCATGATCTGACTTTTACAACGGTTTTGGCACGTGACGAAGTGGCACGGTTATATAGTGCGACAGGCTATGATCATTATGACAGCTTTGCACCGTTTGGACGTGCGGTTAAAGAGGTTCAAACGTTGCCAAAATCAGCAGCAGTACGGTTACACTGTGCTGGTGAGCAATATTCAGTTTGGCTACCAAGCGGTTTTAAAGTTGAGTTCGTGGATTAGTTTGTATTATTTGTGTAAATTAGGAACATACGTTCGATAAAGTGTGCTATATTCTAGTTAAGCCAAGCCATGGCGCACAGAAGTCGGTACTAGCTTAAGTCAGTCACTAATTAGCAGGGGGATCAATGAGTAAATTACGACATTCTGATCAAGTTATTTTTAATGATTTGATTGATCATCAGGTTTTCACGAGTACTGTCACGACACAAACTTCGCAGAAAACAGCGACCGCCATCGAAACCTTGAAGCGTCCTGGAACTCTGCAGCGCATCAATCATTTTTTGACGGCGCTAATTGGTCAGCAACCGGAAAATTATCAAGAAAATCTGGTGCTGTTCGTCGGGACACAGGCTTTGCCGGCTGAAACGGTGCACATTTTATTAGCCACGTTAAAGGCCATTATTAACCTGCCGGAATTACAAAATATGCGCGCCGATCGGGTCGTATTGGCAGCAACTGTCGTTCGACAAGTTCATAGTGAAGTGACCGCTTGTGATGAGCGGATGATTTTACGTCAAATCAACGCGTTATTTGTCGATCAATTGGGATTGCTGACTTTAGATCAACCAGCGACACCCCCACGTGATCAGGCCGGTGAAGTGCAGGATTACTGGGATGTTAGCCCAGATTTTACCTTTGTAACGCAGTGTATCGTCGATCAGTTAATGACGAATGCCACCAAGCCAGAACGAACCCCAATTCAGCAGCTTAATTTGCAATTATTGACGCAACGGTTAGTCGTAAGACTTCATCAGAGTTATGGCAAACTTTGGTTCAGAACCGAACAGAAATTGCTGAACAATGGGCACAATTGGGTCGTTTTGATTTAGAACTTGGCGACGACTACGCGCTATTATTGGATACGCAACGGACGCCGAGTGAAGCGAAACCATTCATCATTGCCATTGTGGTTGCCCATGCTCTGGGAAATGCCGGTATCAGGGAAGCGGAACTGACAGCATTAATCAAGAAAATGATGGCAGGGATGCCGGCCGTGTCAAATGTGACAACGACACAAGTCAAACAAGCATTAGCTGACTATGATTTGGTGACCAAAGCAGACGGTTTTATTAGCCCGACCCCGTTGGTTGCGCGTTTTCAAGTTAAGCCTGAGGAGGAAATTTTAAATGACTAGACAGCAGCAATTAGTACCAGTAAGCTTTCATCTGCGTAATTTTAATAAGTATACGCAGCTAGACTTGAATGCCTCAGAACGTGGTAATTTAACCTTAATTGGTGAAAACGCTGCTGGGAAAACGACCCTGGCAAACTGTTTCTTTCCAATGCTGATTGATGGGTCGATTGCCACACCATCATTTAATCCTGCTAAAGGCACCGATCGTATTGATAATCACGGCAAGCCACGCAATAGTGCGCGTGATACGCGAACTTTTGATAGCATGTTTCTTGGTTGGGGGGCCGGAGCCATGAAGGTTCGGACAGGCTATACATATATGCAGTTGGCCTCGGAACAACGACAAGTTATTTTGGGGATTGGGGCTCACCGCACAGTTGGTGAAAAACGAAAGCCGACTTGGTGGTTTGTCGTAATTAGTCAGCAAAGTGAGCCATTGACTTTGACAACGACTGATTCAGATGGTAATGGTCTGGCCAAAGACGCCTTCATAGCGGCTAATACAGACTTAGGGTCAGATTTAGTGGTGTTTGATCAAGTTGCAGCTTATCAGGAGTATGTGACGAGTAAAGTCTATGGTTTTGATAGTGTCGAAATTTTAGAAAAATTGGCGAATGTGTATCGGTTACTGGCTTCACCAATTCTGACCGCGGGTAATGCCCGTTTTACACCAATTCGTGAAGCTTTAAAGAATGCGCAAGCGGGTATTGATTCACAAGTGATTGAAGAAGTTGCGGCAAGTCAGCGAGATGTTAATCGGATGAATGGTGTTTTGCAGCGGATCGTCCGAGTTCGAGACCGATTGGCGCGGATGAAAAAAGAAGTCTTTTGGCGAAACCTAAATCGACTAGATGACAATCAGTTACGAGACTATAACCGGGCTCATCAAAATCTTGAACGTAAGCAGACAGCCAAAGCTCATTTTGAAAAGCAAATTAGCACCTTTGTGGAACAGCTTGAATTGCTAGCTGCTAATTTAAAAGCCGCCGAAACCCAACTGGCTGATTTACGGCGTGAACAAGCCAAGCAGGATGAGATCAAGGGTCGTCGTAAACAATACGATGATCAAATTAAGACGTTAAAACAACAATTGAAGAGTTTTAAAGCCCAGCAGCAAAATTTAGCAGAACAACAAGCGAAATTAGTCGCAGCTGAGCAGGAGCAGGCTGGTCTTGAGGCGGATCAGGCACATCTGATCAATCATGATTTGCGGCCACTGCAAGCTGAGTTAAGTGCTAAAACCGCAGCGCTACCTGCATTAAAAGATGCGTTGGCAGAAGTGGATTTAGCAAAAGTCGTCCAACAATTAGCGCACTATGTTCAAGAGAATCAGGTGAATCTGAGTAAGTATCAAGCCAATCAAAATGAACAAGCACATTTAAGCCAAGATGTTGAGATTGTTCATGGGATTCGGGTTGACTTGGATAGTCGTATTGAGCAACGGGTACAAGGTCCAATGACCAGTCGTTTCAAGACGGGACTTTTAGCTGATAATTTAGATGCCCATAATACTGGGGCCGAGAAAATGAACCAGAATTTAGCACCATTATTAATGGAAGCGAAGCGACTCTTAAACGACAATCCTGACTTGCCGGTCCTACTGGATCAACCAGAACTATTGGACTGGCTTAAGCAACGGCACAAAGCGTTATCTGTTGTTATGTCTAAGCAAAACAGGCTAGTAAATGCGCTTGATAAATTAAATGATCGTGAATTAACGTTGGATGATCAGATCAAGAAACTGCAACAAACGATGCCGAAAAATTATGATGTTGAAACGGAAGTCCAACGAATTGCGACTTTAGTGACTCAGCGGGACGCGCTTAAAGTTGATGAAAAAATCAAGCAGCGGGTTCAGCAGGCCGAACAAAACTATCGTCAGCTCACTGACAAGCGTGATGATTTAAATAGTCAACGTGCAGCGCTACAAGGCAAAGTGACCAGCGCTGAAGCAGATATTGTTGGCTACCAGGCGGAACTTAAAGCATTGGCTGAGAAGCTAACTTTAGCGTTAAGAACATTGGCGCCATATTTTCCGGATGAGTTGGATATCGCTAATGTGGCTGAATTAATTAGCTATACACAGCAACATCGTGTAGAAGTTCGAAATGCACCTTATGGGGATCTTACCAGCAAAATTAGCAAATTGATTCATCGCAATGATGAAAATGGCATTGACCGTTATGCGATCGATGATTTATTTGAAGCACGCAATCACATCAGTGAAGCGAGTGCGATTCATCAACAACGATCTGTTGAAGAGAATGGCATCAAATTTGTCGCTTTTGATATTAATCATGCCCAAGCGTTAATGGCGGCAGATCAAACTGCGGTGACCAAGGCACTTGAACAATTGAAAGTGGGGAACGATGTGGCCCAAGTTGCTTATCTAGGGGCAGCCACTAATTTAATTACAACTCAGTATCATTTGATCAATGATTATAATCAAATGCTGTCAGCAGGGGTTAATCGAGAACAAAGTATCAAACTAAAAATTACTTTAACCCCTTCTGAAGTTGATCCTAAAGTAATTGAAGAGGCTCGCAATCCACGTTTACATGAACGGCCATTACTACTAGCAGAAGTGCAAAAGCGGCTTATGCGATTAGCTAATGATACAACATTGACTGATGATAACGACTTCATGACTGCTGCTAAAGAATTACTAGATACTCGTCAATGGTCAGCGTTTCAAGTATTGATTAAGCGTCGACAAAATGGCGAAGATGATTATGAAATCGTGGATGATAAGTTTGTTCAGTCTGGTGGCTCTGGTGCTGAAAAGGCCCAGGCCATGGTATTGCCGCTATTGTTGGTTCCTAAAATGTTATTGCAACGAGCGACGGCTAGTGATGCACCTTATTGGGTCATGTTTGATGAATTTGCCGATAAGCTAGATCCAGAAACGGCCAAGTTATTTGCTAAGACAATTGCCCGCTTTGGGTTTAATTTTATTGCGACGATGCCAGGTGGGGCACAGAATAAGATCTTAGCAGATGGTGTCGATAATATTGCTTATGATGTGATTGCCCCTAAGAATCAAGCAGATGGTCAATTTCATAGAAATATTGTGCGCCAAGCATTGATTTGGCAATTGGAGCGAGCAAATGAATCCTTATCGTAAACAATACGAGGCACAAACGGGTAAGGTTGTTTCTAAACATGCCCAGCGGCTGGAACCACTATTCACAAAAATTTCGACTGGTGCCACATTACCCCCACGTGGGCAACAAGCCGTTGATCTGGGCTTTACAGCGCATAGCTTAAATGATCCACGTGAAGATCCAGAAGTTTATCAATACTATCAATGGGTATTAGCTAATTTTTTTGAAGATCAAGTAGTCCATGAGTTATCTGCAAAATTGATAGGGGCAACATTTACCGCGGCTAATATTTTTAAGACTGATTTACCACAACCGATAACGCTTAACCCGTGGCAAATTGAGAAAATGATGGCCTTTCCGTTGGCAACAAAACGTGCGATCATTGTTGAAAATAACGGTGTCTTTATTTGGTTGTTACATCGTCACCCAGATTGGCCAATGATCAATCAAGCAGGCAATGATTTTAATCAGGCTTATTTAGAAGTGGTCCAGTCACTCGAACAACGTCAAGTGGCTTTAACTTATATTGGCGATATTGATAGTCGTGGGATTCAAATGGCGGACTACTTATTTGGTCAGCTTTCAGCGACTACGATTGAAACTTTTACGGCAATTCAGTCACCAACGACTGTTTTTCAGTGGTTAACGACATTTGGCAAACCCAATGTCAAACGTAGTCGAGATTTGCGAGTGATACAGCCAACATTTCGAAAGGAATTAGATTCCATTAATGTTTTAAAGTGTTTCGTGGAACAGGAGCAATTGATATCGACCTATGAGGCCTTGATTCCAGCTTGGCTCCAGTCATGTTAAATTGTTTCACGTGAAACAATTGTTACTTAAAAGTGCCATTAAATAAGTCATCAAGGAAAATCACTTCCGATTTTCCTTGATGACTTATTTTGATTGTTGTGAAAATTATTAGCTGTTGCTGTTTCAACGCGTATCCAGTAACTCATTTATCGGAAATAGCCCCAATATCATTGAATTGAAACCGGTTAAGCGAATTTGATGTAATTCATTTAAGATTACGGTATTATAGGCTAACTAAATAGATTGTGTGCGAGTGATAATGACCGCAGAATTGGGAAGGGGGTTAGTAGATTGGATTTCAAACAATTGCAGTATTATTTGATGATTGCAGATTTAAAGAACATGACACAGGCAGCTGCAAAATTACATGTTGCTCAGCCTTATTTAAGCCGCCAATTAAAACAGTTAGAGCAAGAATTAGGGGTAACGTTACTCAACCGAACGACTCGTGAAATGCAACTAACTTCGGCTGGACGGGTATTGCAGCAACGGGCCCGAGAGTTATTAGCCTTGCGTCAACAATCCATCCATGAAATTACCTCAGTTCGTGATGGTCAGACGGGAACGGTGAAAATTGGGGTGGTTGCCTCCATTAATAATGGTATTATTCCAGCTTGGTTGGCCCAGTATCATCGCCATTATCCAGGGGTACAATTCTTAATTGAGGAACGTCCAAGTAGTGAAATTGTTAAAATGTTGCGAGAGCAGCGCATTGAGCTGGGAATTATGCGAACGGCTAAACCGTTGTCCGGTTTTCAACAATTAGAATTGCCTACAGTGCCAATTGTGATGGTTGGGCGGCAATTGATTGCGTCAGAAAAACTGGCACATACGGGCATTCAGATTCTAAAGAACCAACCCCTGTTAGTGCATCGTTATCATGTCGACTTAATTACTAAACTCTGTCATCAAGCTGGCTTCGAACCGATTTTTCTGGCGCAAGTCGACAATTCATTAACCTTATTACGGCTTGCAAATCAAGGCATCGGTGTTGCACTGATTCCACAGGATTGGTTAGATCTGGTACGAATGAGTCATTTACAGGCGCAAACCCTTGCCATTCCAGAATTGACCAGACCCACAACGGTTATTTGGCAAACGTCACGATTATCATTAGTTGGGCGGCGCTTTGTCGAGTTAATCGACTCGCAGCGAATAAAAATCAATTCGAACATACGTTTGCCATGAACGTAAACTAGCGTATAATAGATAGTAACAATTAGTTAAAGGGAAGGTGTAGAGGAATGGATCTGACAACTTTACAACATGTCGTGACGATGACCAATAAAATTGCGTTAAGTACGGCTCTGGACAATCAGGCGGACGTCAAAATTGTTAATTTCGTCTGGTATCCAGCACAGCCAGCGACGCTATATTTTTCATCGGTCAAGGATAGTGCGGCTTTGACTACTTATGCGCAAAATCCAGATGTGGCGTTTATTTCGGTGCCAAATGATACCGCTGTAGGAAATCCATATATCCGGGCACAACACGTGAAATTAGAACGTTCTGAAAAGACGATGGCAGAGCTATTGCCACGGTATTTAGAAACGGTGCCTAATTATCAAAAAGTTTGGGATCTTATTGGTCCAAAACTGGTGGTCTTTGAACTTAAACTCAAAGACTTGTACGTTGATCCGGGCCTGGGTCAAAATAAAGGAACCATGCATTTTTAAAATAAGCTTTAACAAACGAATTGGCTAAAAAGCACAATCGGTACCAGCGGGTTAAAACCGTTGGTATCGATTGTGCTTTTTTTAGTTGATATAGGCGGTGCGGTAGTTCATGGCACCACTGAACTTATTGATAACGACACCTTTTAAGTGTGGCTTGATGAGAACATTTGAGCCACCTTCATATAATGGCGTCACCGCTTGATCCTGCATGGCTGTTTTGGCAGCTTGAACAAGATCTTGGTAACGCGCTGGTGCGTTTAAGGCGTCTTTTCCGTCGGCATCAGTCATTGCTTGATCATAGGCTGAATTGTGATAGTGTCCCATATTGGAATTACTTTTTGACGTTAAAATCGTTAGGGCTTGCGACGGATCAGCGAAATCCATACTCCAACTCGTCAAATTCAACTGAAAATCACCTTGCGAAACTTTTGTGAGCATCGCATTGAAAGGCATTGCACGGACAGTTACTTTGAGACCTTTCAAATGACTGGTCAGTTGGCCTTGAATAAATTCAGCGGCCTGATGGGTGGTGTCATCGTCACCGCAAGTAATCGTTAATGAAAGCTGCTTTTGATGTAGCTGTTGTTTAGCCGTTTTGAATCGCTTAGTTGCCTGAGTTAAATCGAGTGTGGCGGTATCTTTAACCGTGGCATCGCTGACAAAATCATGTCCAGTTTGCGGGTTCTTTAACATATTCGTCACGGCAAATGTTTTGGCAGGGACTGAGCCATTTTCTAAAACCGTTTTGGTCAATTGCTGCCGGTTAATTGCCAGTGAAATAGCTGCTCGTAAGTTTTGATTAGCCGCAGTTTTATCTTTTTGATTGTACTGGATAAACCCAATTTGGCCTGCTGAAAGTGTTTTGAGGTCAGCGTTATGTTTATTTTGAACATTTTGTTCGCCAGTTAATGTGACCATGTCCAACTTATTAGCTTGATAAAGGTTGTAGGCCGTTGTGCTGGATTTAACGACCTGATAAGAGATATGGTTCAATTTAACGGCCTTTTTATCTTGATAGTGTGGATTCTTGGTTAATGTCCAGTGATCATTAGTCCCCGTCCAGCCACTAAGCGTGAAGGCACCATTATAAACAGTTTTACCGGCAGTGGTACCATAGTTCTGTCCATATTTCTGAACAGCATGTTGATTAATTGGGTAAAAAGTTACGCCAGCTAAGACTTGTTTGAAGTAGGCGGCCGGTTTACTCAAGGTAATCTTTAACTGATAGTTGTTGGTTGCTTTGGCACCTAAAGTATTGGGCGCCAGCTTGCCAGCAGCAATCGCATCGGCATTTTTGATGTTCGTGAAGAGGTAGGTGAACTCCGACTTAGTTTTCGGATTCAAGGCCCGTTCCCAAGAGTAAACAAAATCCTGCGCCGTTACTGGATCGCCATTACTCCAATGTCCGTTATGCCGCAAATCAATGGTATAAGTTTTACCATCTTTGGAAACAGTCGTTTTGGTTGCCAAAGCGTTTACGGGCTGACTATTCTGATTTAAACGGTAGAGCCCTTCATCTACTTCGCTCAGAACTGAGTTGGAAACACTGTCAGTGATTTTTGACGCATCAAGACTGGTTAGGGTTGTTTTTTCATATAGATTAATGCTTTGACTGGTAGGATGAGTAGCCGGTTGTGCATTAGCATGGACGGTAAAGGCAATTCCGCCGATTAAAATGAGACTGCCGCCGAGTAGTAAAGATTTTTTGTGATTCAAAAAGCTCATGATCAATTCCTCCAAAATTAGTAATGTACTTGGTTAGAAAAATCATTGAGCGTTGCCATCGTAACTGGATCATCATGATTCACCCCGTTTTAAAGTCAAAAAAAACGTCCTTATATTACAGCCAATGCTGCGATAAGGACGGTCTATAACCGCGGTGCCACCTTAATTGAGCCCACTCAAGTCGTTTTGACTTAATATGCGCTCCAACTCCATAGAGAACAACCATTCTCCTGACAACTGACGTATGTCGCACGTCTTTTCGTACTTTCGAAATTTCGGAAAAGCCCTCGGTGGTCCATTTAATTATCTGCGTTCGGCCATACTCTCAGCAACGATGACTCTCTGTGCGGGCACGATAATCTTGATCTCCACCTCATTGGTTTATAAGGACGATATTTAAGTTGAATTCAGTGTACAGCGGGGTGTTTTAGTTTGTCAACCCATTCATTTAAATCAGTTTTCTGAACAACCAAATAATTACTGATTGTTTCACGTGAAACATCAATGGCTTTCTTATTGTACATGCCAAGCTAAAAATGGCGATCGCCAGTAGTTTGATGGTTGAACTCCGGTATAATGGACTGGAGTTTAAAATTGGAGGAAACGGTATGGGTAATTCATGGCATGGTCCGCATAGTCGTGATATTTTGAAAGCAATTGCGACTGACGCTGAATCGGGTGAGCGACAGGCGGTATATTTTGATCAGGTTCGCCAGCAACTGATGATTGAGCCACTGGCAAAATTTCAACAGCGGACTTTAACAAATCATCGGCCAAAAATCCAGTTAACGACGGCAGAAAAATTGGCGCTTTATCGGCGCCGCTTTACTGGAAGACAAGATGTCTATGCAAAACGCTATTTTAATAAGCAAGCTCAACGCGATGTTTATAGCCCCGTTACTAGTTTTATCAACGGCCGCCCTAATAAAGACGATCCGCAACCACTGACGGATGCGGTTATTAAAGCTCATTTGAAGGGCCAGATTTTCATTGGCATTTACCCACTATTGAAAAATGAAACAACTAATTTTTTAGTCATTGATGTTGACAAGCATAATTGGCAAGAAATCATGACATCGTTAGTGCAGGTCTGCAAACAACTAAAACTACCAACGGCAGTTGAAAAATCTCAATCTGGCCATGGGGGTCATCTGTGGTTCTTTTTTGAACAGGCCATCACTGCAACCGTGGCACGACGATTAGGACAAGCAGTTTTAAAACGAGCCATGGCTATTAATCCGGATATTTCATTTAAAGCGTTTGACCGACTATTTCCAAATCAAGATACGCTGCCGGCAGGTGGGTACGGTAATTTAATTGCTGCCCCACTACAATACGAGCGGATGCAACTTTGGACGGAGTTTATTTGTAAACGACCAATTCGAGCCATATGCGGATCAATGGCAGTTCTTGCAGGCAATTGGCACACTGACATTGGCACAAGTTCAAACCGTTATCAGCAAACTCGCTATGACTGACAACTTTCAATTGTTTGAATCGCCAGCACAACAGGATAGTAATTTGTTGGATGATGAACTACTAAGTCTCACTCAAAAAATAACCATTATTCGTCGGAACCAACTATATTTGCTTAAATCGCCGTTAACTACCGCTCAAATTAATGCCTTACGATGGGCGGCAACTTTTGCTAATCCGACGTTCAGCCAACGTCAAAAACAACGATTTAGTACTTGGAATACGCCAAGATATATTTCGTTGGCTGAACAAAATGAAAAATATTTAATTTTACCGTGAGGAATAGAATCGTTCTTAAAACAACGGCTTCCGAAGTTAGTCGTTCAAGACAAAACTGAGAGTGGTCGTCCACTACATGTCAATTTTAAAGGGAAGCTGCGTCCCGAACAACAACAGGCGCAACAAGCGTTACTAAAAAAGGCGATGGGCGTGTTAGCTGCTCGAACTGGATTTGGTAAAACGGTCGTGGCGGCTAGTCTGATTGCGCAAAGAAAGTGTAGTACTTTAGTAATCGTCAACAATCGGGCGTTAGCACAACAATGGCAAGCCCAGCTAGCTAAATTTTTAACGATTGCTGATGAGCCATTAGTCGAGTACACGAGAACTGGACGAAAAAGGAAGAAAAATGTTATTGGTTCATACTATGGTAATCAAAAGCGATTGAGCCAATTAGTGGATGTTGCGACCATTCAAACTTTGAGTCGACTTAAAAATGTGGCTGAGTTTACGCAAGCCTATGGCATGGTTATCGTGGATGAAGTTCACCATCTGGCTGCCGTGACTTTCGATGAGGTTGTTAAGCAGATTGCTGCCAAGTTTATTTATGTCCTTTCAGCAACACCTTACCGTCGTGATGGCTGGGATCCCATCATTTTCATGCGTGCTGGTCAAATTGTTTATAAAACGGCTAAAATTGATGAGCAACAAGTATTGACGACGAAACGGTCATTGATATTACGATTGACTAATTGGGGAATGCTAAATAGTGACCAGTTTAAAGACCAGACAATCCATGAAAATTATGAAGCTATTTTAGCGGACCGCGATCGTAACCAATTAATTGCTGCAGATATTGTCGCTAACTTTAAAGCCGGTCGTCATCAATTGGTTCTGACGAGGCGGTTGGCACAAATTGAGTTATTAAGACAGTGTTTACCCAAAACTTTAGCAGCTAAAATATTTGAGTTGTCTGGGCATCAAAAAGCTACTCAAAATCGTGAAACTATTCAAAAAATTACTGACAGTACCGCGCCATATATCATTTTTGCGACAAGTAATTATGTTGGTGAGGGTGTTGATATCCAATCGATTGATACGTTGTTACTAGCGATGCCAGTTTCTTGGAAGGGGAACGTTGAGCAATACTTAGGACGTCTAAATCGAAATTTGGCTCATAAGACTGACTTGCGAGTTTATGACTATGTTGATTTGTTTGTACCTATGTTGGCGCGAATGTATCAGAAACGATTACGAACTTATCGAGAATTAGATTATCAACTAGTAGTGGATAATCCCCAACAAGTTGTCGCAATCTATCGTGGTCAGAACGGTTATCAACAGTTAGTGCAGGCAATTAAGGCTGCAAAGGGGCAGTCAATGATTGGCGTAGTGTCTTTAACACAACCAATTTTAAAATTTATACAGCAACTTAATCCGGCGACAATCACGGTGGTCATCACCGCTAACCTTCAAGCGGCCATGCCGTTGCGTTATCAGCAATTGGTAAAGACAGGTGTCAGAGTCCAAGTGGGGGCGACGGTTTTAAACACAATTATTATTGATGAACAAACCGTTTGGTATGATTACGAGGAATTGCTTGGAAAGGCACATCAAGGCTATGCTTTAAAGTTTGGGAGTGCGGCATTAGCAGCTCATTTCAAAAAATTGTTTGATCCAGAAGCAAAATTATTTTAATAAACGAAATCCAGCCGAGTGATTAGACTCAGCTGGACCTTATGAAATGTTAAAGACGGCTGTTATAAATTAAAAAGCTAATATAACAGTTGTCGCCATCGGGTAAATCATAACCCGTGTTTTGATTAGAACCATCGTTTTCATGTAAAACGACAAATTCACCAGAACCGTAATCTTGATCATTTAAATAAGTGACGAGGCGTTCGTCGCATTCGGCTAAAGTTTTACCTGTAACGACCCGGCGATTCCAGCCACGATGAATGGCACCATTTGGATTAATCAAATTCTCCCACTCCTCATTTTGAAGTCATCAATTGCATCATCTAGGATAATGTCACCTTGATGGACAGTGTTAGTTAATTCTAATAATAATGTTTTTAGAATTAACTGAATGTTATTACGACTTAATCATAGCAAAGTTTGACTAGGTTAATCAATGGCAAGACCTGCTATTTTAGTCCAGTTGAGTAGTTGACGGTAGCGGTTACAACTATTACACTAACAGTAACTTAAATAAACACTAGGGGTGTCCACGAATGGGCTGAGATGGCAATGAACTTGCTGATCCCTTTGAACCTGTGAGTCCAGACTTGCGTAGGGAAAGTGTCGATGCTAAGCAATTTGGCAACCACCGGTTCAATAAAAGTTGAATTGGTGGCTTTTTTTATGGAGGAGAGAAAATTGAATTTAGACTTATTAACGACCTTACGTGAACAAAACCCGATTGTTTTCAATATTGCTAATTTTGTGACAGTTCAAGATGTTGCCAACGGTTTGAATGCCATTGGGGCTTCTCCAATCATGTCGGCAGAACCGATCGAGGCGCCAGACATGGTCAAAATTGCGGGTGCAATCTGTCTTAATTTGGGGACTTTGACTCAGCGACAAGTCGAACAGATGAAGGTTGTGGGTCAATTGGCAAATCAGCAGCAAAAGCCAATCGTTCTAGATCCAGTGGCAGTTGGAGCCAGTACCTATCGCCATGATGTCGCTCAAAGGTTGCTTGAAACGTTTAAAGTTGCAGTAATTCGTGGCAATGCGGGGGAGATTGCCACGTTAGCTGGAATTGACTGGCAGGCTAAGGGGATTGATGCTGGGAGTGGGGACGGTGATTTGATTAAAATTGCCCAAACTTGTGCGCTGAAATACCATTGTGTCGTTGTCCTTTCTGGCCCGACCGATGTTGTAACCGATGGAAAACGAGTGATCCAAGTTCATAACGGGACACCGTTATTTCAATTGCACGTGGGTTCTGGTGATCTACTTTCTAGTTTAGTTGCGGCATTTACAGCAGTCAGTGGTGATGATTATTTTGAAGCTGCTCAAACTGCCTGCCTAGTGTTGGCAGTGACAGGTCAATTGGTGGTCAAACAAATGACCGCCGATCGACCAGGGACTTTTGCATTTGAGTTATTGGATAAATTGCATTTAATTACGATTGAGGAAGTTAAACGGCTCGCTTCAATCAGTTAGCGAAGAAGGTTGAAATAATGAATGAATTTCCAGAAGTATTGACGATTGCCGGCACGGACAGCGGTGGTGGTGCGGGTATCATGGCTGATTTAAAAACAATGCAAGCCCGACACGTTTTTGGGACCGCCGTGGTAGTTGCGGTTACGGCGCAAAACACGTTAGGTGTCCAAGACTTTATGGCGTTGCCAGCAAAACTGATTAATGAACAATTCGCGTCGTTGGCGGCTGATTTTAAAATTCGGGCTTGTAAAACAGGAATGCTAGCGGATGCGACACATGTCAAATTAGTTGCTAGGGCATTACAGCAATATGATTTTGGCCCACTGATTGTTGATCCAGTGATGATTGCTAAGGGTGGTGCTGCCTTGTTAGCGGATGATGCAATCGAAACTGTACGCACAGACCTATTACCCTTAGCAACGGTTGTTACCCCCAATTTGCCCGAAGCTGAACGTTTAACGGGACTGGTCATCCATGATGCGGCAGGGATGGTTGTCGCTGGTCACGCCTTGCAACAACTCGGTGCTAAAAATGTCATTATCAAGGGCGGCCATGAGTCTAATGCCAGCACGGCAGCTGATTTTGTTTGCTTGGCGGATGGCCAAGCGTTTTGGCTGGCGGCTCCGCGGGTTGACACGGTTCGGACCCATGGGACGGGAGACACATTATCAGCTTGCTTAACGGCTGAACTTGCTAAAGGGGTTCCGATGGCAACTGCCATTCACACGGCTAAAGCTTATGTGACCGCGGCAATAAAACAAACGATTCAAGTTGGTCATGGTCACGGTCCGTTAAATCATTGGGTGGCACCAAGTGATGAGGTTCAACAATATGACAATTGAATTTTCGGCGGAACAGTTACGGGCATACTTTGTTTGTGGCTCCCAAGATGTGGGAAATCGTGGCTTAGTAGAAATTCTTGAGGCTGGATTACGAGCGGGAATTACAGCTTTTCAATTTCGCGACAAGGGAATCAGTCGGTTAACGGCTACGGAACGCTTACAATTGGGGCAACAATTGCACCGACTTTGTGCCACGTACCAGGTGCCGTTCATTGTGGATGATGATGTCGAGTTAGCGCTGGCTTTGAAAGCGGATGGGATTCATGTTGGACAGCGCGATCAGCAAATTCGGCAAGTCTTGGCCCAAGTTGCAGGTAAGATGTTTGTCGGCCTATCTTGTTCGACCCCTGCAGAAGTTTTGGCAGCCAATCAGTTGTCTGGTTTGGCTTACTTAGGGAGTGGGCCGGTATTTCCAACAACTTCAAAAGCAGATGCTGATCCGGTGATTGGCTTGCCGGGATTGACCAATTTGGTTCAACTTGCGCAGACACCAATTGTGGCTATCGGTGGCATTACTGAATCGCAACTGGGAAAGATTGCGGAAACGGGTGCGAGTGGGGCAGCGGTCATCTCACTATTAACACAAAGCCCAGACATGACCGCAACCGTTCAAAAAATGTTACAAGCGTGGGTGTGATTTAAATATTTCCCGGGAAATATTTAAAAACTATTTGTGAGTAGGTATGAATAGTTAACGACTATCATGGAGCTGCTAACAAATCAGAATCAACTTATCAGTTGACTTTCACACCAATTAAACTTAATCTTTAATTAATCAAATAGCCATTTTGTTTTAATTCAATAAATTATATGTTGAAGAGCAGAGTAGGTTGAAGGATGAAGATTAGCGACTACCGACAGTGTGAGGGTAGCTTCCTAATTCGACTGAAGATGGGCTTGGAGTAGTTGATTAGTCGTGTGAGCGGCTAACGCGTGTGGATTCGTTATCATCCAGACACTGATTAGTGTCATTGAGGTGGCTATTAAGCCACAAACTCAGGGTGGTACCACGAAACCAATCGTCCCTGTATGTAGTGATTACATGCAGGTTTTTTTTATGGGATAAAAAAGAAAGAGGTTGTTATTAATGACAAAGCCAATTATTGGGGTAGCGCCAGGAACATTAGCAGTAGATAGTGAAATGTTTCCTGGGCGTCAACGGGATTATGTCAATCAGGTCTATTTACGATCAATTACGGATAACGGTGGGATGCCGTTAATCTTGCCGGTCACGCAGGATAAAGAAACTATCGAACGGTATGTTGGTCTAATTGATGGGCTGTTGCTTTGCGGTGGTCAAGATGTTGATCCATTGACTTATGGGGAAGAACCATTGGAAAAGTTAGGTGGTATCGATCCTAAACGCGATGCTTATGAAATTGCGTTGATCAAGGCAGTACATGCGGCCCACAAGCCGATTTTGGGAATCTGCCGGGGCATTCAAATTTTGAACGCTTGCTACGGTGGGACCATTTACCAGGATCTGTCTTATATGCCAGCGGGGCAAGGGACAATCAAACATTTACAAGCACAATTACCAGCTTATGGGATGCACCATGTAACGGTTACGGCTGAGTCAAAATTAGCACATTTCTTAGGTCAAACAAAATTGGCAGTAAATTCTTTCCATCACCAAGCGTTACACAAAATTGCCCCTGGTTTTCGAGTTGTGGCGACTGCGCCAGACGACGTGGTCGAAGCAATCGAAGCGGATGCAGGTGGATTACGACTGGCCGTGCAATGGCATCCAGAAGAAATGCAGCAAGTTACACCAGTTATGGCGCGCTTGTTTGCCAAATTTATTGCGGAAACTAATCAGATTAAGGATTGACGGGGATAGTGAATGAAAACAACCAAAAAATGGCTCAGTGGGTTAGGCTTGATTACTTTAGGCTTAATGTTAGCAAGCTGTGGGAATCAGACCGGGTCGCAAGCTAAGAATAAAACATTAACGGTGACGGCATCACAAGCGATTGCGACGGCTAATCCTAATAAAGCTGACGATATTGCCAGTCAGGCGGCTATTGCCCAGTTTATGGAAGGACTCTACACAACGACTCAAAAGGGTAAAGTTGTGCCTGCGATTGCCACAAAAATTGTGAAGCCGACGAACGGTGGTAAGACTTATACTTTTACCCTCCGGCACAATGCGAAGTGGTCCAATGGTCAAAAAGTCACCGCAGCTGACTTTGTTTATTCATTACGACGGCAGGTTGATCCTAAGACCAAGTCGCAAGAAGTGGGACATGTGGCCGAAATCCAAAATGCAACAGCAATTACAGCGGGTAAAAAATCAGTTAAAACGTTGGGTGCTAAGGCTTTAGGTAAGTATAAATTGCAATTAACCTTGACTCAAAAGGTCCCTTATTTCAATTACCGTTTAGCCACCGAAATTTATCCTTTAAGTCAAAGCTTTACCGAAAAATATGGGAATAAATATGGTACTTCAGCCGCCAAGACATTGTCGAATGGCCCGTATGTTTTGAAGGGTTGGGATGGTACCGGCGATACTTGGAAGTATGTCAAGAATCCCTATTATTATGATCATGCCGATGTTGCCATCAAAAATGTGAAAGTTGAAACGGTTAAAACAAATAGTACCGCCCAGAACTTATTTGAAAGTAATGCCGTTCAAGTCACACAAATTACTGGGACTCAAGTTGCGAGTGCCAAACGAGGTGCCTTGAAGCACGATTTAACGATTACTAAGCTCAATCAGCTCTACTTTATGCCTTGGAATAATAAACGCACCGCAACTAAGAATGCTGATCTACGGCGAGCGGTCAGCTATGCTTTGAACCGTAACTCACTTGTGAAAGATGTTTTGAAAGATGGCTCAACGCCAGCGACGTCATTAGTGCCAACGGGAAATACTAAGAATCCAAGTACTGGTCAAGATTTCAATACCGATACCGGCAATTTATATTCTTATAGTCCAACCAAAGCCAAACAATACTGGCAAAAGGCGCAGGCCAGTCTAGGCAAGCACAAGCTGACGTTACAATTATTAACGAATGATAATGATGTGAATAAGTCTGTTGCCGAGTTTATTCAGGCGGCAATTGAAAAGAACCTCACCGGTGTCAAGGTTAATGTAAAGTCGGTGCCATTGACTAATGAAATCTCAACGTTAAGCAAAGGTAATTTTGATTTTGCAACCTTGGCTTGGTCAAGTGATTTCCAAGATCCAATTGATTTCTTAAATAAAGCTTCAATCACAAATTCAGTTGATTTTGGCAAGTTTCAAGATGCTGATTATGAAAAGCTCATTACCACGATTACGGCTGGAACACAGTCCAAAACAACGCGATATCAGAGTATGCAACAAGCAGCTAAATTGGTTGCTGAAAAGCAGGGGGTCACGCCTTTATATCAAACCGCTGCGGCTCATTTGATCAGTAGTAAGGTCGGCGGCGTTCATTTTACCTTGTTACGGGACGCCTTGTATCGTTATGCGTATTGGAAATAATCAAGTTGTTCAAAACGACTCTGACTACTAGCCAGAGTCGTTTTTGAGTTTAGGGTGTTTATTTTGATTCTAAACCAGTAGAATAAGACTTAACAAAAATGTTTCACGTGAAACATCTGGATAACTTGATCGGATTTAGTGAAGAAATGGGGAGAAAACATGGCTAAGTTTCAATTTGAAGCAACCGCACCAACGGCTTTGAAGGATCAATATGACGTGATCATTATCGGTTCTGGTAGTTCTGGATTAGTGAGTGCAATTCAAGCCCATGAGTTAGGCTTGAAACCACTTATTTTAGAAAAAATGCCCAAGATTGGCGGCAATACGACTCGCGCTTCATCGGGGATGAACGCGGCAGAAACATTCGTACAGCTTAAACACCACGTGGTCGATAGTTACGCTGACTTTTATCATGAAACATTCGTGGGCGGCGGTGAAAAAAACGATCCTGCGATGTTGGATTATTTTACCTCACACGGAGCCTTGGCAATTGATTGGTTAGCGGCTCATGGTATCGAATTGGACGACTTGACGATTACTGGTGGGATGCGGGTCAAGCGGACTCATCGACCAAGTAGTCTTGCGCCAATTGGGAGCTTTTTAGTCACAGAATTGTTGAAACTAGTGGCCGCGGACCAATTGCCATTGGTCACTAATGCGACCGTCACGCGACTGTTACAAACGGCTGGCAAAGTGACCGGCCTGACCGTTGAATTAGCCGATGGTCATCAGCGGCAAATAAGCGCACCGGCAGTCATTTTAGCGACCGGTGGTTTTGGCGCTAATCCTGAATTGATTGCTAAATATCGACCAGACTTGAAGGGTTATCGAACCACCAATCAACCGGGTGCGACGGGTGATGGCATTAATTTGTCGACTCAAGTAGGGGCTGCTTTGGTTGACATGACTCAAATTCAAGTCCACCCAACGGTACAACAAGATACGGCGCATGCTTTTTTGATTGGTGAAGCTGTGCGTGGTGAAGGTGCTATTTTGGTTAATGCCATGGGTCAACGATTTGTTAATGAATTGACAACGCGTAAAGCCGTTACTGCGGCTATTGATCAACTCCCAACGAAACACGCTTATTTGATCTTAGATCAAGCGGTTCGTGACCGGGTCCCCGCCATCAACTTCTATGACTCAGTTGGCTTAGTGGTTACGGGGTCGAGTTTGGCTGAACTAGCTGAAAAAATTGATATGCCAAGTTCACAGCTGACTACAACGGTCGCCAAATGGAATCAAGCCGTTACGGCACAAGCTGATACTGAATTCGGTCGGACGACTGGGATGGCCCATGGCTTAGCCAAGGGACCATTTTATGCCATTCATATTGCCCCCGCGGTCCATTACACGATGGGTGGTGTCAAAGTTAAGCCCACGACGCAAGTGGTTTCCACAACAGATCAGGTTATTCCTGGGCTATATGCCGCTGGTGAAATTGCTGGTGGGCTACATGGTAATAACCGAATCGGGGGTAATTCCATTGCTGAGACGGTTGTCTTCGGACGTCAAGCTGGGCAACAAGTTTATCGTTATTTATCGACATTAAAATAGTGTCAACTAAAGTTAAAAATTCTGAATAAAATCAAGAAAAAATCCGACAAGGCAATCTGTCGGATTTTTTAGCCTCGTTTTTTTATGATACCTGAGAAGGCTTTCATTATCTGACAAAAGTAGGCTATAATTAACCATAAATACAAGGGGGTGGGGCGGTCATGAAATTAACCATCGGGTCGCAGGTTTTACTACAATCGGGAGTCCGATATCAAGTTTTGGCGATCATTGATCAAGGACAACACTGTTTAGCCAAACAATTACAAACGGATGCTTTAGTGGAAGTTATTGAAACAGCTGAAATTGTTCAGATAGCTGAACTTGAGCCAACTAACTCACCGGCGATTACTGATCAAGTATTGGCGACGGTGACGGTTGTGGGTGAACACTATGTATCTGATATTCAAGCCACCCTGGCCGACTTAGCGGACGGGATGACCGTTTTATTGCAACGGGAGGCTAATAACCAATATGATGAGCAGGCGATCTCCGTTTGGACACTTGGACATGCTCGATTAGGTTATCTGTCACGTCACCAGAACACTCCTTACGCACAACTCTTAGATCAAGGCGCCTACTTGTACGGTAAGGTTAGTCAGTTAGATCAGGATGAGCAAAAATTAAAAGTATGCTTATTTCGGGTGATGGGAGTTGCTGAGACGCCTGCGCTACAGATTCAGCAACGACTAGCACAGGTTAGGACTACCAGTCCAGCGGCGTTACCTAAGCAGTTATTGATGACACCACTGGGTAATTTAATCGTTAAGAGTAACGGTCGACCACTTAATTACCAGCTCACCCCACTCACCCCGTGGCTAACGCCAGATGATCAATTGACGGTCACCCAACGCTATTTGGTCACGCCAGAATGGTCGGAAGTAACAGATCAAAGCTTAGTTACCTGTGAATTGAGTGCAGAAACCAGCGTCATCGAAACTTGGCAGAATGCTACGGAGCAAGCGGTGGTGTTGGCAAACTCGGATAGTTTTTATGTGGTTGGCCTGAGTGCGAAAACCTATTTGGCTGCCAATGATAACTTTATTGCGGATACCACGCAACCAAGAGCTTTTTATCGTGTCAATCAGGTGGCGGCCCATCAAACGGCTAGCTTTGTCGTTAGTTGGTTATCATTTGGGGCTGTACAAGTCAAAGCAGCGATGCAGCAGGCACTACATTACCCGAGTGCCAATGTTTGGTTGCCATACACCGCGCAAGCGGCTAATCAACAGCAGCTCAGTTTAACGCGAGAGGAACTGGCGACATTAGTCGTTTCGCCGTTGCCTAATTACCCGGGTGGACGGGAATTAGCCCCAAGTATTAGTGATTTAACCCTCGCGAAAATACGAGCCGTTTTGGGTGACCGAGCTTATCATGCTTTGGCAAGTTATCGGGAGCGGGTACAATTAGTTGCCGGCAGTCTCGATGATGTGGCTCCCAACTTACTACAAACGATTATTCATGCGACAATATATCATGAAATTAGTACCTTGCGTTATTTTTCACCCGACCAAGGCATCATCAGTTTGCCAGTCTATCCTTGTCAGCTGTTCAGTGAGCCATTAGGGCAACACGAGACCAAGCAAATTGGTTGGCTAGCTTTCTATAATTTTGACAGTTTTGGGCTACAACAAGTTCCCTTGACCGCAATTTCGAGTTTGGCGATTATTGATAATCCAGAACATCCGCAGCGTCTGCAACCAGACGATGAACTGGATTGGTTAAGCCTATTCCTAAATAGTTGGAATGATGTAGACTAATTGGTCAAAATAAAAAGGTGGTGACCATCGTGGACACTACCTTTTTTCATTTTTAGCGATTAAGAAATGCTTTTGCCGCAACGAGGGTGTCGGCAGTTTGTTGGTTGAGTAAAGGTGGCAAGTGGTCAAAATCAAAGTAGTCTAATCGGATGGTTTCATCCGTTGCTTGGGCTAATTGATGACCGCCCACGGCTTCAACTAAGAAGAGCTCTGTAATGGTCTGAACCACATCACCGTTAGGGTAGGTCGTCTCACCCTGATCAAAAATACCGATGGGGGCGACAATTTTAACGTCGATGCCGCTGTCTTCTTTGTATTCACGAATACAAGCAGTCGCATAGGTTTCGCCATATTCCAAGTAGCCACCCGGTAAACTCCAGTTATGCGTGTCCGTTCTGAGATTCAGCAAAACTTGCTGTTGATCGTTGACTAAAATACCGGCCGCCGTATTTAAAATCAACGGTTTGTGACCAACTAACGCGCGTAGTTCTTTAATATAATTTGCCATTGAACGTAACCTCACTTCTTTTATTTTCTATAGTATAACGGTTACTTTAGTGTAAAGATATGTTGACGAACTTCTACTCATAGCCGTGTAACGCCGGTGAGTCCTGACTTTAACTGGGTTTATTAGAAAATTATCATTTGCACCACAGTGAAATTTTAGCTAAGATGAAAGTTATAACTTGCGAGTGGTTGCAAGTCGTTCTTTGAATTAATGAAAAGAGAGAAAGTTATGCAGAGAAAATTAAGTACGGGCCAAATGCAGATGATTGCATTGGGTGGCACAATTGGGGTGGGCCTATTTATGGGGTCTAGCTCGACCATCAAGTGGACCGGACCGTCAGTTTTGATTGCGTACATCGTTTCGGGGGCATTTTTATACTTGATCATGCGAGCTTTGGGTGAAATGTTATATGTTGATCCCAATACCGGCTCGTTTGCAAAGTTTGCTTCAGAATATATTCACCCAGTGTTTGGCTATTTAACGGCGTGGAGTAATATTTTCCAATTTGTCGTTGTCGGGATGAGTGAAATGATTGCGCTGGGCGGCTATTGCCGTTACTGGTGGCCAAATTTGCCAGACTGGATTCCGGGACTGATTGCGATCGTCTTCTTAGCGGTGGCTAATCTTATTTCCGTGAAAATGTTTGGGACGCTAGAGACCTGGTTTTCGCTGATCAAAGTTGTCACGATTATCTTAATGATCATTGCTGGTCTAGGGTTGATCCTGTTTGGTTTTGGTAATCACGGTCAGCCGATTGGGATCAGTAATTTATGGTCGCATGGCGGCTTCTTTACGGGTGGTGTGAAAGGATTTGTGTTTGCACTAGCAATTGTGTTGGCTTCCTATCAAGGCATTGAGTTAATTGGTGTGACGGCAGGAGAAGCCGAGAACCCGCAGAGTACGTTGGTCAAAGCGATTCGATCGACGGTTGCGCGTATCCTGATTTTTTATGTTGGGGCAATTTTTGTGATTGTGAGCATTTACCCCTGGGATAAGCTCAGTCAGATTGGCTCGCCATTCGTGCAGACGTTTGCGAAGATTGGGATTACCGCGGCAGCGTCTATTATTAATTTCGTCGTGATCACAGCGTCGCTATCAGGGACCAATTCTGGTATTTATAGTGCGAGTCGGATGACGTATACCTTAGCTGAAAATAAGCAGTTACCACACCGAATGACGTTGTTAAATCGGCATGGCGTGCCCTTTTATGCGGTGATCGCAATTTCAACTGGAATTTTGATTGGGGTCGTTTTGAACGTTATTTTACCAATTTTCTTTAAGGATGCCAGTGAGATTTTCGTGATGGTTTACAGTTCCAGCGTGCTACCAGGGATGGTGCCGTGGGTTGTAATTTTGATCAGTCAAATTGAGTTCCGTAAGCAAAATGTGGCTAAAATGGCAGATCATCCCTTTAAAATGCCGCTATCACCTTATTCGAACTATTTGACCTTAGCCTTTTTGGCCTTGACATTAGTTTTTATGTTCGTTAATCCAGAAACACGCTATTCAATTTTAGTTGGCGTGGTCTTCTTAGCGGTGATGACGGTCATTTATTTCCACAAATATCGCCAACCTAAAACCAATGATTAGTTAATGGTTGGCAAACTGAAAAGTTTGGACGCTCGTTGTCCAAGCTTTTTCTTTCGAGAAAATTTGCGTTAAAATGGGTTATTACTTCTATTCGGAGGACAGCTAAAATGGTTAAACAAGGGCATTATGCCAAATCAAGCCGGCGTCAGCGGGTGAAACGACTACGGCAACATCACCAAGCGCAAGCCGATCATGTCATTGATCCGAAGACTGTCACCACATTCTTACTAGTGCGCTACCAATTAACACAAGGGAAACAGCAACGACCGGTCGTACGGAAGACCATGCAACACTTTTTAACACAATGGTTAGCGGTCGCGACGACGCAAGTGGACAATCGTTGGGCATTAATGACGGTGACTCAGCAGACCTTACAACAATTTAATTTACAATTACCTTGGCAAGGCTATGCGATTATTGATCAAAATTGGGACGAGTTCCAGCACTTTTTGGTAAAAGAAGTTCCAGCTGTGCCATTACAATCCCGTCTACAGGTTACTAATCAAATCACTGCGTCGCGATGGCGAGAACGGTTAAGCCAGCAATTAGCGGTCAATAGTTTGTTAGGATTGTTCGGGCAGAATCAGCAGCAGCTGGCGCAGATCACAACGGCTCAGGTTGCTGATTTGCAGGCGAGCTTGGTAACGGCGCAAAAGATTGATTGGGGAAAAGTTGCTCAATTATTGACGCCATTTGCTGACAAAGCGCTAGCCACTACGGATGCGGCAGCGACAACTTGGCTAACACAATTAACTAAAATGGTACCAACTGATTTTGACTAATTAGTCAATTCACGAAAGGAACGTGTCCGCTCATGCGATTCATCACTTCAGACCGGGTGACTTTGGTGTACTCGGATCACGGCCAAGGACCAGCTGTGGTGCTATTAGCTGGTTTCGGTTTGGCGAAAGAAATTTGGCGTGCCCAAATCCCGGTACTAGTCGCGGCAGGTTATCGCGTGATTAATCTTGATAGTCGTGGTCAAGGCCAGTCACAACGGACGCAGACCGGGCAATCGTTGAAGCGCCGAGCCCGAGACGCACATGAACTGATGACGTTTTTAGGGCTTCAACGTCCCGTTCTAGTGGGTCATTCACTCGGTGCGGCAACTTGGTTTGCATTTATTGCCGAATTTGGTGATCAAGAGGTGCGGGCCATCGTGGATGTTGATCAACCGCCAAGATTATTACCAGCACCAGGTTGGTCAACGGGACTTAAACCACTCGTTTGGTCAAAATTACCTCGCTATTGGCAGCGGCCGCTGGGCTATGCCGCTTTTAAGGCTATTGATGACGATACCGCTGCCTTAATTGACGCAACCGAAATAGTCGCGCCATTTTCTTCGCTATCGTTGTTACCACTTTTAATTGATCATTTAGACCATGACTGGCGCCAAGTCGTGCGTCAATTACAGGTGCCACTCTTGATTATTGCAGGTGCTGAATCCCCATTATTCAAGCCTGAGTTTGCAGCGATCACGGCGCAAATGACTGCGGCGGGGACTAGTGTTGTGATTCCACAAGCTGGTCATTTAGTGATGGCTGAACAAGCGACCGAATTTAACCGCATATTGCTCACATTTTTAACCAATTTATTGTAAATTAGCTGGGTCATTAAATGATTCAGTTTTTTTATTGGCGTTTAGTTGTATTTGTTAACTAAATATGTAATAATTTATTCGAATATATTTTAATAATTAGTTAGGCAAAAATGAGTTCTAAATGGGGGCAGCTTATGTCGATTCATAGTAATAATTTTTATTCCAATACATTGCGACGTTCAGTAACGGTACAAGTGATTTTACCGGAGCCGCTTGATCCAGCCGGCAAGGTGGCCGCTGATTTCTGTAGTGGTCACCAACCATTACCAGTAATCTGGTTGTTACATGGCTTGGGGGGCGATGCAACGACTTGGATTCGGCAAACGGCGATTGAAACGCTCGCGACACAATATCGCGTGGCGGTCGTGATGCCACAAACAGAGCGTGGCTTTTATAATGATGTGCCACAAGGGCCGGCCTATTGGACGTTTATGACGGAAGAATTGCCGACGCGGATGCGGTTTATGTTTCCATTAAGCGCTGAACGCAATCAAAATTTTGTGGTAGGTAATTCAATGGGTGGCTATGGCGCGCTACGGTGGGCTTTGGCGATGCCAGATAAATTTGCGGCTGTGGCGGCCTTGTCACCGGTCACTGACTTGGCAAGTTTTCGTGTTAACCAAGCGGCGATCATGCCAGACTTTGATGGTGTGTTTGACAGTCAACATCTACATGATTCACCGGTCAGCTTGGACTACTTATTAGCTCGCTTACCAGATGCTGGGGCTGAGTTACGGGTATTGATGACGACGGGCAGTGAGGACATGCTACGACCTATGGATGTCGCTTTTAAGCCTAAATTAGCCGAACAATTTGGTGACCGATTCACCTGGAAAGAGTTACCTGGCCGGCATGATTGGCCATTATGGAATCAACAATTACCAATGGTGATGCATTGGCTGAGACAGGGAAGTTTTAAAACGATTTAAGTGTAAGCAGGTAATCCCATTTGAGGGGATTGCCTGTTTTTTTGTTTCACGTGAAACAATTATAGGAAGGATTGGCTGGTCACTGGATCGCGATGACTAATACAAAATACAGGCAACGCTTACAACGCCGTGAATTCAATGATTTTAGTGTTGCAAGTTGCAAGTGATATGCGGGATAATAGGGAGCGTATTAACAATCTAAAGGGGGACTTTAATTGACTGAAAAATATGGTGTTGGTTTAGATATTGGGAGTAATTCGATTGGTTGGACCGTAGTGGATGGCAATGGCCGGTTGAAGCGTGTTAAAGGTAAGGTAGCTATTGGTGCCCGATTATTCAAAGAAGGCCAAGCTGCGGCTGATCGTCGTGGGTATCGAACGACTCGTCGTCGGTTAAGTCGAGTCAAGTGGCGGTTACGATTACTTCGGGAAATATTTGATGAACCTATCAGTAAAATAGATCCTAATTTTTTTGCACGGCGCAAATATTCGGCAATTTCACCACGAGATTCTCAGTATGATGGTCTAGCTAAAACACTATTTAATAATCAGACGGACAAGGAATTTTATGATACATATCCAACAATTTATCATTTGCGCCAGGCACTAATGTCTGAAAAACGGCAATTTGATATTCGTGAAATCTATTTGGCTATTCATCATATTGTTAAACATCGGGGAAATTTCTTGCGTACAGGAAATGCGACTAATTATCAGACGGTTCCGCTAGACTTAGTCACCGCGTTTGCAAAAATCACCGATTTAATAGCCAGAATTAATCCTGAACTTGATTTAACGTTGACTAGTAACGTGATCCAAGCTGATCAGATCAAGGCAATTCTGTTGCGAAATGATTTGTCGCGGAGTGATCGGCAAAAACAAATTGTACCACTCATGTATCTGGCTACTGGCATGACCACCGATCAGAAAAAGCAGCAAAAGTCAGTTGTGAACGAATTAGCTAAAGCGCTGGCTGGGAATAAAGCAAATGTTGCAACGTTCACTATGACTGAAATCGATGTTGCTGAGAAAAAAGATTGGTCATTTGAAATGGGAAATCTGCAAGATGCATTACCAGTAATTGAATCTAAGCTGGAACCTTCAGCAATGGACTTACTAGAAACGGTGTCAGAGTTGTATTCAGCGATTAATTTGGCGCAATTAATTCCAGAAGGGTTAACCTTCTCACAGAGAATGATGGAAAAATATAACCAACATGCTAATGATTTGGTGTTACTGAAAGATTATGTGAAGAGTCAAGCAGATCGTGCGCGTGGACGTGAAATTCGTGCGACATATGATCAATATATAGCCGGTGAGAAAAGCAAAGCGATTACCCAAGACGAATTTTATCATCGATTGGGGAAATTTGTTAAGCAAGATTTGTTAACCAATACATTTGCAGCAAAGATTGATGCAGCGATGGCGAAAGAAGACTATTTACCCAAATTAAGAACTAAACAGAATGGGTCAATTCCTTATCAAGTTCAACAAAATGAACTTGACCAAATTATTGACAATCAAAAGCAGTATTATCCTTGGTTGGCAGAGAAGAATCCTGTAAAAAAACGCCAAGGTAAGTTTCCATATAAGTTGGACGAATTAGTTGGTTTTCGGATTCCTTACTATGTAGGCCCTCTGATTACGGCGGATGAGCAAGAAGCGAGCGCCAATGCTAAATTTGCTTGGATGGTCCGCAAAGAAGGTGGGTTAATTACGCCATGGAATTTTGATAAAAAGGTAGATCGTGAGGCGTCTGCTACCAGATTTATTCAACGGATGCAAACGACCGATACTTATTTAATTGGTGAAGAGGTCTTACCACAACAGAGTTTGATTTATCAGCGCTTTACCGTGTTGAACGAATTGAATAAGATTAAGATTGATGACTGGCCAATTACGCTAAAGCAGAAGCAGCGGTTGTATGAGCAAGTCTTTAAGAAGAAAAAAACTGTTAGTGTGAAAGATATTCAGCATAATTTGGTATCTGCTGGTGAATACCCGACGGCACCAAGTATCACTGGTTTGTCAGATCCTAAACGATTCAACAGTTCTTTATCAACTTATATTGATTATCAAAAAATCATGCCAACGGCCTTACTAGACTTAACTAAGCGTGCTGATATTGAAAAGATTATTTTATGGTCCACAATTTTTGAAGATACTGGTATTTTTATTACTAAGCTAGCTAGAATTACTTGGCTAACGGCTGATCAACGTAAGCAACTTAGCCATATTCGTTATCGAGGTTGGGGACAACTGTCGAAGAAACTTTTAACTGGGTTTGAGGATGATAATGGGCGAACGATTATTGAAGGACTATGGGAAACCAACCATAATTTCATGGAACTACGTAGTCAAGCGGAAGTTGCTAGCCAAATTACAGCTGCTAACAAACAAGATTTAGATGACGCTGATTTGAAAGATGCCATTAATGACTTATATACTTCGCCACAAAATAAGAAAGCCATTCGAGAGGTCATGCTAGTTTTGGCGGATATTAAACGAGCGATGCATGGTCAAGCACCTAGTTGGGTCTTCATTGAAGCAGCGCGTGGTGGCGGTCAAAAAGGTCGGCGAACGCAATCACGGGCGAGCCAAATACAGGCCGTGTATCAAGATTCTGCCAAGGAAATTGTGGATTCACAAGTCCAACAAGAGTTGAAGACAAAGATTAAAGATAAAGCCGAATTTAATGATCGTTTAGTTCTATACTTTATGCAAAATGGGCGTGATATTTATACTGGAAAATCAATTAATATTGACCGCTTATCAGAATATGACATCGATCATATATTGCCACAAGCACTAATTAAAGATGATTCACTTGATAATCGCGTGTTGACGGATGCTACGGGTAATCGTGAAAAGAATGATAGTTTTGCAATGGAAAGATTCGGCGATAAGATGGCTTGGCAGTGGCGCGAATGGCATAAAATGGGCCTGATTTCTAGCCGAAAATTGCGCCACTTAACCATGCGATCAACTGATATTGATAAATATGCTGTTGGCTTTGTTAATCGCCAATTAGTTGAAACTCGCCAAATTATCAAGTTGGTTACTAGTTTAATTGATACAACGTATCCAGAGACAACCATTGTTTCAGTTAAGGCTAATTTGACACATCAATTCCGCGTTGCGTTTGATTTCCCAAAATTACGGGAAGTAAATAATTATCATCATGCGTTTGACGCCTATTTAACAGCTTTCTTGGGGACTTATTTATTGAAACGTTATCCAAAGCTGGAACGGTTCTTTGTCTATGGAAAGTTTGCTAAGTTACCAATTAATATGAAGCACTTCAATATCATTCGATCGTTGGAAAAGGCCCAGGAGCCAATTGTTGTTCCGGAAACGGGTGAAGTAATTTGGAATAAGACTAGTGATCTAGCGATGTTTGAAAAAATCTACAATTTTAAACGAATCCTAGTTAATCGAGAAATCTTTGAAAACCGTGGGGCCATGTTTAACCAAACACTCTATAAAGCAAGTGATAATAATTCTAAGAAACTAATCCCAAAGAAGGATGGTTTTGATACGGCTATATATGGTGGGTATTCTGGTGGTACACCAGCGTATTTAGCGATTGTTAAGGTCACAAAGAAGAATAGTGTTGAATACAGGATAATTGGCGTACCAACGTTGATGATTGTTAAGATAAATAGATTAAAAAGTAGAGGCTTCTCCGAAAAACATGCTTTAACGGAACTACTAGAATCTAAATTTCAAAAGGTAAATAAGAGGACGGGTAATGTTCAAACCAGTGACTATGAAGTTGTATTACCACATGTAAAATTTGAACAGGTAATACGAGATGACGTTAAAGGTGCAACTCATAGATTCTCACTTGGAACTAGTACAGATTATCATAATATACAAGAGTTAATTTTACCATTGAAGTTTCAGCGGAAATTGAATAAAAATACTAAGTCAGCAGCAGATTTAGATGACGTTTTTGATAGAATCATTAATCAAGTGCAAGATTATTTCCAACTTTTTGAGAATCGGAGTTTTAGAGAAAAATTGTTGTCTAGCAATACTAAATTTAAAAAACTCGTTAATATCAGCGATAAATTCAGTGTGTTAAATGAAATATGTAAGACATTGCATGCTAATGCTTCAAACGGTGATTTGAGTTTGTTAGGGTTGGGCACTGGTTTTGGAAGAACGATGCTATCGGGTGGTATAAAACTTTCAGCAGATGCAGAAATTATTTATCAGTCACCAACTGGGCTATTTGAACGAAAAGTAGCACTGAAGGATTTGTAGAAAAAAAGATGCCACCGTAAAAACGGTGACATCGCAATACATATGTAGTGGGTCGAATACGACCTCAAAAGGTGAAACTTGGCATGAATGCCTTGTTTGATCTTGACGCTAGTAGTCATATCAATAAGGTTAAAAATTGATACAAGTGCAGTTTAGCATGGAAGTTTAGAAAGTGCAAGGGGGTTTTAATTATGGGATGGCGAAACATTGTGATTACGCAACATGCTAAAGTCATGTATTCGATGAATCGTTTGATCATTCAAACGGATCAGGATAAGTATACTGTACCGGTTGGAGATATTCAGTTGCTAATGCTGGAAACGACACAGGCAGTTATTACAACTGGGGCTGTTTGTGCATTGGCGGAAGAGCACGCTAAAGTAATTTTTACGGACCATCAAGGAAATCCAGTGTCTGAAACAACGGATTATTACCCAACTCGTCGAACTGCGGATCTGATTCGACGTCAAGTTGCTTGGCCAGAGCGTCGAATTGCGAATCTTTGGACTAAAAATATTGGCAGCAAGATTCAAAATCAAATCCAAGTTGTTGATTTCAACAAGCTTGAGTCACAATCGTTAGTTGATGAGTTGGATAAGTTGGAACTCAATGATATTACTAATCGAGAGGCGGTGGTCGCAAATAAATATTTCACTATACTATTTGGTTCTGAGTTTTATCGGCGTGATTTTAATCCAGTCAATGCGGCGCTCAATTATGGCTATGCCATCTTATTATCGCTGGTGAACCGCGCTGTGGTTGCAAATGGATATTTAACTTGTATTGGAATTCATCATGTAAATAATGAAAACGAGTTTAACCTTGGATCAGATTTAATGGAACCGTTCCGGCCAATTATTGATCAATGGGTAAGCCAGCAACATTTTGATGAATTTACCCAAAATATTAAGATTGGTTTGGTTTCATTGCTAAGTGTTCAACTAGTTTTTAATGGTCGTGAACAAATCCTGAGTAACGCAATTAAGGAACATGTTGCTAACTGTTTGCACTTTTTAAGTGGCGAAACGGATGAAATTCAGATTGAGGTGATAATTCCTAATGAGGTATCGAGTCATGCGATTAATGGTCATGTTTGATCTTCCTGTTGAAACGTCTGAAGAACGACGATCTTATCGAAGGTTTAGAAAAGCATTGATTAAAGAAGGCTTTTTGATGATGCAATATTCGGTGTATGTTCGAATCTGTCCCAATAAGAAGACGGCGGGTTTCATTGAAAAACGCATTACACCGTTAGCGCCGCCTGGTGGTAAGGTCCAGACGATGACGGTTACGGAAAAACAGTATCAAGCAATGCATTACATTGTCGGTGAGCCTAGTGGTGATATTTTAAATTCGGCGGAAAGGACGATTATCATATGAATCTTACATACTATCCTTTTGAGCCATTTAAGATAGTGCCCAACAAGGTTAATATTCTTGATGTTGGTAATAGTAAAATGTATTTTGATATTTGTCGTGGCTTTTCAGATTCGGCAGATACGATTAAAATTAGTAATGATGATTTAGAAATACAAGATTGTGGAAAACAATGTAGCTGGTATGGTGACTTAATGTTCTCAGTTGATTTAAACAAGTTATTTATGCGCAAGATTCAACAACGTTTGATGGCATTGATGACTGATGAACAACAAGTAGCGCTGTTAGATCGGGGTCGTGAAGTCATATCTGGTGTAACGGATATTAGTTTTCTAATGGATTTACCTTTGGAAGTCAGTTCATTACCAGATATTGAAAAAATCATGAAGTTTGTGGGCCTTAGTTTTCCAGCCGAATTGACAGGTAATCCGTATGCTATACTGGAGACGCTAATTCAGACACATGTGGAACTTGGAATCAAAAAACAACTAGTTTTAACGAATATTAGTCACTATATTAGTAAAAAGCAGTTTTCCGATTTAAGTCAGTTAGTCAGTGATTTAAATGTAACAATTATTAACATTGAATTCTCAGAAATCAACAGAGTAGAAAAGTTCGTGGATGCTCACTATTACTACGTTGATGAGGATTTTATGGATTGGCGTAGCAAGGGTTAATTAGATCCTTATGTGAAAATGACGGTCTTGAATAGTAGTCATATCAATAAGGTTAAGAACCGGTGCTTGAGAATTGCCAAGCGCCGTCATGTCTTGAATAGTAGTCATATCAATAAGGTTAAGAACAACACTTGAATCAGTTTATAATATTGTTTAGTCTTGAATAGTAGTCATATCAATAAGGTTAAGAACCACCAACCACGTGAGAAGAGTTAATCTGTTGTCTTGAATAGTAGTCATATCAATAAGGTTAAGAACTGCGCTATCTGCATGAGAATTTGCTTGATTGTCTTGAATAGTAGTCATATCAATAAGGTTAAGAACACCATCGTTCTCACTGCGGTCAATAATATTGTCTTGAATAGTAGTCATATCAATAAGGTTAAGAACTTGTTCAAATGATTATCGTATTAATTGGGGGTCTTGAATAGTAGTCATATCAATAAGGTTAAGAACAAATACCCATGACCGGCTGCAACCAGTCACGTCTTGAATAGTAGTCATATCAATAAGGTTAAGAACTTAAGTAAATGTTAATAATGTATAAATTATGTCTTGAATAGTAGTCATATCAATAAGGTTAAGAACATGCTTAACCAGCGGAATACCGCAATTCAGGTCTTGAATAGTAGTCATATCAATAAGGTTAAGAACGTTTCTCCTCCCACTCATCAAATGGGTATCGTCTTGAATAGTAGTCATATCAATAAGGTTAAGAACTTATTGTGCATGAAATTAATGGAGGTAAGTGTCTTGAATAGTAGTCATATCAATAAGGTTAAGAACCCAGCAGCCATTTGATTCACCCTCCTAAGTGTCTTGAATAGTAGTCATATCAATAAGGTTAAGAACTTAGATTCAATTTCAGCCATGCGCTCATTGGTCTTGAATAGTAGTCATATCAATAAGGTTAAGAACATACGGCATCGTCTTCCGTTGCATATTCGCGTCTTGAATAGTAGTCATATCAATAAGGTTAAGAACGAGTGATAATGGCAACGATGATTGCGGAACGTCTTGAATAGTAGTCATATCAATAAGGTTAAGAACGAATTTATTACCAAGCAATCTGGTTCGGTTGTCTTGAATAGTAGTCATATCAATAAGGTTAAGAACCATTACCACCTGTGTAACTACTCTTGATTAGTCTTGAATAGTAGTCATATCAATAAGGTTAAGAACATCTTCGGTCTTCACTTGATAGAATCCATCGTCTTGAATAGTAGTCATATCAATAAGGTTAAGAACTGGGGTACTGAAATAGGTTATGAAAATCCAGTCTTGAATAGTAGTCATATCAATAAGGTTAAGAACCAGACTTGGTAATCATCATGGCATTAGACTGTCTTGAATAGTAGTCATATCAATAAGGTTAAGAACAAAAGAGGTTGTTTAAATGAAGAAGCTTATGTCTTGAATAGTAGTCATATCAATAAGGTTAAGAACAAATAATTAGAGACTTCATCCAAATCACCAGTCTTGAATAGTAGTCATATCAATAAGGTTAAGAACTAGACTAATTAAAAAACTGAGGTAGTTACTGTCTTGAATAGTAGTCATATCAATAAGGTTAAGAACCGACGGGAACAGTGCCATGGGAACCCGACCGTCTTGAATAGTAGTCATATCAATAAGGTTAAGAACCAATCTGACGTTGAATTGGAACTAATCCACGTCTTGAATAGTAGTCATATCAATAAGGTTAAGAACACGGAAAGAAATATGTTGCTAAGGGTAAGAGTCTTGAATAGTAGTCATATCAATAAGGTTAAGAACTCGGGCGACAGCTTATGGGCAATTGCTCAAGTCTTGAATAGTAGTCATATCAATAAGGTTAAGAACGGTCATTTTCCGGTAAAACTGTTCAAGATGCGTCTTGAATAGTAGTCATATCAATAAGGTTAAGAACCGTTCAAGCCGTCGCTGAGTCTGCTCTAGCGTCTTGAATAGTAGTCATATCAATAAGGTTAAGAACCCGGTAATACGTCAATAACATCTTTAGGACGTCTTGAATAGTAGTCATATCAATAAGGTTAAGAACACATATTATAGGTATGTTGTAAGTTTAGTAGTCTTGAATAGTAGTCATATCAATAAGGTTAAGAACAATTGCATTTTGATACTTATGAATATTTATGTCTTGAATAGTAGTCATATCAATAAGGTTAAGAACTACAATGTCAATCACCTTATAACGACATACGTCTTGAATAGTAGTCATATCAATAAGGTTAAGAACAACGGTGTTGATTGGTTGGTCCCCATTAGGGTCTTGAATAGTAGTCATATCAATAAGGTTAAGAACCTGTTTGATTTAACAAGTTTTGCATTTGGAAGTCTTGAATAGTAGTCATATCAATAAGGTTAAGAACCATCTTCGGACAGTATGCGTGGCTTAGTAAGTCTTGAATAGTAGTCATATCAATAAGGTTAAGAACCCCCGGTCCCCGACCTCGCAGCGTCGCTGGGTCTTGAATAGTAGTCATATCAATAAGGTTAAGAACGCTTAGATGGTGGCCGCGGCCGCGGGTCAAGTCTTGAATAGTAGTCATATCAATAAGGTTAAGAACTTAATTTGTTCAACATTAAAAGAAGGCATTGTCTTGAATAATAGTCATATCAATAAGGTTAAGAACTGACCATATACGAATGCTGATGGTAAAACCGTCTTGAATAGTAGTCATATCAATAAGGTTAAGAACTCAGCGTCTAAGTAAAGCGCATAATAAGTAGTCTTGAATAGTAGTCATATCAATAAGGTTAAGAACATCAAGATGAAGGATAACGAAATGGCCGCCGTCTTGAATAGTAGTCATATCAATAAGGTTAAGAACCAGTCTGTAACATTAGCGATAGTACGTCTTGTCTTGAATAGTAGTCATATCAATAAGGTTAAGAACTAATTTCAGTTGGTAAATCTTTAGGCATGTGTCTTGAATAGTAGTCATATCAATAAGGTTAAGAACGATTTTTTGGTTGCTCTATAAGCAAAGCCGGTCTTGAATATTAGTTATATTAATAAGATTAAGAATCGAACTTCCTCATACTAATGGTGGGGTACAGTCTTGAATAGTAGTCATAAGCGTATCAATAAGACAGCACTTATCTTACAGGTGCCGTTTTCTGAATAGCAATCCAATGTAAACGAAAACCCGCTAAAACTCAGTCTATTCACTGAGCCCAGCGGGTTTTAGCTTGCGTCTGTTAGCCTAAAGCTTCATCACGATCAATAAATCTGAATCGGATAAATTTTCCAATTTCAGTCACAATTAGCACAATAATTCCGGCGATGATTGGGATTCCCCAACCGTACCAAAAGTTGATGCTAGTCGTGTGGAAGACGGATTGCATGAATGGTAGGTAAATAATCCCCAACTGCAATACAATCAGAATTCCAATGATATAAAACGCCATCTTATTTTGGAAGAAGTACTTGGAAATGACTGGATGGTCGTTTCGCAAGTTGAAAAGATAGAAAATTTTCCCAAAAATGATGATGTTCAAGGACATCGTACTACCAACGACGTTTGGCAATCCAATGGCGGTCAGGTAGTCGTAAGCGAAGATACCTAAGCCTGAAATTAACAGGGAGACATAGACGATTTCGAAGGAGTCTAATTTGGACAATAAGCCAGCTTTAACGTTTCGTGGGCCACGCGCCATGATACCGGCCTCGGGTGGTTCGAAGATAAACGCAAACTGGATGGTTAACGCGGAAACCATGTTAATCCAGAGCAATTGTGTTGGGTAGAGTGGTAACTCATGTCCCATCAAAATACTGATGATGACCACTAAGCCTTCAGCAAAACTGGTTGGTAGCAAGAACCGAATCGTTTTCCGAATATTATCGAAAACGTGGCGGCCTTCGCGTACCGCTGCGACGATGTCCGCAAAGTCATCGTCGGCAAGCACCATATCAGCCGATTCTTTGGCAACTTCGGTTCCTTTAATCCCCATGGCGACCCCAATATCAGCTTGTTTTAAAGCGGGCGCATCGTTGACACCATCACCTGTCATCGAAACAACATGATCATTAGCCTGTTGTGCACGGACAATCCGCAATTTATTAGCAGGAGTTGCACGGGCAAAGACGTTATAGTCGTCGATTTGAGCTTTCAATTGGTCGTCATCTAGGGCATCAATTTCTGGGCCAGAGATGGCTTTAACATGAGGCGCCAGATTTAACTTGTTCGCAATGGCCATCGCCGTATCTGGATGGTCACCGGTAATCATCTTAACCTCAACACCAGCTTTACGAAGCTCAGCAATGGCTGTCGCCGCTTCTTCACGCGGCGGGTCAATGATACCGACCATCCCAGCTAACTCTAGGCCACCGATTTGCTTGGCATCAATCGTGTCAACACTGTTATCGACGACCTGATAGGCGAGGGCCACCACGCGCAAGCCTTCTGCGGTTAAATCGCTCATAGCCTGTTCCCAGTAGTCGGGATCATGTGCTTGGTCGGTCAAACGTAGCACGGTCGCGGGCGAACCTTTGACCATTAGCAAACGTTGACCGTCCATGTCAGCGAGTCGTGCAGAAAAACGGAAGGCTGAATCAAATGGCAATGAATCAATTTCCGCGACTTCCGGATCGTGACCGGTCATTTTACGATAGAGGGTGGTTAAAGCGCCATCCGTTGGTTCACCGGTCAATTCCCAGCGATTATTTTCAAAATGAAGTTCCGCATCGGTAGTTTGACCAGCGATGTTAACTAGCCAGGCCATACTCTTATCTTGATGCCAGTCAACTGTTTTACCGTTGAGCTTTAAGGCACCTTCGAAGTTGACGCCACCATTATCATCGTAGCCAACGCCCGTCACATCAAAGAAATGGTGCGGTGTCACGACTTTGGTCACTGTCATTTCATTTTTCGTTAAGGTCCCAGTTTTATCGGTATTAACGATATCGACGGCGCCCAACGTTTCGACGGCTGGTAGTGACTTCACGATGACATTTTTCTTAGTCATTTGTCGTGTCCCCATCGCCAAGACGACTGAGGTACTAGCTGGCAGACCTTCAGGCATTGAACCAACGACCATTGTAATGACGGCAATCAACAAGGTTGGCAAGCTATAGGTATCCATAAACATACCGAGAATGAATAGCAACACGGCGGCGACCACGATGGCGATTGACAACCCAAACCCTAAGGAGTTCAAGTTACGCATTAGTGGCGTTGGTTTATTTTTAACTTCACCCACGGATTGTTGAATGTGGCCAATTTCCGTTTCCTCGGCGGTCGCGGTGACAATGCCATAGCCAGAGCCGCTCGTTACCGCGGTTGAAGCGTAGACCATGTTTAAACGATCCGCTAAAGCCAGTTTGGTTGCCGGCATCGGTTCTTCGATCTTTTCCACGGCATTGGTTTCACCGGTTAGGACGGATTCTTGCACGCTCAAGTTATCAGCGGCAATTAAGCGCATATCGGCGGGGACCGCGTCTCCAGCTTCTAAATTAACTAAGTCTCCAACGACTAAATCGCGGGCATCGACTTCGAGCTTTTTCCCATCACGGATAACGAAATTTTTTGAGATCAGCATTTCGCGAATCCGCTCCAAAGCATTGCCAGCTTGACGTTCTTGCACATAGCCAATAATGGCGTTTGCAATGATGACCAAGCCAATAACGATGGAATCGGAATACCGCTGCATGAAAAAGGTCATAATGGCAGCGGCCGCTAAAATATAAATAATACTGTTATTAAACTGCTTGATGAACTGAATGAAGCGTGAAACCCGCTTGGTCTCAAGTTCATTCCGACCGTCTTGTTGTAAACGGTGCTCAGCTTCAGCTGCAGATAGCCCGTTTTCCGGGTCGGTCTGGTACTTAGTTGCTAAAGCTGGTTCATCAAGCTGCCACAAATTAGGGTCATCGGGGGGCATGGCGTCTTGTTCGGCTGTTTCATTTTGAGCCGACTGCTGGGTGTTATCATCTATCATTAAAAAAATCACTCCTGTTTATCATTATTAGTTTCTAACGGTTTGGTTCGGTAAAATCTCGGCGTTTATTCCGAATTAAAGAGGCCAATTTCGCCACATCCCTTCCAGGTTCTTTTATTGTTAATTATTATTATAAACGAATATTATTAACTCATGTTATAAAAATGTTTGACATTTTTATTACGGATTATTACTTTGGTTGCAATAGCATATCAGATTTCCAACCGGAAGTCGCTGTTAGCGATTGATGAAAACGTTTAACTTAATTAAATTGGAGGCACCATATTGACTAAAATTGAGATACGATATTCGACAAAAGCCGATTTGCCAGGATTATTTGCAATTGATCAGCGGATTTGGACGACAGAAAATAGTCCGGGTCCCATCTTGGCACGGACTTTAAGTGATTATGCAAGCAATTATCCGGTCGGTAGTCAGCTGGTAGCGGTCGCTGATCAACAAGTACTCGGCATGATTTCGTGGAATCCATTACCACCGTTTACTTCTGCTCGATATACTTGGGATATTGGGATTGGTGTTTCGCCGGATGCTCAGCATCAGGGTGTTGGACACCGCTTAATGACTGAATTAAAGTCGGAAGCTAAACGGCATGGTATTCACCGGATTGAATTGCGGGTGCTATCAACGAATACTGTTGCACGTCAGTTTTATGCGCAACAAGGATTCCAAGTGGAGGGGGTTAACCGTGATGCCTTCTTCTTGGCTGGAAAATTTGTGGATGATTATGGCTTGGCTTATTTAATGGCTTAATGAGTTTTGAAAAACAGTTTAAAAAGTGGCTCGCTTCACGACTGACGTCTCATCGTGTTGCGAGCCACTTTTGTTTCACGTGAAACAGCGACATAACCAATCATGAAATGAGGAACACTTAGTAATGGCATTCCTTTAAAAAATTCATTTCCCGAATTGCCAAATCAAGTGCAATGCTTAGCTGAGATGAGCCAACCAAGGAGTTATACTTTTTAGTTTAATTCAAATGGTATGGTGAGAAGAGTTCAAAGATTTCACTGGCTCTTAGATAATTCAAGAATTTTCTAAGCTTGTGATTGAGAGCCTCTTAGACCTTAGCAATATAGTCATCGTCAAAGGCTCTCATGAAATTGTCTTTGGACATGAACGCACGAATAAGGCCATTCTGGTTCTCATTAATACCTCGTTCCCAAGGTGAGTATGGGTGAGCAAAGTAGATTTGAGTATCCTTGACTTAGTTCAATAAGGCAAACTTATTGCCATTGTCAAAAGTGATGGAATGAAATTTGTCAATGATGGTTTGAAGCGTTTTACGACAGGTCTCAGCGTGATAATCAGGAATTTTTACAATGATATCATAACGGGTCAAACGATCAGTTAAAGTCATAATGGCAGGTTCACTGGCGATTCACTTACCTTTGACTAGGTCGTCCTCCCAATCACCAATCGTCGTTCGTTCGTCAATAGAAGTGCCCGAGGCCTTCTTATTCAGATATTGGTGAGCTTTTGGTAAACCGTAAAGTAAAAGTAGTCCTTAGTCGATGTACAGTGGATGTTGAAGGACAAGACTTGTCGAAATATTGATGTTGAGAGCGATGAATAAAAATATCGATACTATCTGAACAGATCTGTACCTTAAGAGACTTACAAAGCATTGTGAAGAAGAGCTGACAACGATTCAACAAACCGTTGGTATGGCAGTTTGACCGATTCTTTTTACGAATTATTTGACCGAAGTCAGCGTAGAGCCTGAATCTGGCCTCTTTCTTCAGCTGAGAGTTGTTGGTAGTGGCAAGTAGTGATAAGATTTGATTGGGTCATGGAGAATCCTCTTTCTTTATTCGGCGATGTTTAAAGTATAGGTCTCCGTGACCTTTTTGTGTAATCATACCAGGTTGTTGTGCTTTAATTTTAAATCCGAGACTTAGAATTGAGATAATTAAGTGAAGAATAACCATGAAAGGAGTGGATAAAATGCTTAGCTTAGCTGTTTGTGACGATAATGAAAATGATCTAGAGTTTATAAAAACTAATATTAACGCGTAGTGCTAGTTCCGTAATATTTCTAGTGAAGCACTAATTTATGCTAAGTCCGCTTTTACCTTGAGCTAGATTGCTATGAACCTTGATAATGTTCCATAAAAATAGTGCCGCTAATCGGCTACCTAGGCCGATTAGCGTTCGGGTTCCAGGATGTTCAAAATGGCCAACGATATTCAAATTATTAAAACCTGTTTCAATATATCGTCGTTGATTTTTTAGAAATGAGGAATTTATATGATCTGTTTTCCTCATGTTCTTTCGCAGTGGAAACCAGAAGTTGATTCCTTGTGATTTTAATCGTTCTTGAAGCTTCCGGCTCAAGTATCCGCCGTCTGCTAAGACTTGATGAGCCGGTGCTTCTCGTAAAAGCTCTTCAACTGGTTTTCTATCATCAACGTTTGCTGGTGTCAGTTCCCAGTTCACAAAATAACCGTCATTATCCATCACCGCATGTAGCTTGAAGCCATAATAATATAGTTGCTTGGTTGCGTTATAGCCTTTATGAGCTACACCTCGTAAGACTTTTGCTTGATTACTTCGTCTTGCTGAGACCAAAGTGATTGGGGCACTATCAATGATTTCATAAGTGCTGCCATGCCGATATCGCTTCAATAGATACTGACGGATCAACTTCATTATTTGAAGAAGGTCGCGACACCGACGATTGTAACGACTTCGTTCTGGAACAACCACTCCGGAAGCCGCCAAAGTTTGATGGAAGTGGGTTTCTGAAGGGTCACGTAACGCTATTCGCGCAAGCATACAAGCGATAATCGTGACGTCATTAACTTTTAGTTGACGATAATTTTGACGAAAACGAAATCTTTTTGGCAATAGTTGGTAAATTGGTGTAATTATTTTGATGAATTCTTGGACGGTTGCTTGAATTAAATTGAATTTTGGGATAGCTTTAAGGAGGCCTTGCATTTACGGTTCTTCTTTCTGGGTTTAGTCACCTTAGAAGCTACCGCAAATGCGGGCTTTTTGCATATAATTTGATTTAATCAATGAACTATCCGACAAATGTTACAAGACTAGCACTACGCGTTAATATTAATAAATTCTCTATTGAAAACAACATTGATTTTAAAACTAATTACTTTAAAAGTATTAATTCTTTCAATTCATTTTTAAATAATACAGAGCTATTGGGAATAATTCTAATTTTTGATGTTCAACTTGGTTCTAGAAATGGCATTAATGAAGCTACTAGATTAAGGGAAAAATACGGTGCAAAAATCCAGAGTGTAATTTTTGTATCTAGTTATCCGGATTTTGTGTTTTCTTCATTTCAAGCACACCCGGATGCTTATTTATGTAAACCCATTGAATATAGCAATTTTAACAAGACATTATTAAAAATAATGAAAAATGTAACCTCTGGAATATCTGAACAAAAAAACATTCTAATCAAAGATGCCTTAAATGGTGATACTAAAATAATTCCGGAAAATCAGATAATTTCCATACAGGTAGCCGATTCGTATGATAGGTCAGTTAATATTTACACTGCCAGTAAGATTGTAATTACACACGATCGATTAAATAACTTATACCAAAAGTTAGATAGGAAATACTTTTTCCAACTTTCTAGGTCAATAATAATTAATTTAAAATGGATTAGTTCAGTTAATAAAAATTACGTAAAAATGAATGGGAATAATGAATGCGCTTTACCTATACCAAGATTTAAAAAGAAGCCTTTATTAGAAAAACTAGATAATCTTGTTTTAGTAAGGATGAATGAAAATGACTAAAATTATGTATTTAATACTTATGATTTCATCCATTGCTCAAGTAATAGTATTAATTAATTTTTTAGATGCTGTATTTCTTCGTAAAAAATTTCCCATAATTGTTTATCTATCATTTGTTATGACAAACGTCTTAATAGCTTTTTCTTCAACTATTTTTTTTATCAGGCCTCTAATAGCTGGTATTGGTACCATTGCAGGTTGGGCCGGATTATCTTATTTGTACAAAGGCTCATTAAAATCGAAGTTTCTGTATATATTGACCTTTTTTGTAATGAGTGCAATTTTAGAATCAATTAGTTTATATATTTTGGGAATTGGTAACGCCAATTTTATTAGCAAACTTGATAGAGTGCGTGCTTTTAGCATCACCACTATATTGTATGTTTGTGCCCTAATGATTTTTAAATACGTATTGCGCTGGGGCAACTCAAAAATGAAATTCAGGTCGAGCTGGTCGATATATTTGTTGCCAGTTTTTGGCTTGTGTTTTGATAGTATCGTATTCTACAGAAAAGATATTTACACGACATCTTTACAAGCAGTAGTTATAATAGGCTCTTTGTTGCTGTCCCTAGACGCCATTTTCTTAGTTAATAAGTTTGATAAAAAGTATTTTGAACTGCAAAAATATGCAACCTTAAACAAGCTATTTAAAATGCAGCAAAAAAAATTACGTGTGCTAACTAAGTACGAAGAAGCACTTTCAATTGAAGTTCACAAAAGTGATGAAATGCTGCTTAAATTATATTCAGCTATTAATGTAAACAACAACTCACTTGCTTTGGATTTAATTGAAGAAAGATTATTAGAGCTGAATACTAACTTGGTGAAAGTTAGCAATCCACAAAGGCAGATAACTAAAGATTTACTTATTGACCATATATATGAGATATGTGCTAAAAATAAAATTGATTTTATCAATGATACTCAACTTAAACATACCCTTAAAAAAATTAGTATAAAGGATCAAGTAGCATTAATAAGCGTTATTTTTTCATATGCTCTAGAAGAGATACTAAATTCAACAGAAACAAATAAATATTTTAAGTTAAAAATCCATCAAAAAACAGAAATAACATTTATATTTGTTTCTTTTTCTATGAACGTTACGGATAAACAAATAAATAAAGCAAGATACATTGATTTCTCTCGTAAAAGCTATGCACTTCAGTATGTTGATGTAATGGTAAAAAAGCATTCAGGGCATATTAAATTAAAATTATCGAAAGAGTCATTTGGGATGTTAATAACATTATAATTATTTCACTACATGTTATGCATTCATATGAAAGGAAAATCTATGAGATACTTATCCATTGTTTTAGTTGACTTACTAATCAAGAATAGTCCTAGCTGGTGGGGAAAAAGAGGACTATTAGTTTATTCTTTTGAATTACTCTTAGATAGAATAACCATGTTTGGTTGTATAATTGTCTTTTCTATTTTAACTAATACAGTACTCGATGGAATGGTCGTATTTATTTCAATGACAATTTTTAGAAATCTTTTCCCGGGATTTCACTTCAAACATTTTTTTACTTGCATAATTTTTTCACTGTCCTTATTCTATCTAGCTGTGGGAATGGTAGTCTTTGCACCAGATATTCTTTTGATGAAACTACTATATGTATTGTTTGTTTTTGACATTGGTGTATTACTCTTTATAAAGATAAAACAAAACTACGTTAAAGTTATTTCATTTTGTATTCTATTCCTGATGATATCTATCGCATATTTATATTATTCACTTGTGCCTTATTTATTTTTGATTAGTTTATCACTATGTTACTCACTACTGATGTTTTTGTTTAACATCAGTATGGTGAAACGCAGTTCAGAACAAAAGTAGTGCTGTTGACAGCACTACTTTTTTTTGTCATAAAAATTCATTTACTATAAGGTTATAAAGTTTGAAGGAAGGTGATATTAATGTTAGGAAAATTAAAACATAATGTACTTCAATTATCGCTAAGACTTGCAGCAAATTCATTGTGTGTATGGTTTGCCTACACACCCCAAAAGCCTGATGAGCTTAAAAAATATAACATTTGGAACAAGCAAGGTCATAAATAAGACAAGGCGGTGGATGAAATGTATAGGTTTTATCCATTATGGAAATTAACCACACTTAGAACGTATCGTATTAATGTCCATAGAAAAAAACTATCGCTAAATAATAGTTTTCCCTATTTACCCGATAATGTAATTGCATTTATTAGTATTTTATTAAGTAGTACAAATCTGGTTACTTCGATTTTGTTTCTTCCTGTCATGTTACTTATCATTTTAAAATACAATTACTTTGCGGTTGCAGTACCTATTTACTTAAGAATATGGACATTGATTCAAACAAAAAAAGTGTTTGAAAACACTACTGGACAGAATGCAACTAATAATAGTTTTTTTAATACGTCTAGGGAAAAATTTCTTCTACAAATTTTGAAATATATAGATGTTCAAACATTGACTATTTTATGTATTTTAGTCGTTTCATTTGGTGTGAAAGCGCTAATGTTAAAAAACATATATAGCTTGTTAGGTTTAGTATTTATCACATATTTACTCATAGTATTATTTTCAAAAGATGATTTTGCCTTAGTTCTAATTCCAATCACATTGAATTTTGTCCTTCTGATTTCCTTAAATAATCTTTTTTCGGAAATCATTTGGAATAATATATTAGATTTTAAAATATTTATGCAGCAAAATAGCGATCTGAAATTAAACTATTCTGAATTGTTTCAGATCTTTGTCTTATCAACAATTGCTATAGACTGTATCGTACACGTAATTATTGTTCTATATAAGCAACTAATAAAGAATCATTTGAATAAGATACCTAGGATTAAAAACAAAAAAATAAAAATACTCAGCGAAAGCGTTATTCAATATCGTAACTTTTTAAATACGTTATCTATTTCTGAATATTTTTCTAACTTTATTCCTATTCCCTCGCTCTTGGTTATAACATTAGCTTTCGTCGCTGAGTATCCACAAAAGCAAGTTTTATTTCCACTATTTCTTGGAGTAATAGGTTGTGCTACTAATGCACGAATAATTTTTAGAAACCCATATTTTTTTCAATACTTTAAAAGTAAAAAGGAACGGCAATTAAACACAAATAGTTTTTTCAGAATATATTTGGAAAAATTAGCTTTATTACTTTACAAGAACCAATTCTTTATTGTATATGGCACGGTTTTGTGTGCTCTAGCTTCTCATGGAAACATACATTTAAAAAATATTGCCATACTAATACTAGTATTGTTGGCTTCCATGATATTACCACTTTCAGAAAAAAGCATAATTATATATAACTATGCAGACATTAAAGATGATTATGCTGAATTAACCGGTGGCATTACAATATTGGCTTTTATTTTCGGCCTATTAACACTATGTTTTGTCATAATTGGAGTTTCACTTACGAATGCTACCTTTAAAACAAATACCCTAGTGTTAAATTACTTGATTATTTTCCTACTATTTGGCGGGCTACGAACATATTTAAATAATAAATTTCAGGTGGTGATCTAATTGAAAGCTTTTTATTATCTTTTTGTATTATTCTTGTTTGTTTTTCAAACTCACCTCATTTATAAAAACTATTTTTTATATCGATCAAAAAAAGGCAAGAAATATAAACTTTCATTGATTGTTTATGTGATCTCGTTAACCTGCACGGTTCTTGCAGGACTCGCGCTAGTGTTAAACATTTGATTTGAGGTGTGTATATGGGAAACAAGTTATCTATCTATTTAAGAAATGTGAGATATAAAAATAATAGTTTGGTCGTCCTGAAAACGATTGATATCAACATAAAAAATTTCGGGCTTTATCAAATCAAGGGACCTAACGGTGTTGGTAAAACGACATTCTTCAAGACTCTAAATGGTGAACTTTTCCCTGAAGAATCAAATATATGTATAAAAAATTCCAAAATTAATATTTTTAAATCTAATAGAATAATATTATTTGATAGTGACTTTACAGGGTATTTATATTTAACGCCACTAGAATATATAGAAATACTGGCCAGTGTATTTGGTCTAAATATAGATAAACCAGTTTTTGATTCCTTGTATAGATCTTCAGGGCTATCTGCTTATGAAAGCTATTTTATTAAGGATTTGTCTCAAGGTAATAAGCAGAAATTAGCCGCAATATTACCTTGTATTTTCAACCTTGAATTTATTTTGCTAGACGAATCGTTTGAACATATGGATACAGAATCTAAAGGGATATTTTTAAATTGGATTAAAAATAATAGAGCTGAAAAGTGGATTTTCGTTATTTCGCATAATGATACTTTTGATGAATTGGAACCAGCTACCCTTCTACTTAATAATAATGGGGAACTTACTTATGCTGAATAAATTCCCCTCAAAACTAAAGTATTTTGCCCTTTTAGTTCCGACTATATCATTTATAACAGGTATTCTGTATTCTATTGTCACTTCAAAATTTTTATCTCCCTCAACTAAGCCGGTTTTAGATGCTGAAGGGATATTGACTAACTTTATCGGGATATTTTCTCATAATCTTATAGTATATTTTTTGATTGTAATTTCTGGAATATCCATATATATCATAAATACCATTAGCATTTCATTCAATTTTTGGATTTTGGTGCTAGCGTAGCAAACCAAATTTTATCAAATAATCAACACGGACTACTTATTTATTCACATGCACTCTTTGAGGTTCCTGAGTTGATAATTTGTTACTATATTTCATTATGTTTTTCGTATCTAATATTATGCAAATTACGAAGTAATGATATCTACTTTTTTAAATCATTTAAGTCGGTAAATAAATTAATTCTTATTTCTATTTTACTTCTTTTAGCAGGAGCCTTTACAGAATCCATTATATTGAATTTAACCTAATTTGGAGGGAAATTATGAAAGTATCAGGAAAAAACAAAATTTTGAAAATATCAAGTATCATCTTGTTGCTAGTTTATGGAATAGTAAGTTGGGTCTCGTCCAATAGAATTATGCAAAGTAAAGAACTGGCTAACAGTGGCTTATCAATTGAAAATGGGCATACTGCAATAGTAATTAAAAGCATATCTGTCAGTTGGTTAATTGGTAGCTTTTTGATGGGGCTAGTTATTGTGTATCTAATTTTAAGATGGCTATTCCTACGCTTTATTGATCAAGGAGAATCAAAAAAAGCCTTTAGTAATATCTTTTTTCTAAATACAAATTTCAAACTCGTTTTTCTGATTGCTATTAATTTATTTAATATATCTGCTCTTTTGAAACCTTATGTAATTCTCTTAATCACAATTTTACTAGCGTTACTCTTGAATTTATATGTATTTCGAAATTTAAACACTGCAAAAAAATGGTTTGCGGTAATTCCGTTTGCACTTTCCTATGTAATTTAAAAATATATTTGAACACTGCAAAGTGATTATCATCAATATCTTGTCAGTGATAGTTAATTTGCAGTGCTCAAATTAATAAAACTGTTGGTAATTTGTCTTATTTGAAAGGAAAAGGTGATATTTATGTTAGCTGAACTTACAGGTGTTGGAATTAGTTCTGGAATTGCGGCAACAATTATTGATTGGATCAATGCGGGGTTAACGGTAGGTACTATTTTAACTTTAATTAGTGGTGTTGCATCAGGTGGCTCATGGCTTCTTGCCGGTGCTAAAACAGCACTTAAATCTGGTGGTAAAAAAGCTGCAATTGCTTGGTAAGAAATTAGTACTGTAACTTTTTAAACATTAATTTGGGTACTACTAATGAGCTTCACTTGGAAATGTTTTTTAATATTGACACGTGGAGCTCATTAGTGATTTTAAAAAAGGGAGATGACTTAATTGAACCTTTGGTACTTATTATTTGGTGATAATTCTGGTGGGGGGGCTTTCTAAGAATTTATCATAAAAGTAAATAATTCTGAATAAATGCAGCTCAAATATTTGAGCTGTATTTATTTTAGAAAGATATGGGTTTAAACGTAGCCATCTGCGAACTTATTTGTTTCGCTAGGCACAAAATGATAGGAGTGAATACTTTTGAAAAAAAGAAGATCATGGTCGTTAGTTCTAATTATTGCATCGTTAATAATTCTTACTGTAGTTTGTGTTTTCTACTTGCACAAAGAAAACACATCGAAAGTAGCTTACAAGCCCAATTTAATAACTATAAAGAGCATGCCTGACTTAACTGAGTCTGGGAAAGTATATGCGAAAAAGGTTCAACAGTTAAAAATACCCGATGGCACAATTTCACAAATTAATATAAAGAATGGTCAGTCTGTTATTAAAAATGATATCGTGCTTACCACACATGATGAAAAAGCAGAGAGTCAGTTATCTTCAATAGAGCAAAAAATTCAAAGAAACCAGAGATCAATTTTATCTCAAGATACATTAGTTACTGTCCTTCAAAGAAAATTAACTTCGTCAGAAAATAGTAACGACGAATTAAAATTACAGTTAGTACAAGAACAGAATAACTTAGAGGACTTACAAGGCGATTTAGCGTTACTTCAGAGTAAATACAATGAAGTAAGCAGTAAAATTAATCAAACTCTTGTAGCACCTTTTGATGGCATAATAAATTTAAATGATACTAAAACGGGAAAGCCAGAGTTGATCCTTCACTCTCAGGGGTTAGAGATTCACACAACTATTTCAGAATATGACTATACTAAAGCAACTGTAGATAATAAAGTTAAGATTTTTACTTTATCAGATAGAACAGAAAAAGTAGGAAAAATACAATTTATTTCAAAGACCCCTAGTGATACAAATAAAAAGAATTTCTCTTTATACAATATGGTAGTACAAACCCATGATAATTTTATGGAAGGACAAAGCGTTAGTGTATCGATTCCGCAAAGCGGATATAAGGTCCCCTTAAAAAGTATACAGAAAAAAAAGGACAACTATTATATATATAAAATTGATAAATATGATGTTGCCCACAGGATAAGGGTAAACATTACCAAAAAGGATTCGTTTTATATAGTAAATAGTGGCTTGAAACCTGGTGATGTTATTATAGCTGATCCAACAAATAAGCTCTCTGATGGAACTGAGGTAAAGTCATCATGATTTCTATTAAGAACTTGAATAAGTACTATAAACAAGGAAATAATTCAGTACACATCTTGAAAGACATTTCTTTTGATGTTACCGCTGGAGAGTTTGTTTCTATTATGGGACCATCTGGTTCAGGTAAATCCACACTAATAAATATTATTGGGTTTTTAGACGATAGTTTTAAGGGCTCCTATTCTTTTAAAGACCAAGAAACTAGTGTGCTAAACAAAGCTAGTAGATCTAATTTAAGAAATAGGAGTGTTGGCTTTATTTTTCAGAACTTTAAACTCATAAATAATCTTACCGTAGCTGAAAATATTGCGTTGCCGTTGTTGTATAGAGGTGCACCCCATTTGGAAATAGAACAACGTACAAATGAAATTCTGGAAAAGGTAAATTTACTGAAATTCAAAGAAGAATACCCTTTAATGCTATCTGGTGGTCAACAACAACGGGTATCGATTGCCAGAGCGCTTATTAATAATCCTAAATTCTTAATTGCAGATGAACCAACCGGTGCCCTTGATTCTATTACATCCCAAGATATTCTTAATATTTTTATCCGGTTAAACCGTATAGGTACCACAATTATCATGGTTACTCATGATAAAAAGGTTGCTGAAAAAAGTCAACGTATTCTACATATTGTTGATGGTTCTATAAATAGTGATAGGAGGCTGTTATGACTCACATAGACACGTTTTCAACTGCATTGAGATCTTTGAAGAGTCATCCAAAGAGAAGCTTTTTGACCATTCTAGGAATAGTGATTGGTGTGGCAGCAGTTATTGCAATAATTTCATTAGGAAACGGGTTAAAAAGTGCAACATTAAGAAACCTGCAAACAACGCATTCTGGGCAACAAACTGCAGAAATAAGCTATACATCTAACGACTATGAGAATAAAGATAATGGCTTTGACAACGGCGATATTACGCTGTTACTCAATACTTCCTCCTTACATTTAAACAAAGTTAAACTTATAAATGAAGATGGTGTAAAAACACCTGCCAGTATGAATGTGGATTTAAATGGAAAGGAAGTAGAAAAAGCTGTTAAATTTGTCAAAAAAAGCAATCTAATTCTCCTAGCTGGAAGGCAAATAACGATAAGTGATAATAATTTAAGAAACAATGTAGTCCTAATTAATGAAAAAACAAGTAATCTATATTTTATAAATAGCAAGACAGCATTACACAACAACATAGACGTTGAAGGCACTAGTTATAGAATAATTGGAGTGTTTAAAAACATAGATTCTATCGATGAAACGTCTACAGACATGGTTATTCCGCGAGCATCTTTCAATGAAAACAAAAAAACTACCGGCAGTAATAAGATCAAAATAATATTTGATAATGGTATCAATGTTAATAGAACAAGTAAAAAAGCATCTAATTTGTTAAATAAGAAAGGTAGTCATAAGTATGTGGGAAGTTATACCTATACAAATTTAGGGGCCATTTTAGAAGGTATAGGATCAGTTATAAAGGGACTAACGTATTTTATTAGTGCCATTGCAGGAATATCTTTATTTATCGCAGGAATTGGGGTAATGAATATGATGTATATATCTGTTTCTGAGAGAACACAAGAGATTGGAATACGATTGGCTATTGGTGCGACACGTCAGAATATTATGGAGCAATTTTTGTTAGAGGCAATAATACTGACCAGCCTAGGTGGTGTTTTAGGGTTAGTTATAGGTGGCACTGTTGCATATAGCATTTCATTATTCTTGCCCTTTCGAGCCGTTATTACCCTTGGGTCAGTTGTATTGGCTGTAGGAGTGTCAACAATTGTAGGATTGATTTTTGGGCTATTACCAGCTAAACAAGCTTCTAACCAGAACTTAATCGATGTACTTAGATAAAAATAAGACTATTTCTGCTGAGTTAAGAAAAACAGGCTGTTTTTCCAGCACCTTTAACCACTCAATTCACTGTTACTATTAACATTATGACGTACCCACTATACATTAGGGTCCCAGTTTGTTCACGAAAAATAGTCTAGTACCATATTGCCTAACGATTCTCAAAGGTACTAGACTATTTTTCGTGAACAAACTGGGTTAAAGAATTTAAATTCAATCCGGATGTTTCACGTGAAACAATTTGGTTAATTTTCAATTGGATCTTTCATAATCAGCCAGAGTATCAGATAAGCGATAATCCCAGGAAACATTGGTGTAATCGCTAAAATGACAAAAATCAAACGTGCTAAGTTAGTGTTCCAGTCAAAATGTTCGGCAATACCACCAATGACACCAGCGATAACGCGATCATGACGTGAACGATGAATGTTAATTTTCATGAGTAACCTCCCCGTGAACTGTATTTTAGCTCAAGTGTAGCGTTTTAAGTTGAGTGCGTCCACTAGAACGATTAGCCTCAGTGATTGGGGAAGGGGTGATCGGTTAGCAAGGTGGTGTAGTAGCTGATCTCTGCCAAGGCAGCAGTCAGACCTTTATGGTAGCGTGGTGCCAATGGGGCAGCCGGTATTGGTTGACCATCAGCCTGTAACGTTTCCTGAACATTTCCGACTGGCGTGGGCTTTGGTAAGACAAGCACGCCCAAACGTTGCAGAATTGGGACGAGCGCCGCGGCACCAAACTGGCCACCGCGCATATTATCGGCATAAGAAATAATCTTTCCAGGTTTGCGCTGCATCTCGAAGCCAAGAAAATCCAATGCATTTTTCAAAACGGCTGGTTCAGCATGATTATATTCTGGTGTTAAAAAGACATAACCATCCGCGGCGGCCATGTCGTCGACCCAACGCTGCTGATTGGCTGGTAGCGTTCTCTGTGGATTAGCCATCGGTGGGAGTGCTTCCGAAAAAAACGGTAACTGATAAGTGGCCAAGTCTAAAAAGGTGAATTGAACGGCTGATTTAGGTTGCGTAGCCACTAATTGTTGTAAATAGTTAAATAGGTAGCGTCCTAAAGCGCCTTGCCGTGTACTACCTAAGATAATTGAAATGTTTTTCATAGATTAAAGTCCTCATTTCTAATATTGATTCATGTGAATACAAAATGGTATTATAGACTCAAATTCAAAGTAAGACAAGTATTAATTCACGTGAATTAAAAATGGAGTGATTAAATGACAGGCACCTTAATAACACAACTTATGACCGAATTAAATGGTTTCATCACGCAAGATAGGTTGAATGACCGCGAGAAGCAGTGGGCGATCAACCAAGTTAGCGATGCCCAGCTACAAGCGCAATTAAAGCAGCTTTCGACGACCGATATCAAGATTATTGCCCAGTTAGCCCAAGCGGATTCGACACGCGCCAAAGCCCTACCACAGCCAACGGCGCTCTCACAGGCGACGATCTCACGGGGACTCACCAAGTTAGCAAAATTGGGCTTAGTCGTTAAGTTTCGCAGCCTGAAAAATAATAAAGAGATCCTCGTGCGGCTAACCCCCGCTGGTCAGCAAGTGGCCGAGCTACATGTGAAGTTGGACGCGGCCATCGCAGCCAAGGCTCAGGTCATTGCTGCAGACTATTCACCGACCGAATTGGCGCGATTTGTTGAGCTGATGCACCGAATTAGTCAAATAAAGCCGTAAGCATTAGCACTCGTACGTGCAGAGTGCTAAATTCTTGCAACCATGATAAAAGCTGTTAGGATAGATGGTGAAGGTCAGGAAAGGTCAAACAGTATTTGATCGTCATGACCCGGAATAACTAGCCAGTAACTTTTTGAAAGGGGATTGTGATTATGGCTAATGAAATGATGAATCGGAATGGTTTTGGAATGTTAGATCCTTTTGAACGCATGGCACAACGTTTCTGGGCACCTTTTGATGATGGTGAACAGGCGTTAAAGACTGATATTAGTGAAACTGATGACCAGTATCAAGTTAAAGTCGATGTGCCTGGTATTGATAAGCAAGATGTTAAGTTAGCTTATCGCGATAATTTACTTTCAATTAAAGTTCAGAAGCACAGTTTCGTTGATCATGGTGACCAAGCACAAAATGTGGTCATGAATGAGCGTCGCGAAGGCACGTTGCAACGTGATTATATGTTACCAGATGTAGAAGCTGATCAAATCAAAGCAACCCAAACGGCTGGTGTTTTGACGATTACGTTGCCAAAGTCCAAGCAAGCGATTGCGGACAACGGCAAGATTGAAATTAATTAATTTCAAGCCATTAAAAAATGATAAAACTGAATTAGGTCAGGATTAATAAAAAAATAAAGTTGGCAATCTTAGCAAAACTGAGAGTGCCAACTTTTTTGTGGTCAAAAAAATGTCTATCACTAGTAAAAACTAGCAATAGACATTTAAATTTATCAGTTAATTTTACCGATTAGTCAACGATGGCAACATAACGATAGCTGCCTGAAGTAGCTAAATATTTCATCCATTGATAACCGTCTGCAGAAACGGTGCCAAGGTAATGAACTGAATCACCAGTGTAATATTCGCCGACGATTGAAGCATTTAGACTTGCACCAGTTCGGATATTAGTGTTGGTCTTAAACGTGTAATACCCAGACTTGTTTGATGTCGTGGTTGAACTGGCTTTAGTGCTGGTCGTAGTCGTTGCGCCACTAACTTTGACGTAACGTTGTGCACCACTGGCAGCTAAATAACGTAGCCAAGTTTGACCATTTTTAGTGATCTTAGCATTGTAACGAACGGTACTGCCTTGGTAATAAGTCCCAACAGTTGAGGCTGAGTCACTAGCAGCCGATTTAATCGCGGTGGTGCCGGTAAACTTGTAAGTCCCAGTAGCCGCTTGAACCGTTTCACTAGTGTTGTTAGTCGTTGAAGCTGAGCTGGTAGTCGTGGTGCCACTGATCTTGACGTAACGTTGTGCGCCACTAGCAGCTAAATAACGTAACCAAGTTTGACCATTCTTAGTGATCTTAGCATCGTAGCGAACGGTACTACCCTTGTAGTAAGTCCCAACAGTTGAAGCTGAATCATTAGCAGCGGACTTGATTGCCGTCGTGCCAGTGAACTTGTAGACCCCAGTTTCAGACTTGATTGTTTCGCTTGAAGCGCTGGAATTATTAGTTGAGGTTGAAGTAGTTGTTTTAGCGCCAGCAATCTTAACGTAGCGTTGTGCGCCACTAGCAGCTAAATAACGTAGCCAAGTTTCACCATTTTTGGTGATTTGAGCATCGTAACGAACGGTACTGCCTTTGTAGTAAGTCCCAACAGTTGAGGCTGAGTCACTGGCAGCCGATTTGATCGCCGTTGTACCAGTGAACTTGTAAGTCCCAGTCGTTGCTTTGATCGTTTCACTAGACGTGCTAGTGTTACTTGAAGTTGAGCTACTGGTTGAAGCGGCAATTTTAACAAAACGTTGCGCGCCACTAGCTGCGAGGTAACGTAACCAAGTTTCACCATTAGCAGTCACTTTAGCATTGTAACGAACGGTACTACCTTTGTAATAAGTCCCAACAGTTGCCGCTGAATCACTAGCTGCTGACTTGATAGCGGTAGTCCCGGTAAATTTATAGGTCCCAGATTCAGCTTTAACTGTGGTCCCAGTATTGATTGTGTCACCGGAATTTGTGCTGGTGTTCGTGCTGGTATTTGTAGGGGTACCAGTGTTAGTGGTACTACTATTGCCAAATGTTGCCGTGCCAGCGCTGTCGCTCAACAAACCAGTGTAGTCGATGCTGACATCAATATCGCCGGTATAAGTTGAACCTGAAGGCAAAGTTGCTTTTGAAGAAAATTGCCAAGCACCCATATCTGAATTCCAACGGGTGGTGTTCGTTGGTGTATAAGGATATTGTGCCATCCAAACACGTGAATTACCAACTGTGGCTGCAACTGCATTGGCATATTGATAATCTTTGAAAGTATAAACACCATGATTAGTATAACCAGCAGCAGTTAAAGCGGACCAGAAAGTGTTCAAGCTAGAGGCGATGCTAGCGGTCGCAGTTGAAGATTCCATATCCGCGAAGATCAGCACTTGCTTAGAAACGTTATTCGTCGTCAAGAAGTTGACCAAATTAGACGCTTCGGCAGTGGCTTCCGTGCTAGTAGTAAAGTCAGCATAATGATAGAAATCAACATTTAAACCAGCTTGGTCAGCCATTTTAGCTTCGCTAACGGCTGCTGGGTTTGTATAAGTGGTTCCTTCAGTTGCTTTAACGATAACCGTTTTAACCCCTAAGGATTTCAAAGTGTTGAAGTCGGATTGGGTCATATCAGCTTGATAAGAGGAGACATCCACAGCGTCAACCGTTGGACGAGTCGTATCACCAATCGTCCAAGTATCTTCAACAGGTAAAGATTCTGCGACCGCCATGATGCGGCTAGCCACTGGGGCAACCGTCGTGGCGGCACTGGCACTGCTAGTTACAGTTGAGCTAGCGGATACACTGGACGTGACTGAGCTAGTAGCAGCAGAACTAGTTGCTTCACTAGAGACCGTTGAGCTAGTGGCAGCCGAACTGGTTGCTTCACTGGCACTCGACGTACTAGTTGCGGCACTAGAAGTCGTAGCACTGGTGGCAGTGGACGTGCTGGCTTCACTTGCAGCAGAAGTATTAGTGGTACTAGAACTAGTCGATGCTTGAGAACTGGAACCACTAGTTACAGTGGTACTTTTGGTACTGTCATTGGTTGAATTAGTGTTAGTGGCATCGCTAGTGCTGGTGTTGGTAGCGCTACTTGTATTAGTAGTACTATCTTGACTTGCAGCGTTGCTATATGTATTAACACTGTTTGCTGATGAGCTGGTAGCACTGCTGCTGGATTCACTGGACGTTGTCTTTACTGTGGCGGTTACGTCAGCGTGGATCGTCGGGTTACTAATCAGAGCACCACCTAAAAATGAGAAAAATGTGAGGCCGGTAACGAGCCAAAGTTTACCAGATTTATAGAGCTTAAATCTTTCTGACTCATCGAAATTAAGCTGCTTTCGTGATTTAAAATTCATTAAAATTACACATCCTTTAGTAGTCTTTGTCGAACAGTTTAATTATAAAAGATTTATTAATATAAGCAAGGTCACATTGTTAAATTATCGATACTGTACACCTTTTAAGCATCGTTGTTCTAAAAGAAAATTTATTTTCAATGCGGATAGTCGTTAGGAAACTGAACTAAAAAATTCAATCAGAGTGAGTAGTCATGCAGATTTTGCTAGTGGGGTGACAGTTTAAAATAATCAACGGAGAGTTGCGCACGAGCTAAATTATCGGTATGATAGAAATGTAAGCGTATTCATAACCAAAAGAATAGTTTTTATTCAGTTAGAAAAGGTGATTGGCATGACAACAGCATTTCCCAAGGGCTTTTTATGGGGCGGCGCGACCGCAGCAAATCAGATTGAGGGCGCTTGGAACGTTGACGGTAAAGGCCCCAGTACCGCGGACATGGTGACTGGTGGGACTTTTGAAACGCCGCGTCACTATACGGCGACGATTCAACCCAACACGTATTATCCATCGCATCAAGCGAGTGATTTTTATCACCATTGGCGTGAAGACTTAAAATTATTGCATGAAATGGGCTACAACACTTATCGGCTATCAATTGCTTGGTCACGGATCTTTCCAAATGGCGATGATGAAACGCCTAACCAGGCTGGGTTGGACTTCTATCGGCAAATCTTTGAACAATGCCGTGATTATGGCATTGAACCAATTGTGACGATCTCACATTATGAAACACCGTATCATCTAACCCAAAAGTATCATGGCTGGTTGGATCGGCGGGTGATCGATTTTTATGTGAAATATTGTAAGACGATTTTCTTAGCCTATAAAGATCTTGTTCATTATTGGCTGACCTTTAATGAGATTAATATTTTAATCATGATGGGTGGAGGCTATGTTGGCGCAGGTCTACCATTAAAAGATGGTGATCCCATGTTTGGCGGTAAGATGACGGATGCTACGCGTCAAGACTGTTTCCAAGCATTACACCATCAATTTTTAGCCAGTGCCAAAGCGGTTCAGCTGGCGCACCGCATCAATTCAGATAATTGGGTCGGTTGTATGATTGCTGGGAGCTTGAGCTATCCATTAACGCCAGCACCGGCAGATGTGCTATTGAATCAACAAGAAATGGCGATGAATAATTGGTTCTGTGGTGATGTGCAAGTTCGTGGCGCTTATCCATATTTCGCCAAGCATTATTTTGATGAACATCATATTCACCTGCAAACGGCACCAGAAGATACTGCGATACTGAAAGCGGGCAAAGTTGATTTTTACTCGTTTAGTTATTATTCTTCCAATACCCGAACGGCTGATCCAACTAAAGCTGAGTCGGCTGGTAATATGACAATTGGTGCGAAGAATCCCTATTTGAAATATAGCGAATGGGGCTGGAGTACAGATGCCACTGGATTGCGGGTTTACTTGAACGCCGTCTATGGTCGTTATGGCATTCCCGTTATGGTGGTTGAAAATGGCTTAGGTGCACGGGATGAAGTGACTGCCGATGGGCAGATTAATGACGATTATCGAATCTCATATTTGAAAGAACATATCGAAGCGATGCACGCTGCGATTGATGACGGGGTGGACCTGATTGGGTATACGCCCTGGGGTTGCATCGATTTGGTGTCAGCGGGAACTGGTCAAATGGCTAAACGCTATGGTTTCATCTACGTCAACCGTGATGATCAACAGCAAGGTGACTTTAAACGGTTACCTAAAAAGAGTTTTTACTGGTACAAGCAAGTTATTGCATCGAATGGTGCAGATTTAAGTACTACGGTAACTAAAAATTAAATTGAACCTAGTGAAACGACACATAATTGGCCTGGAGTTGATTAAGTGTCGTTTTTTGGCAAATATTCAGTATTGAGAAAACATTTCCCGGGAAATAGTCAGCTTAATTTCAAATTGTCGGCTATTTTTGACAGTCAGTACTGACCAGTCTTGTTATGCTGGTGTATACGAGGAGGATTACTTATGTTAGCGACACAACTACGTGCTCACCGAAAGGCCGCTCACCTGAGTCAGGCCGCTTTAGCTCAGCAGCTTTATGTCAGCCGGCAAACAATTTCCAACTGGGAAAATGGTAAAAGCTTACCGGATATTTACAGCTTAATTGCGTTGAGTGACCTATTTGAAATATCGTTGGATGACTTCATTAAAGGAGATGTCCGTATGCAAAAACGACTGGATACTGATCAACAACTTGCGCCATTATTTGCTGCTGGCACTATTTTTGTCAGCTTTTTAACGGTCATGAACAATGGTCCAATGAGTGAACCTTTTAGCCAACGCTTACGAATGGGACTAATTATTGGTCAGTTGCTATTCAGTGTTTTTCTGCTATATAAAGGGAAAAACTATGCCCATTCCTTTATTGACCGCCGTGGAAATGGTCGCAAGATTAAGCTGGATTGGTTTTCAACTTGGTTGATGTATTATTTAACTGTTTTTAATACCGTTGTAACGGTTGCTTTTGGCCTATGGGCGCTCACCGGCTAGCAAGGTATCGCTTGATCAGAAAAATTGGTGCTAAGTTCAAAGCGACAGTAAATTAAGTGTCACTGAGTGGATAAAAATGTGATAAGCTTGTTGAGATAACAATGACTTACTGAAAATTAGTAGAATTTTAATTTGGAGATGACCGACGTGGATGACGCAGAGCGCGAGCGCGGACCATGGCATCGTAATTTAATCGTTTTATGGTTTTGCACGTTTGTGGCCGGGATGGCTTTTAGTGAAATTATGCCGTTTTTGTCATTATTTGTGAGTCAATTAGGCGATTTTACCAAACAACAGGTGACGTTTTATAGTGGGTTGGCGTATGCGGCCGATTATGCGATCTCCGCAATTTCAGCGCCACTCTGGGGCATCATTGCAGATAAAAAAGGCCGTAAAATCATGTTGTTGCGAGCATCATTAGGTATGGCAATCGCCATGGGGCTGATGGGCTTTGTGACCAATGTCTGGCAACTGGTGGCTTTACGTGCCCTACAAGGGGTGTTCGCTGGCTTTATTTCAAATGCACAGGCCTTGGTGGCCTCACAAACGCCACGGAAGTATAGCGGTCACGCGCTTAGCACGCTGATTACGGGTGCTGTGAGCGGCCAGCTTTTTGGCCCGGTGATTGGTGGCTTTTTGGCACAACTTTTCTCAATTCGAAATACCTTCTTTATTACGGCCGGCTTATTAATGTTGGCTTTCCTGTTAAGTTTGGTATTTGTGCAAGAACATTTCAAGCCGGTGGTCCATCATCGACAACCTGGTGAAAGTCGTAATCCGTTGGCTGCCTTTAAGAATCCAACTTTAATTATGATGATGTTATGTTCAACGATGATTGTTCAAATGGGGAACGCCTCAATTGCGCCCATCATTAGTTTGTATGTCAAGCAATTAATGCATAATGTCGGGCCGATTACGGTTGTCGCTGGGATCATTGCGGCATTACCGGGGATTTCAAATATCTTAGCGGCACCGCGGCTAGGCAAATATGGCGATCAACACGGTTCCGGTCGTGTGTTAGTCTTTGGCTATATTTTTGCTGTGGTGATGTATTTCCCACAAGGACTTGTTTCTAGTGTGGTGGCGTTAGGGTTTTTACGATTTGCGATTGGGATCTCAGATGGGGCCTTGTTCCCAGAGATTCAGACGGTATTGACAAAAAATACACCGGTGCATCTGACTTCGACAATTTTTAGCTACAATCAATCTTTTCAAGCGATTGGAAATATGATTGGTGCGTTCGTTGGCGGGATTATTGCGGGTATTTTTGATTACAATTCGGTCTTTATTTTAACCGCAGTGGTTTTATTGATTAACTTAGTCTTGATTTTATGGTTAGTGCCAGACATTTGGCAGGGTCGTCGAACCGCGGCGTAGGCTAAAACTGAATGGGCCTGGGACTAATAATCCTGGACTCTTTTTTGACGGTTTTTTTAATTGTTGTCATTTTTACCACGGGCTTGTTTTTCAAAATGCCACGCGCATACTTAGTTTCATGAATATCGAACTAACAACTTGTGCCGCTGAAGATCAGCGACACGTGGCAATTTTTAAGGCATTGGCTGAGCAAAATCGGTTGCGAATTATTCGGGTGCTTTATCAAACAGACCGTGAAATGACTTGTAGCGAAGTGGGGGCACAATTAAATATCAGCAAGTCGACAACCTCTTATCATTTTAAAGCGCTCCGAATCGTTGGCTTGACCAATACGCGCCAAGTTGCCCAAACCAAATATTTGTCGTTACAGTTAGCGACCTTTGACCGTTACTTACCAGGGTTCTTAGCCACCCTGTAATTTTGAGTTGCTTAATTCGATCGCTATCGAATTAAGCTGACAGAAAGAAGTCTATCCGCATGACAACAACCCATACTCATCAACATAGCCGCTATCTCGCTTTAGGAATGGTGTTAGCCGCAACGAATATGCGCCTCCCAATTACGATGATGCCAGGCCTAATTAGTCCCTTGAAACAGACTTTAGGCTTACCCAGTTCAATGGCTGGCCTGATCACCACGATTCCTTTATTGACCTTTGCCGTGATGTCACCACTAATTGCGCGCTGGGGGCATCGTTTTGGAAATGAGTGGACGATTTATGGGATGTTGATCGTTTTAGCCGTTGGGAGTTACTTACGGGTGGTGCCTTCGATCACGTTGTTATTTATTGGGACATTATTGGTTGGCATCGGGGTTGATGGTGGTAACGTCTTGATTCCAGCGATTATCAAAGATAATTTTCCGCAAAAGATTGAGTTAGCAACTAGTGGCTATACCGTTTCGATGGTACTGATCGGTTCCTTGGGGACGGGTTTGTCGGGAGTGATGGCTGCCCACTGGTCGCTACCAGTCACCATGGCCGCATTATCCGTTATTGGTCTGCTTAACTTGGTCGTGTGGTCCCCAAATTTGAAATATAATCATCGGGCACCCGTTGAAAATTCGGAGACGGCCCAAATACCGGTGCGGCCGAGCGTGTGGCGCTTGCCGTTAGCCTGGGTCGTCACGGCATTTTTTGGCTTGCAAGCCTTAGTCTATTACTCATTACTGACCTGGTTGCCCACCATCCTGACGGCGCATGGGTTTACGACCGTCGTAGCCGGTAATCTAGTGACTTTAATGCAATTAAGTATTTTACCAATGTCATTTTTGGTGCCGGCTACTTCGGGTAAAAAAGCCGGGGTGATCACCATGAATGCTATTGTGGGAATTGGATTTATGTTAGGTGCTGCGGGGATATTATTGCCCGGGTTAAGTTTGCCATTGGCAATCATTCTGTGCGTGATGCTGGGATTAGGTGCCGGGGCATCGTTCAGCCTCGCTGTCGTATTTTTTACTCAAAAGACAACTAACGGTTTTGAAACTGCTGATTTATCAGGGATGGCACAATCGGCCGGCTATTTATTGGCAGCGTTGGGGCCAGTCCTCTTCGGTTGGCTTGGTAGTCACGTTGGCTGGACGTTGGTATTGTGGCTGGCAATTGGTTTTTCAGGCTTGTTAACGTTGTGTGGGGTGATCATTCAACGTCATGAGTCAATTTATGCTTAGGGGTGTTAGAAGATGCAAGCAGCTTATATTAATCAGACTGGGGCATTTAGCAACATTAAGGTGGGTGAGTTTCCGCGACCAACGATTAAAGCGAATGAGGTATTGGTTGCAGTACAGGCTGTAGCGGTCAATCATGTGGATACTTTTGTGCGCAGTGGCGGGTTTAAAACGGCCTTACCGTTGCCCGCGGTCATTGGTCGAGATGCGGTTGGGACCGTTGTAGCCGTGGGCGCCCAAGTCACCCAATTTAATCATGGTCAATTAGTGTGGACAAACAGTATGGGCTACGCCGGGCGCCCTGGCGTAACCAGTACGCTAGCAGCTATTCCGGCCGAACGCTTATTTCCAGTTCCAACAGGGGTTGATCCCCGTCAACTGATTGGTGCGGTACATTCGGCCGCAACGGCGGCTATTTTATTACAATCGGTTTTGCAGTTAAAAGCGGGTGAAACATTACTCGTTGAAGGGGCAGCAGGCCATGTTGGCACAAAGTTGGTTCAAGTTGCGACTGCTTTAGGTGCCACGGTTTTGGCAACTGCGAATCCCCATGACTTTGCCCGGTTAGCAGCTTTGGGTAGTTACAAGAGTTATGATTACCATGGTGACTTTGCTAAGTTGATTGCTCAGGAACAGGCAACTGGGATTGATGCGATTGTGGATACCTCGGGACGGGTGAGCTTGAAGACTAATTTAGCGTTATTAGGCGTGGGCGGTCGCATTGGGCTGATCACGGCACCGAAAAATAATCAGTTCACTTTTGAAGTCCGTCAAATGTATACGCGGCAACAACAAATTCAAGGTTTTGTCATTAGTCATGCAACCTTAGCGCAACTCCAAATGGCTGGCAAACGCGTTAATCAGTTGATGGAACAAGGAAAGCTGTTGGACGATCAGCTCGTCGTTTATCCTTTTTCACAGGCAGCACAGGCTCATCACTTGGTCGAAACGAACCAAGTTAAGGCAAAAATAATTTTAATTCCGGATTAAGCTTGATGGCATCTAACTTTTAAGGTTAGATGTATTTTTTTAGACAAATCACTTGCCTTCGAGTTAGTAGAACCTAGTAAAGTATGTTTTATTAATTTATCAAACGGAGGAATAGCTGATGGCAATTTTACAAATCTTGGCAGTCGTCTTGGTTGCGACTGGGTTGCTGACTTTGGTGGGAGACCCTACTAAATCCAAGCGACATCCCGCAAAAGTCAAAGTGAAATAACGGATAAAATAATTGACCTCGACCCCGGTCCAGGCGCTAAACTGTACTTGTAAATGAAGTTAGTCAAAATGATAGGAGCGATTTGATGACAACAGTAAATGCTGCTAATGCGGGTACTTACGCATTTGATGACACGTTTAAAGTTAATCGTTTAGGTTACGGGACCATGCAGTTAACCGGTCCTGGGACTTGGGGTCCTTATAAAGATCCAGAAAATGGGATTAAGGTAATTAAAAAGGCCCTGGATTACGGTGTCGACTTTTTTGACACCGCGGATTCATATGGTCCTTGGTTCGCTGATCGTTACTTGGCGGCTGGTCTAAAGGGTGCCGCTAACCGTGATAAGATTTTTATTTCTGATAAAGTTGGTCAAACACGGCAAGGCCCAAATGTCTGGACGCCACATGGTGAACCTAATTATTTGCGGCAACAAGTTGAAGTTTCAATGATGACTTTAGGCTTGGATCATGAAGACCTTGTTTTCTTGCACCGGATTGATTCACATTTCTCAATTGCCGATCAAGTTGGCGAACTGAAGAAGTTGCAAGATGAAGGTAAGATCAAGCATATTGGTTTAAGCCAAGTCACAGTCGACCAAATCAAGGAAGCACAAAAAGTGGCCAAGATTGATGCGGTTGAAAACTTGTACAATGTCGCGGATCATCGCGATGATGATGTTTTGGACTATGCGGAGTCACAACACATGGCGTTCTTACCATGGTTCCCATTAGCCACTGGGAAGCTAGCTCAGCCAGGTAGCCCGTTAAGCACCATGGCACAGAAGTATCAAGTTAGCCCAGCACAGATTGCGTTAGCTTGGTTATTGAAGCGTTCTAAGAATGTTTTACCAATTCCTGGGACGAGTTCGGTTGAACATTTAGCCGACAATGTCGCCGCTGCGAATGTGGTACTTTCGGATGCTGATTTTAATGAATTAAGTCAATTAAGTACTAAATAGTTTTTCCGAAGAGTGGGACAAAAGGCGGTCTGCTACCGAGCATAGCCTAGAAAGTCGAATGATTGGTATTTTCAATCGTTTGACTTTCGTAGCTAAGCGGAGGTCGCAGCCTTTTGTTCCACGTTTCGGCTATAAATATTAGAAATATCAAAATGAGCCTGGGGCCTTGTCCCAGACTTTCTTTTTTTCAAAAAGTTTGCGCGTATAATTAAATTTGAGGATTAATTATAAAGAACAGCGTGACGGATGGGTCTGTTGGTTGTTCCACAAAAGGAGTTCTAACCGATGACGAAGATTAATTGGGACGGAAGTGGTCAAGAAAAAGCGCGGGTTGCGACTGGGCTAATTGCGGATATCGTGGCAAACTTGGACCCAGAAAAGGATCGGCCGTTACGCGAATTGTTGGCGGCTTACTATACTGAATTGATCAATCAGCGTTCTGGCTCTAACTTATCCGTTTTGCGACGACTTTATCTTAGCGTTAGCAAATGTATGCAGCAAAATGGTATCATCTTGAATGCTGAAAATGAGCAACGATTAGCGGCATTATTAGCCTTAGGTGCGGTGCGCTATCCGAGTGACTAGTGGCAAGTGAGGGACTAAATCAGTGGTGGTGGCAAATGTGGCTGGACTGGTGCTTGTGTTTATCGTGTGATAACGACTAGAATGGGGAAACATTGTATTGAGAGAGGTTGGATAAAATGACACCACGAATTAAGAGCAATCAGCCCACAATCTATTTGGCTGGACCATGGTTTACAGCTGGTGAACCAGAGCGATTGGCTAAGATCGAGCAACTCATGAACGACTTAGGACTGACCTACTACAGTCCACGCTTAGATGGAATTGATTTAACACCGGATGCGACGGAAGCGGATCGTAATGCCGTTTTTGCTGATAATGTTGCCCATTTGAGGCAGGCGAAATTAGTTGTTGCCGTCGTTGATGACTTTGATACGGGGACCATTTGGGAAACTGGTACTGCCTTTGGGTTGGCTATCCCAGTCGCATACTACGCAGAAACCCTAGCAGGTGGAACTTTCAACGTTATGTTGGCGAAGTCTGGTAAAGCGATGGTTGAGAATATGACAGATTTAAAAGCCTTTTTGCAAGACCCAACTTCAGATGCCTTTCAGTATGCTGGAGCGATTCGATAAAATTGAATTATTTATCAAAAAAGGCGCCTGAGTCAGTTACTCGGGGGCCTTTTAAGCTTGCTTGATTTTAAAATTATGCACTAATTTTGGAAAAATAAACCGGTCAGCCGTTGCGATCAATACGCCATTCATGAAAAAGGAATAGAACGTGCCGACGTTAACCGCGTCCACCCGATGAGTGATGGTAAACGTGATCATCATGATTACAATTGGGGGCACGAAGTCGATCAATTGTGAGGCCGTTGCGTTTCCTTTCAAATACATAAATCGTAGAATGTTGGTCGTGTCATCGTTCGGATGCATGAAAATGTTCGCCCGTTGATAGATTGAAATAGCGACACAGAACGTTGACACACCCAAAATTGAAATAAACAATCGCACGAGCCACGGCAAACTGGAGATACCAATGGCGGTGAAAGCGGCGGTAAATAAATCGACAAAATAGCTGAAGCACAAGACGAAGATGACTTCGCCAACGAAACGCGGCACATCGAGATGGCGGATGAGCACCTGATTCGTGATGGCATTGACGAGCCCAATCAAGAATAACAACAGGCCAACATCGAAGCCGAATGCTTCGTGCATGTTGACGGCCGAAGCAGTCCAGATGCCACTTCCCATATTAGAAGTGATACATAAGGCGTTCCCGCAGGCATTTAAAACTAAGCTGAAAATTAACGCGACAATTCTGGCAGTTAGCGAGTTGCCGGTCTTGGTTAATGACTGTTTCACAAAAAGATCCTCCTAAAAACAACAAAGATTATCATAACGCGTTAACTGACTAAATCACAAGTGATTGTTTTGTTGGGGAATCATATTCTTAACAAGTCGCAACGATGTTTAAGCTAATGATAAGGTGGGGCGTTTTTCAAACGGCTTGCTGGCGTTTTACGGTTCAATTCGTTAAGTTAAAGAAGTCCTGTAGATAAACGGCAACGCCATCTTGTGTATTAGGCAAGGTGATCGCACTCGCGGCTTCTTTTAAAACGTCGTCCGCGTTGCCCATTGCGACACTATATTTGGCTACCTTAAACATGCCAAGGTCATTGAGCCCATCACCGAAAACAATGGTGTGTTCTTGATCAATACCAGTGGCTGCTTGAATCGCCGTGATTGCCGTGGCTTTATCGACACCATGTGGAATAATTTCCAAATTATTGGGACCAGAACTTGCCAAGTTTAGGTTGGTCTGTTTAGCTAACGTGATTCGAACCAAGTCTAAGTCGTCCGGTTTTCCATAAGCAATGGCGTTGGTGATATGGCCCGACAAATTGGGCAACATTTCCGGGCCGATTAAGGGCATTGAATTTAGATCCGACATCGCCATAACGTTGGCTTTGGCCGCATCTCGCGTGTATGGTTTTTCATCGCCGGTATAATACAGGCGGTTAGTTTCAAAAAAGAAAACTTTACAGTTAAAGCCGAGCACTGCTTCATAGATTTTATCGAGTTGCTCAGCGGTCAGGTAGGTGGTGATTAGGTGATCGTTTTGTTCAAATGTCGCGCCGTTAGCAGCAATCACTTTAACTGGTCCGCCAATTTGTTTAGCGGCATGGCGTGCTAAGGGCAGCATGCGACCACTCGCAATGTAAAATTGATGCCCAAGCGCCATGACTTGTTGGAGCGTGTGCTGTGTGGCCGTGGTTAATTGGGTGTGATCGATCATTAAGGTCCCATCAACATCGGAAAAGATTAAATAAGTTGTCATTATTATTCACTCCTAATTACGCCAATTATACTAGACCTGAGTCATTGTAAGCCAGTTGATTATTAAATTTATATTGAGGATGAAAGTCCGGTTTGACGGCATTGTTATGAAAATAATGAAAAATTTTCAGTTCAAACTAGACAATTGGTATCCAAGTTGTATAATGTATCTGTAAGCGTTAACAAAAACCGAATTTGGGGGCGTTATTTATGGTTAAAAGTAAAGCAATTATGATTGGTTCAGGGCTATCAAACATGGCCGCAGCGGTCTATTTGATTCAAGATGGCCACTGGGATGGTAAAGATATTACCTTCTACGGTGTTGATATGCATGGTGCCAATGATGGTGGGATTACCACTGATTTCACGAATGAATATTGGAACAAGGAACACCCAATGGAAAACACAACGGGTTATGTGGCTCGTGGTGGCCGGATGTTGAACTACCGGACTTATGTGGACCTCATGGATGTTTTGGATCGGATTCCATCAGTGACGGAACCAGGAATGACGGCAGCCGAAGATACCAGAGACTTCGATTCGAAGCACCGGACCTTCGACAAAGCCCGCTTATTACAAGGTGGCAAAGGGATTATCAATGCCAGCAAGATGGGCTTTAATAATAAAGACCGTGAACTGCTGACGAAGTTGATTTTGATGCCTGATAACGAAGAAGAAAAGCTCGACAACGTTACAATTGCCGACTACTTCAAGGATGATCCACATATGTTCCAGACTAATTTCTGGTACATGTGGGAAACGACATTTGCGTTCAGAACACAAAGTGCTGCGCAAGAATTACGTCGTTACATGCATCAAATGATTTATGAATTTACACAAATTGAACATTTAGTTGGGGTCAACCGGACCCGTTACAACCAGTTTGAAAGTATGATCGAACCTTTGATCAAGTACTTACAAGGCCAAAATGTCACTTTCATCGATAACAAGATCGTGGAAGACTGGAAATTTAAAGACACCGCCATGCAAGACGAAATTACGGTCACTGGTTTGAAAGTTAAGGATGTCAAAACTGGTGATGTTGAAGACGTTGAAGTCGATGATGATACTGCGGTTATCTTCACCAACGGTTCTATTACCGACTCTGCGACAATGGGTGATTACAACACACCTGCACCTGAAAACATGGAATATGGGATCAGTGCGGCACTTTGGAAGAAAGCTACGGAACGCTTCTATAACTTAGGGACACCGGACAAATTCTTCAATGATCGGAGTGCTAGCGAATGGGTCAGCTTCACTTTAACGACTAAGGACCATCTGTTCTTAAACGAAATCGTGCGGATTACGACTCAGGAACCTGGGAATGCGTTGAACTCTTTCCTATCAACCACGCCAATTACGCCGTTGAATCAAAAGGATATCAACATGTCGATCGTGGTTCATCATCAACCACACTTTACCACTCAGAATCCTAATGAAACCGTGCTTTGGGGCTACTTCCTCTATCCACGGCGTCAAGGTGAGTTCGTTCACAAGCCATACATTAAGATGACTGGTAAGGAAATGGCACAAGAATTAATTGGTCAACTCTCCAAGGTTGATCCTGGTCCTGGCAACATCAAGGATAAGGAAAAGGAAATCATGGACAGCATCATCAATAATATTCCAGTTTACATGCCATATGCTTCGGCCTTATTCAACAATCGGGCCAAAACTGACCGGCCAGAAGTCTTACCAAAGCATTCAACAAACTTAGCCTTCACTGGTGAATTTGCAGAACAACCTTATCAGATGATCTTCACGGAACAAAGTGCGGTTCGTTCTGGTGAAATTGCGGCTTATCACTTCGCTGGGGTACCTATGGAGAACTTGGTCAAGACACCACGTTATGACAAGGATCCTAAGACCTTGATGAAAGCAACTAAGAAGTTATTTGATTAAAATTTAAATCACATTAAAGCGGCTCCGTTGCCAAAAACGGAGCCGCTTTTACTTATGTCGACCAGTGCTAAATTAGGGCATCGCAACAGCCATATTTATCAACGGATGCTTAACTTGCCGCTGCGGTTGGTCTGGACTGATGCTGGAACGTGGTGGCCACGTTTGTGAGCCAAAGTACGGTCTCACAAGCCGGGCTTTTCCTAAGCTGGAAGATTCACCAGCCAAGGAAAATTTCACCACTGAGCATCATCCAGCCCACCCTGCGCTAGTCAGTAATCCAAATATTAATTGGATTTTGAAGATATTAAGATTACCAGATACTTTGGGTACAACCACTATTTAACGTCGGAGTGGACTAGTTCGTTTGCTGTGTCGAGACACTTAGCTGGGCGGTTTTACCCAGGTTAGTGTCTTGGCCGACTTTTAAGACGTGGACTTCGGCCTGAAAGCGCCCTGCAGACCGTTCTTTGGCTGCAGGTTTGCCTCACAGCAAACGGGCTAGTCCACGGAGACGGACAATTAATGGCTTATTTTGGTAAGCATGAACACTACGATGCATTAAGCTTATTTAATTGGTTTTAGATTTGTAGTTGCTGCCCAACCAGCTTTAGTTAAGAAGACGTATTCGTGGGTCGCTGCCTTGGTGCCAGTCTTAGCATAAAGTGTCTTCGTTGCACGATAAGTCTTGCCACTCTTGATCGTCCCCGCTTTAGTTAAGGTGACGACTGGGCGATCGGCGGCAAATGCAGCCTGATAATAAGGTGTGGCTGCTTTAGTCCGGTAAGTTTGCTTCAACGTGGCGACTTTTCTAGTGACCATCAGTGTCGTCGGGTTGGTTGTATCCCTGTTAGCTGTGGTTTTCTTAGGGGCTCTCTTAGTCACTTTTTTAATGGTTTTAGCCTTGGGAACCTTATAAGCACCAGCGGTTAGGCTAGTTGCTTTGATCCAGCCAAGTGTCTTACCTTTAGTGGTCTTGAGTAAAAGATAAGTGGTCGTTTTGGCGTCCTTCTTGCCAGCTGTCACTTTAATGGCCTTGGTGGCCGTGTAGGTGGTCTTCGTCGCAAGCTTGGTGGTAGTTGGTGCTAAAGTCACCGCGGCGCGATCAGCAGTGAAGCTAGCCTTTTCAAGCGTTAAGCCAGTTCTGGTCACATGGTAGCAAACCTTTTTAAGCGTCGGGGCTTTTACCAGTGTATAGGTGGCAGTCTTGGCCTTAGTGGTCGTCGCTGCATTAGCGACTAACGTGGCAGTTGGTGCCAATGGGGTCACGGCAATGGGTAAAGCTAAAGCAATAGTTGCAAGTAATGTCTGAAATTTTTTCATGATGAGAGTCTCCCTTATTTGTTTCATTTCTACGATACAGGGACAGTTTAGTGCCTTAATTACGTCGTTACAATTTTATTGCCAATAATGATTGGAAAAAACTAAGTTAGGTTATGATTATAATTAACGGTTTTATATCAACCAATGAACTTGAATTTTGGGATTTTAACGTGATTGATTTAAGCAATTAACTCCAGTATCGTACAATAGCTTTTATCATTGATGAATCATGACGCGGCATCATTTGTGGCAATTATGCTATGCTAGAAAGAGTTTTTTTGAGAATAGGAGGAGCATCATGGCTGCAACGACAACTTTAATTACCCCCGCTGAAAATCGGTTTTTTCGGCTGAGTGAGCAAGCCCGGCGCACGACATCATTACAACAGTTAAGTGGGCTGTTGCGTGAGCATGTGACGGTCAAAGTCGATAGTCCATTTCTAATCGATACAGTCCGTAATTTAATTATGCATGACCATGCGGCTTGGTTGACGGCCTGTAGCCACGAATGGCAGTTGTTGGCGAGCCTGCCGTATGTCGTTAATCCGAGTGATGATCGGCAACATTGGCAGCACTGTGAGCTGTGCCATAAACCAGTGCGGTATGAATATCATGTGCAAAATAAGCATGATCAACGGGAATTAGTAGTAGGTTCGGAATGTGTGAAGAAATTTATGAACGCGGAAACGCGCTATTTAATGGTCATTACGACCGAGGACAACTTTTATGCGGTTGCGCAATATCAATCCTTGACCGCACAAGCGCCTGCTATTCCAGTAATCATGTTCAAGCAACCTTGGTTTACGGCATTACCAGCAACTCATCAGGCCCAAGCTCAATTGGTTCGTCATGAAACGAGTCAGACAGTGACGACTTACTTAAAGCGGCGGACGCAAACGTTGCCATTAACGGCATTGGCACCTAATTTAAAACGATACACTGAATTAGTGGCACTAGAAACGGCGACTGTGACCGCACAACAAGCGGCTCAGGCTGCCAAAAAAGTCGCGACACAACGACAACAACGAGAAACGGCCCAGCAAGTTGCTCAGTCAGCGGAACAGGATTTACGCCAGAGTCAGGCTTACCGTCAATATTTACGACAACTGGCGGGAATTATTGTCCAGCGCCCGACGCGCCCGGCTGCCAAACAGCAATTTAGTCAACTAACCCCACCAGCGACCAAACGGCCGTTGGTGAATGCGTATCAATTTGGCTTAATGGTGACGGAATATGCGCAAACACACCAGATTCAGGTCCGGCGGTTAGCGATGCTTGATCGACAATTCGTTGCCGCATTGGATCAGCAGACGCAACAACTGGATGCCCAACAAACGACGCGTTTTTATGATGATGTTTTCAACAGTTGTTGGGGCTGGAATTATCACCAAAAAGCAGATCAATTGGCTGATTGGGAGCGGCTATTAGCGACACGTTGGGGGACAAAACTAACTTTAGCAGAATTGAAACAAGCCACTGAACTGACTTCAGTCGACCATATTCAGGCTTGGCTAACGACTCATGCGGATACTGAACTGGCCTCTCAGTTGAGACAACGCTTGGAAGCTAGCCCAAAATTAAGGTGTTTGCCACGAACCCGATTGCGACGTTCAGAATTGCGTGAATTTTGCCGCCGAGAACTAGCGACGAGTCTAGATCTGGACACTTTTATTCAACGATTCAAGCAGATATATCAACTTTCGGCACCCAAACAGGCTTTAAATGAGGAGACCTTAGCTTATTACTACATTGCCAAACAGCATTCTGGTGACCACCAAGCGGCGTTAGCTCAGTTGAAGATGCTGTTGACGGAATAGTTGCGATTAGGTTGATTGAACTTGTCTGAATTTGACTGAACGGTAAACATAATAGAAAAAGTTCTGGGGTTTGGGCTATGATAGGACAAAATAACAGATGAAAAAGGCATCTGGATACGAAATCCAGGTGCCTTTTGGTGTTATCGAAGCTTGTGTATCGTAGCTATTATATTTATAAGTATCCGCTTAGATGCCGTTCCGGTTGGTCTGGACTGATGCTGGAACGTGGTGGCCACGTTTGTGAGCCAGAGTGCGGTCTCACAAGCCGGGCTTTCTCTAAGCTGGAAATTCACCAGCAAAGAGAAATTTCACCACTGAGCATCATCCAGCCCGCCCTGCACTAGTCAGTGATTCTACTATCAATTGATCTTTCATTATTAGCATATTTATCAATATTCTATTGACTCAAACTATTATCGGACGTTGTAGTGGGCCAGCTCGTTTGCCGTATCGAGACATTTTTACCCAGGGTGTTCCACGGTGAACGTGCTGGTCAACGGAGACGGACAATTAATAAGTTCTTTTAATAAATATGATGGTTACGATTGTGCTGATAATCGTCTGCCAAGCCAGTTAGTCACGCAATCGACTATGGCTTAATTAATTGTTCAGCCGTTTTTAAGACATTAACGCCATTCATGGTGCCGTAATCATGCATATTGATGACTGCCATAGGAACACCAACTTGATCTGCTAATGCTTGGGTCTTGTCGGCAATGTAGCGAATTTGTGGGCCAAGCAAGAGGACATCTGGGCGCTGATCACCAGTTAAGCGGTCTCGAATCTCTGCTGCTGCCGTGGCAAAGATTTGATAGTCAGCATCGTTAGCTTTAGCAGCAGCCTTCATTTTTGTCACTAACAGTGAAGTGGACATTCCACCGGCACATGCTAGCATAATGGTTTTTTAGTCATATCATGCACATCCAATCCAGTTATTCGATAAATAACGGTAGCATAATTTTGATTGAATGGGAAGTGGGATGAATATATTGGTATATTGTATTGACATCTGGAAAGACCTACAATGCTGTTGTAGGGGGATTCTCATACATTATATTACGCAGAAGAAGTTATCTGTGTTTGTAAAATCATTTTAATAAAGGGGATGCGTTAAAATGAAGATGATTGAGGAATTGAATACAGTAGATGTATTTGCACCTGTTTCCAATAATGAGCTGAACACTGTTGTTGGTGGCAGTTGGAAAAGCTTCTGGCGTAGTCTCAGAAGTGGCTTTTATGATGGCGAAAAAGGAATCTTTCATGGCTAGTAGTTTAGTCTAGGTTAAGGAGATATTATGGAAAATAAATTAGATGTTTTAAATAAATTTGAAGTGTTAAACGTCGATACTGAAGAAAATATTTCTGGTGGAAATAAGAAAGGAAGTCACACCAATAAAGCAGAATATGCATTTGGGACTCTTGAACGGTTAGTAACTGGTGGCTTGGAGCCTAATAGATGGTAGAATTAAATTCCAAAAGAAAATATTACCCCATAGTGTTAATCTTATTTATTGCTGGGTATTTGGGTGCAATCTTTCTTGATTATCATCTCAATTGGTTGACAATGTTTATGGCTGGAATAGTTAGTTTGATAATACTATATGGTTTTTCAAATCTAAAACTGTTTTTTCAGCCGTTGTCTTCGCCAAAATTGCGCATATTGTTAAAATATGCGCTTTTGATGTTTGTTATGCAACTGGTGGTTATCGTGTTTATAAGTATTATTTATCCTCAAGGTCTGACGTCGGTCAACAATGTACCATTAAATCCCAATAATGCACCATTAAATATCAATGCAAGCGGGATAGATTATCCTTTAATCGAAAGAATATGGATAATCTTTACAATGATGGTATCTATAGTTGGCGAGGAAGTTGGAATGGCCTCAATTTCAGTACCAATGATTCACTTACTATCGCAAACGAAACTAAAAAAATTTGCGTGGCCTATTGTCAATATAATGGGGTGTATACTATTTGGTTCTTTACACATTCCGCACTATCATTTTAATTTGATTTATCCCTTAATAGTCGGTATTACGCGTTATCCGATGACGGCTTCGTGGCGATCTGCAAATACTTTACGGAGTTCCATCTATATACATTGGCTCGCCGACTCTGTATTGATTATCGGCACATTAATTTAAATGTAGAAGGTAAGGTATCTGTTAATGTTTAGTAAAACAATAAGCATGATTAAGAGTCATCCAATTAGAACTTTTTTGGTTGCCATTATTATAGTTTTCATTATTTACTTGATTTGCGATCCTTCCTTCATTACTTCGCTTAATCAAGGATTTCACGATGGCTCTTCTGGAAAGTAATAATTCTTTGTCAACTGTTGTTGGTAGTCAGTTGTTTTTTGGTGCCTAGCTGCCTTGTGGCTAGGCACTTTTTGCGTGGGCCTGGCATGGGTGGTAAGCACCAAATAACTGACCGTCTATGATTGACACTGAATGCACGTAAGCACCCAAAGAGCCCACGGCCTGTCTCTTCCACTACTGCTATAAAGTAATAGAGGCATAAGAGCATCCCGTCGGATAACTCTTATGCCTCTAAACTTAGTATTTTCGTGTTTCTTGAAAACTTTTCTGTATCACAATTTTCTTGTTATATGTGTTACTTGTCGCCAAGTAGTTTTTCGGCACTGGTCAGAACGGCTTCACCGTTCATCATGCCGTAATCTTGCATATTAATCATGGCCATTGGAATGCCGGCTTTGTCGGTTTTCTTTTTGACATCGGCAGACATATAACCAATTTGTGGTCCAAGTAGCAAGACGTCTGGTTTGTTCTCACTATTCAATTGATGATCAATATCAGATGAGGCGGTCGCAAAGATCTTGTAATCAACGCCATCAGCTTTGGCAGCCGCTTCCATCTTGGAAACTAAGAGTGAAGTTGACATACCGGCTGAGCAAGCCAACATAATTGTTTTTTCAGCCATAATAATTAAATCCTTTCAAAATCCGAAATGTTACTTAGCAACTTCGGCGTCACCGGCAGCAGCTTTAGCAACTTCTTTGTCATGTTCTTGTTTCGTCAAGATAGCATCATACTTCTTAGCAAATGGGAAGTAGATTCCGACAGACATCAACAAGGTGATTGTTTGCCAGATAGCCATCTTCCAGCCACCGATTAAGAAACCGGAAATAATAGCTGGAGTCGTCCAAGGCGCAGCGAAACCATTTAATGGTGGAATAATCCCGAAGCGGATAACCAAGTAAGTGGAAGCCGCAACGATCACTGGTGTCAAGAAGAATGGAATAGCCAAGAATGGGTTCATAACGATTGGTAAACCAAACAGGAATGGTTCGTTAATGTTGAATAAAGCTGGAACCAATTCAATTTTACCAATGGTCTTAAATTGAACTGAGTGGGCGGCAACTAAAGTGAAGACAACCAACCCAATGGTAATCCCAGAACCAGTTAAGTTAATAAAGTTATTGTAGAATTCGTTGGTAACAACATGGGCACCTTGTGCGATAGTCAATTTACCAGCTTTATATAAAGCAGCGTTATCAAAAGTGTTAGGAATTAAGATCCCACTAGTAATACCACCCATAATCAAACCACCATGGACCCCGAAGAACCAGAAGAATGGTACTAAGAAGGCGATGATGATCGCACCACCAAAGGAATCAGATAAGCCTTGGAGTGGTGTTTGAAGTAATTTGTAGATTAATTGCAAAACGTCGGTGTTCCCAAAAGCAGAGAAGGCGGCGTAGATTAACATTGCGACAATTAAAATAATGCCGGCAGGAATCATAGCTGTAAATTGGTTAGCAACACTTGCTGGAACTTGTTCTGGTAAGGTAATCTTCCAGCCTTTACGAATCATAGCGGAGTAAGCCCAACCAACTAAAATCCCACAAAGGATAGCGGCAATCATCCCTTGGCCACCAAGCCAAGTAATGTTAATGACACCAGTAACTGGGGCCGTTAAGAAACCTTGTAAGGCATGTGGTAATTTGTCAATGTTGGCAGCAACGGCAGACCCAGACATCACTGTTTTACCAGCGGCGTTGGTAATCCCGGTACCAGCTTTGCCCATTGCACCAACTAATGGGTTAGCGATGTTCAAAGTTTGGAGAATTAAGAAAGTTGCCATGGAAGTTAATCCGGCAGGTAACGCTTCATAACCTTCATTCCGAACATAAACATAGGCAATCCCAACGGCAGCCCAAAGTGCCATGATCCCGAAGGTAGCAGTGTAGGCTTGGTTGAAGAATGCTGACCAGCCAGAAGCCTTCATTGCGGCAGCGACAGCTGGAATAGGAATATTTGATAAGATCAAGAAGACTGACCCAATAATGATAAATGGTAGGGCGTAAACCATCCCATCTTGTAAAGCTTTAACCGGTTTGGTGTTAACGAACTTCATGACCGGTGGCAAAATTTTGTTGTTAATGAAATTACTAAACGCACTTTTACTTTGCGTATTATCCATTACAATTCATCTCCGTTTTTTTCTAGTAATGCTTGTAACCAATAGAAGGACTTTTTGGGAACCCGTTTTAAGTCTTTCAAATCGTGGTTACTGCGGTTAACATAAACGACCCCGTAACGTTTTTCAATATCAGCATGTGAACTCGGAATGTCAATCAATCCCCAGCCAAGGTAACCTAAGACCTTGGCGCCGTCGATAAACATGGCATCCTTCATCGCTTTGATGTGTTCAGCGTGATACTTGATTCGCAGGTCATCTTCAATCATATGCTGGCCGTCCCAGTGCTCGCTGATCCCAATCCCATTTTCAATGGGGAAAACGGGAACTTGGTAACGATTGTATAGGTCGGTAATCAAGGTACGAAAACCAAGCGGATCGATGGTCCAGTCCCATTCGTTGGTATCTAGAAAACGGTTGCTTTCACTCCCGTAATTTAAATAACGATTGGGCGCTGTCCCTGCTGGAATCTTATCGGCATTGATCGTAGTGGTGCGATAATAGCTGAATGAAATAAAGTCCGCGTGCATCTTGGCGAGAATTTCATCATCGCCAGGCTGCAAGTCGTAATCGATATCATGATTCTTGATATAGGTTAAAACTTCGTGGTCATAATGACCGTAGACGAACGCTTCGTTCAAATTTTGATTGGAAAATTGATCCAATTGCCGAGCAGCAAAGACATCATTCGGTTTAGCAGTGGCCGGATAAACCGGTGTATCCGCTAACATTCCGCCGAACTTTAAATTAGCATAATGTTCGTGAACGTACGCATCCAATTGCGCATGAGCGAGCATCGTGTGATGGAAGATCGTATACATATCGTTGAGGGAACGATCACCCTTGGTGTAACCAGAAATATTGAAAACTTCATCGCTGAAATAAAGGTTGTGTTCGTTGAACGTAATCCAATACTTCACGCGATCTGCGAAATGGTCAATCACTTTTTTACCAAAACGGACAAAAGCATCAACCGTGTGCCGCGACATGAATCCGTTTTCTTTTTGTGCCAAAGCTAATGGCATGTCAAAGTGATAGAGACAGATCATCGGGGTAATGCCACGTTTGAGCATGGCGTTGACGAGCCGGTCATAAAAAGCTAAACCAGCTTCATTAAAGGCGCCATCACCATCTGGAACGACTCGTGACCAAGAAACTTGAATCCGGTACATGTTCATGTGCATCGATTTCATCAGATCGAGATCTTCATCATAGCGATGATATTCATCGATGGCGTCATGCCAATCGGCAGTATTTTCGGTTGCGGGACGGACATCATAAACGGACAATCCCTTACCATCGATATTCCAGGCGCCTTCGGTCTGCATACTTGAAACTGAATTGCCCCAGAAAAAATCTGTGGGCATTTTACGTGAAACTGACATATTCTCCTCCAATCTGAAACGTACAGGAAGCGCTTTCCTTAACATTGGATAGTATAAACTGAATTGGTATTAAAAACAATCCTTTTATCGCTATTTGTATAGTCTTTTATAAATATAATAATATGTAATCGCTTTCAACCATTGAAATGAAAGCCTTTTCGAAAACAAATTTTTTTTTAAAAATAATCAAAAAACGCCACAGATTTTTATTCTGTGGCGTAAATCTTAGCCTAATGGGCAGTGGTGTAGGTGGGATTTCACAGTTGGCCGAGCCTATTTAAATGGATTCCAGAAGCGACCCCCGTTGACGTGGAAGAGAAAAATGCCCAAACCAATCAATAATGCCACGACGCCTAAGGCTAAATAATCGTTAGTCTTAAATCGCTGCGCCATATACCAACTACGGTGTTTGCCTTTACCAAATCGCCGCAATTCCATTGCCTGACTGATTATTTCGATGCGGTCAAGACTAGAGAAAATTAGTGGTAAGAGAATTTGAATACCACCGCGAACGCGGGTCATGAATTTAGCTTTCTTAGAAATTTCGAAGCCTCGTGCTTGTTGGGCTAAACTAATTGTTCGGTAGTCACTTTGGACGTCTGGAATGTAACGAAGCGCAATGGCCACGGAGTAGCTGATCCGATATGAGATGCCGATCTTATTTAAACTAGCTGCAAATTCACTCGGATTAGTCGTCATCAGAAAAATTAAGGCTAACGGCACGGCAAAAGTATACTTCAGCAATAAGTTGAACTCATAAAAAAGTTGCTCGGTGGTCAGGTTAAAATAATGCTGATTGCTGCCAAGCAGCAGATGTTCAGTCCCATAGATGGTGACGCCATAGTGAGGCGCAAAGACGTAAACCATTACCAGATTTAGCACGGAGAAGCCGATAATAACGCTAACGACAAATGAGATTTCGCTGGCTTTGATTTTTGAAAAATGAAAGATGACGAGTGAAAAGAGCATGATCCCAATGAGATAGCGGGTATCATAAGTCATCATCCCAATAATCGACAAACCGACGAAACAGAGTAATTTAGTGCTGCCACTCAGCCGGTTGAGGAAAGTGTGGCGATCAGCGTAACCAATTAAAAGTTGCGATTGCATTAGCGCGCCTCCCGTTCGGCTTGGACAAATTTGGCGACGAATTCAGTTGGCGCAATGTGGTGACGTTCGGCCAAGGTGTAGAGACTTGTTTTGGCTAATGACGCTTGTTCAATAATGGCATCGTTAGTCAAAACGTCAGCTGGCGCGGCGTCCATTAAGACTTGGCCGTGTCCGAGAACGATGGTCCGGTCGGTGTATTCGAGCATCAGGTGCATATCGTGGGTAATCAGCATGATCGTCATACCTTGTTCGTGATTGATCTTTGTTAAAAAGTTCATCATTTCCGTATAATGCTGTAAATCCTGCCCGGCAGTCGGTTCATCAAGAATCAACATGGTGGGTTCGAGGACTAAGATGGCCGCAATCGTGACCCGTTTCTTTTGACCGAAGCTAAGTGCTGAGATCGGCCAGTGCCGAAATTCATAGAGACCACAAACCTTCAAGGTCGCGAGAACTCGTTTTTCGATCGTTAGCTCGTCAAGGCCGCGCAAAACGAGACCAGTGGCTACTTCATCAAAAATCAGCGTTTTGGAGATCATCTGATTGGGATCTTGAAGAATGTAGCCGATGTGGTCAGCCCGTTCCTTGACCGACAACTCAGCGAGCGACTGACCATCGAAAGTCATGGTTCCACCCTGTGGCGTTAAAAAGCCAGTAATCAAGTTACTTAATGTTGATTTACCAGTCCCATTTTGCCCGACAAGACTGATCATCTCACCGCGATGGAGCGTGAGTGATAGCTGGTCGATAATGGGTTGGTGCGGGTCATAGCCGAAGCACAACTGATCGATGGTCAATAGTGGCTTCGAATGAGTTACAGGTGGATTTAAGGTCACCCCGGTGGCCCATTGTTGTAGTCTTTCAGTCAAGTTAGGCCCAGTTAATTTGGCCAAGTTGTCTAAATGCTGGCAAGCAGTTAGATCAATGCCAGCGTGTAGTAACGCTGAGAGATATAATGGTTCACGCAATCCCAATTGAGCCATCAATGATTGCCGGAGAATTGGTTCTGGCTGATCATTAGCGACAATTCGTCCCTCTTGCATGACAACTAAGCGGTCGATCGGTTGCTGGAGCACATCTTCAATCCGGTGCTCGATAATAATGACGGTTAGATCTTCGGTATGCGTTAATTGCTCTATGAGTGCCATAGAAGCCTTACCAGAAGCGGGATCGAGACTCGCTAAAGGTTCATCGAATAACAAAATCTTGCTATTGTCGATTAAGACACCCGCCATGGCGACCCGTTGCTTTTGACCGCCAGACAATTCTTGTGGTCGATGGGTCAATAAATTTTGTAAATCTAGTGTCTGAGCCCATTTGGCAGTAGCTGCGCGCATGTCGGCCTGAGTTCGCTGATCATTTTCGAGTGAGAACGCCATATCTTCAACGACGGTCAGACCAACAAACTGACTGTCAGGGTCTTGTAAAACGGTCCCGACTTGCAGTGATAAGTCAAAAATAGAACTGGTCTGAATTTCTTGGCCGTTGATGAAGACTTGACCACTCATTTTGCCCGGGTAGGATTGGGGAATCAGCCCATTTAGGCAACGACCCAACGTGGACTTACCAGAACCAGAAGGTCCCGCAATGAGGACTTTTTCACCGGGATAAATGTCTAGATTTAGATGGCGCAAAGTCGGCTCAGTTTGACTATCGTATTGAAATGAAAAATCTTTAAAACTAATAATCGGTGCAGTCATAATGTTAACGTTCCTTTGTTAAGCTCCCGTGTTGAGTTCGCGTCCGCGCGTATAAGACGAGCAAAATCGTCCCAATGACGGCAACTGAGATTGAGTCTATGAGCCAAGTTGTGATGCCTTGGATGTAGACTTTATTAGCTGGTTCATGATAAATAATGATATCACCGGTTGGAGCTAAAAGAACCCAACCGATAAAGTTAACGATAATTTGATAAATGTTAAACCAGATTAATTTGGCTTTGCCTAAAACTCCGGTTTCAATTTTAAGGTGATTCTTGGCTAAACCAAAGGCGACCCCAATTAAACCATCAACAATGACCCAAGTCCACCAAGGTGAGCCATAAGTCACGAAATCATTCAAAGCATGTCCAATAAAGCCGGCCAGTCCAGCTGCAACGGGGCCAAAGATAGCCCCTAGCAAGGCGAGAAAACCGATAGCAACATTGACTTGGGTGTTGGGAATCCCGGTTGGAATCGCGACGAACTTCATAAGAACAAATATCACGGCGGCACCGATCCCGGTGGCAACGACGGTACGAATTGAATTAGATTGCTTATTTTGCATAACGAAAACACTCCCTAATGATAGATAGTAGTAACAAAAATAATGGCAGCTAAATGAGACGATTTAAGGCCAACAAAAAACGCGCCCGAAAGCAAGTGCTTTCAAGGACGCGTTAGCGCGGTACCACCTAGTTTTTCCGATGACTCGGACTTCTCGTGATGGTAACGGATCGCTCCGGCTAGACTGAGCCTAGCAGCTTCTTCAAGACCATCTTCAACGCGAGTTGCCATCGTTTACACCAAACACGACTCTCTTAGGACAACGACACGCTTACTCATCTTGTCACAGCTTTTTCTCATCTGAATTTAACTTATCATAGCATACGCCAAACTGAGCTGATAAGCAAGCAAACCCGAACAAATGAAGCCGGTTACATGCATATTGACCGGTTAATTCATTTGTTATGGACTTTGTGAGCCATATAATAGGCACCCCATTCGGCTAATTGGCCTTTAGAGATTGCCTTAGCATAGCCCTGTTCTAATAATTTTTCGAAAACTGGTAAGAATTGATCAGTAGTCGCCTTAGCGAGAATTTTAGCTTCTTCATGATTGCTCATTTTAGAAAAATCGACGTCAACTTCCGGTGTGAAATCCGCGAGGGCTTTAATTGCAGCGGAGTAGATGACGGCGTCTTGATCAAGTGTTAAACTGTGGACTTCCATTAATAGTCACCTCATATTTTGTGTTTGAAAGGCGAATCTCGTCGTCATCACGAAAAGTGACTAATGCGTTGCCGAATTAATCGAAGCAACGATCGTCCTAAATGTGATTACGACGATCGACCGGCTGACAAAATATCAGCTGTACTCGTCTCTTTCTCTCATTATAGCGGCTTATCAGTTGTGACGGTCAATTTAAGTTCTTAATGAGTAAAAATGATATTTTGAATAAAAAGTATATACAAATGTTTCCTTTTGGGTATGAAATGGGGTAAACTATTTGACAAGAAGTTATCGAAGAAAGAATGTGACTAATTTGGCTTATAAGTATGAAGCAATCGCTGACAGCTTACGTCAGGACATTAAAAGTGGTAAATATGCGCCTGGGGAGCTCATGCCTGACCAAAATAAACTGGCAGCGACGTTTGATACAACCCGGATTACGATTCACAAGGCCATTCAACTGTTAATTATTGAAGGGATGGTTTACTCGAAGCGGGGTGCGGGGACTTTTGTGCGTAAAGATTTTGGCTTAACGAATACACGACAAGAAACACAAGTGGACCGCCCATTAGGAACGACCCGAACGAACCAAGGTAAAAAGGTTACCAGTAAAGTTTTGGAATTGGAAGCCCGGCTGCCAACGGCGCGTGAAGCTGAACAATTAATGATTGATACCATGGACCCAGTTTATGTCATTCGACGGACCCGATATGTCGAAGGCAAAGTTTGGGCCTATGAACATACGATCATGCCAACCAGTATTGTGACTTTAACCAAACAAGTCTTGGAAGGCTCGATTTATGGGTACTTAGAAAAAGAACGTGGTATGTCGATTGCGGGCACGCACCGCTTGATTTCTGCGGCCAAAGCGACCGATGAAGATGTGGAAGCCATGGGTGCTGAACTTGATGATCCCGTGTTAGTGATCAATCAGGTCAGTTATACGGACGATGGTCAACCATTTGAAGTTTCAGAATCACATTTCCCATATGATAGTAGTACTGTTGTCGCGGATGTTCAGGTGCATTAGCGTATTGTTTATAGATTAGATCCAGCTAACTTGCCGCTCCGGTTGGCCTGGATCGATGCTGGAACGTGGTGGCCACGTTTGTGAGCCAAAGGGCGGTCTCACAAGCCGGGCTTTCTCTAAGCTGGAAACTTCACCAGCAAAGAGAAATTTCACCACTGAGCATCATTCAGACCGCCCTGCGCTAAGTAGTGTCCTTAATATCAATTTTTCGTTTTGACTGAATTTTGTCTTTGTCTGAAGCACTATTTGATGTCGGAGTGGACCAGTTCGTTCGCCGTGTCAAGACACTTAGCTGGGCGGTTTTACCCAGGTTAGTGTCTGGCCGACTTTTAAAAGACGTGGGCTTCGGCTTGAAAGCGCACTGCAGACCGTTCTTTGGCTGCAGGGCTGCCTCACAGCGAACGAGCTGGTCCACGGAGATGGCCAATCTTACAGTGACCTAATTTTATGAAGGCTCGTTAACGAGTCTTTTTTTGGGCATGAATTTTATAATTGATGGCCGGTAAACAGTGATTTATTGGGGTTTGCAATCAAGAAATAAGAGGTGCATAATTTGAGGTAAAGTAAGCGCTTTCTTAAATCAAAAGGAGGAGACCGTATTATGGCTGGAAACTTTTATCAACGGTTAATCGATAAGTATGAACCAATGACCGAAGCCGCTTTTTTAACTTTAGTTAGTGTCCGGAAACCAATTAAGAGCGACGACATTCCTAAAAAAATCGCGACGTTAACTCATAATCAATTACAACTGGGATTGGGCACTTTATTTACTAATTTGCATGCAATGACCAAAGATTATTTGATGACGGAACGGGTCGATAGCGATGACGTGCACGTGTATGAGATTACCGGGAGCGGTGAAGCGCTATTAATGGCGGAGCGCGACCGGTTAAAGTTATTGACTGAGATTATTGAAAACGAGGATTTAAAAGCAGATTAAGCGGCGAACTAGGGGGAGACTAGTTTGCTGTAACGGGAAGTGATAAGCATGCGACGTTATCGAGTGCTGATTAAAGGCTCAGCGCCTGAATTAACTTGGCTAAATAAACTCGCAGCTGACGGGTGGCTTTTGACGCAGATTAATGGCAACTGGTATAAGTTTGAACGAACCACAGCGCATTATCGAATTTTGAGTGAGTACGTGCCAAATGAAGTCGCCGAAACATTGACGACCCACGAACATGTTTTTAAGGTGTTAACCAAAGTGCCATTGACTGTCGCTAAAGCACAAGTCGTTTATACCGGTAGTTTACACCCACAATTGCAGCAATCGCGAGTGGATCATCAGGACGCGCCATTAGAACTCAAAATTGCGGTTGCCACGCGGTTACGCTATTTGAATGAGATGGATATTGCGCTTTTCATGGGCTTGGTTATTATCATCGGGTCAATCATTGTGACCAAGGATGGTATTCCGGACGCAGTTGGCGATTCGATGATCAGTATCTGGGTACTCTGCGTGGCATTTTTTGCAATGCAATCAGCTAAGGTTCATACGATAGTTGCACGGTTGCGGCGTGAAACACAAAATTATAACGGCGCTTGGCGGCCCACGAATCATGTGTTTCTGGAACATTTGCCAGCAGATTTGGATCTGGAAAAGGTTGCCAGTCTCGGGGAATGGCGACTGGTTGGACACGATAAAAAGGGGTCATATTGGTACGATGTGCAATCGTTAGCGAGTGAAATAGAAATTCGGGATGCAGTCATGGCCATTGCTCCTAAAGGGACCACGGTTAAAGTGGTTAGTTTCTTGGGACTCGCACCAATTGGTTATCTATAAGTAACTTAATTAACAAAACGGGGAAGCGGTAGTATGTGGCGACATCGATTTTTAATCAAAGGTTCTGGTCAAGAATTAAAATGGTTAAATAAGCTGGCTAAGCGGGGATGGTTGTTAGCCGGTATTCGGGGAAATTGGTATCACTTTAAGCATGTGAAACAAACTTACCGGCTCTTTAGTGAGTATGTGCCGACGGAATTAGTTGCGGAGATCACCCAGGCTGATCAGGTCTTTCAAGTTTTGGCGACCGTGCAAGTGGCAAAGCCCGACATTCAAGTGGTGTATACCGGGAGCACCCAACCAGAAGTTGTCGCTGCCCAAGTGTCACCAGGTGATCCGCAGATGCGTTTGAAAGTTGCGCTAGGCATGCGGGATAAAGCCATGAATACGATGAATTTAATCATCTATCTGGGAGTTGGTTTTCTGGCCGTGCTAGTCTTTACGATGAATAATCCGATTCAGATGGATTTAATTGGTGCCTATGCATTGATTGGGTTGCTCGTCGCATTTCGGTTTGTCCTCAGCGCTAAAAACTTACAAAAACAAATTGCGATTTTACGTCGTGATACGCAAAGTTATGATGGCGCTTGGATGCCAACCATGCACGTCTTTATTGACCCATTGACGACTGATCTGGATACTGAAGCGTTGAAATCACTGGGACGTTGGCAATTAGTTGGTCACAGTCGTAAGGGCGCCTATTGGTATGATCTACAGACACTCGCTTCCGAAAGCGAAATCAAGCAGGTTCTACACCCAGTAGTCCCAACTGACGCAACGGTCAATGTGATGAGTTGGTTAGGCATGGCACCGATTGGTTGGTTCCTTTAATGCTGTGTAGCGTTATCATAGCGCTATGCCACTTGTGACTTTGCCTAACTTAATATCTGAGGTGGCGGTAGAATGTGGCGATATCGGTTCTTAATCAAGGGCTCTGGTCAAGAATTAACTTGGCTCAATAAACTGGCTAAAAGCGGCTGGTTGCTGGCTGGAATTCATGGAAATTGGTACCACTTTAAGCATGTGAAACAAATTTATCGACTCTTTAGTGAGTATGTCCCGACGGAATTCGTCGCGGAAATCACCCAAGCTAATCAGGTCTTTCAAGTGTTGGCGACCGTGCAAGTGGAGAAACCTGATATTCAAGTGGTGTATACCGGAAGTGATCAACCGGAAGTTGTGGCTGCCCAAGTCTCGCCAGGTGATCCGCGGATGCGGTTAAAAGTTGCACTTGGTATGCGGGATAAAGCCTTGAATATGATTAATTTGTTGATCTATCTTGGCGTTGGCTTTTTGGGGGTCTTAATTTTCACGATGACTAGTGGGGCGCAACTCTTACTAGCAATGATCTATGTCTTCTTTGGCATTTACGTGATTTTCCGCTTTTTCCTAAGTGCTAAAAATTTACAAAACCAAATTGTTATTTTACGTCGTGAGACCCAGAGCTACGATGGCGCTTGGATGCCGACCATGCACGTCTTTCTCGAGCCATTGAAAACAGATCTAGATACCGACGCTTTGAAGTCGCTAGGACGTTGGCACTTAGTTGGTCGTAGCCACAAGGGCATGTGTTGGTATGACTTACAGACGCTAGCCTCTGAAAGTGAGATCAAGCAAGTTTTACGACCAGTTGTCCCGACTGAAACCACGGTGAATGTGATGAGTTGGCTGGGATTGGCGCCGCTTGGTTGGATTATTTAGTGGTTAGCTTTGAAAATGAACGTGGCCTTCTATCGGTCATTTTGATGAACTATCAAGAACTGCAAAATGAGTCTGGACTAAATGCCAGACTCATTTTGTGGTTTTATTTGGGGCTAAAATTCAATGCAATCCTTAAATAATTATTATATAAATAATATTGAGTGACATTAAATAAAAATAGTAGTATCCTAATGTATGACTAAAGCTGGTATGGGTTGAGTGTTTTCTAAATTTGACTGCTAAATTAAAATATCAATAAATAATACTATGAATGTTTTTGTATTCGTCATACTATTTTCATAAAATCAGTATAAATTATAGTTAAGTTCAATTGGTAACGGGTGCGGTACCAAGAACTAGAAGAAAATCGAGGTGATTTTGATGCGACTAAAAGATTTAACAGGTGAGACGTATAGCCGATTAACCGTCGTTGAACGTGCTGAAAGCGCGCCAAACGGGAATGCCCGGTGGTTGTGTCAATGTTCATGTGGTCGGCAAGTCGTCGTCGATAGCTATCGTTTACGCAAAGGTATTACCAAGAGTTGTGGTTGCTTGCGAGCGGACGTTAGTCGGAAAAATATTTTTGAAAATCCAAAGACACGCCAAAATATGGGTCGTAGTGATAATTTGCCATTATATCAAGGGACTTCAGTGGATCGCCTGAAGCCTAACAGTCGCAATCGGAGCGGTGTGATTGGCGTTTCTTTTGATCGTTGTTCACAAAAATGGGTGGCACGATTAATGTATCGTGGTCATTTAGTTTTGAATCAACAATTCGCTGATATGGATGATGCTATTTTAGCGCGGAAGCAAGCTGAAGAACGCTATGTCAAACCAATCTTGGAAGAATATGCTAAAACCAGCGCGGAATAAAACGCGTACATACAAAATGAGTAAGTCTGGGCTGACGGCCTAGGCTTATTTTGTTTCTAGGGGACATTAGTTGTATTTAGACGGCGTAACCGCTAAGCTTAGGCAGAAAATTAATTTGAACGGAGGATTTTACAGATGGAAATGGGTTTGACACATAAGCGGGTGTTGGTGACCGGGTCGACCAAAGGGATCGGTCGCGCAATTGCCACCGCCTTTGCTAAAGAAGGTGCGGATGTGGTCATTAATGGGCGTCGCGCGGACACGGTGCAAGGCGTGGTTGATGACTTAGCGGCAGCTTATCCGGCAACGAAGCCGATTGCGGCGCCGTTTGACATTAGTGATCAGGCCGCTGCTGAAGAACTGTTCAAACTGGTCCCCACGGTGGACGTCCTCGTCAACAACATGGGGATTTTTGCCCCAATGACCTACGATGCCATCGATGATGCCACTTGGGAACGGTTCTTTAAAGTGAATGTTTTGTCGGGAAACCGCTTAGCACGGCATTATTTACCAGGGATGTTAGCGAATGATTTTGGCCGGATTATTTTTATTGCGAGTGAAGAAGCCGTCATGCCATCCGGTGAGATGCCCCAATATTCAATGACGAAATCGATGAATCTGTCTTTAGCGAAGAGCTTGTCAAAACTTACGGTTGGGACTCATGTGACCGTGAACACGGTGATGCCGGGATCGACTTTAACCGAAGGCGTACAACAGATGCTCAATAAGATGTATGCTGAGTCAGACTTACCAGCCGATCAATGGGAACATGATTTTATGACCCATCATCGGCCTTTGTCACAGATTCAACGATTGATTCGGCCAGCCGAAATTGGTCGTTTGACCGTCTTTGTGGCGAGTCCGTTTGCCAGCAGTTTTTCTGGTGAAGCCCTGCGAGCAGATGGTGGTTTAGTGCCAACGATTTTTTAAGCTGAAACAAGTTGAGTCTGGGGATAATCCTCAGACTTTTTTTGTTTAGAAAGTGAATTTGTAGTTGGTTAAAGCTTGCTATTACGGCAATGCAGAGGCGCTGATTATTTTTGTAATTAAATTGACTCACCAGTCATTGACTTGTGAGTCAACAAGGATTATCATTGCTCCTGCATTAGAAAATCTGGGTGTGTTAGGCGGTCGCGACACACGCTAGGGGGAAGTCACAATGACAACAACAGCACCATTATTAAAAATTTCGCATTTACAAAAACGTTTTGGCAAGTTTCAGGCGTTGAAAAACATTGATTTTGCCATCTATCCCGGAGAAGTTTTTGGCTTTATTGGACCGAACGGAGCGGGAAAGTCGACGACAATTCGTGTCTTATTAGGAATCTTGAAAGCGAGTGGCGGTTCGGCCACGATTTTCGGCGAAGATGTCTGGCAACACAGTGTTGCGATTCATCAGCACATTGCGTATGTGCCCGGGGATGTTTATTTATGGCCGAATTTGAGTGGTGGTGAGATTATTGACCTCTTTTTAAAACTGAATGGCGAAAAACATTCGGCTAAAACGGATGCCTTGATCAAGGAATTTGGTCTTGATCCGCGTAAGAAAGCTCGAACTTATTCGAAAGGCAATCGACAAAAGGTTGCGTTGATTGCGGCTTTTTCCACGGATGCTGACTTTTATATTTTTGATGAACCAACGTCTGGGCTAGATCCATTGAATGAGCAGACGTTTCAAGAACACGTTTTGAAGTTAAAAGCGCAGGGGAAGAGCGTGCTACTTTCGAGTCATATTTTATCCGAAGTTGAGAAGATGTGTGATCGGATTGGTATTATTCGGGAAGGGGCGATCGTTGAAACGGGGACCTTGGCTGAGATGCGCCATTTGACGCGCACGACGATCGAGGTACAAACGGTGAAACCTTTGACCGAGTTGGCAACGTTGCCAGGAGTTCACGGTTTAACGACGAAACACGGTGAAAATCACGTTAGCTTAGCGGTAGATGCGGACCAATTGTCGGCAGTGATGAGTTACTTAACGGCTCAAAAGTTAGTGACATTGACCAGCACACCCCCAACTTTGGAAGACCTGTTCATGCGTTATTACGAATCGCCAAATGACGCACGGGCCACTGATGGGAAGTGATTTGTGATGTCAGGACAATTATTTAAACGAACCGGGCTACTGATTCGCCTTAATTTAAAACGTGACTGGACGAAAATTTTGATCTGGACGATTGCTTTGGCAGGCTTATTTACCGCCATTGCAGCGAAATTCGATGGCATCTATGGCACACAAAAAGCAATCGATACAATCGTGACAACGCTGAAGTCACCCGCCATGGTGTCACTATTTGGGGCTTTTACCGCGAAAGCACCCTATAACACGGCTAAAATATTTGCGACTGAAATGGTCGTTTTCATGGCGTTGATCATGATTGTGATGAATATCATGTTAGCGGTGGCGACAACTCGTGGTGAAGAAGATGACGGCCTTTTAGAGTTAGTCCGGGCGCACTCGGTTGGCCGCTTAGCCCCATTAACGGCCGGGTTCGCGGAGTTGACTGGGTTAAATCTCGTCATCGGTATCTTATATGGCCTTGGTCTGCAAGTGGCTGGCATGCCGGGGGCGGATACGGCTGGTAATTGGCTGATTGGCTTCGGCCTAGCTGCGATGGGCTGGTTGTTCGGAATGTTGACACTACTGGTGGCGCAACTAGCGGATAGTGCGAGTGGTACGACCATGCTGAGCTATGCGATTTTTGGTGTCATGTATGTGGCGCGAATGAGCACGGATGTCAGTGATCCTAAAACAACTTGGTGGGTACCATTTGGCTGGATTGAAAAGCTAAGCGTTTATCAGAATAATAATTGGTACCCGGTGTTGTGGATGATGCTACTAGGCCTTGCTTTGGCCGGCTTAGCGGCATGGTTGAATGCTCACCGAGATTTAGGTGCGGGTCTCTTAGCGACTCGTCAAGGGCGACGAACCGCGACGCCCTTCTTACGCGGCCCCGCAACCTTATTATGGCGACAGTCAAGAGTCAGTGTGTTTGCTTGGACCCTAGGTAGCTTAGCATTGGGTGCCTCTTATGGCTCGATCTTTAATACGATTGGTGATTTGGCCAAAAGTAACCCAATGATTAAGCAACTTTTAGGAGCAACGGCCTTGGCTGCGGCTAATCGGGTCATCGTGAAGAATTTCATTGCCGTTTTAGCCATCGTTGTTGTGGTTGTGGCACTAATTCCAGCCGTTCAAACGATGCTGAAACTGGTAAGCGATGAGAATAAAGGCTATTTGCATCAATTATATGCTACGGCAACCTCACGTTGGCAGGTTTGGGCCAGCTATACCAGTTTCGCGTTAGCAGAAGCGGTCCTCGTTTTCTTGGCCGGTTTAGTTGGCATGTACGTGACCGGGGCAAGTGTTATGACTGATCCAATCAAATGGGCCACCTATTGGCGGGTCCTATTGGCTTATCTACCAGCCATGTTTGTGATGATCGGGTTTGCAAGCTTTTTGGCGGGATGGTTGCCAAAATGGCGTTACTTAGCCTGGGTTTGGGTCCTTTATGGGTTCTTCTCCCTCTATTTAGGCAGCCTAATCAAGTTACCGATGTGGGCGAAAAAACTGACCCCGTTAGGCTTTGTCAATAAGGTCCCTATGAAGGCGATTGATTGGTCAACCAACTGGTGGTTGCTAGCGATAACTGTGCTAATATTAGTGATAGCAAGTATTGGCTATCGCCAGCGCGATTTGGCGCAGTAGCAGAAAGGCAGGCGGGCAATGGCACGGAAAGAAACGCCCAAAGACCCCGAAAAGGTCACTCGAATTCTAGCAGCCGCCACGCATGAATTTGCTGTACATGGTTATACGGCGGCCAAGACGGATCAAATTGCGGTGGTGGCACAAGTTTCAAAAGGGCTGATCTTCCATTATTATGGGAGCAAACAACAACTGTATTTTCAGACAGTGGTGGCAGCAACTGAGCGCATCAAAACCGAGGTTAATCCGCAAGCGTTCAAGACACCAGCGGATTTGGTGACCTTAGTGGTTCGCAGTACGAAATACAAAGCCGAATTTGGCCGGCAACATCCTGATGAAATGCGCTTGATGATCAATGCGTACGGTAATGTTGACAAGCTACCGGTCAAGATTCAAGGTGAATTGCGAGAACTATATGCCCAAAGCTTACAAGTATCACAAGTTTTGATCGGCAAAGTGATCGAACGGCTACCCTTACGACCGGGAGTGGATCGCGAAACTGTGATTCAGTTAATTATGGGAGTCTATCAGCAAATCTTTGCGGAGTTTCAGGCACACATGGCCGTTAATCCGGATGCTGAAACAATGCTAGATGCCCAATGGATTGTTGATCGTGCCAAACAGTATATGGCAATCTTGGAAAATGGCTTTGTGCAACCAGAATAGCTTGAACTCGTCGCAATCCTCAGAAAAGAGTCAAACAACTTAGGCTAGTCACTATTTGGAATCGTCGAGTGGTGGCTAGTCTTTTTTGCTGGCGAGAAAATGGTCATAAATTGTGTGAAACGATAAAGTTTGGCCGAGAGATAACGGCTTTTTTCGCAAATTGTGGTAAATTAGAGCTAGTAAATCAATGAAGCGAGGTCGCGGGATGGATTTGAATTTAACTGCTGAACAACAAGCGCTATGGCAACATTTAACTAACTTTAGTCAGGAAAAGTTAGCGCCACTGGATGCACAATTAGCGCAAGGACGTCAAGCGAGTGCCGAAGCCTACCAATTGTTAGTCACAGAAGGCCTGCCTGAATTAGGCTTAGCACAGCCATTTGGCCTAGAACTTGATCTCTCCACACAAGCTTTGGCGGTAGCGGCAGTGGCGCAGGGCTCGGTAAGTGCCGCGGTAATGCTGGCGACAACTTGGGTCACAGCCACTGCGCTAACGCTATACGGCAAGCCAGCACAGTTTGCTGAAACGCTACAAGCTGCCAAGACGAAGCCGTTAGCGATTGCGGTGACGGAACCAGATGGCGGTGGTCGACAGGCCAGTCAAACGAGTGCCTCAAAGCAAGCCGATGAGCATTGGTCACTGGTCGGCGATAAAAGTTTTGTGGTGAATGGTGGACAGGCGGCTGCCTATTTAGTTTTGACGCGCACTTTTCGTGGCAATCACCTCCAATTCTTAGTTCCAGCCACGCAAAAGGCTCTCAGAGTATTAGAACCCGTGCAGTTGGCGGGCTTGCCCGGTGTCCCAGCGGCGACAATACGCTTAAATGGGGTGTCGGCGACAACGTCACAAATATTAGGCTATCAAGATCAAGGCATGACCATCGCGCGACATATCGATGCCTTAGCCCGTATCTTTATCGGTGCCATTAGTGTGGGCGTGGGGCAACGAACGTTGGCTGTCGTGAAACGCTATGCTCATGAACGCGCGCTTGGTAAAGGCCTTTTAAGTGACGAGCCATTGATTCAACAACAGGCTGGTGAATTGGCAATACGGTTGCACACCAGTGAGCTGTTAACTTGGGATGCCGCTCAGCGGGTCGATCAAAAGCAAGACTTTGAAGTTGCGGCCACGATGGCGGCAGTCACAGCGGCGGAAAATAGCCTGGTAATGACGCAACAGGCTGCCCAACTCATTGGCGGGATTGCTTATACTAAGGCGTTGCCACTGGCTCAGCTCACGGGTGAAGCCCAAGCGCTGGGGATGATGACTGGGGCTAAAGCCCAATTGACACGTCAAGTGGGGTGGCATGCTCTCGGAATTGATGAACGCAAACAGCTGACTGCGGATCAACCGGTGGCGGTTGCGAAACGACTTAAAGTAGCTGATTTGCACCGCGTCGTTAAAACGCTCCGATTAACGGAAGATGTTCCCGTGACAGTTGGTTCGATCAAGGCTGCTAAACGGTTGATCGTGCTTGGCCAAGGTGCCTTAGAACCAGCGGTGTTATTGCAAGCCCAACAATTGGCAAAATGGATTGGCGCGGCAGTTGCGGTGACACAGCCGTTGACCAAATTAGAGCAATTTAGTCAGAATCAATTGATTGGTATTGACGGCGCGACGGTCGCCCCTGAAGTAATTATTAATATTGGTATTTCAGGTGCAGAACAATATGTCCTTGGGATGACAGGCGCGAAGCATATTTTGTCGGTAAATCCAGACGAAAAAGCCCCGATATTTAAAGTCTCTCAGCAGGCATTTGTTGGGACCGCTGCGGATTTTCTTACTGGCATGATTGCAGCATTGAATTGAAAGTTAATATTGTGAACAATGAGCTAACTGAAACTTAGTCAGCTCTTTTTTATTGACTAAATATGAAAATAAATACTTACCATAAAGGGGTTCCGTTGGTTAGTTAACTCATGTTACAATTAATTCAACACTTCACAATATCAAAAATATCGTTTTGGAGGGGAATGTTATGAAGACACGTGGGTTGGCATTAATGGCCAGTTTGACCATGGTAGTAGCAAGCTTGGCTGGGTGCGGGAATACTAGTTCAAGCAGTTCTAAATCAAGTCGTCACAGTAAAAGTGCGACGTCTAAAAAGACTGAGGTGACTTCTGGGGCGTCGAAGACCCAATATTCGTCAATGAAGGATCTCAAGTCCAAATATGACGTGGTTATCATTGGTGCTGGGGGTGCCGGCATGTCGGCGGCCTTGGCAGCTAAAGAAAAAGGCTTGAAGCCAGTTATCTTGGAAAAGATGTCTGTCGTCGGTGGGAATACCTTGAAGGCGTCATCGGGGATGAATGCTTCCGAGACCAAGGTCCAGAAAAAAGCTGGCATCAAGGATTCTAACGAAAAGTTCTATCAGGAAACCTTAGCCGGTGGCCATGGCACCAATGACAAAAAGATGTTACGGTTCTTTGTTGATCATTCGGCGAGTGCGGTCGATTGGCTGGACGGCATGGGAATCAAGCTGACGAACTTAACCATTACTGGTGGCATGAGTGTTAAACGGACGCATCGGCCAGCGGATGGGTCAGCAGTCGGTGGCTATTTGGTTAGTGGCCTGTTAAGAAACGTTAAAAAGCAATCGATTCCAATTTATGTTAATGCGGATGTTAAGAAAATCAATGAAGCCGCTGGAAAAGTTTCTGGTGTGAAAGTCACGTTTGATCAAGATAAGACTAAAACGATCAGTTCTAAGGCCGTCATCGTCACAACAGGTGGTTTTGGAGCTAGCAAAGCGATGATCAAGAAGTATCGTCCTGATTTATCAAAATACGTCACGACTAATCAAGCCGGTAGTACCGGTGATGGGATTAAAATGATTACCGACTTAGGTGGTTATACCGTTGATATGGATAAGATTCAAATCCATCCAACCGTTTATCAAAAGCCACCGTACTTAGTTGGTGAAGCGGTTCGTGGTGAAGGCGGCATCTTGGTGAATACCAAGGGTGAACGTTTCACGAACGAAATGGGCACACGTGATGTGGTGTCCGCCGCAATCAACAAGCAACCGGATCAATATGCCTATGTCGTATTCGATGGTGGCGTTAAGCAGCGTGTCACCGCGATTAATCAGTACGAAAAGAAAGGGATGGTTGAATCAGCGGCCACCCTGGGTGATTTAGCGAAGAAGTTGAATGTTTCAAGTAGTGAACTCGAAAAGACGGTCACAACATGGAATGACGATGTGAAAGCTAAGAAAGATGGCCAGTATGACCGGACGACTGGGATGGATCACCAGTTGAATACACCGAAATACTATGCGATTAAAATTGCGCCCGGCATCCACTACACGATGGGTGGCGTGAAGATTAATCCAGAAACGGAAGTCTTGAAGCAATCTGGTCAAGCCATTCCTGGACTCTACGCGGCTGGTGAAGTGACCGGTGGCCTGCATGGTGACAACCGAATTGGCGGGAACTCCGTCGCAGAAATCGTAATTTTCGGGCGTCAAGCTGGGACTCAAGTTGCCAAATATGTTAAATAGGTAAGACAAAAATGAGTCTGGGACAAAACCCCAGACTCATTTTGGTATTCCTAATATTTATAGCCGAAACGTGGAACAAAAGGCTGCGACCTCCGCTTAGCTACGAAAGTCAAACGATTGAAAATACCAATCATTCGACTTTCTAGGCTATGCTCGGTAGCAAAACGCCTTTTGTCCCACTCTCATTTTTATTTGGCGTTAAACCGGGTTGTCAGTTGGTTAATAATGGGTACTCTGAACAGTAGCACGAGGACGGTCGTATAGACTAAGTAAGAGACGATTTCTTGAATGAACCGCGTCGTCAGTAGCGCTGACCACGGCGTCATATACATGATGTGGAGCCAGAGACTGTTGAGTAAGAGATTCAAAATGAATAGCACGACAAAGTTGGCTAGCAAAATACGGGTTAACGAGGTGCGTTGTTGAAAGGCCATCCCGAAAACGAGGCCAGTTAAGAACGCGGTCAAAATGAAGCCGGGGAAAAAGGTGAATTTAGGAAACAAGACCATGCCGAGAAAGTAAGCCAGCGCAGTGCTGCCAGCGGTGACCAGCGGGGAAAATAGGCGAGCCGTGATAGCAATCACCACAAAAGTGAAGGCAATTTTAGTCGTGAGAAATTGTACCGACAACAGACTATTGAGCATAATTTGCATGGCGGTTAAGACGCCGAGCAGTGTGATTGATTTGACGGGTGTGTGCGTGTGGGTGGACATGTGTTTTCCTCCTTGAAGTTGATAGTTTGATTAGTATTGTACTGGAAATGGGTGGATAATACTAGGGTGAATTTGTTAACTAGTGGTGTTCGTTAACTGATTTTGCTACACTTGGCATGTTTGTTGTAACGAAAGGTGGCGAGTTAATGGAGTATTTACATGAAATGATTAAATCTACTAGTCAGTTACCGGTAAAGATGTTTACGTTTCATTCAACTAATCCAAAGCGAATTATTCCCAAACATTGGCATTTGAGTTCCGAACTACTGTATTGTTTGTCAGGATCTTTAGTGATTTGGAAAGGTTCAAAGCAATATATATTGCATCCCCAAGATGTTCTCCTAATCAATCCAAATGAAATTCATTCAACACAAAGTCCTGAACAAAACCATATTTTAGTGATTCAATTTCCAATAGAATTTTTACAAAAGGTCACTAACGGTAAATTTTATAGAGCATTTGAGTTTAACCTCAATACAATTGCTTCGAGAAAGCCAGCTCAAGATCTGTTACCTATCCTTAATCGGCTGAGTGCTTTCTCAAAGCAATATACAATTATTGATAATTTGCATGCTACAGCAGCCATTTATGAATTAATAGCACTGCTATGTACAAATTATATGATTGAAACGCCACAATCCAGCTTAAATCGAGCGGGCGACTTAACTTTATTAGGAAATATCACTGGCTATATTCAACAGCACTACCAAGAATCATTAACACTATCACAGGTGTCGAGCCAGTTCGGCTATTCGGCAAGTTATTTTTCGAAGCTTTTTTCAAACCGAATGAATTTGACCTTTTCAGATTATTTACAACAGCTTCGGTTAGATGTAGCCAATGATCGTTTATTGAATTCAAACGAAACTTTAATTAACATCGCCTTTGATGTTGGCTTTTCCAGCTATCGTAATTTTTATAATGCCTTTTATACGAATTATCAGATGTCTCCGACTAAGTATCGAAAGCGCTATCAACATGACAAAATCTTACATGTTTAGTCATAACAGATAGCAAGTATTGGTAATCATTATCCGTTATTCTTTAGGAGGAATGAAAACGATAACAAAAGGAGATCAATCTGATGAAGAAAATGCAATCATTTTTTGAAAGAATATCACCAACCTTAAATAAGATTGGTAATAACCGTTATTTACTGACTATTATGGAATCTATGATGGCCACATTGGGACCAATTATTCTAGGATCATTAGCTGTGCTATTATTAGTATTCCCAATTAAGGCTGTTCCAGCAGCCATCACTGCATGGGGATTTACCCCAATTTTAACTTCAGTTAATACTTTTACAGTTGGGGCTTTAGCACTTTACATTGTTTTCCTGATGGCACGTAATTTAGTTGGGAACTTTTTGCCAGATGATAATGGATCAGCCGCAGGAATTATTGCGCTAATGTCATTTTTATTTGTTACGCCAATGGGCAATATCGTTGCCAAAAAAGTGACGACAACGGCTTTACCTTCAACCTGGTTAGGCTCACAAGGGGTTTTTTCCGCAATGATTATTGGGTTGGTTGTTGGTCGGCTATATGTTTATATTCGGCAACACAATTGGACAATTAAGATGCCAGAAGGGGTACCACCAATGGTATCGAATGCGTTTGCGGCATTGATTCCAACAGTTGTCATTGGTTTTCTGTTCATTCTTATTGCGCGGCTGTTTGCATTTACGCCATACGGTAATATGCATCAATTTATTTATTCAGTTATTCAAATCCCGTTACGTGGACTTGGCGGTTCTATTTGGGCAATGATTTTAGTTAGTCTGTTAATGCAATTATTATGGTTCTTTGGAATTCATGGTACCAATGTCCTTTTGCCATTAGTAACACCAATTTGGTTATCAATGGATATGGAAAATCTAAGTGCAGTTTCACATGGTCAAGCACCTCAAAACATTATTGGCCTAGCATTCTTTAATGTGGTGACTTGGAGTGGTTTAGCGCTTGGTTTGGTATTATTGATGCTATTTGCTAAGAGTAAACAATACAAAGATTTGGGTCGATTATCCGTGGTGCCAGCCTTATTTGGTATTACTGAACCGGTTATCTTCGGGACACCATTGGTTTTGAATTTTGATTTCGCAGTACCATTTATTTTCAATAATACAATTGCGTTAATTATCGCGTACTTGGGAACAAAGATGGGCTTAGTAGCAACCTTTATCGGTGCTCAAACAGTCTTTGGACTACCATTAGGTTTCTTTGCGGGTGTTGAAGGTAAGATTTCAATTATTGTCATGCAATTGGTCATTCAATTAATTGTTTCACCACTTCTATGGTATCCATGGTTCAAGCGTGCAGATATGAAAGCATACAAGGCGGAAACGAGTAGTGAGGGGTAACTGATGGAAGACAAAAAATTACATGCAGTATTAGATCATTTAACGTTACAAGAGAAAATTGGACAATTGATTCAATTGCCTGGTAATTTCTTCGATGTACACACAGCAACTACTGGTCCAGAAAAGAAGTTAGGAATTGATGCTGCCGTAGTCGATATGTGTGGCTCAGTTTTAAATGTTGCCGGTGCTGAAAAAACACGACGAGTTCAAGATCAGCATTTGAAGAAAAATAAAATTCCACTATTATTTATGTCTGATATTGTTTACGGATTTAAAACAATTTATCCAATTCCACTGGGTTTAGGTGCGACTTGGGATCCTGAATTGATCGAAAAAGATTATCAAAATACGGCTGATGAAGCAAAGGCCAGTGGTAATCAAGTTGCTTTTGCACCAATGGTAGACCTCGTTCGAGACGCACGTTGGGGTCGGGTCCTGGAATCAACGGGAGAGGATCCCTTATTAAATTCACAATACGCTAGTGCTATGGTACGAGGATTTCAACATAATTTTGATGCTAAGCATGGGATTGCGGCCTGTGTAAAACATTTCGCAGCATATGGTGCCGTTGAGAGTGGCAAGGAATACAACTCGGTTGATATGTCAGAACGTGAGTTACGTCAAAATTATTTGCCATCATATAAGGCAGCAGTTGATGCAGGAACCAAGTTAGTGATGACAGCATTTAATACGATGAATGGTGTACCGATTACTGGTAATAAGTGGTTGTTGAAGGATATTCTTCGTGATGAATGGGGATTTGATGGCATAATCATCAGTGATTATGCGGCAGTTGCCGAATTGGTCAATCATGGATTTGTTCCTACTAATCATGAAGCTACTGAACAAGCTTTCAACGCTACCGTAGACATTGATATGAAATCACCATGTTATGCGAATGAGCTTCAACCGTTATTAAAGGAAGGCCGTATTGACGTACAAAAAATTGACGAGGCCTGCTGGCGGGTGTTGAAGTTGAAGAACGAAATGGGCTTATTTGAAGACCCATATCGTGGTGCTAGTGTTGAAGCTGAAAAAGAACAATTAATTACGCCTAAAAAGCGTGCATTAGCACGAAAAACGGCTAATGAAGCTAGTGTCTTACTTAAAAATGATGGGATCCTACCATTATCTTCAGATCAAAAAGTTGCTTTAATTGGTCCATACAGTAATAGCCAAGAGTTGATTGGCCTTTGGGCAGTTCATGGCGATACTAAAGATGTGATTAGTATTGAAACGGCCTTTAATGAAAAAGTTGATGCTGGTCATCTAAGATCAACATTAGGAACTAGTCTCATGGCAGCAGATGATAACTACCAAGGAATGGGAATGAGCGAATCCCAATTCAAGCAAGCGATCTTATCGTCGGATGAACAGAAAAAAGAAGATCAAAAAGTAGCCGAATTGAGTGCTTGGGCTGATGTTGTTGTGATGCCAGTGGGTGAACATACTGTTCAAAGTGGTGAAGCAGGTAGTCGTGCAAATATTAATTTACCAGCACAGCAAGTTGCTTTAATTCATCGTGTTGCCAAATCTGGCAAGCCAATTGTTTTGGTGACGATTAGTGGTCGACCTTTGGTTCTTTCGGATGTTGAAACCGACGCGAGTGCCATTTTACAAGCTTGGTTCCCAGGAACTGAGGGCGGGCATGCGATTGCTGATATTATTTTTGGAAAAACGAATCCATCAGGCCGACTCTCAATGGGCTTTCCACGCAGTGTTGGTCAGTTGCCACAGTATTATAGTCATTTGAGTACTGGTCGGTCACCATTAACTTCTGGGCATAGTAGTCGTTATATGTCGAAGTATACGGATGTTAAAGATGGCCCATTATATCCATTTGGCTTTGGGTTGTCTTATCATCAAGCTGAATATCGAAATTTAACGTTAAGTCAAGACAAGATGATGGCTGATCAGACGTTGCAAGTTTCGGTTGAGTTAGAGAATAGCTCAGCAATTGCTGGTACGGAAACAGTCCAACTATATTTGCAGGATGTGTTTGCGAGTGTTGTTCAACCTGTGAAAGTATTAAAAGACTATCAAAGAGTGACCCTAAAAGCTTACGAGACCAAGACAATTGTATTTACAATCACCGCCGAGATGTTACAATTCTACGGTCAACAGAATCAGTTGACGATTGAACCAGGTCAATTTAATGTATTTGTTGGGAATAACAGTCGGGATTGCATGAAAACAAGCTTTGAGTTTATCTAAAAATTTCAGCCGAGGATACTAGTCAAATATGATTGGAATTCTCGGCTTTTTTGGTGCAATAAAATATTTTTGAAAGTAATTATCCGTTAAATTAACTGCGCTGAATTTTGGGGCATAAGCTACTTTCAATACAATATCTTTACAAAATCATGATAGTCCTCAAACCACATTGCGCTATGGTTAAGCTAATCAAATGATTAGTGGAGGGTGACAAATGAGTAATATCGTTCAAGTGGGATCACTGCGATTGACAATTCTAACCACCAAGTTAATCCGAATTGAATATTCAGAGACGGCAGTTTTCGAAGACCAGTTCACGCAATTGGTTCAGAATCGTGACTTTGCACCATGTGAATTTACGGTAGTGAAGTCATCACAACAACATGAACTTGAAATTATCACGACTGGTTTTCATCTATATTACGATGGTGGTCATCCGGCCGAGGGAAATCTGTATATTGACGCCGCACACAACTATAGTACTTATGACAGTCGTTGGTTCTTTGGCGATCGGGTGGCGAAAAACTTAAAAGGGACCATCCGAACACTCGATAAAGCAGATGGTGCGGTGCCACTGCCGGATGGGTTAATGTCAAAAGATGGCATTAGTGTTTTAGATGATTCTAAATCGTTCACGTTGATGGGAGCGCAAGTTGTTCCACGACAAACGGTTGAAACCGATTTGTATTATTTTGCTTATGGTCGTGACTACCAAACGACGCTTAAAGTTTATTATCAGCTTACGGGATTACCACCCCTCATTCCACGCTTTGCATTGGGCAATTGGTGGAGTCGATTCTATCGCTATACCCAGCGTGAATACTTGGATTTGATGACGAAATTTGATCAACGCCAAGTTCCAATTAGCGTGGCAGTCTTAGACATGGATTGGCATCCAACTAAGATTCCCGCTAAGTATGGGAGTGGTTGGACCGGATACACTTGGAATCAGGACTACTTTCCAAATCCCAAAGCGCTATTACAAACGCTACACGCACAAGGCCGCAAAGTAACCTTGAATGTCCATCCGGCTGCCGGAATTCGGGCTAATGAAGCTTGTTATCCAGCAGTTGCACGACAACTACAGTTAACGGCGGGCCAGCCAGCCCTTTTTAATTTGCAAAATGCGGCCTTTAAACAAGCCTACTTCGAGCTGGTCCATCGACCGTTAGAACAAGCTGGGGTTGATTTCTGGTGGCTCGATTGGCAACAGGGTGGTGCCCGCAGTCAACGTAAAGTCGATCCACTTTGGCTGTTGAACATCGATCATTATCAGGATAGTGCCAAGCAGCATGCGGGAACCGGTCTGATCCTATCACGTTATGCTGGTCCGGGCAGTCACCGCTATCCAATTGGTTTTTCGGGTGACACGGTGGCTTCATGGGCTTCCTTACAGTTCCAGCCGTACTTTACCGCAACGGCAACTAACATTGGCTATACGTGGTGGAGTCATGATATCGGCGGGCATATGCATGGGGCTTATGATGCCGAATTGAGTTTACGCTGGTTACAATTAGGCGTCTTTAGTCCTATCTTGCGGTTACACAGTTCTAGCAACCCATTTATGAGTAAAGAACCTTGGAATTATCCGACTGAAATCGCGACAATGATGATTCAGTTCTTACAACTACGGGCTCAGCTCCTCCCATATCTTGATAGTGCTAATGAGGATACGCATCGTGCTGGAGTGCCACTGATTCAGCCGATGTACTATGGGCATGGGGATGACGCGCAAGCTTATCAGGTGCCAAATGAGTATCAGTTTGGTCCGGCAATGATTGTTGCACCCATTACAACGCCGGTAGTGTCACAGACTCAGCTGGCTAGTACGCCGGTCTGGCTACCGACCGGTGAATGGGTTGATTTCTTTACTGGTTTGCGCTATCACGGCAATCGGTATTTTCAAGCGTATCGTGAACGACAAAATCTGCCGGTCTTTGTCAGAATGGGGTGTATTGTGCCATTGAATCCTGATGTGATGGCACCAGCTGGAGATTTGCCAACTAACTTAAAATTGAAAATTTTTGTTGGGGCACAAGGAACCTACAAACTGGTTGAACATCAGGGCGCTGCCACTGCAACGACAACGTTTATTTGGCATGATGCTGAACGTCAACTGGAAATAGTTGTGATAGATCCACAACAAATTATCCCAGCGGATCGTCAATATGACCCCCAATTAGTTGGGGCGACAGGCACAGCGGTTATGACCGACAATCAAACGATCAGCTTTGAGGATTTTGCTGTGCGGGGTAAAGATGATTCGGTGATGATAATGCCTTTAATTCAACAGCGATTACAATTTGCTAATTTGCCGTTTGATTTAAAACGAGATATTTGGCGAACACTATCATCAGGCATAAGCAAAGATCGGTGTTTGGCCTACATTGCCACGCTAGAAAACGCTAGTCTGCAAGGCATGCTAATGGAATTGTTCACTTGTGTTTATTAAATTAGCCTAGTCACTATATAGAATAGTAGCAACGAGAGTTCCCAGTTTTTTGGAATTCTCATTGCTACTATTCTTTTAATTTACTTCAATGAATCATTGCAAAACTATTCGTTTACAGCTTAGATGGCGTAACAATTAGGCGACTCACAAAGTATTAATTGAATTATAAATAAAAGTTACGCAATTTTATGCAATCGCTTGCAAAAGCGATGGAAACGTTTTATATTAAAGCGTGTAGTGTAATTCGGATTGGAGGAAGTAAGATGGCAACCATTAAAGATGTTGCTCAACGTGCAGGGGTTTCGCCATCAACGGCGTCGCGGGCGTTGCATGGGAGTAAAATTATCAGTCAGCCCACGCGTGCTAAGGTCGTTAAAGCGGCTCGTGAGCTTGATTATGCACCGGATTTTAACGCGCAAAATTTAGCAACTAAAGCCAGCAATACTATCGGGGTAGTGTTACCTGTTGACCATCATGAAATCTTTTCAAATCCATTCTTTTTGGAAATGATTCGTGGTATCAATGAAGTTTGTAGTAAACATGGCTCAATGACCACGCTGGCTACGGGGATTTCTAGTGATGAATTGGTACATAGTATTGATGTCATGATTGCGCAGGGGCATATTCGTAACTTTATTTTGTTGTACTCAGAAAAAGATGATCCGGTTGTTGAACGACTGAATCAATTTGATGTCCATTATGTCGTGATTGGTAAGCCATATCATGATGTTAACCGTATCTCATACGTCGATAATGATAATGTGCAAGCTGGCACGGATGCTGCCCAGTATTTGCTTGACCATGGGCATCGGCGAATTTGTTTCTTGTATTCAGACCTCTCAAAAATGGTTCAAGGTGACCGAATGTTGGGTTATCAACGCGTGATGATGCAGCACCAACTGCCCAACATTATGCTGTCAGAACGCTTTGAAAGTCATGAAGCGGGTGTGCAAGCGTTGCAACAATTTTTCAAGCAATATCCTGATGTCACGGCGTTTGTTGCTGTTGATGACATGATGGCGCTGAAGTTGCAACAAGTGTTGCATAACGATCCAGAGTGGAAAGTTAAACAGTTTTCTCTAATGGGCTTTAACAACTCGATCTTTTCAGAACTCGCTCATCCAACATTAACGTCAATTGCGGTATTTCCGCAACGCTTGGGTGAAGAGGCGGCGAAAATTGCGATTGCAGATCGTCCTAAAGATGAGTTATCAACGGCGATCATTGTGCCACATCAAATTATTAAGCGACACTCTGTTCATCAAGTGAAAAAGTTATTATAGTCGATGGCCAGTGTCTCGTAGCGTTCACATTCAAAATAGGTTATTAATTGTCCGCCTCCGTGGACTAGCATGTTCGCCGTGGGGGCAGACCTGCAGCCAAGAACCGGTCTGCAGGGCGCTTTCAAGCCGGAAGCCCACGTCTTAAAAGTCGGCCAGACACTAACCTGGGGAAATCACCCAGCTAAGTGTCTCGACACGGCGAACATACTGGTCCGCTTCGACGTTGGATGATGGTTTATGATCAGAGAGAGATTGGTTAGCTTATTATCTCCGAAAGCCAATTGATATTAAGTCTGCTGCTCAGCGCAGGGCGGGCTGGATGATGCTCAGTGGTGAAGTTTTCCTTTGCTGGTGAACTTCCAGCTTAGGAAAAGCCCGGCTTGTGAGACCGCTCTTTGGCTCACAAACGTGGCCACCACGTTCCAGCATCAAGCCAGACCAACCGGAGCGGCAAGTTAGGCGGGCACTTACAAGTAAACGCAACGATACACTAGTTTCGTAACCGACGACTAAAGGAGGAATTCGTTCATGGCAACATTAAATGATGTCGCCCAACGTGCGAATGTGTCAAAGATGACCGTGTCACGGACGATTAATCATCCGGAACAAGTTCGCCCTGAATTGCGGGCAACGATTTTTCAAGTGATGCATGAGTTGAATTATCAACCTAATGCGGCTGCCCGGGCCTTAGTGAGCCGTTGTACGCGGGTCGTTAAACTGACAATTTTCGAAGATATGGACACGACTGAACCGTACTATATGATGCTGTTAGCTGGCATTGCCAACGAACTGAATCGACATCAATATGCGCTGCAATTGGCGACCAAGAATAGTTATGAAGTCGGTGAATGTGACGGCTATATTTTAACGGGAATTCGTGATGAAAATTATGCTTGGGTTCGTCAGCTGCAACAGCCAGTCGTTTTCTTCGGTCGTAATTTGCAAGGGTATGACTATGTGGACACGGATAATTATCAGGCGATTCGTGATAGCACCACGTACGCGTTGCAACGCGGTTACCTGCATTTGATCTTTATTGGGATTGATGCGGATAAACCGTTTGAGTTGGATCGTGAACGCGGCTTTCGTGACTTGATGGCCCAACATGGTTTAGCAGCGACCGTCGTGCGATTAGCGAATCACGGTCATGTTGCGACCGATTATATTAACCAACACTGGTCGGAATTTGAGCCGAATACGGCTTTTATTTGCGCGAGCGATCGGTTAGCAATTGGAATTGAAGACGGGATTCTGTTACAAGGTGGGCGCGTGCCCGCTGACTTTGGGGTGATCGGGTTCGATGGCATGCTATTGAATCAAGTCGCGTCAAAACGGTTGACGACGATGAAACAACCACTGGAAGCTATGGGGCAAGCTGCAGCTAAATTACTGCTCACTAAGATCAAACAGCCTCAGCCAGCACAAGAAAAAATAATTATTAAGTCAAATTTGTCGGTCGCGGAATCGACACGGTAAGGGAGTTTACAGTATGAGTAAGCATTGGTATGACCAACAGACGATTTATCAAATTTATCCGAAGAGTTTTAATGATAGCAATCATGATGGCATTGGTGATATTCCTGGGATTACGGCCAAAGTACCTTATTTGAAAAAGTTAGGGATCACAACGTTGTGGTTGAACCCAATCTATCAGTCGCCACAAGTTGATAATGGCTATGATGTTTCCGACTACTATCAAGTTGACCCAAGTTTGGGTACGATGGCGGAAGTTGAAACGCTGATTAAAACCGTGCATGAACATGGGATGTATCTTATTTTTGACTTTGTCCTGAATCACACCTCGGATCAGCATCCGTGGTTCAAAAAAGCGATTGCCGATCCTAAAAGTCCTTATCGTGATTATTATTTATGGCAAGATCCAGCGGCAGATGGTGGCCGGCCGAACAACTGGGGGTCATTTTTTGGTGGTAGCGTTTGGGATCTAGATCCCGCTGGCACGGGTCAGTATTACTTCCATTTATTTGATAAACGGATGCCTGACTTAAATTGGAAAAATCCAGCAGTCCAGCAAGCGATGCGCGATGTTGCTGAATTTTGGGTCGAAAAAGGGATCGATGGCTTGCGGTTAGACGCCTTTATTCACTTGGCTAAGGCAGACTTCCGGCAAACTTATCCGAGTGAGACTGGTGATCAGACACCTATTATTTCCGATATGTTCTATGCCCATTTACCTAAAGTGCATCAATATTTGCATGATTTTGTGGCGGCAATTAAGGCTAAGTATCCGGAAACCTACGTGGTTGGTGAAGCTTCCTCGGCTGATCCTCATTTGATGGTCGATTACACTAAGCCGGGGACGGATGAATGTGATAATGTCATCACGTTCAAGACGTTTGCGGATGACGATTCAGTTAATGATCCAAGTTTTACTGACACGTTCCAACCGCGCCCAATGGCCGTTACGACGTACAAGCAGCATACGGTCGGGATTCAAGCAGCATTAAAGGGCGTTAGTTTACCCACCCTATATTGGAACAATCATGATATGGCGCGCGTTGCCACCCGTTATGGGGATGTCAACTATCCGAAGCAGAGTGCCAAGTCATTAGCAACCGTGCTTTATTTACAAACGGGGATTCCAATCATCTATTATGGTGAAGAAATTGGGTTAACGAATATTCGCTATACCGATTTGGACGATTTCGAAGATCAGACCGTACCTGAGTTTGCGGCGAGTGCGAAAGCAGCCGGTAAAACGGATACCGAAGTATTAACAATGCTAAATAAGACTCACAAGATGGCTGGCCGGGGCCCAATGCAATGGGATGCGAGTGCTTATCATGGTTTCTCAGATCACTTACCATGGAAACATGGTGCAACGGATGAGATGAATGCTGCTGCCGAAGCCGATGATCCCGATAGTGTGCTCAATTACTATCGTCAGTTATTGACATTGAAGCGCCAAGACTTATTTGCGACCGGCCAATTCATTATGTTGCCAAGCAATGATCAGCTATTCACCTATGAAATTGATAACGGTCAACAACAGGCTGCAATCGTTTGCAATCTAACGGCCAACGAACAAACTTATACGTTGCCATTTACGGCTAAACAAGTTTTGTTAGGCCAAGGCGGTGCGACGGTATCGCAACGGACAGTTAAGTTGCCAGCTTGGAGTAACTTGGTGATTCAAGCCTAATATGCAATGAAATGCATGACTTTTCATAATTGGTCTATATATAATAACGTTAATATTAATAAACGATTAGAATGATTTTTTGATAAATCGGTCTAATCCTTACAGCGACAATAAATCCCAGCATTTTTCATGGCTGGGATTTATTTATTCGTAAATTTTGTTAACGTTAACATTACGAAAACGCTTGCGAAAGCGTTTGCACAGTTGCATAATAACTTATGTAAACGAATTAAGTTATCCGCAAGGAGGAAGAACTATGAGTACTTGGAAGAAGTTGGGGATGGGTGTCTTAGCCACTGGCTTGGCACTCACGCTTGTAGGTTGTGGTAATAGTAAATCATCATCGTCAAGTTCATCAAAGATGGATAAGACCTTGAAGGTATCTGCTGATCCTTCATATAAATCATATATGAAGTCAGTAATACCTAAGTTCGAAAAGAAATACAATGTCAAAGTTAAGGTTTCATACAAGGCCATGCTTGATGAAGACGATGCTTTGAAGTTGGATGGCCCATCTGGGAAAGGGCCCGATGTTTTAATGGCACCATACGACCGGGTTGGTCAAATGGCGTCACAAGGTCAATTGACAACGGCTAAGTTAACTTCTGGTCGTTACAATGCTACTGGTAAGAAGTCCGTTACATACAAAGGCAAAGTTTACGCTGCGCCAGTAACGATTGAATCTGATGTGCTCTATTACAACAAGAAATTGTTGAAGAACGCACCTAAGAACTTCACTGAATTAGAAAAATTAGCTAAGGATAGCAAATATGCTTATGCTAATGATAAGACTAAGAATGTGGCCTTCTTAACACAATGGACAAACTTCTATAACTCATTTGGTGTGATCAAAGGTTACGGTGGTTATGTCTTCGGCGACAACAACACCAATTACAAGAAGATTGGTTTGAACAATGCTGGTGCCGTTGATGGGTTAACCTACATGACTAAGTGGTTCACGAAGTACTGGCCAAGTGGGATGCAAAATGTTACTTCAAACGAAAACTTTGTCACTCAGCAATTTACAACTGGCAAGACTGCCGCTGTTATCGACGGCCCTTGGATGGCTGCAACTTACAAGAAGTCTAAAGTTGATTATGGCGTTGCCGTATTACCAACTTTGACCAATGGTAAGGATTATCAAGCGTTTGCTGGTGGGAAAGCTTGGGCTATCTCAAACTACAGTAAGCACAAGACCGCTGCACAAGCTTGGTTAGACTACATTTCTAACAATGCTAACCAAAAGACCTTCTATAAGAAGACCGGCGAAATCCCTGCTAACACGGTTGCACGTAAATCTGCTTCCGATAGTGGCGATGCCATGGCAGCTGCCGTATCAAAGCAATATGATAAAGATGTTCCTTTGATCAACTTGCCACAAATGGCTGAAGTATGGACACCAGCTCAAACGATGATGACCAATGCTGCGGCTGGCAAGATGACACCAAAGCAAGCTGCTAATAAAGCAACTAAGACTATCAAGACGAACATTTCACAGAAATACGATAAGTAGTCGATCAACTTAAATAGTTCGAAGGGGGCTGAAACAAAATTCGTTTTGTCTCAGCCCTTTTCAAAAGAAAAAGTGCACTTAATTTAGGATTTATTCGGAAAGGGGTACGGGCGACATGCAGAAAAAAGATGTTAAAAAAGCGCAACGCCTGTCAATTATTCCCGGCCTAGGGCAATTTTATAACGGTCAAACGATCAAAGGTATTATGATGCTGGTCATCTTGGCTGTCTTCATTGCCGAATTTGCCTTAGTTGGGGTTAGTGCGTTTGCTAACCTGGTTAGTTTAGGTTCAGTATCAATGGAAGATAACTCCCTGTTCATGATTATTTATGGGACGTTACAGATCTTAGTCACCATTGTCTTCATCGTGTTCTACATCGCGAACTTATACGATGCTAAACACGTCGCTGAATTAATTAACAATGGGAAAAAAGTTTCACATACGTTTAAAGAACTTGGCTCTAATCTGTTGGGTGGCGGGTTCGCTTACCTCCTGACGACGCCAGCCTATCTCTTGATGATTTTCACGATTGTCTTCCCAGTCGTGGTCACCTTACTGATGGCGTTCACTAACTATGACTTTGCTCACATTCCACCGGCAATGCTGTTGGATTGGGTTGGTTTCAAGAACTTTACGCAAATGTTCTTCTTGAGTAGTTACCGAGCAACCTTCAGTGCGGTCTTTGGTTGGACCGTTATCTGGACCGTTTGCGCGACAACGTTACAAATTATTATCGGGATCGCCACGGCGGTTATCGCCAACCAGAAATTCATTAAGTTCAAGCGGATTTTTGGGGTTATCTTCCTATTACCATGGGCGATTCCAGCGTTCGTTTCAATTATGAGTTTTTCAAATATTTTCAACGATTCCGCTGGTGCGATCAACGTGCAAGTCATTGGCTTATGGAACACCTTAGTCCCATTTGCTCATATTGCACCAATCCACTGGATGACGGATACGTTCTGGACGAAAGTTGCTATTATTATGATTCAAGGCTGGTTAGGGTTCCCATATATTTACGTTATGATTACTGGGATCTTACAAGCCATTCCGGACGATTTGTATGAAGCTGCCACTCTAGACGGTGCGACGGTCATGCAAAAATTCCGCAAGATTACGTTGCCAACGATCTTTGCGATCGCGGCACCAATCTTCGTAACGCAATACACGTTTAACTTCAATAACTTCTCGATGATCTATCTGTTTAACCAAGGTGGTCCCGGTGATGTCGGTGCCAACGCTGGTGGGACGGATATCCTGATTTCTTGGATTTACAAATTGACTACTGGGACGTCACCGCAATACTCACTTGCGGCTGCTGTTACCTTGATCATTTCTGTCTTAGTCATTGGGATTTCGTTGATTGTCTTCAAGAAGACGCACGCATTTGAAATGGAGGACTGATGTTATGGATAATACAGCAGTAGCACCTAAAAATGCCAATTCAAAGCAAAACACCGCGCGTCGGCATCGTTTCTGGAAGCAATTCTGGACCTACTTTTACATGGTTATCTTGGGAATCATTGTTATTTATCCCGTTTTAATCACGTTTATCACGGCGTTTAAAGATGCCAACGTCCAAGCTTTCGTTTTAGACTTTGGTGGTAAATGGACTTTAGCCAACTTCAAAACGTTATTTACCTCGACGCTTTATGGTAGCTGGTACTTGAACACGATGGTCATCTCCATTTCATGTATGGTCATCCAAGTTATCGTTGTTACTTTAGCCGGGTATGTATACAGTCGTTACCGCTTTGCCGGTAAGAAATTCAGTTTGACCTTCTTCATCGTTATTCAAATGGTCCCAACGATGGCTGCTTTGACGGCTTACTACGTTTTGGCCAACATGTTAAATGCGTTGGATCATTACTGGTTCTTAACCGCAATTTACATTGGTGGTGGGATTCCACAAAACACTTGGTTGATGAAAGGTTACTTCGATAACGTCCCTTACGATTTGGATGAATCCGCTAAGTTGGATGGTGCCGGAAACTTCAAGATTTTCTGGTCGATCGTCTTACCATTGGTTAAACCAATGATTGCTGTCCAAGCCTTATGGGCCTTCATGTCACCAGTGCAAGATTACCTGATGGCGAAGTTCTTATTGACTTCCGAATCGCATTACACGGTTGCCGTGGGGTTACAAACGTTCATTAACAACGCGCAGAACCAACAAGTCGTCTTATTCTCGGCTGGTGCCATTCTGGTAGCCTTCCCAATCGCCGCCTTGTTCTTCTACCTACAACGATTCTTCGTTTCCGGCTTGCTTGCTGGTGGTAGTAAAGGTTAATTTCCGTCCACTATCCGCCGTGACGGGCTGGAACGCTGTGGGCAGCGACTTTAAGCCGGAAGACCACGTCTTAAAGCTCGGCCTTCCCTAAGGCGCCAAGAACGCACCTAAGGGAATTTCACGGCTGAGCCCCGGCTCCTAGTGGACTATGATCCAAATATTCATAACGTTGACAGATATTCAGTTAATTATTATGAGCTGGTGTTGGTTAGGCCGTTGTTCCACCGCGTAGCTGTTTGATCAGTAGCAGTGGCAAAGAACTACTCAAAAAATAGTAGAGGTGAATTTTGATGCAGACAACAAATAAAGGAACGGTTGCGTTTCCAGTTCGATTTTTTGGCAGCCTCTTCTCACCTCGAAGAATGTTTACGAATCGAAATAAATATAATTGGTTACAAATTATCGTTTTGTTTATCTTCTTAACGGCCGTGATGGTGATGCCGATTCCGTTTTATTATAATCACCAAACGAATTTTAATCTCGAACCGTTTTTACCACAGATCGACAAAATGGCAAAGAGTGATCAGATGCAAACGGCTTTAACTAAAATGACCTATCAAGATCGTGAGTTTAAAGACGTGCAGCATCAAGTGATTATCAAGACTAAAACGAATGTGGCTGGCTTTAACTTGACCAAAGCAGATCGTGCTGGTCGCAAAAATGTGATCAACTTACATGCCACGGGCTTTCAAATCAACTCAGTCGGTAGTGAGTTCCAAGCAAAATATGCCTCCAGACACCAAGTCCGCAAAGATGCGCATGCTTTTCTGGTTGATTCTTGGTATCAGAGCAACAAAGTCATGATCGGTCTCTTCATGTTAATGACTTTGGGGATGATCATCGTTGGGGTCAACTTGATTCTAGTGAATGGGGCGGCAGTCTTCCTGCTACTCTCACGGCACAATAAAATTACTGATATTCGCAATTTCCGTGAAGCGGTCAACACCACGCTCGCAATGATGGGTATCGGTAGTCTGATTGCGATGGTGATTGGCTTAATTCACTTTGATGTCACAATTGAATTGACCGTTCAATCCTTGAGCCTCGCATTCGTGGTCTTATGGGTTTATATGAAAACTAAGTTTAAAGATGTTGATAAAACAGCGTTGATGTAAATTGTCGGCAAGTAATAAAGATAGAAATGAGGAAATTAAATGGCACTTGAAACGAATACGGATTTACGCAACAAGATGATCTATTCCGTCTTTGTACGTAATTATTCTAAATCTGGAAAATTTTCAGCAGTGACTGCTGATTTGCAACGTATCAAAGATTTAGGAACCGACATTCTGTGGTTATTACCAATTAATCCGATTGGTGAAGTTAACCGGAAAGGCACGTTAGGCTCACCTTATGCAATTAAAGACTATCGGGCCATCAATCCGGAATATGGGACGTTAGATGATTTCAAAGCACTGACTGAAAAAGCCCATGAATTAGGCTTAAAAGTCATGCTGGATATCGTTTATAATCACACTTCACCTGATTCTGTCTTGGCAACGGCACATCCTGAATGGTTCTACCATGACGCTGATGGTAATTTGAGTAATAAAGTTGGCGACTGGAGCGACGTTAAAGATTTGGATTATGGTCATCATGACTTATGGCAATATCAAATTGATACGTTGGTTTATTGGAGTCAATTTGTCGATGGGTTCCGTTGCGATGTTGCACCATTAGTTCCACTTGATTTTTGGTTAGCAGCGCGCAAGCAAGTTAATGCCAAGCACCCAGGAACCTTGTGGTTGGCGGAATCTGCTGGCACCGGCTTTATTCAGGAATTACGGGCACAAGGGTTCACCGGTTTATCCGACAGTGAACTTTATCAAGCCTTTGACATGACTTATGATTACGATGTGTTTGGCGATTTCAAAGATTATTGGACTGGCCAAGCCACAGTTGATCACTATATCGACTTACTGCAGCGGCAAGATACTTGGTTCCCAGCCAACTATCTGAAGATGCGGTTCCTTGAAAATCATGACAATGCGCGGATGATGAGTCTGATGCATAGTGATGCGGAAGCTATTAATAATTTAACGTGGATCTTCCTCCAACGGGGCATTCCGTTGATCTATGCAGGCCAAGAATTCTTGGCAGAACATCAACCGTCCTTATTTGATAAAGATATCATTGTTGATGATCGTCATGGTGATATGACGGCACTGATTCAAAAGTTAGCAGCTATCAAACGGTTACCAATCATGCGGGCCGATGACTATCAATTGGCCGTTGTGACTGACGGCATCATTAAAGTGACCTATCGCGGTGACGGTGAAGAACTGGTTGCTTGGTTACCATTGAAGGGTCAAATGACCACGGTTAAAACGGACTTAACCGCTGGTGATTATGACAACTTATTAACGGCTGAAAAAGTGACGGTTACGGCCGGAGAATTAGCCGTTAAGGGGCAACCAGTACTAATTAAACACACAATTAAAGCGACAACTGGCAAAGTTGCCGATCAATCAAACTAGCTGTTAATTCAGCTTTGTTTTAGCAGAAAAAAGCAACCGGTTGCGGCCGAGTTGCGTATAGGACGTTCTTAGAAACGACAGACAAGGGAGTGGCTTTCGATGGTTGAAATGAATCTTGAACACATTTATAAAAAATACGAAGGTAACGAAAAGTATTCTGTTACCGATATGAATCTTGAAATTAAAGATGGTGAATTTGTCTTCTTCATCGGACCATCTGGCTGTGGTAAATCAACCACGTTACGGATGATCGCTGGTTTGGAAGATATCACTAAAGGCGACTTGAAGATGAGTGGCCAAATCATGAACGATGTTGAACCTAAGAATCGTGACATTGCCATGGTCTTCCAAACTTACGCGTTATACCCAAATATGACCGTTTTCGACAACATGGCTTTCGGGTTACAAATTCGGAAGACTTATACGCCTTCTGAAATTAAGAAGCGGGTCGATAATGCTGCGGAACAATTGGGACTAACGGATTATTTACAACGTCGCCCGGCGAACTTATCTGGTGGGCAACGGCAACGGGTCGCGTTAGGCCGGGCAATTGTTCGTGATGCTGGGACCTTCTTACTTGATGAACCCTTATCAAACTTGGATGCCAAGTTGCGGGTCGACATGCGGACGACGATCGCCCAAATGCACCAACGTTTAAAGACTAACATGATCTATGTCACTCATGATCAAATCGAAGCGATGACCATGGCCGATCGAATCGTCATCATGAATGATGGGAAGATTATGCAAGTTGGGACCCCACATCAACTTTACAATGAACCAGTTAACCAATTCGTGGCTGGATTCATGGGGTCGCCATCGATGAACTTCTTTGAAGCAACATTGCATGATGGTCGGGTGAGTGATGGTAAAGGCCTCGATGTCGCAGTCCCAGAAGGTCGTCTCAAGACCTTAGGCGCCTACAACGGCAAGCATATTACCGTTGGGATTCGTCCAGAAGATATTCATGCTGAAAAAGTTGCGTTAGATGCTATGGCTGATCAAGTCGTTCACACCAAAGTCGTTGTTTCTGAATTCTTAGGTGCCGAAACCATGTTGTATTGCACGGCTGGCCAATCGAAGTTCACGGCACGAGTGGATGCGCGTGATTATCGTAATCCTGGTGAAAACGTGGATGTCGCTTTTGAAATGAGCAAAGCCCACTTCTTCGATCCAGAAACTAAGGACGTTATTCGCTAATAAAGCGGGGTATTTTAGGAGGACGCGAAAAAATGAAACGTATTTTTGAAGTTAACCCGTGGCACGTCATCAGTCATGAATTAGTGCCGACGGATAAACGATTACAAGAAAGTATGACCAGTATCGGGAATGGTTATATGGGCATGCGGGGCATGTTCGAGGAACATTATTCTAATGACACCCTGAAAGGGATTTACATCGGTGGTGTCTGGTATCCAGATAAGACGCGGGTCGGCTGGTGGAAAAATGGCTATCCCGATTACTTCGGGAAAGTGATCAACGCAGTCAATTTTATCAAAGTTAATTTGACGATTGATGGTGATCAAGTTGATCTTGCCAAAGATGATGTCAGCGATTTCACGATTGATTTGGATATGCACACCGGTGTCTTACGGCGATCATTCATCGTGACTAAGGGTGAAAAACGGGTCCAATTCATGATTGACCGGTTTGTCAGTGTGGCTCAAAAGGAACTTTTCGATGTGCATTACAGTGTTCATAATTTGAGTGATGAACCCGTTCAGATTGGCTTCATTTCACAAATTGATGCGGATGTCTTCAATGAAGACGCCAATTACGATGAACAATTCTGGCAAGTGCTCGATAAAAGTCATGCGGTGACTGGCGGCAGTTTAGTGGCTGAAACCAAGCCAAATGACTTCGGCACGCCCCGGTTTACTTTGGGCATGCAAATGATGCACGTGACAGATTTCCGCGGCTCGAATGCGCCAGATACCGAAAAAGCGGTAACCAATATTTTCCGTGGGACACTGGCTGCTGACGAGACTAAGAATTTTGAAAAACGGGTCGTGGTTGTGACTTCACGGGATTATCCCGATATGTCAGCTTTACGATCAGGAATGGCGAAATTAGCCGAGACTGTGCATATGCAAAGTTACGAAGACTTGCTCAATGCGCACGTTGCCGTTTGGGAAAAACGTTGGGAATCTGCGGATGTTGCCATTGAAGGTGACGATGCGGCGCAACAAGGGATTCGTTTTAACTTATTCCAATTGTTCTCCACTTATTATGGCGAAGACAAACGCCTGAATCTGGGACCAAAAGGGTTCACTGGTGAAAAGTACGGTGGCGCGACTTATTGGGACACTGAAGCCTTTGGCGTGCCATTCTACCTGTCATTAGCTAAGCCTAAAGTGACCGAAAACTTGTTGGAATATCGTTACAATCAATTGGACGGCGCTTTCCACAATGCCAAGATGCAAGGCTTAGATGGGGCGTTGTTCCCAATGGTCACGTTTAATGGGATTGAGTGTCATAACGAATGGGAAATCACCTTTGAAGAAATTCATCGGAATGGGTCCATTGCTTATGCGATTTATAATTATACCCGTTACACCGGGGATGAAACTTACTTGAAAGAAAAAGGTATCGATGTCTTGACCGCTATTTCACGGTTCTGGGCTGATCGTGTTCACTTCTCCGAACGTAAGCAACAGTATATGATCCATGGTGTCACTGGTCCTAATGAATACGAAAATAACGTTAATAATAACTGGTATACGAACTTCTTGGCGCGCTGGACGTTACAATACACGCTGGCCAGCTTGAAGAAAGTTACCGATGACAAACGCACGGCGTTGGCAGTTAGTGCCGACGAATTAGCTAAGTGGCAAGATATTATTGACCGGATGTACTTCCCACATGATGATGAACTTGGCATCTTCGTTCAAAATGATACTTTCTTGGATAAAGACTTGAAGCCAGCGTCATCGATTCCAGCGGATCAACGACCAATTAATCAACACTGGTCATGGGATCGTATCTTGCGGTCACCATATATCAAGCAAGCGGATGTGCTACAAGGCATCTACTACTTCATGGATCACTTTACCGCTGAGCAAAAGAAGGCTAACTTTGACTTCTACGAACCCTTAACGGTTCACGAATCTAGCTTGTCACCAGCCGTTCATGCCATTTTAGCTGCGGATCTGCATTATGAAGATAAAGCAGTTGAGATGTATCAACGGACAGCCCGTTTAGACTTGGATAACTATAACAATGATACGGTCGATGGCTTGCACATTACGTCGATGACCGGTTCATGGTTAGCGATTGTTCAAGGCTTTGCTGGCATGCGGGTCCGTGATGGCAAATTATCCTTCGCGCCATTCGCACCAAAGGAATGGTCACATTATCAATTCCATATCAATTTCCGAGGACGGTTATTGAAAGTTGATGTTGATCATAAAAACACCAGCGTTGAATTGGTTAGTGGCGAAGCATTAACGATTGAATTAAATGGCAAAGATGTCATCTTAAAAGATAAGGTTGCGGCAAATACTGAAGCTTGATTTCGACGCGTCCGTATCTTGCCGGAATCAAGATTTAAACCTAGAATGACCCTGTCGTCGTTCTAACCTACTCCTAAACGAAGGCCGACACTGTGATGGTGTGGGCCTTTTTTAGGTTTTAGTGGATCTTAATTGGCTTTTGACGGTAGTAAGCTTACCAATATTCTTTTCCAATTTTTTAGCTTAAACCAGATGTAAAAGCGTACACTTTCTTACTGAAGTTTTCATATAATAACCCCAGGCTCATTTTTTTCTCTAAACTTATATTGCTGTGAAACGTGTGCCAAAAAGTGGAGCTTGCCACATGTTGGTGAAAAGCTTGTGGGGGGATGCCTAAAGAGTGGTGCAGACATCGTGGGTCACAGCTTGGATAAAGTATAGCCGTAATAGAACGTGATAAACGCTGCTATTGCGGCTTTTTTGATGGGACGACTGATTAAGGGGCAAAACCGAAGTGCAGGCTAAATAATCCGATTCTTGAGACCGAGGCAGGTTTTCCGAAAATAAAACATCGCTGTCTCGGGAGCAACAACGATGTTTGATGGAAATATTAAAGTCACGTCCAGTAACGTTGTGTTGGCTGAGGAATGTTTCCGCTGACCAAAGTGATTCTCTGATGGCTGTATTGCATATTAAATAGGTGGCAGAAAACCGTTGATTTCAAGTAAAGGATGAGTGTTCATAGCAGGCACTTAGTCACAGAAATGGTTACAGATCCTTCACGAAAAACAGCGACTCTCGGTCCGGGTAATCGTAATGAATTGGCACCGCCGTTCGCGGAATTTCAGCAAAGCCGTGCTTCCGGTAAAAATGATGGGCACGCAGACAAGCCGCCGGGGTATCCAACAGAATGTGTTGCAGGTGACTGTCGCTCGCCGCAGTTAATAAGGTGGCAAATAACTGATTGGAAACGCCGTGAGCGGTGCCACGATAGTCTTGATGGACGAAAAACTTTTTGAGCACACCGTATTGATTATCTTCTTGCAGCAGGCCAATCGTGCCGACCACGTCGTCCGTTTCGTTGACGGCCAGCCAGAAGCCACCTCGGCCATTGAGGTAGTGACCCGGAATGTCAGCCATGTCGGGCTGTTCTTCTAACGATAGATCGACCTTATTGTCAAAGTTCTGGAGATACAAGATCAGGGCAATCACTTGGTTGCGGTATTTAGGCGTATACGATTTGATTTGCATAGTAATCCTCTCTTTTCGGACCCATGATTGACAGGCATTAGGTTATTTCCTATACTAGGTCACAGTAATTATTCAGTCTAGTCAAAACTTTCGAATTAATAATTCGATAATTTCGATGGTTCGGGCCAAGAAAGGGGACGTTACAATGGATATCAAGGCACTCAAGACGCTTCGGGCAATTGCAGAGACTGGTAGTTTTCAGGCCGCCGCTAATCAATTGAATTATGCTCAGTCGACTGTGACGTTTCAGGTCCAACAGTTGGAACGAGAACTGGCATTACAACTCTTTGAAAAAGTTGGTCGCAAGATGGTGTTTACCCAGGCTGGTAAGGACCTTCTGCCAGCAATCGATAATATTTTGGGAACCGTGACCGCCATGAAAAATTATGGCAAAGCTACCGCCGCATTCACGGGTGACCTACGAATTGCAATTCCGGATACCCTATTGACGTACCGGATGCAGCCGTTTCTGAAGGCCTTCCACGCTGCAGCACCGGCCGTGCAACTTTCCTTACAGATGGCCAACTGTTTCGCGATTCCCCAGCGGGTCACTAACGGGACGGTTGATGTGGGCGTACATTACGACGTGGGTAGCTACGGACCGAATCTGGTGGTGGGACGGTTGCGGGACTTTCCACTAGTCCTGGTAGCCAGTGGTCAACGAGACCCAGCAACGGTTAATTTACAAGTCAGTCACCAGCGCCTAGATTGCGCGCTGATTACTGATGACCGGGAGAGCATTTATCACAAGCGGTTCTCCGCGGCAATTGCTGAACGGGACATTAGCTTTCCGCATTTTTTGGAGATTGGTAGCGTGGAGGCCGTGAAACAGAGCGTAATCAGTAATCTGGGGGTGGCTTACCTACCCAAGTTTGTGGTTCAACCGGAATTGGACACTGGGCAGCTTCAGGTCTTACCTACGGCGTTTGCCCACGAGACGCTCACGGCAGTTTACGTTTACCGGAAGAATAAAGAGCAGTCATCCTTGTTTACAGAGTTTATTCAGTCGTTAGTGACGGCATTTACGGACAAAAATAAGTCTAAAAATTCAAGTGGATTCGGCTATGACTAAATTAGGTGCAACGCAAAAAGGCTCAACGACCGTCGACAGTCGTTGGGCCCTTTTAATCGGTTACGAACTCGCAAGCTGAGTTCTAAAATACCTCAGGGGGTGGTGCGTTTGTTTCACTATTAACTATAGCTAATCAATGCATAGTTTTGATGAAGCTTGTGTATTGAAATTGTAAAGTCGGGACTTTGGGCCGTTTTTTCTAAACGATTCTCTTAATCACAAGCTTTTAACCAAATCAGCTGACTGGCAAAATCATGAGTTGCGGGTGGTAGCGTCAAACCAACTTGATTTAAAGTTTGTCCAGAGAACTGCTGAGCATTGATAAGATAGTGGCACTGTGGCTCTAAATAGTGTAAAGGCAATGGTGTGGGCACTTTGACGGCCGAACTGAGTCCACTTGTGTAGAATAAGAGGGCTTGTTCGCGCTGTGGTGTGACGAGTAACCATGCTTGGCAGGGCGTTTTGCGCCAGTCACGTAGACGATAGAACCGGGCTTGGGTAAAGCTCGGTTGCCACAGTTTGACTTGTTCGATCTGAGTGCGAACTTGTTGTCGTTCGGGACCTGTTAAACAATTAAGTGCCATCTCGAAGCCTAGGTTACCGATGCTTGCCAAGTTTAAACGGGTCTGTAAATCAGTGACGCGGCCATTTTGACCATTGGGTGAGGCCGACACGTGAGTACTGAAACAAGTTGGTGGAAAGAGATAACTAAAGCCATTTTCGATGACAGCACGATCAACGGGATCGGTGAGGTCGCTCAGCCAAGTTTGATTGGTATAAGCTAACATGCCGAAATCCAGCCGACCGCCACCTGCGGAACAATTTTCAATGATTAACTTTGGAAAACGAGCACGTAGTTGTGCCAGTAGCGCATAAAGCCCTAAAACGTAACGATAATAGAGCTCGCCCTGCTGGTTGCTGGGTAAGGCTTCGTTGCCGACCTGGGTTAAATGCCGGTTCATGTCCCATTTTAAATAGTCCAAATGATTGTTTTCAATTAGCTTGGTGATTGTTGCTAACAAATGTTGACGGACCGTTGCTCGTGACAAATCTAGTACCAGTTGATGGCGCGCCGTAATTGGCGATCGTTGCTGATAATGCAAGGCCCAATCTGGGTGTGCCTGATAGAGCTGACTGTTGGTGGTCACCATTTCTGGCTCAAGCCATAAGCCAAATTTTAGGCCTTTTTGATGCGCTAAATCAGCGAGGGGCCGTAAGCCTTTAGGAAACTTGACTGAATCTACTTGCCAGTCGCCTAATTGACCATTTTCGCCATGGCGGTTAACAAACCAGCCATCATCGACTACGACTAACTGAATGCCCAAGTCATCGGCCTGTTGGATGGTTTGGCTGACTGTGGTTGCTGTAACGTTGAAAAGTGAGCTCTCCCAAGTGTTGACGGTGATGGGGGCTGGGACGAGACTTGGCTGTATTTGATTGCCGAAGTCGTGGAAGACTTGTGAGAGACCGTTAAAACCGGCATCTGACCAAGCTAAAGTGGCTTCGGGTGACTGAAAACTTGTTCCGGGGGTCAGTTGCCATTGGAAAGTTGTGGGTTCTAGACCAATCGTTAAACGGGTGTGGGCATATTGATCGACTTCTACGGCGGCCTGAAAATTACCACTCCAGACAAGGGCGGTGCCCAAGACGTCACCACTAAATTCGGTGGTTTGTGGCCGGGCTAATCCCATAAATGGTTGTTGTTGTGGGCCACTGGTTCCACGCAAACTACGCTGACATTGAATTCCCGGTCGCAAAGGCGCCAGAGTCGGATTAGCTTCGTGCGCGTGGGTGCCACTGAAAGTTAATGCTTCATATTGGTCATCAGGCAAATCGAGCTGCAGACTATTAGCCGTTTGGATAGTGAGCGGCTGTGTCCCTGAATTGGTGAGCGTTGTGCTACGTAAAATTAACGCCGATTGGTCAAAAAGGGTATAGTTTAACGCTAATTTAAGCCCTGATACCGTGTCAGCTAAATGCAGGGTTAAAGTGGTCACAGCGGTAGTTGGTGCGACGGTTTGCGGGAACTGATCTGGATTAATCGGGTGGTCTGAAATGGTCATATCGGTATAAGTTAAAATTGGCAATAGTTGGCCCACATTATTTTCAATCAAATAACCCGGTTGGCGATAATCGCCGCTACCGATCGTCGAATATTCCAAAGGGAGCGAGGTGACTGAATAAGGAAATGCTGAACTAGGATCTACGGCGAAGGCATGATTGCCAGTTGGTAATGGGGGTAACGTTGTGGCATCAGCCAAAGTTGCGCCAAAGTAGCGTTGAACGGGATAACGCTGGTCGAGAATCTGAATCACATAACTGATCTGGTCATTATAAAGGTTAATTAGACCAGTCTTTTTGTCAACTTTAATGGGCATGGTCGATCCTCCTATCGGTTCATTATTTGGAAATGCTTCAATGGTAATAGTCAAAACGTGCGATGAAAAACTACTGGGACTGGCAGTTTCTAATCACACGTTTCAATACTAATTTAAGCATACAGAGACTAAGTGTTCACTTGTCGCTCCGGCTGGTCTGGACTGGTGCTGGAACGTGGTGGCCACGTTTGTGAGCCAAAGGGCGGTCTCACAAGCCGGGCTTTTCCTAAGCTGGAGGTGCACCAGCAACCGAAACGTGTTCGGTCCAACTGCCCCCTCCGCTTACTACGCCATCACAACCACTCGGAAAACCGCCGGGTAATTGTAATGGCTAGGTAAATGCTCAGGAGCAACCCGTTGGTCCTCACACTCTAAAAAATTTCACCACTGAGCATCATCCAGCCCAACCTACGCTAAATAGTGAGTCTGATATTAATTGGCTTTTTGTCGGGTTCTGACTTTACTATTGTCTAAATTACAATCACTATTTGACGTCGTAGTGGACCAGTTCGTTCGCCGTGTCGAGACACTTAGCTGGGTGATATTCCCAGGTTAGTGTCTGGCCGACTTTTAAGACGTGGACTTCCGGCTTGAAAGCGCCCTGCAGACCGCTTTTTGGCTGCAGGTCTGCCTCACAGCGAACGTGCTGGTCCACGGAGACGGACAATTAAGAACCTATTTTAAATAATTAAATTGCTGCGGCGACGCCAGTTTGAGCAGGCTCGGTCAAAGCGACTACTTGATCACCAGCTGTGACTTGTTTGGCCGTCAAACGTTCAACATTGGCATAGTCAGCGGTATTCGTAATCACTAACATAACCGTTGGATCGTAGTTAGCCGCCTTCAAAGCTTTAACATCGAAAGTCCCTAATAAGTCACCCTTGTGGACGGTATCGCCTTTCTTAACCTTGGTCGTGAAATGTTCGCCATTTAAGTTGACAGTATCGAGACCCAAATGAATCAATACTTCGGCACCATCAGTTGTTTTGATGCCATAGGCGTGCATGCTGTCATAAGTGACGGTGATAGTCCCATCGGCCGGCGCTAAAACTTGATCATCTGTTGGGATGAAGGCCGCGCCTTTACCCATGATTTCTGCAGAGAAGACTTGGTCGTTAACATCGCGTAAACTTTCAGCAGTCCCACTAACAGGGGCAACCAATACTTCATCACTAACCAAACTAGCGGCTGGTGTGACCGAAGCATCAGTTGTTTCAGCTTTATCAGAATCGTCGCCTAAAGTTCGTTTGGCATAAACAAAGGTTGGAATAAAAGCGATGATAAAGGCAATAACAGCACTTAACATGAACGCTGGAATTGATTTGGAAGCAATTGAGATGAACCCAATGACGGAAGCAGGTCCCATGGCAACGGATAAGACGTGGAATAGCCCTAAGAAGACACAGGCAATCCCAGAAGCAATCGCACCGAAGACAAAGGGGTATTTCATTTTCAAATTGACCCCGAAGATTGCGGGTTCAGTAATTCCAAGTAAGGCTGACAGGCCGGCAGAAGAAGTCAATGCCTTTTGTTTTTGACTCTTAGTGGCAAAGAAGATGGCTAAAGTTGCGGCACCTTGTGCAATGTTGGCCATGGAAGCTACTGGGAAGATAAATGACCCACCAGTTTTGGCAACGTTGGCTAAGAGCTGCGTTTCAATTGCCGGGAACGTTTGATGTAGACCGGTAATGACGATGGCTGAATAGAGGAGTCCGAAGATCCCCATGCCGATCCAACCAGTAGTGTTGTAAAGACCAACTAAGCCGTTTGTTAACCAGTCACTAACGGTCCGTAAGACGGGGCCGACAATCGTGAAGGTTAAGAAACCGGTGATCACAATGGCAAACATGGGGGTAAACGTAAAGTCGAAGGCCCCTTTGATGTGTTTGTGGAAAAACTTTTCTAAGGTTGCCAAGATGAAAGCAACTGCTAAGACTGGTAAAACTTGACCTTGGTAACCGGCTTGAGAGATGTGTAAGCCAAAGACGTTCCAATAAGGCATTTTACCGGCAGCCATGGTTGCGGCAACACTGTAACCATTAACTAAGGATGGTAAGACCATGATCATCCCCATGGCCGCACCTAGATAAGGATTACCACCGAATCGCTTGGTAGCTGAAAATCCCAGCAAAATTGGTAAGAAGGTGAATGGCGCACTTGCCATGGCGTTGATCATTTCGGCGATCCCTTTTAAACCGGGATAAACTTCAACGATGGATTTTGCCATGAAAAGATGTTCAGCAGTCAAAACGTTGTTCAAAGCCATTAATAGCCCACCAGCGACTAACGCTGGAATAATAGGAATAAAAATATCTGATAGCACTTTAAGAAAGTCCATTAATGGATTGCGTTTTTGACCGGCGCTGGCGACCGCTTTAATATCGTCGGGAGTGGCTTCTTTCAAACCGGTTGCAGTGATGAGGGCATCGTAGACATGATCAACATCCCCAGGGCCAATGATGATTTGATATTGACCGTTTGTTTCAAAAGTCCCTTTAACATCGGGATCATTGTCTAATGCTTTTTGATCGATTTTTGACTCATCCTTGATAACTAACCGTAATCGAGTTGCACAATGGGCAGCTGCTTGAAGGTTGTTTTTACCAATTGCGGCTAAGACGCGGTTCGCAACTTCTTGATGGTTCATTTAAGACCACTCCTTTTGATTTTGACTAATTTAAATTTTCGTTTTGCAAGCGCTTTACAAATCCAATCATAACAAGTTTTAAATTTATGTCAAGCGTTTACCACAAAAACATTTTGGCTCAAAAAAGACGATACCACCGACACTTTGTCATAAAACATCAAGAATTTAATATAAAAATGATAAACGTTTGACATATCGATGAAAGCGGTTTTATAATGGAGCTAACTTAAATTCGTCGTGTAAAGGAGTTTTAACTAATGATCTGGAATCGTGAAACGAGATATACCCCTTATAAAGCTTGGCCTAAGAACGTCTTACCAGTTTTAAAAGCGCAAGCTAAACGGTCAAAATGGCGGCTACAACATCATATTCAACCAGCTTCCGGTCTTTTGAATGATCCGAACGGGTTTACCTATTTTAATCATCAGTGGCATTTGTTCTATCAAGTTTTTCCATATGGCCCCGTGCATGGCCTGAAAGCTTGGCAACATGCCACTTCAACGGACTTGATTCATTGGCATGATGAGGGTTTGGCGATCCAACCTGATTCCAAATACGATTCACATGGTGCATACACGGGGACGGCGTTGCCTGTTGGTGATCAGTTGTTCATCATGTATACCGGTAATGTGCGCGACGCTGAATGGCAGCGACATTCCTATCAGATAGCGGCTTGGATGGACCAAGCTAATCAGGTCAAAAAAGTTACCCCACCAGTGATTGCTGCAGCGCCGGCGGGGTATACGACCTCATTTCGTGATCCACATCTTTTTGAGCGAGACGGCCAATACTACGCGTTGATTGGTGCGCAGACGACCGCTGAAGTGGGGGCAATCCTGCTTTACCATAGTTCAGATTTGGCGCAGTGGGATTTTCAGGGTGAACTTAATTTACCTGCCGAGTTACGTGGTTATATGGTTGAATGTCCAAATCTAGTTCAGATCGATGGTCAACCCGTGTTGATCTTCTGTCCACAAGGCTTACCACAGACCACGTTGGCTTATCAAAATATTTATCCAGATGTTTATTGGGTTGGGGAAAAATTCGATTTGCCGCAAGCTCAATTCACTGCTGCTGGGCTGCCAAATCAATTAGATGCTGGTTTTGATGTCTATGCGACCCAAGCAGTTAATGCGCCAGATGGTCGGGCACTCGCGATCAGCTGGATTGGGTTGCCAGAAATTGCTTACCCGACGGATGCTGAAAATTGGGCCCACTGTTTGAGTTTAGTGAAGGAATTGACTTTAAAAGATAATCATTTATATCAGAATCCCGTTGCTGAAACGACACAGTTACGTGGCGCTTCACAACCGCTACAAGCGACGGTTAGCGGCTTGACCGGTGCTTTTGAAACAGAATTTACATTGGCTGCGGATGAACAAGTGACGCTAAAAGTTGCGACGGCTGATGCGCAACACTATCTGGCCGTTAAATTGGACGCTCAAGCGGGAACGGTGACGATTGATCGCCAACAGACCGGTCATCCGTTTGCCGAAAAATATGGTCAGACCCGGACCGCTCAAGTTCGGCCGCACGCCGCACTGAAAATTCGGCTCATCATAGATGTCTCGGTCTTTGAATGCTATATTGATAATGGGTATACCACCATGACCGGTCGATTCTTCTTGGATGATGCCCCGACCCAGTTACGTTTAACTGGGCAAGTTGGGGCGATCAGTGGGACGGTCTGGAATTGGGATAAATAAGGTGTTATTGGAGCGGTTTGAATGAAACCAAAATTAAACGACGTGGCGCAACTTGCCGGCGTCTCAGTAACGACAGTCTCGCGAGTCATTAATGACCACGGCTATCTGAGTGAAAAAACCAAGCAAAAAGTTTTTGCGGCGATGCGTGAGTTACATTATCAACCAAATAATATGGCTCGTTCGTTGCAAGGAAAGAATACACAACTTGTTGGCTTGATTTTTTCAGATATCAGCAATCCGTTTTTTGCGGAGCTGGTTTCTCGCATTGAAAAGTTACTCTTTGCGAAAAATTATAAAGTGATTTTATGTAATAGTGCGGATGATCCGCAAAAAGAACGCGATTATTTGCAAATGTTGATGGCAAATCAAGTGGATGGCATCATTGCTGGAGCTCATAATCTGGGTATTGAAGAATATAAACAGTACGGCTTACCCATTATTTCGTTTGACCGTTACTTATCGGACAATGTGCCGATTGTCAGTTCAGACAACTTTAATGGTGGCTGGTTAGCGGCTCAAACGCTACAACAGGCTGGCGCCGACAAAATTGCGATTTTCACAGGTAAAAGTCATGCGGGTTCACCGACAAATGGCCGTCGAGAGGGTTATGAAGCGTATTTGAAGCAACACGGCTTAACGCCGCACGTCCATGAATTGCCGTTTGAACTGTCGCCAGCCTTAAAAACGATGGAGATTCGGACAATTTTAGAAAATCATGCTTATAATGGGGTCTTTTGCAGTGATGATCTGACCGCGTTGCTCACAGCGAACGTGGCCCAACAGCTGAAACTAGCGGTGCCAGCGACATTACGCCTTGTTGGGTATGATGGCACCGCCTTGATTCGAAATTACCATCCTAACCTCACAACCATTGCGCAACCACTAGCCGATATTAGTACGTTACTCGTATCGTTGCTGTTACAGCGGATTGCGGATGCCAATTGTAAGCTAGAACCGAAATACACTTTGCCGGTTAAGCTAATCAAAGGCACAACGGCTTAAACTAACGGTTGCGACAGATCAGTACTAAAAGAATCTATTAATGAAAATAGTGAAACAAGGAGGCAGATCGTGTGACCGAGACAGAAATCAAATGGTGGCAACAAGCTGTTGTCTATCAAGTTTATCCGCGGAGTTTTCAGGATACGAATGAAGATGGCATTGGTGATTTGCCCGGAATCATCGCGCATTTGGATTATTTAAAAGCTTTGGGGATTGATGTTATCTGGCTTAATCCAGTTTATCAATCGCCAAATGATGATAACGGGTATGATATCAGTGATTATCAACGAATTGCGAGTGACTTTGGCACCATGGCCGACTTTGACAAATTGTTGGCCGCCGCGCATCAACGGGGATTAAAACTGATTATGGACTTGGTCGTTAACCATACTTCTGATGAGCATGCTTGGTTTAAACAGAGTCGTGCGAGTCGTGATAATCCGTACCGCAATTTTTACTTTTGGCGCGCTGGTCAAGGTGATAAAGCGCCCAACAATTGGGATTCGGCCTTTGGTGGGTCCGCCTGGCAATATGATGCACAAACGCAAGATTATTATTTGCATACTTTTTCAACGAAACAACCAGATTTGAATTGGGAAAATCCAAAGCTACGCCAAAGTATCTATGACATGATGAATTGGTGGCTTGAAAAGGGTATCGATGGGTTTCGGATGGATGTGATTAATCAAATCTCGAAGCGTCCTGGTTTGCCGGATGGGCCGCTGAAGCCGCATAGTCAATTTGGTGATTCACAAGTCACTAATGGGCCGCGTGTTCATGAATTTTTACGTGAAATGCATCAGCAAGTTTTAAGCCGTGCCGATATTATGACGGTCGGTGAAACGCACGGGGTGACGCCAGCTGATGGCTTGAAGTATGCTGGGCGTGACCGTCACGAATTAGACATGATTTTTGAATTTCAGCATTTACGTTTGGATAATAGCCAACATGGTTTTGGCAAATGGAGTACCCGCAAAACACCGCTGGTAGCCCTGAAACAAGTCATCAATGAGTGGCAAACGGGCCTGCATGGTGAAGCTTGGAATAGTTTATTTTGGAATAATCACGACACGCCTCGTGCGGTTTCGCGATTTGGCAACGACAGCCCACAATACCGTGACCGTTCGGCTAAAATGTTGGCTACTTGTCTGCATCTGTTACAAGGCACGCCGTATATTTATCAAGGTGAGGAAATTGGCATGACCAACGCACATTTTAAGCAATTGGCCGATTATCGCGATATTGAGACGCTGAATGCTTATGATGAGTTGGTGACTTCACAACATCAACTCACCGCTACGGATATGATGGCCAGAATTGAAGCCAATTCCCGTGATAATTCGCGGACACCGATGCAGTGGGACGCCACTACGCATGCCGGTTTTAGTGCGGTTCAGCCTTGGTTACGTGTGAATGATAATTACAAGACGATTAATGTTGCCGCGGCTTTAGCGGATCACCAGTCGGTATGGTATTACTATCAAAAGTTGATTGCATTACGGCATCAGCAGCCGTTAGTGACGTTAGGTGATTTCAAATTGTTGGCTCCCGCTGACGAAGCCGTGTTTATGTATGAACGTCATTGGCAAGATCAAACTTGGCTGATCATTTGTAATTTTACGGCGACCACAATAAAGCGCCAGTTGGAATCGCTCAAGACAGCGCAATCGCGTTTGATTATTGGTAATTACCCAACGGATACTGGCGACAAATTGCGTCCTTATGAAGCACGAGTTTATGCTTTATAAAAACAACTTGAAATTGGCTATAAGGCTTCCGCTTAGCTTGTCGCTCCGGTTGGTCTGGACTGATGCTGGAACGTGGTGGCCACGTTTGTGAGCCAAAGGGCGGTCTCACAAGCCGGGCTTTCTCTAAGCTGGAAAGTTCACCAGCAAAGAGAAATTTCACCACTGAGCATCATCCAGCCCGCCCTGCGCTAATTAGTGATGCTAATTTTTAAGGCTCTGGTTTTACTATTGCCTAAAAGATAATTACTATCTAAAGTTGGAGTGGACAAGTTCGTTCGCCGTGTCGAGACTCTTAGCTGGGCGATTTTACCCATGTTAGTGTCTGGCCGACTTTTAAGACGTGATTTTCGGTTTGAAAGCGCCCTGCAGACCGTTCTTTGGCTGCAGGTCTGCCTCCACGGCGAACGTGCTGGTCCACGGAAACGGACAATTGACCAACCGAATTGGCAAGTTAAGCCTGATAACTACTAGGAATAACAAAAAGAGCTTGGGATTTTTATCCCAGGCTCGATTTTTTATTTTTTGACGACGATTCGACCATCGTGTGGCTGATCAAGTAACTGGTGACCGTGAATGAAGCCGGCCAAGTTAAATGGTAATTCGTAGCCAACATGCGTCTGTAATTGTTCGGTACTGAGTAGTTTGAACAACATCTGTAAGGCCGCTTGATCTGAAATCGCGTTAGTCGCATGAATTGACCGGAATCGAATCGACTTGCTAGTGGCAGGCAAATGTTTCGCAACTGACGCAATCGTCGCGTCAAATTTTGCCATAGCTAGGTCAGCTTTCCCATCCACCCCGTTTAATGACACGTTGATGACCACGTCACCGCTGTCCGCTAAGACATGGGCCGGATCTTGATGATCGTAGGCGACAAACTGACTGATTCCTAAAGCCATTAATTCATCCGCATGACTTTGACGCGCCACGGCGATAACTTTGGCGCCTAAACGTTTGGCTAATTGAACAACCAATTCGCCAACGCCGCCCCCCGCACCTTTAACAATCACTGTTTGATCAGGCTGAATATCCGCGAAGTAACGAACTGCCTTATAAGCCGTAATCCCCGGCGTAATCAAACTGACCGCTTGGGTGGGCGTTAAATTATCCGGCACTGCCACGGTACTGTCAGCGTCGACGCAAACTTGTTCAGCGTAGGTGTGTTCTGTGTGAGCGGCAACAATGGTGCCCACCGGTAAATCGGTGACTGCCGCTCCAATTTGACTCACGCGGCCCACAACATCGTGACCGGGAATCATCGGTAAAGGTGTGGTCGCATTGATGCCTAAACGTTCAATACGATCCTCATCGTTCAAATTAACCGCTAAAGTTGTTAAAACTACTTGGCTGGCCGCTGGTTTTAAATCCGGTTGGTCAAGGGTTTCAAATACAGCGGGTCCCCCAAATTTTCGATAACCATATGCAAGCATCGTGTGCCCCCTCCTTGATATAAAGTCCTTTTGATTAATTGTAGGGGGGAAGGGGGCATAATCACAAGTGGCGACCATCGGAATCGGATTTGTGTTTACTGATTAACTTAGTAAGGGCATTTGCTTGCTTTTAAGCTTTAGCGACCTTTTGACGTTTGAGACCCCAACCGGTAAAGCCACTAATGATTGAGAAAAGTGGGGACAGCAAGCTGAAGAAACAGAATGGCAAGTAAGCCAAGGTCGAGACGCCTAGTGTACTAGCCGCAAACGCGCCGGCCACTCCCCAAGGAATCAAGTAGTTGATGACTGTGCCGCCATCTTCCAGGACGCGACTGAGGGCCAAGTTAGCAAGCCCTTGGTCGTTAAAAGTCTTCTTGAAAGCTTTACCGGGAAGAATCACGGATAAGTATTGTTCACCAACGAAAACATTGACGCCAATACCGGCTAGAATGGTTGCGGTGACAGTCATACCAGCGTTTTGTAGGCGCTTAGCCAATGGCACCATTGCCGTTTGAATCAAGTTGAAACGCATCAATAAGCCCCCTAGAGCTAGGGTCAATAAGATTAAGGAGACTGTTCCCATCATGGCACTGATTCCACCACGGGAAAGTAATTGGTCGACGCCAGCATTGCCTGTTTTAGAGACAAAGCCAGTTTCAATCATGTTGGCGATCTTAACGAGCGGTGTCTTAGGATTTTGAATAAAGATCATGATGATCGCTAAAGTGATGTTCATCAGTAATGTGGCGATGGCTGGAATCTTGCGCACGGCACAAACGAGCATTAAGACTAATGGTAACGCGGCCCACCAACTAATCGTGAAGTTTTGATTTAGGACAGCTAAAGTGGTGTTGATTTTGTCTAAATGTGTTTCAGTTGCAGCACCAGCGCCCAAAACGGTGTATAAAATCAAGGAAACCACGAAAGCGGGAATCGTTGACCACATCAAGTTACGGATGTGATCAAAGAGGTCACTTTCCGCAATCGCAGCGGCTAAATTGGTTGAATCTGAAAGGGGAGATGTCTTGTCGCCAAAAATGGCGCCAGAGATAATTGCTCCCGCAATCAAAGCCGGATTGATACCCATGGTCGTTCCAATCCCAAACAGGGCAATCCCAATCGTAGAAATAATTGTAAAGGCACTACCGATAGAAGTCCCGATGATGGCACAAACTAGGAAGACGGATGGGACGAACCATTGTGCGGAAATTAAGTGAAAGCCGAAGACCATCATGGATGGAATAATTCCGGCGGCAATCCAAACACTGATCAAGGCGCCAATGAGTAAGAAAATAAAAATGGGAATGATCCCGGTTTTGATCCCCTCGATGATGCCACCATGAATATCATCCCAAGCAGCCCCGCGAACACGGGCCCACAAAATGACTAATGCAATGACGACAATAACGGGGGTTTGTGGTGACAACCCAAATTTGATGACGCCAAGTCCCATGACGGCTAGCATGATTAATAGAACCGTTAAGGCTTCCGGCAAACGAACCGGCCGCCAATTATCTGTATTTTTCATTAATGAACACTCCTCTAAAATTTTTCGATAAAAAAATCGTCCCCGCTGCAATAATTGCAACAGGGACGATTGATTAGACCGTGGTACCACCCAGCTTGAAAAGACCATTGTCCTTTCCACTCACTAGTTGATAACGGCACTAGTTACTATCCGCCGGGCGCACCCCGGACCTGGTCTACCGTATTTCATGATGAAACACCTGATCGGTTCGCAGCAACCACCGACTTCCTGACACACAGTGTTTATCCTACTTGAAGTAGCTTTATCGTTCATTATGAAGTTAAGTGTGATGATAGCATGAACTTTTGAGGGCGTCAAGGAAGTTTAGTGTGATGAAAGTTAGTTGTTGGTTGCCACTTCGGTTGGTCTGGATCGATGCTGGAACGTGGTGGCCACGTTTGTGAGCCACAAAGCGGTCTCACAAGCCGGGCTTTGACTAACCCGAGCAAACCCCACTCGGCTAAGTCAAATTTCACCACTGAGCATCATCCAGCCCGCCCTCGTTAAATGTGCGCTAATTTCCAATCAACTTTAGTACAAAAATTATTTCTAAATAGCTTAATTTTGCTCGATCCTATCGAGACCATGCTGTTTAAAGACAGCGAGTTTTGCATTAAGAACAAGGTAAAAGAGAGTCAACTTTAGTTGGATTACTAGTATGGTATTTAGCGTTTTAATATGAGGGGGATCTCCTGCCTTTGTCAAGAGTTTTGAATAACTGTTTATCAGTCATTCATCTTCAATTTTACTTTTAAATGGCTAGGTCATATTAAAAATAAGTCATTAATGGTCTGTCTCCATATGACCAGCGCGTTGTGAAGCAAACCTGTAGCCAAAAATCGGCCAGTCACCAATCTGGGTAGCTCATCCCGCTAAATGACTCGACACGGTAAACGAATTGGTCCACTTCACCGCTGAGTAACGATTTAATCAAAAGAACATTGATAAATTGATATTAGGACCACTAATTAGCGTAGGCGGGGCTGGATGATGCTCAGTGGTGACCTTTTCCTTGGCTGGTGAACTTCCAGCTTAGGAAAAGCCCGGCTTGTGAGACCGACCTTTGGCTCACAAACGTGGCCACCACGTTCCAGCATCAGTCCAGACCAACCGAAGCGGCAATTAATCGCTATCAATGCCACTTTACTAAACTGGAATATTTTTCAAAATTAGAAATAGTTCCGTCAATAATGAAGCCGGTTCAATGGTAAAATGAAACCGTTGGAACCGTTAACATAGACACATAAAGAGGAGTGATTTTCTTGGCAACTAATCAATGGTGGCAAAAAGCCGTCGTCTATCAAGTTTATCCACGGTCGTTTCAAGATTCAAATGGTGATGGTATCGGTGATCTACCGGGGATAACCAGTCGGCTCGATTATATTAAAAAGTTGGGCGCGGATGTGATTTGGCTCAATCCGGTTTATCGGTCACCGGGGGTTGATAATGGTTATGACATTAGTGATTATTACGATATCAATCCGGAATTTGGAACAATGGCGGATTTTGATCAACTGCTAGCCGCGGCCCATCAGCGTGGTTTAAAGATCATGATGGATATTGTTGTTAACCATTCGTCAACTGAAAATAAGTGGTTCAAGGAAAGTGCCAAGAGTAAAGATAATCCCTATTCGGATTATTATATTTGGCGTGATCCTGTTGATGGGCATGCACCTAATAACTGGGGTGGCTTTTTCGGCGGGTCCGTTTGGGAATACGTTGAAAGTCGCCAGCAGTATTATCTGCATTCCTTTGCGGTTGAGCAAGCAGATCTAAATTGGGAGAATCCTAATTTGCGGCAAGCCGTCTATGACATGATGAACTTTTGGGTCAATAAGGGCGTGGATGGATTCCGATTAGATGTGATTAATCTGATTTCTAAACCGGCTAGTTTTGCAGATGGACAACCTAATCCTGGTGAACCATACGCTGACATCGGCCCAATTATTGCTAACGGGCCGCGGTTGAGCGAATTTTTGCAAGAAATGAATGCAAACGTTTTAGCCGGTCATGATTTGATCACCGTGGGCGAATCGCCAGCTGCTACAATCAAAGACGCGGCCCAATCAGCCGGGTTGACGACCCATGAGTTAAACATGGTCTTTGAATTTGAACATATGGGTCTTGATGGTAATCCGGCACCTGAATTAGGCAAGTGGAATGATCAGCCCGTTAAGTTGGTTGATTTAAAGGCTAGTTTGACGAAATGGCAGAATGGCCTTCATGGTACCGCTTGGAACAGTTTATATTGGAATAATCATGACCAGCCGCGCATCGTGTCACGCTTTGGTAATGATGCGCCGCAATATCGGGAACGGTCAGCGAAAATGTTAGCGACGCTGCTGCATTTTCTTCAAGGCACCCCATATGTGTACGAAGGTGAAGAATTGGGAATGACCAACGCGCATTTTAAAAAGCTAGCTGACTATGAAGATCTGGAATCCTTGAACGCCTATCATCACTTTGTGGATGATGAAAAACGAGTCTCGGCACCGACAATGTTAGCTTATTTAGCCCACATTTCGCGAGATAATGCGCGGACCCCTATGCAATGGAACGCTAATTTGAATGCGGGATTCTCAACTGGGACGCCTTGGTTGAAAGTTAATCAAAACTATCCAGAAATTAATGCCGAACGTACTTTGGCACAGCCAGATTCAGTCTTTAGTTACTATCAACAGTTGATCAAGTTGCGGCACACGCTGCCGGTGATCACTACTGGTAACTATCAGTTGCTGGCGCCGGACGACGCTGAAGTTTATGCCTATTTACGTCAAGATGACCAACAAACGTTACTGGTCGTCTGCAACTTTACGGCGATGGCCCAAACGCGTCATTTTGCACAACTACCGGCGCAGGCTAAGTTAGTGATTAGTAACTATGCTGATGATCGTGGCGATCAGTTACGACCTTATGAAGCGAAAGTCTATGAATTTTAGGCCATTTTAGTCAAAAAAAGCAGGCTTGACAGTCACCGACACTTTAAGTGTTGTGATTGTGAAGTCTGTTTTGATTACTCTTTGGTAACGGCGTCTTCAGCCTTAAAAGTTTGTTCCACAATATCCATAATTTGCTTAAATAACCCGATTGGAAATTGGTGAGCCCGACGAATCAAATTGATATGCACACTAGGCACTTGGACGTCTTCAATAGGAATTTCGACGAGATCGTCAGCGGGAGGCGTTGCGATATCTGAAATAAAGCCTAGCGCAAGATTTTCACGAACGAGTCCGCTGATTAAGGTGCTGTTGTCAGATTCAAATAAGACTTGCGGCTCAATTGACAATTGTTCGGCCAACTGATGGAAAACCAGTTTGTTTAAGTAAGTGGCATTCAAAATGACAAAAGGCGATTTAAGCGCTTCTTTGAACGTTGGATGGGCCATTTTAGCCAAAGGATGTTCTGGATTTGCCAAAATTTTGAAATGGAATGGCCGCAACGGGGTGACCGCTAAACGTTCATCCAACGTTTGATCCAAATTACCACTGACCGCTAAATCAAGTTGACCACCAAGCACTTGTTTGACCAGCTGATTAGCACCCATTTCAACGGTGTGCACGCTGCTCAAGAGATCTTGTTCAATGATTGGCTTGGTCAGAGCGGGCAGATAGTGTTCCCCCACGGCAGGTTCAATGCCAAGTCGCAACGTATGTTGGCGTAAATGGCCAATTGATTCGTTGACATGTTGCCAGTTGGAAATAATATCATTGGCCGCTAACAAAAGTTGCTGACCACTAGGCGTCAGCACTAAGGCCTTAGTTTTAGCTTGTCGGAAAAAGAGCGTCGTTTGAAAGTGACGTTCCAATCGTTTAATAGCTTGTGAAATGGTGGGCTGACTGACATGGAAATCAGCAGCGGTTTGTGTGTAACTTTGAGTACTGATTAGACGCTGGAAGTAATACAAATCCTTAATATTCATGAAAAATGCAGCCTCCATAAAAATAATTAATGTTAAGTCGGAACTTAACGACAGTCGATTAAATAAAATTTGGTTTTGGTTGGGCGTTTATCAATTTATTTATTAGTTAAGGTGCTCCGCAATTCTAAGCACTTAACAATTAAGCTACCAACTAATCATACCACGGAAAAATTAATTAAGTCGGGTGGACTAATAATGAAGAAAATTAACAAAGTAGTTAACGCCTTAAACGGATAAGCTTTACTAATGTTCATTTAAATTGAATTTATCTGAACCTTGATATCATCAACTTTAGGTAAATCTTCCCCTTATCCTAGCTTATCAGTTAAGGGGGTGTCTAATCATATGCCCACGAAATATCAAAATAATATTTATTTATGTTGCTTTATCAAATCTTTTTAGAATAATTATTAAATAATGATGATTGAGACTTGATGATTTTAATAAAGCTTAAAGGGGTGTATTGATAACGAAATCTTATTGGCTTCGGCTAAGGCTCATTCGTGATAACTGAAAATAATGATTAACTGATAAAAACAGTATAAATTATATTTATCGGTTAAAGGCCTGTCATATATCAAGTGATAATTGAATGGGTATGACGACACGCCTATTAACAATGGGATACACCCATCTTATCGTATTTTGGTACGGATTGCGCAAACAAAGGTTGACCCCTTGAAGCTATAAATGAGTCTAATAGTCATTTTAAACGGTCCATATAAGACTGAAGCTTAGTTATTAAGGTTCGTTCTGATGGGCATAATGACCACTTATTAGTTAAAGGGGTGCTACGGTTTGCGCTTTTAAGGACTTCGTTACAAGCAAACGTTAATTTACACTAAAAACAATAATAACGACAATTTAGATTGACATAAATTATTATAATACTGATAAATGATAAAAGCCCGTAAAATGCAATCCGGATTAATGTTTGTTAACTAAACATAAATATTTATTATAGTTATTCGAGTAATAAAAAAGTGTGAGTGGCATACTCACACTTAAAGTGACTTTAAGCATCATCGTCATCGGAATCGTCGGTGGCTAAATGACGTAATTTTATCCGACCGAAAATATCTAGGCCGATGCCAAGAAGTACCATGCCAGTGAGATAGTATCGTAACGTGGGGTAAAGTGTGGCGGGGTCATCGCGCACGGTAATGACGGCAGCACCAATCACACTAATTAAAGCAAAGAATAGTCGACCGTTCACCAGTATCAATTTTTGATCCAAATCAATTTTCCTCTCAGTTATGCGAACAAACTTACCAATTGGAAAGATTATAAATGTGAGAACGTTTGCAAGTCAATTCCTTTGACTAATGACAATTTTTAAGGCCTTTGCTGGGAATTTTGACGCATTACGTGATTTAAAACTAAGACGGTCAGTAAAGCTAAGCCGGCGAAAAGTGCGGCACCATCGCCTAACCGCATTAAGCCACCGTGAGCCAACACACCAGCAGCGGTCGCCGAACCGAGGGAAATACCGATATTAAAGAAAATCGCATTGAGCGACGAGGCTAATAAAATAGCTTGCGGATAGTCGGCTTCTGCCACGTCCAGAAAGTGAATCTGAATGGGTGAATTTACGACGGAAATGATCAGCGCCAAAATCAAGAATACGAGCATACCAGTCAGTTTAGTCGTCATTGCCAATGGTAGAAGTAATAGTAGCACAATGTCTACCAGATAAAAGCGTGGCAGGGTGGTCAAGCCATGGCGTTGCGCAATCGTTCCTGAGAGGCGATTGCCTAAGATACTCATGATACCGAGAGCTAGTAGGAGCCAATTTAAGGCAGTCGTGCTAAAGCCTAGGCCAGTCGTTAGCAATGGGCGAATATAGGTATAGTACGCATACAGCGCTGCGGCGGAAAAGAGAATCAACAGTGCACCGAGGCCGACACGACGATCGGTCAATAAGACGAGCTGACCCTTGAGATTGCTACTAGGAGCCTTTGGGAGATGTCGCGGCAAGATAAAAGCTAAGGCAATGCAGGTCAACAGGCTTAGCCCTGAAATAAGATGAAAGGCGACATGCCAACTGGTTGCTGTGCTGACGGCCGTCCCAATTGGTAAACCAATGACTGAAGCGATACTAAAGCCGGCCGCAATCCAAGAAATCAAAATGGCTCGTTTGTGGCGGGGTGCCAGGTCATTGGCAAATAGGGTGATCAAGGATTCAATCGTACCAGCGACTGCCGCCGTTAATAGTCGGGAGATTAAGAACCAAGTATAGGTCGTTGCGAAGCCACTGACGGTATTCCCAATCAAAAAGAGGCCCATCAGGACCATCAAAGTTTGATAACGATCAAACCGATTGGCGAAAAGCGTAATGATGGGGGTACTGATGGCATAAACGATAGCAAAAATGGTTACTAAGTAGCCCGCACTAGCGACGGTGACCTTTAGCGATTGGGCAATGTCGGAGATGACGCCCACGACCATAAATTCGTTACAGCCCAGCATAAATGAAACTAAAACTAAAGCACTGGCTTGCCAGCGATATTTATTCACGGTTTTGTAACCTCCAATCAAATTTAGTGATTGTTTTAATTATACTATGAGATTAATTACCATAGACCACGTTTTTTAAGAAAGCCTGAATGCTAGTGTTTATCGTGTGCAATCGTCTGAATTTGCCAGCCAAACCTGGTGACAAATCAACCAATCAATAAAAATGGTTAATGCAATTGATAATATCGCATTATGATTGTTGTTATACTCAGCCAAATGGGATTATAATTGTAAGGTCAGCTAACATTGACATAATGTTAGCTACTGAATTAAAAAAGAGGGGAGGGAAAAAACGATGATTTTAAATAAAAAGCAGACGCAACACCGAATCCAGACTTTTATTGCTGGGGCCGCGACGTTGCTAACGTTGTTAGTCACGTCGACGATCACTGCTAAAGCGGATGACACCGCGACAACTAGCGCTACGTCGACGAGTGAGGCCACGATGACAAGCAGTCATTCGACGACTCCTGATAAAACGGTGGTGTTACCCGCTAGCAAGACTGCAACGAGTTCTTATTCTGAACCACAAACGAGTTCTGCCAGTACAACGACGTCAACTAGTCAAGCGACAAGTCATTCAGCAACGGTAACGACGTCAATGACCGCCACAAAAGCACCATCAACCAGCTCCGATACGACGGAGTCAGTTGATGTGGCTAAAGGCAGTTCAGTTGATGCTAGTGGTCAAAGTGACGCGAATCAAGTTCAGGCTAAAGCCAAAGCAACTAGTGCTCAGAATCATAATCAACAATCAAATTCACAGCAATACTCGGCAGTGACAACTAGTCAAAAGGATTCGTCAGCTCAGCCACTTCAATCGCAAGCCAGCCTAGCACGATTAAGTTATACGACCTTAGCCACCTTGGCGGCACAAGCAAAACAGGCTGTTAATGGATTGACAGCGGCTGATGCCACGGTGACGGATAGCGATGGCAAAATTTACAGTGCTAGCGATGCCTTGAGTTTATATGCGACTTATCTCGCTAAATACCACTGGTCCATTGATAATGGTGTCACAATCAAGGCCGGCGAAACGGCGACTTTGACGTTACCCAACAATGTGTTATTTACGACGGGGACCACCGATATCAACATGATGAATAGTGAGGGGCAGTCGATTGGGACTTTCTCAGCAGCGGCTGGGTCACAAACGGGGACGTTAACCTTTAATGATTATTTTGCCGTACATGAGGTTTCTGAACGGCAAGGCAGTTTGAGCTTCAATGTCACCGGGACGGATACGACCATTGGTGATAGTTCTGCTAAAATCAATAAGGTTGGTTGGCCGGTCCAAAATGGGACTCAAACCGATATGGAGTGGCAGGCGGTCGTTAACCTTGGCAGTGAAGCCTGGAACGACGTCACGCTGGTCGATCAATTAGGGCAGTACCAAACCCACAACAGTGCCATCACATTTGAAAAAGGTCAATATGTCGATGGTAGCTTTTCTGCAACGGCTAAGTTGGGATCTTATGATTTTGAGACGGACCACTTTACGCCAGCCACTGATGTGTCAGCGACGGCGGTGATAGTTACTGTCGATGGGAATCAGATGACCATTAAGTTGGGCAATATCACGACCGCCATCAATTTATATTATTCAGTCGCGCTTGAAGCTGGACAAACTTACACGAATAGCATCAGTGCAACGTACACGCCCGCGACAACGACTGATCCTGGTGATGGTGGTACGACCGATCCTGGCAGTGGCGACGGCGACGGTGGTAACACGCCTGACAAGTCGCAAACGGTCAATTCACGACCATCTTATAGTTATGGTGGTAGTGGTTCTGCGGAATGGCAGACCTACAGTTTGGTGATCAATAAAACGGATCAGCAGACTGGCGCTGCGGTAGTTGGGGCCACTTATCGGTTACAAACGACCACTGGGACGGTCTTGCAATCAGGCTTAGTCACTAATCAGGCTGGGCAGATCGTCATGACTAACTTAGCAGCTGGAACCTACGTTTTGGTTGAAACAGCGGCGCCTACTGGTTATCTGGTTGATCAAACGGCCTATTCAATTTTGGTTGGTGCCGAAACAGCCGTTAGTGGTGTTGTTTCAAAAGCTGTCACGGATACGGCGATTGCCAAGACGACGGTAGTGGTTAAAAAAGTTTGGCAAAATGTGCCTAAACAGGTGACGACACCGGCTGTTACCGTTCGACTGATCTTGAATGGCACACCAACGGCTCAAACCTTAACGCTAACCGCGGCTAACGGGTATCAGGGCTCATTTGACAACTTGGCAGCGACGGATGCTAATGGCCAATTACTTCAGTATACGGTCGTTGAAACGCCGTTAACAGGCTATACAAGCACGCAAACCACGACTGATCAAACGGCGACGTTAACGAATACGTATCAAACTGGTACGTTAACCCTGATCAAGACGGATACGACTGGTCAGAAACGCTTGGCTGGTGCGACCTTTACACTGACTAATGCTGCGGGAAATGTCGTGGCAACCGTTGTTACCGATAAAACTGGTCAAGCGGTAGTCACTGGCTTAACCCAAGGCACGTACACGTTGCGGGAAACGCTTGCGCCAACCGGTTATGTTGTCGATACCACGCCACAGACGGTCACTTTAACGAACGAAACCAACTATCAAACAACAGTGACGGTTGCGGATGCCTTAGAACCAACTGGCAGTGTAACGGTAATCAAAATTGATGGTGCAACGCAAGCTAAATTGTCCCAGGCCAAATTTGAGTTGCGTAACGCTCAAGGTCAGGTCGTCAGAACGGGTGTAACTGGTGCCAACGGTCAATTACGTTTTAGTGATCTAGCCGTGGGCACCTACACGTTACATGAAGTGACGGCACCGACTGGCTACGACCTGAATTCAGCAAGTCAAACGGTCACGATCAATCGTGATAACCAGTATCAAATGACCGTGACAATAGCGGATACGGCGACACCAATCGTTCAGCCAACTGGCAGTCTAACCCTGACAAAAGTCGATCATGAGACGACTGTACCATTAGCCGGGGCGACATTTGATTTAATGACGTCAGCTGGCAAACTTGTGGCAACGGGGACAACGGATGCGGCTGGTCGATTAACATTTACAGATTTAGCACTTGGCACTTATACGTTAGTTGAACAGAAAGCACCAAGTGGTTATTTAGTGGCAACGCAAGCAAGCACAGTGACGCTGACGACCACTAAGCTATTAGTTGCGATCACGGTGACGGATGCCAAGTTGCCAACTGGTGTCACGCCAGTTGTGCCGGAACAGCCAACTGAACCCGTGAAACCAGTTGAACCTGGCAAGCCGACCGAACCAGAAACACCGACTGAGCCAGAACAACCTGTTGAACCAACGCAACCAACTGAACCTGAAGACTCAACTCAACCAGCGAGTCCCAAAGCACCAACTGAGACGACTGCGGCAGATAAAATTCAGCCTTCAGAAACGGGATCTGTGATGGTAACTAACCCAGCTCGCTCGACAACTTCGACTACTGGCGAGTTAGCTAATATGGCTACAACTCCTGTGAAAGCAGCGATGACAGCCAAAATTGTTACACGTGAAACATCGAAATCAACGTCAACCTCACCTCAGACCGGTGAAAATAAGTCGGTTTGGGTCACCATGATTGGTTGGCTAATGTTTGTATTAGTCGGCTGGTTTATAGAACGACGTGTTCGAGTTTAACTTTTTTGAAATTTAGCACTAAATTAAAACAGTTCGTCGGGATTATGAAGATTAATCCTAACGAACTGTTTTTTTAAGTCACTTAATTTTAGCGACGATTTTGGCCTGAGCGTTCGTCGTGTCGTACTCTGACTGGCTGCGCTGCTGGCACACGATTGCCGGCGACCACGCCAGCAACTGCGGCTAGCCCAGCCGCTGCTAATAAACCTGCTAGTAACATGTGCAGGACCTCCTTACCGTCCAAATCAATTCTATTTCTTACTTTTAGTTTAGGCGATATTTTGGCGAGAAGCAATTAATAAGCAAGGGCTTAACGAGATTTTGAGAAACTTGAAATTTTCTTAATTAATTGGCGATTATTGTTGATTCGTGCAAAGGCGGTCGCGTCATTTAACAACTCGGTCGTTTTGGCGGGTTCAATGCTTAATTGTGCCTGCAAAAACTTAATTTTGGCCACGTAAAAAGTGACATGGAATTGAGCGCAAATCTTAATTGCGTAGGCGAGAAGCTTGTTGCTGGCAGCATTTTCATTAATACTAGCGTAGAAATTGCCAGTGTAGTAAGCCAAGTTGATGACGCGCCAAACACTTGCGGTCGTTTCCAAAGATAGATTTGGTAAGGCGTGGCGAACCTTTTCAAAATAATATTGTGCTTTATCTGGTTCGTGGTTGTTTTGATAGGCAATCCCGGTGCCACAATAAGCCAGTTGGGTATAAATCGTGGCATGTTGCTCATCAAGTTCAGTAATAATTTGGTCAAAGTTAAATAAGACGTCGCTGATTGGGTGTTGGTTCAATGCGGCAACGTACCCCTTTAAGAAGCAGTATTGTAACTTTGTTTCTTGATCATGACGTGGTTCGTTAGCAATCTTAGTTAACCGCTTTTCAGCATCCGCGTACTCACTAGTGATCAGGTCGAATTCAATCTTTGTCATTTCTGTTAAAACGGCGGCATCGGCGACACGCTCCGTTGGAAAAACATCCTCTAACTGGAGATGTAATCGTTGGCAAAGTTGCGCAACAATCCGAATGGCAGGGGCTTTCCCGTTGTTTTCGAATTTGCTTAGCGTTGCCTGGGTACAAATTCCCGCTGATAATGCTTTTTGCGATAAGCCTAAAGCCTTCCGGCGGGCGATGAATAGTTCAATGTTCAAGTGACTGACCCCCCTTAAAGGTTATCGCATTAACTTTAGCAGACTTAGCCCCGCACGACAAGTTAAGTTCTGGATAGCAAGGCTTATCTACCGGCATTGGTATCGCCACCAAAATTTTTATTTACAAATTGGGTACTTTGGTTAGTGGTCATAATCGAGCTATTTTAAATGTTGGCTAAAAAAGATTGATAACGACTCAGAAAAGTGCGAGCCGTTATCAATCTTTTTTTTGAAATCAGCTAACTGTCAGGAAAGCTGACCATAGCCGAAGTGAGTTATTAATTGTCCGTCTCCGTGGACCAGCACGTTCGCTGTGGGGCAGACCTGCAGCCAAAGACCGGTCTACAGGGCGCTTTTAAGCCGAAACCCGCGTCTTAAAAGTCGGCCAAACACTAACCTGGGAAAGCCGCCCAGCTAAGTGTTTCGACACGGCAAACGAGCTAGTCCACTCCGAAGTTAAACAGGAATTTAACAAAAGAACATTGATAAATCCCTGTTTAACGAAAAATCAATTGTTATTAAGAATCACAGATTAGCGCAGGGCGGGCTGGATGATGCTCAGTGGTGAAATTTCTCTTTGCTGGTGAATTTCCAGCTTAGAGAAAGCCCGGCTTGTGAGACCGACCTTTGGCTCACAAACGTGGCCACCACGTTCCAGCATCAGTCCAGACCAACCGGAGCGGCAAGTTAAGTGGGCACTGAACGTTACAAAAATATTAGCGTGATTCAAACACAAACAGTAATGCGTTACTTAGCCATGTAAGCTTCTTTGAAGTTGTAGTTGATGCCGGCAGTGTTGTAGACCAAGCCTTTCAACTTAGGATTGACCATTTGTGCAACGACATTTTGTGACAATGGTGCGACACCTTGATCAGTACCAATTTCTTTTTCAGCCTTTGCTAAAGCCGCCCAACGTGCTTTGGTGCTCGTGGTACTGTTGGCAGTGTTGATGGCTTCATCGTAGGACTTATTAGTCCATTTACCGAAATTGTAATCGTTGGTCGAGGTCATGATACCTAAATCAGAGATTGGGTCAGCGAAATCCGCTTGCCAAGCTGAGATGACCAATTCGAAATTACCAGCGACTTCACGAGCAATCCGGGTCTTATAAGGAACGGTGACACTTTTGACAGTTAATCCGGGGAGCTCTTTTTCCAATTGGCCTTGAAGATATTCAGATAAAGCTTTCATCTGATCCGTGTCGTCATGGGTCAAAGTTAAGGTCAGTTTCTTTTTGCCAACTTCTGCTAAACCAGCTTTCCAAAGCTTTTTAGCCTTAGTTGGATTGTAGCTGACAGCACTGGCGACTTTGTTTTCTGTGGCGAAGTCTTTACCCGTCGTGGGATCGTTGGCAAGTCCAGCCGTGACGAAACCTTGTGGTGTGACTGAACCATCGCCGAGCACGTTGTTGACGAGCTGCTTCCGATTCAGTGTTAACGACATCGCTTGCCGGAGTTTCTTGTTGCTTAATTCTTTGACTTTCTTTTGGTTAAGTTCCAAATAGTTTAAGCGTGATGACTTGCGGATCACAAGCTTTTTATTGTGTTTCTCGTTTTTGACTTGTTGGCCAGATAGGGTCGCCATGTCAAGCTTGCCACTTTGGAATAAATTGAACCCGGTCGTGGTAGATTTGACGACTTGATCGTGAATCTTGGTCAAGTGGACGTGGGTTTTGTCCCAGTATTGGTTGTTCTTAACTAAGGTCCAAGTTGAATTAGTTCCTTGCCAGCCCGTCATTTTAAATGGCCCATTATAGACCATCTTACTGGAGCTCGTGCCGTATTGCTTACCATATTTTTCTACGGCGTGTTGATTTTGCGGGAAGAAGACTACGAAGCCCATCAGGAGCTTGAAATATTGGATAGGTTTTTCGAGGGTTACGGTTAGCTTATATTTACCATCAGCCTTGATGCCTAAGCTGCTTGCTTTGGCCTTCCCATTAGTGATCTTATCGGCGTTCTTGATTCCTGAATACAGATAGGCATACTGTGAGGCCGTCTTAGGATTAACGGTGCGTCGCCAACCATAAACAAAATCGTTAGCGGTAACTTGATCACCGTTACTCCATTTGGCATTCTTGCGTAGCGTGAAAGTATAAGTCTTTTTATCTTTGGAGACTTTCGTGCTAGTCGCAATACCGGGAGTGACTTTACTGTTGTTTCCTAAGCGATAGAGGCCTTCTTGCGAGTTGTTGATCATCGTGCCACTGATGACATCAACGGCGAGAGACGGGTCTAACGTGGAGAGATCTTGACCATTTTCGGACCAATTTAAAACCTGTGATTTTGCTAAATCGCCACTCGTTGAACTGGTAGCAGAACTTGATTTGGTGCCGCAACCTGTGAGTAGAAAGCCGGCTGTGGCAGTAACGGCAACGGCCGTTGAAACTAATTTCCATTTCATCTATGTATGCCCCTTTTTGATATGAGCTGCCGTTACGTGAAGGAAACGACAAGTTCATTGATTTATGATATGTTAATGAGAATACATTAAAAACAAATTAAAATCAACATTAAAATTTTCACATTTTATTCAAAAAGGCACTCAAAAACGCTCGGAAAGGACAAATCCGGGCGTTTTAGTATAATATCAGTAACACAATTAAGCCCAATATATTCATAAAAATCAGCCAAGTGACTTATCGTCTAACGACTCAAAGGTACTTGGCTGATTTTCGTGAATATATTGGGACGATAAATAATGAACAAGGGCTTAGAATACACATGACAAGTATATGAAACAACGCTCAAGTGCCGAAACCTTGTTAAAACGCCACCTGTGTAAGATTGAGGCAGTGTTTTCACAACTATGCTGGTTATTTAGTATAGAGCCTGAAAATTCCGTCCTCTAAAGGGATTTTCTCCGTAGCACATCACCCCTTAGGCTGATTATGCTCAAAACATGTTAAACCAAAATCTTTTGCATCAGAACCTTTTCTATATTCTTTGACGATGATAGGTTTCACTTAACGATAGGTGGTAGTTATAAATAGCCTGAAAAACTCTAAAATCAGGAAACTTCAATTTTTGTAAAGTACGTAAAAATTCATAACATTCTGTTCGTGCATGATTTAAATCGTAATCAAAATAAAGATTAAATAGCAAATCACTAAACTTTAGTGTCAGTACTGCGGTAAAGTCTGTCAATTCAATAACAAAAGTATGACTTAATTTCAAATAGTTATTTATAAAATTATACTTCTTATTTGTTAACTGAATTTGCAAATAATTTAAAATTATACTTCCCATATTTTGATCAATTTCCACTTTAGAATCAACCAAATTTTTATATTTTGAATAAGCTTTAACAGCTCGATTCATACACAAATCTAAATTAAAATTTTCTAATCTAAAAATAAAGATTCCATCAACAAATTCTCTAAACTCAATAAGCGACCATTCAGAAGATTCAAGCAAATGTATCTTCAATGGATACGTTGGCTCTAATTGCATATTTAGAGGATTATTTCCGTGCACATATATTTTTACATATGCTAGTGCTGAGATCATTTGACTATCCAGAGAATCCTCCAAATGATACTGCTCATATATGCACTTCAATTCAGAAAAATTGTTTGACGAAGACGCATTGTCGATGTCACGCAACATCTTTTTGAACTTATATTCATTATTTCTATAGTGGATATATTCAAACTCATTTGGAGAAACGTTTAGCCTTTTTAAAATTTCGAAAAATTTACTAGTCTCAATACCTGAAAGTCCATTCTCAAATCGAGATGCAAAGTTTCGTGAAATTATTCCAGTATAAACCATACTTTGTGTTAATTTCCGTTGTTTACGAATTAATCGGATGCTTTCCCCAATTTTTTTCAAATAACCACACTCCCCTTAAGTAACAGCATTTATGCTATATAACGTAACCTTTATGCAACAAAATAACAAATGGATTAAAAATTAGAGTGATAAATTTAATTTAGCAAAGGAGGCAGACATGTTAAGAAATATTTCGCTAATTTCAGCAACCAATATTCTATTTAATCTATCTGTAACAACACTTAATTTTGTGTTTGGCTTATATTTTTTTGAGTTAACGGGATCTGCCTTCATCTTTGGTACATTAACAATTATTGGTCCTATAGTAAGCCTATTACTAACTCCAATAATGGCCAATATTGTAGATCGTATCAACCACAAAAAAATATTGATTTACTCACAATTACTTGCGGCTATTTTTCTTCTTATTTACGAACTTTTTTCTGTTCTTATTAGCTCTAAAAAGCTGCTACTAACTTATGTTTTAATGATTTTAATTCGGATTTGTGAGGAATTGTTTAGTGTCACCTTGAAAGCGACTGTCACGCAGCTAACCATTAAAAATAATTATCAAAAATTCAACAGTTTGATTCAATCCACTACGGCAACAGCAAACATTCTAGGCCCCATCTTGGGTGGCATTGCATACAGTTTAATTGATATAAACATATTTACATTAGGTAGTATTGCTCTTCTTCTAACATCAATACTTTTTACTCGCCATATTTACTTTGAATTTGAGCCTACTCAAGAAAAGCAAGAAAAGATAAACTTTCTTTCTGTCATAGACCTTATTAAACATCGTCCGGAAATCTTTTCCTTAATAATCATTGCAATGTTTCTTAACTTTTTTGCCTCTTCAATTAATATTGGATTACCTGTACTTATTTTGCAGAAATTAAAGTTATCGAAGTTAATTTATAGCTTTTTAGAGAGTCTAACTAGTATAGCTATGCTTGGCGGTGGCATGTTGCTTGTAGTTCTACAAATAAAAGATCAATTAAAATCTATTTATACTTCAATGTTAGCATTTACTATTATCTTAGTGCTATTTGGGATTCCTTTACAAAATTTCGGAGTATTTATTACGATTAGTTATATCAGTGTTCTCGTACTTTGTTTCGGTTTGATAATCGTCTTTGCGAATACTGCAATGACTACTTATTTGCAAGATACTGTACCAACTAATCAGCAGGGCGGAGTTTATTCAATTATCAATGCAATTTCTCAACTATTTGTCCCTTTAGGAGCACTGGGTTATGGACTATTATTTGATAAATTTGACTATACTTTTGTTTTTTTCATCTCAGGAATAAGTGCATTTTCCTTAGTTGTTCCATTACTACTTAGAGGCAAAAAGACTGTTCTTAAAGGAGATAAATCATGAAACCATATCTAATGCAAAGATCTACTGCAAAGATCTACTGGTTATCAATCAATCGGCCAGTCAAAAGATATCGACTTTAAATATTTGTTAAATGGTCAAAATACACCTATAAATTACTGGTCAGTCGAGGCCACCAATTTGTACGCTATGCGGACGACTGTAACATTTATGTCAAAAGTAAGCGTGCTGGTGAGCGAGTCCTGAGGAATATTACTAAATTCCTAGAAAACAGTTTAGAAGTGACAGTCAACAAGAAGAAAACAACGGTTGGGTCACCATTAAGACTAAAGTTCTTGGGATTTACGCTGGGTGTTGATCGAAATGGGGCGTATCCGCGTCCACATGGAATTGCCAAGCAATGTGTCAAACAGTCACTTAAAGTTATGACAGGTCGAAGCCGAAGTATCAGTTGGCAACAATTGATGAAAGAAATTCGTCAGAAAATGCGAGGATGGTTGCAATATTATGGGATTGGTAAGTTGAAGACGTTTATTCAGCAATTGGACACATGGCTTAGAAGTCGTATAAGACAATTGATTTGGAAACGTTGGAAAAAGGCCAAAACCCGAATTCGTCAACTGATGAAAATAGGCATGACAGTAGAGCAAGCCAAGACCAATGCCAATACCCGAAAGGACTATTGGAGAACAGCGCATAGTAAGACGATGTGCTATACGTATACGAATGAAAAGCTGGAGTGTTTTGGACAGATTTATCAGTCCAAGACACTCCAGCTTATTCAGAATACTTAAATTATTGAACCGCCGTATACGGATCCGTACGTACGGTGGTGTGAGAGGTCGGTAATTGAAATAATCAATTACCTCCTACTCGATTGATTATGGTATAGGGCTTTTAGGATGCTGTTGAGAATTTGCAATTAAGCCCGCCAACGCATGTTGTATTCTGGTTGATTCACGGCCTTATCGATCGATTGTCGATGAACTTGAAAGTCGCTGTGATGGTAAAACGCGACTGCTGAACGATTAGCCACATAGACATCAAGTTGTAGCTTGGATTGTTGTGTCTTAGCAGCGTTTAATAGTGCGGTTCCGACGCCCTGTTTTTGGGCTGTAGCGGTTACGAAGATACCCGCAATATAATTGCCTTGTAACCCCAGAAAGCCAATTAACTGGCCCGTCTCGATGGCAATAATCAAGCGTGCGGCCGGTAAAGCAGCCCGCACAGCTGGCAGTTGTTTGCGCCAATAGTCGGCTTTAACAAAGGGGTGGGCGGCCAAGTTCCCAGCCAGCCAAATCGCCATTAATTGATCTAATTGTGACTCAGTTGGTTGTTTCAACGTTTCGATTTGCATAGGATTTCCTTAGTGATGGATTAACAGTCGGACGCGATAGACTGCCGGAATTTTATTTAACGCGTCAATCAATTGTTGGCTACTTTCGTGATCGAGGTCGTCAACATCGATGATGGTGTAAGCCGTATGATCTTTAGCAGCATTGGCCATGGTGGCAATGTTTAGACCGGCCTCAGCCAATTTTGTCGTGATCTGGCTAACCATGTTGGGCACATTTTGATGCATCACCGTGAACCGGTAAGCGGCGTTAAAAGGCACGTTTAAAGTGGGTAAATTGATGGCGTATTGAACATTACCAGTCTCCAAATAAGTCATGATCGTGCGGGCAGCCTGGGTGGCGCCATTGACTTCTGCTTCCAGTGTTGAGCCCCCAATATGAGGCGTGACAGTCACTGCGGTTTGGTTCGCTAATTGGGGTTCACCAAAATCTGTGTAATAATGGGCCACTTGTCCAGCTTTGATCGCGGCGAGTACGGCAGTATTATCAACGATGCCACCGCGTGAGTAATTGAATAATTTGACTCCCGCTGGCATGGCGGCTAAATCCGCCGCACCAATCAGATTTAAGGTGTCTTTACTCTTAGGTACGTGAACGGTCACATAATCCGCGTTTTTGACAGCCATTTGTAAAGTTGCGGCTCGTTGGACTTGTTTGGAGATGTTCCACGCGGCATCCGCTGAAAGATAAGGATCGTAGCCAATAACGTGCATTCCTAAGTCTAAAGCAGCGTTCGCAACTAGTGAGCCAACGTGGCCTAAGCCAACAACGGCGAGTGTTTTTCCAAGGAGTTCTGTCCCGTTAAATTTGGTCTTATCGTGTTCCGTTCGTTGTGAAACATCCGCTTCGGTATGTTCAGCCGAATAGTCAGCGGCGGCGATTAAATTTCGTGAGGCGATGACCAGTAAAGCGATGACCAGTTCTTTGACCGCGTTGGCATTGCTACCAGGCGTGTTAAATACCGCCGTCCCATTAGTCGTGGCAACTTCGAGGGGAATATTATTGACTCCTGCACCGGCCCGCGCGATGACCTTGAGTGAGCTAGGTAACGCTTGATGATGAAGGTCGACGGAACGAATCAAATAAGCATCTGGTTGGTCGGATTGATTAAGGGCATAGTTGCTAGTGAAAGTATCGAGTCCAGCTTGGGCAATCGCATTATAAGTTTTAATTTGATACATTTTAGTTTTCTCCTTTAGCATGGTTAGCTTCAAATGTTGCGAGATAATCAACAAGAGCCTGGACACCGGCCAGTGGCATGGCATTATATAGACTTGCACGCATGCCACCAACTAATCGGTGACCCTTTAAGTTTAATAAACCTTGTTTAGTGGCACCCGCAATCACTTGCGCGTCAATCGCGGGGTCGCCGGTGACAAAGGGCACGTTCATCATTGAACGATCGGCCGGTTTCACGTGACAGGTGAATAATTTTGACTGATCTAAGAAATCATAAAGCAGGGCGGCTTTAACTTGATTACGTTTAGCGATGACGGTCAGACCGCCTTGGGCTTTGAGCCATTTCAACACGAGCCCTGCAGCATAGATGGCGAATACGGGTGGTGTGTTGAACATTGAACGTTTATCGGCAAAAAGCTGATAATCCAGCATGCTTGGTAAGTTTTGCGCTTGACCAATGAGATCTTCACGAACGATGACGATTGTTAAACCAGCGGGGCCAAGATTCTTTTGTGCGCCGGCAAAAATCATGCCAAAATCAGTGACGTTGTAAACTTGACCTAGAAAGTTTGAGGACATATCCGCGACTAACGGCACCCGTCCCGTTTGCGGCAAAGTGGTATAAGCCGTCCCTTCAATGGTGTTGTTCGTTGTGAGGTGAACGTAATCTAGGGCTTGATCGACCGGTGCGTTCAAGGTTGGTAGCGCGGTAAAATGATTACCCGCCGCCGTCGCCAGAATATCAACTTGGGTCTTGACCCGCCGTGCTTCATCGGCGGCGCGACTAGCCCAATGACCACTGTCGAGTAGGCCAATATGATGATGTTTGGTGGCTAAGTTCAAAGGGGCTGCGGTGAATTGCAAGGTCCCGCCGCCTTGGAAAAAGAGTACCCGGTAATTGTCGGGAATCTGCATCAGCTCACGCAGATCGGCTTCAGCATCGTTAATGACTTGATCAAATAGTTGAGAGCGATGGGAGATCTCCATGATACTCATCCCAGAGCCTTGAAATGATGGTAATTCAGCCTGAATTTGATCAATAACTGGCTTAGGCATGACAGCCGGACCAGCAGAAAAGTTATACGTTGTCATAAAAAAATCCCTACTTTCAAATTTAATCATTTATTAACTACAAAAAAAGTCCTAATGGTCATGATTGACCACGAGGACGGTTGATTTCAGTAATAGTTCGGCCCTCGTCATCGAATGTTAGTGGACATCCGTGTTCGGGCTGCATAAGTTCAGACGAATTTAGGCCGACACAGATGTTTGTGTTGACCAGGAGGAGACGATTAAGTTAGCATTACGATTGATAAACATACTGACCACTCCTAAAATTTCGTTGCCTTAAATCTACCAAGTTGGTAAACTTTTGTCAAGACGAAAAATTAGAAATATTAATCTAAGTATTAGAAGTACGTGAATTCTTTTAACGAAATATTAATTTGAAAGTGAGGTAGTTTACGTTATGACAACCTTTTACATTGTTCGCCACGGTCAAACGACCGCCAATGCGCAGGATTTGAAGCAAGGAACGATCAATACGGCCATCACGCACCTGAATGCGGTGGGGGAACAACAAGCACAGGCCCTACAAGCGTCGTTTGATATCAGCTTTGCGGACCGCTTGATCTGTAGCCCGTTAGCGCGGACACAAGAAACTGCGGCAATTTTGAACCATGGCCGTGATTTACCAATCAAAACGGATGACCGCTTGCTAGAAATTTCATATGGACAGTGGGATGGCTTGAAAAATGATGATTTGAAGGCCAAGTATCCGCAGTGTTTTGATGCCGCGTTACAAGATGTTTTGCCGCAATACGTTGAAGTTGCGACCAAAGGGGAGACCTTTGATCACGTGATTGCCCGGGTTCAGCGTTTTCTAACGGAGACTGCCAAGCAGTTTCCAAACGAAAAAATCGTGGTGGTAACGCATGGCTTCACGGTGAAAGCGATGGCGCTCGCGGTGCTACAACCGCGTGATCTGATGAGTTTTCCAGAACCGGAAAATACTAGTGTGACTAAAATTACGGTGGATGCAGGATTAAACCGGTCTTATCTGACTTATTACAATCGGCAAGTGGGCTACTAGTGAGCCTAACATCGTACTAGGAGGTATGTTAATTATGACAAAATATGAATGGCGCAAACAAGACCGTGCGTTGTATTTACCGAAAGCTGAGCCAACGCCGCTACACGTGCCAACGTTCAATTATTATACGATTGCCGGCCATGGTGATCCCAATGCGGCGGATTTTGGTGAGCGGACGGCGGCCTTGTATCAAGCCGCTTACGGGATTCGGATGATGCCGAAAAGTGGTCTAACACCGGCCGGCTATTATGAATACACGGTTTTTCCATTAGAGGGACTATGGACACTTGATCCTGCTAATGTCCGAGCTGACGGCAACTTTGATAAAGCTGATTTAGACTATCAGCTGATGTTACGTCAACCTGATTTTGTGACGCCCGCTTTAGCTGCCGAAAATATTGCGCGGGTGCAAGCGAAGAAAGCTGAGCCATTATTGATGGCGGTTAAGTTTGAAGCGTTGACGGATGGCGACTGTTTGCAAATCTTGCATCGCGGGTCATACGATGATGAACCCGCGACATTCCAACGATTAGCGGACTATGCTGCCGACCGTCAATGGGAACGGCGTACGTTGGCACATAAAGAAATTTATTTGTCTGATCCGCGTCGAACCGTGGCGGCTAAACGTCAAACCGTCTTGCGTTGGCTCATGACGCCACCAAAAGCTTAACGAATCCGCGATTTGGTTCTACAATGGACTATGTTGACTTGGGTCACCCTAGCCTGTTGCTCTCGGGCCCAAGTTGGAACACGTTAGTAGCAGCAACAGCAGACATCACATATCTGCAAACTCCTAAGTGAAGGCAATCCTGACGTTTCGCGAGGACTGCCTTTTTATTTTTGGCAAATTATCATAAAATAATTCTATTAACCAGAGGAGGAAAAAACAATGGCATTTTCAGCAGCCACGACCCGTTATGAGACGTTACCCATTCGACGGGTCGGTAAGACCGGGTTACAATTACCGGCAATTTCATTAGGATTATGGCGCAACTTTGGTGACGAAGCGCCGTTTGAAAATTCACGACGGGTGGTTTTAGACGCCTTTGATCATGGTATTTTTAGTTTTGATTTAGCAAATAATTACGGTCCATCAAAAGGCTCAGCTGAGGAGACCTTTGCCAAGATTTTAGCGCAGGATTTAAAGCCTTACCGTGAAGAATTGGTGATTACGACCAAAGCAGGTTATCCAGCGTGGCCGGGACCATATGGCGCTTTCGGCTCACGAAAAGCACTGATTGGGTCATTGGATCGTAGCTTGCGCCGGATGGACTTAGATTATGTGGATATTTTTTATTCACATCGGCCTGATCCAAACATTGATTTGCAAGAAACCGCGCAGGCTTTAGATTTACTGGTACGGCAAGGAAAAGCTCTGTATGTTGGTATTTCGAACTATACGAAAGCGCAGACGGCTGAAATGATCGGTTATTTCAAGGACATGCAGACGCCCTTTACTGTGAACCAAGTTTCTTATAATATGTTGAATCGCCAAGCAGAAAGCACGGGCTTATTGGATTATTTAGGCCAAAATAATGCCGGTCTAGTGGCTTATGGCCCATTGGCGGAAGGGTTATTGACGCAACGCTATCTCGATGGGATACCGGCCGACTTTCCAATTCATCGTACCAATAAGTATTTGTTGGCAGCAGGCGCAGATACCGTTGTGAAACGTTTAAACGCGCTGAATGCTATTGCCAGTCAACGGGGCCAAACCTTAGCACAGTTGGCGTTAGCTTGGTTATTACGATCAAAAACGGTCACGAGTGTGATTATTGGGACGACGAGTGTGGCACATTTACACGCAAATTTAGCAGCGACACAGCAATTAGCCTTTAGCGATGATGAAGTGCAGCAAATTAAGCAAATTTTAGGTTAACAAAAACGGCTCTGGATTTTCGTCGATGACGAAATCTTGGGCCGTTATTGGGTTGAAGGTAGCGGACTAAAAGTCGCAAAAAATAGTCATCAAAATGTAATTATAAGTATCGAACACACGTTCTAAAAGTGTGCTATGATTAGGTTACTATTTTCGATGAGGTGATCTGAATGGAACAGTTGAAAACGCTGGAAGCATCATTATTACAAGCATATGAATTGAATTGTGTCGTACGTTTGACCCTGACGGATGGTCAGCGACCGAGTGGCTTAATTGCAGCGGTTGATGACGAAAACGTCTTTCTGAATCAACAGGCTGGGGTCGTCAATCAAATGAAAATCAGCGATGTGACTGAGATTGCCTTTTTGAAAGAACCTTGGTGGCAACGTTAAAAAATCGGGTGGATTTGCCAATGACAGATCACCCGATTTTAGTTACAGTTGATATTTTTGACGAATTTCTTGTTTCCGAAATTCCGTGATTCGACGTACTAGGTCAAGTGGTAAGGGCTGGTCTAATGGCAATTGAATGGCCCCTTTGCTGGTCTTGTAAGGTGTCAGTTCTGTCGCAAAGGCCGCCACGCCGCTGGCAGTTGGATACAAGCCAATGTGATGTTTGAATAGGGCGAAGTGGATCACATTCTCGTGCCAATAAAAGGTCGGCATCTGGTATTTGAGTTGTTCTGCTGCCGTCGGTAAGCTGGTCAGAATCGTTGTCCTCAGCGAATTCAACGCAGGTTGATAAGCACTGGGGGTTGCAGCAATATACTTTTCAATAGGGGTCATAGCAGTCACTACTCCTTAACACGTAATTGTTTTACTAGTTCAGCATCTGGTCGCACCGTGATCGTGCTGGCTTTGCCAGAAAAAGTAACTAAGCCAGATTTAGCCCCCTTAGGCTTACGCAATTGGCTGACTTTGAGTACGTCGACAGGCACCCGTGATTGCTTACGCCCCTTACTGTAATAAGCGGTTAGGACCGCCGCTTCCTGAAGCGTCTGTTGACTAGGCTGATTGCTGTGGATAACGACATGTGATCCCGCGAGCTCGCTCACGTGCATCCAGTAATAGTCTTTGCGTGCAGTCAGCGTTAGGTGATCGTTTTGTTCACTGTTTTTACCGACTTCAACTAAGACGTGGTCACTCGTATAAAAACGGCGTGGATGTGCTGGCTCAGGGGCTTTTGAGGAATGTAGGACTTTTGTTTTGAGTGCGCCTTCGGTAATGAGTTCTTGTTTGACGGTTGCGACTTGATCAGCGTCTTCGGCCTCGAAATTTTTCTGACGGGCTACTTGTTGCTTGAGCTCGGCTTCAGCTTGGTCACGATTGCTCATGACGGTCTGAAGGCCCCGCTTATCTTTACGATACTGATGAAAATAAGCTTCAGCGTTAGCCATAATTGATTTGGTCACATCAAGTTGAATGGCTAGTTCTTGACCAGGATTACGATAATCAGGCAAAACGACAAAGTGATGACGGCCCTCAATTTGGCTGGCATAAGTTTTGAGTAGGGTGCCTTTCACTTGTAATTCAGTAGCATCATCAACGCGGTCAATGGCGCGAGTTAAGGCTTCAATTTGTTTGTTGGTTCGATGGATCTGCCGAGTCATCGCTTGTTGAACTAAGGTGGCATCGGTTGTTTCGGCTTGGTTTGACATAATTGCCCATCCTTTTTTGAAATTATTGCTATTTTTAGTATACCGCAGGCAAAATAATCCAGCAGGCTTCATGAAAATTCGGTATCCTAGTAGAGGGAGTGTGATTGTGATGCAAAAAACGTTAATTATTAATGCTGGGAGCTCGTCTCTGAAATGGCAGTTATTTGAAATGCCAGCAGAAACAGTCCTAGCTAGTGGTATGGTCGAACGGATCAGTATGCCAGGTTCGATTTTTACGATTAAGTATGGTGACCATCAAAAATTTGAAACAACAGTTGATAATTTAGATCAAGGTCAAGCGGCCAAAATGATGTTGACAGAATTACAACGCTTGGCAGTTATTCAATCGTTAAGTGAGATTACTGCCGTGGCCCACCGCGTCGTTGCCGGTGGCGAAACTTTTAAGCATGCGGTCGAAGTCACGCCAACGGTGCTAGCTGAGATCAAAGGGTTAAGTGATTTTGCACCATTGCATAATCCAATGGAAGCCCAAGGCATTGAAACAATGGCCCAAACCTTGCCTAACGTGAAACAATATGCGGTCTTTGACAGTCAATTCTTTACTGATTTGCCTGAAATGAACGCCATTTATAGCTTACCTTATGAGTTAACCCAAAAATATCATATTCGACGTTATGGCGAACATGGTATTTCTCACGGTTATTTAACAGGTCGTGCAGCTGAATTATTGAACAAACCTAAGTCAGACGTTGATTTGGTCACGTTACACTTGGGAAGTGGCGCGTCATTGGCAGCCGTCAAAAATGGCAAAGCTTTCGATACGTCGATGGGCTTTACCCCATTGACAGGGGTGACCATGGGAACGCGAGCCGGCGATTTAGATCCGGCGGTCCTACCATTCTTGATGAAAGAATTGAAGATCAGTGATCCTAATGAAATTATGATGATGTTTAATAACGACTCCGGATTACTAGGTGTTTCTGGCATTTCACCAGATATGCGTGAGATTAAAGCTCAGGAACAGACGAATCCACGTGCAAAATTAGCCATTGATATTTTTGTTAATCGTATTGCGAAATACGCTGGCAGTTACTTGACTGAATTGCACGGCGCCGATGCCGTCATTTTTGCTGGTGGTATTGGTGAACATAACGCTGAGTTGCGGCAACAAATTATCACTGAACTACAAGTCTTTGGCGTTAAATTGGATGCTAAGTTGAACGCTGCCGGCCATGAAGGTGTGATTAGCGCGGCTGATTCAGCCATCAAAGTCCTATTGATTCCAACGAACGAAGAATTGGCGATGGTTCGACAAGTTGCCGCCTTACAACAGTAAATTAAGCTTTTTTAAAACTGGAACAAGTTACTAGGTATCATGCTGATTACCATGCTAAACTAATTTCCAAGAGCAGGAATGTTCAACCAGCGGTCGTGACGACCGTAAGGAGGGAAGCGCCTTAGTTGGCGCGGATAGATGATCGGTTTATTGATTGCTTTGGTAATTGGATTCTGGTTGCTGAAAGTTGTCTTTAAAGTTGGTTTTTGGCTACTAGGATTAGTGGCAATGGTCGTGATTGGCTTATTTCTCATTCGAGTGGTTTTATGGCTTGGATTAGCAGTAGCAGCAATCGGCGGCCTAGCACTCTTAGCGATACCATTTCATAGCTAAACGATAAAAAATAATAGGGTCTGAATTTAGTGATTGCTTGCTAATTCAGGTCCTATTTTAATTTTATCGTCAAATTAACGAACTAATGAGTCTGCTGCAAGGTGGTTAACGGCATCGCTACTTCTGTGAGAGTAACTGGTTTGCCAGTCTCGGCAGTTAACTGATTTGTAAAGAAATGTCATTGAAGGATTACAGCAAAGTCCCCAGCCAGACCATGGCTAAGCCACCCACTAAGCTCAAGCTAAGATACCAACTAGCCGTTTGGTAATGACGACTTTGAACGAGGAGCACGATTTCATTAATCATCGTGGAAAAGGTGGTCAAGCCACCCATAATACCGGTGCCAAGAAATAACTGCCAAAGCATGGGTAGCGAGCTGGTCATATCCCAGCCCAGTAATAAGGCGCCAACTAAATTAAGGCTTAGGGTTGCCCAAGGGAGGGCGTGGCGCTGATTCAATGGTTTGGTGAGTTGCATGACCGTGTAGCGAATCAGTGCTCCTAGAGCAGCACCTAAACTGACAATACTGATCATGATTAACATTAGAATTTGCCCTCCGGTAACCAGTGTGTGCTCAATAAATTACCGGCAATGCCGGCTAACAGACCCAAGCCTAGACTGGCCGAAATATAGGCCAACACTAAAACGCTATGTCCTTGTTGCATGAGCTGTAGCGTTTCAAATGTGAATGTTGAGAAAGTGGTGAAACTGCCAATTAGGCCGACACTCATACCGGTAATCACTGATTCAGATAATGGCAATTTTGCCGGAAGTAATGTTGTGACGAGGCTGAGTAGAAAGGCTCCCGTGATGTTAATCAGAACGGTGAGCCAGAAATGTTGTGGCCAGCTGACAAGTAGATTGAGCCACTCCCGTAACCCACCACCCAACAGTGCGAAAATGATAATTGCAAAAACTTTTTTCAATGGGCGTCATCCTTTCAGAAAATAAGTCTAGTTTACACTAGATCACTTACTTGTGTGAGTTGCAAAACAAGTTAAAACATGCTAATCTATGAATCAACTTATGAAAACACGGGGTATTCAGCCAATGCGTAACTAATTAATTCTAGTAAATTACCAGTCAATCACCTAATCAACAGGGGTGGACTGTCTTTTTCGGGATTAATTCGTTATGCTGGCGGAATACCAATGCCAGCGGTCTCTAATCGAGAGCGTTTTTTTGTGCATAGCTTTAATCCCTGAACCTAAGGGGGAATTTTGAATGACTGAAATAAAATTATCAAATATTGAAAAACTAATTAATGGCCGACTGTTATTTACCATTCCGCAACTATTAGCGACTGGGCGCGATCATATTGGCATTGTTGGCCGGAATGGTGCTGGCAAATCGACATTAGCACATCTGTTAACAGGTGCTGACCAAGACTACACCGGTCAACGATTGGTGGACGCACCAGTAACTTATGTGACGCAGATTGCGCCAACTGAAGACCGAAGCGGTGGGCAAGCGATGATGGCACGTGTTCGTGAGGCACTTAGTGGGCGCCCTGAAATTTTAATTTTAGACGAACCCTCATCAAATTTGGATGAACCTCACCAAGCTTGGCTGATTAAAAAATTGCGTCAGTATCACGGGTTACTATTATTGATCTCACATGATCGTCAACTATTGAACGCAGTCACAACACAGACTTGGGCAGTGAGTCATCAAGTCTTTACAGCATATGCTGGCAATTATGCGGCATACATGGCGCAAAAGGCACAAACGATCGCCACGCAGCAGGCGGCTTATACACGCCAAAATCGGCACGAACATGATTTGAAATTGGCGATGCAAGCGCGCAAAGAAAAAGCTCAGCGTATTCGGAAAGGCAACCGGCGCATGACGGCTAGTGAACGGTCAAATTCTAAGTCGCTTCGTGAGGCCACCGCTGCTAAGATGGATCGGACAGCGAAGAATTTGATGACGCGGGCCGCTCGTGAAGCGACCGTTACTAAACCTTTTACCCAAGTTGGGTTTAAACTAGTTGCGACCGATTTTCCAGCTTTTACTGGGAAAACAGTTGTCTCAGCTAGTGATTTAACGCTACATGAATATGATGAAACGCTACTCAAACAAACCAGCTTTCAAATTAAGCCTGGTGACCGTGTCGCTTTAACGGGTCCAAACGGTTGTGGTAAAACCACTTTATTGACTGCTATCTTGACCGGTCATCCCGGGTTATCAGTCTCACCATCGGCTAAAATTGGGGTCTTCAAGCAGGACATGACTGCGTTAGAGGGTCACCTGACTGTTTGGCAGACTGTGCGTGCGGCTAGTCAATTGCCGGACCAAACGATCCGTAATATTATGGGTGCGCTAGGCTTGCCGGCAAGATTTTACGAGCAAGCTGTCGCAGGATTAAGCGGTGGTGAATTGGTTAAGTTACAGTTGGTTTGTATCTTAGTGGGCGCCTATAATGTTTTGATGCTAGATGAGCCCACGAATTACTTGGACGTGGATGCCTTAGATGCGTTGGCGGACTATTTACAAAACTATCCGGGCACGATTATCTTTGTTTCCCATGATGTGGTTTTTCGGCAACAAGTGACGACACGAACTTTAGCTTTTAAACAACAACACTTAGTTGATCCTGATCAAGTGGCAGTGAAGGCTAGCGCCCCATCTGATTTACCCTTACTACAATTTAAGTATGACCAATTGATGGCTGACCCCGAAGCATCTACGGCTGATATTCAAAAGTTGCGTGACCAAATTGAGGCGGCAAAAAAATAAAAGTGTTCAAAATTGGATTAGGACGACTTGGCTGATTTTGGATAATAAAATAGATTGATAACTACTCAAAAGTTGAGTGGCTATCAATCTATTTTTGTCAGACCCGTATTAAGGCGAGCGCTGCCCCGCTTAATGCCAAGGAATGACGAAGATTCCGAGTTGCATGAGAATTAGCCCAATGATGAAAATGGCCCAATCCTGCCAACGTAAGACACAGTGACGGTAGTGTGTGCGGGGAGCATCTTCAACAAAGCCATGCGAGATCATTGCCTGTGCTAAATTCTGTGACCAATTAATGGAAACTAAAACGGCTTTGAAATACAGTTTGGGCGACCAGAAAGAAAGTTGCTGCCCGCGCATCAAGCCAGCTGCGCGAATGATTTGTACCTCATGTTGAATCTTAGGTACCAAATTGTAGGCAGCTAAGACACCATAAGCGAACTTGGCAGGTAAATGCCAGTTTTGTTCCAGGGAGTCGGCCAGTTGCAAAATATTGGTCGTTAACGTAAAAGTGGCACCCGTAAACACAAAAGCATAGATTCGTGTAAATAAGACCCAAGCCATGAGTGTTTTATCGCCGCTACCATTAATGTATTGGGTACTCCAAAGACCAATAGCGGGTAAGAGGGGCACAATTAACAGCCAGCCAATCGTTCGTAACTTGATGCGATGCGCCAGCAAATAAATAATGGCGAGGCCGACTAAAGCGACGTTCAAACTAATCACTAGGCTAAAAGAAATTTCGAGCGCAATCACGAATAACAATAAGAGTTTGATACTGGGATTCATCTGAGCGCCCCCCGGTATTGCAATTGATGGTGATCAAAGCGCAAATGATAATCAATGAGTGGTGTTAATCCAGTCAATTGATGACTAATGATAACAAGCGATTGCTGCGTGACCGCGATGGTGTTCTGTAAGAGTGCCACCAGCGCTTGTACCGATTTCAAATCCAATCCCTTTAATGGTTCATCCATCAGTAGGACTGGTGATTGCATGATTAGCATCAGTAGAATTTGCAGCTTCTTTTTTTGCCCCTCGCTCAAGGTATAAATGACTTGATCTTCGTGACCAACGAGGTTCAGCTGCTGCATTGCCGCGGTAATGCGTGCGGATGTAAAATAATTTCCGTAGGCATATTTCTGACTTTGCGCCAGTTCTTCGGCAACGGTAATCGTTAAGAATTGCGTCTCAGCGTCTTGAAATAATAGCGCTACTTGACGGGCATAGCGTTTGCGGCGAAGTCGCTGAATGTCATCACCTAAATAAGTAATCTGTCCGGTATAGCTGGTTAGACGAACGAGACTTTCAAATAAGGTCGATTTACCACTACCATTAGGCCCAGTAATTAAGGTATTCCGATGTAACCATAGTGTCAGATCAGTTGGCTGTAACAGTTGATGGCGGCCTTGTTCTAACGCTACTTGTTGTAAGTGAAATAGTGGTTGGTCCTGATTGGTCGGTAGCGGCCACAGTTGATCCGGTTGATTAGCCCGTGCAAAGGCCGCAAATAGTGCTGGCCAATCGGCAGTTGGTAGCGTGGTTAATTGCCGCGTTGGGGTAATCTGAACGACTTGATCGACCAACGTCGCGTAGTCCGTTAAATCATGATCTGCTAAAATAATAGTTTTACCTGCTTGGTCGCGCAACTGAACGAGTCGTTTCAATAAACTTGCTCTGGCTGCGGGATCGACGCTGGCGAAAGGTTCATCTAATAAGATGACATCACTATCCATGGCAACGATTACTGCGAGGGCCACTTTTTGTTTTTCCCCACCGGATAAGTGGTTGAGCTGACGTTGCCGCAGCGCGCTAATGCCAACGAAATTAAGGGCTGTCGTAATTTTGCTATCAATCGCTGCAGGCGCAACTTGCTGATTCTCTAACGCAAAGATCAGCTCGTTTTCAACGGTATCCATGGCAAATTGTTGATTTGGATTTTGAAACATTAAAGCGACTTGGTTAGCACGCTCAGTGGGTGCAATTGAGGCGAGATCCTGTCCGTCGTAGCGGATAACGCCTTGTGCATTTGGCAACGGCATTAGGCCAGTCATTAACTTGAGTAGCGTTGATTTACCCGTACCTGAAGGACCAGTGAGCAATGTAAATTGGTGCGTTTTAAACGTTAGGTTAACGTGATTCAAGGTTGGCGCTTGCGCCTCCGGGTACGTGTAAGATAGATTTTCCAGCGCAATGTTCGCCATAACGATTCCTCGATTCTAGTTCGTGTGTGTGAACTTCAAGACGTGACTTCGGTCCAACATATTTGTGATTAAACGGGTCAGAACGCCGCCAAACAAGAACATTGAACAGAAGCGCACCACGAAGTATAAGATCAGTAGCCATAATTGTAGTTTGAAGTAGCCATTACGAGCGAGGTCCCAACCAAAAGTAATGATCGTGGTCGTGAATGCCGAAGCGGTTAAACCCAGCCAATCATAGTGTTTGTAACGGGTGACGATGTAGCCAAGTTCGGCACCGAAACCTTGGGTCACACCAGAAATTAAAGTTGAAATGCCCCATTGACCCCCGAAAAACATTTCAACGGTGGCAGCAAGCAATTCGCCCAATGTGGCAGAACCCTTTAAACGTAAGAGATAGCCAGCCAACATCCCTGGCATACACCAGAGCCCCAATAAAATCTCATTAGCGAGCCCCGATAAACCGACGGGTGCGAGGGCGGCGGTTAGAACGTCGTAAACGTAGTTAGTCCCCATAAAGATCGCACCAAAGAAAATCCCAATTAACGCGATTAAGATAATGTCACTTAATCGCCATGCTTTTGCCCATTTCATAATCAAAAAACCTCCCAAAGTTGTTATCATTCATGCCACCGTGCGACAAAAAACGGTCATCACTAGTTTTGACAACTAAGTGATGACCGGCTAAAGTCTGTTTGATGGTTCTCCAAATAAGCATTGCTCCCTTGCGCTGGCATTATCCAGATCAGGTTCAATGGGTATTATCTCAGCCGAATGGCACCCCAGTTGCTATGAATGATTAGTTTCAGTGTAAACGAATTCAGGGTGCAACGCAATTAACAATTTTGCCTAGTGAGCAAAGTTCATTGGAAAATCATGATTTTGTGCTTTACTTAAGTTAGTAAACCTCGCAGATTAATTTTTTAACGGATTGGAGGGGAAAATCATGACAACAATTTACGATTTTAAAGAAACTGAAATGAGTGGCGCCGACTTAGACCTAGCCGAATATCGTGGGCAAGTTTTGTTAATCGTCAACACGGCGAGCAATTGTGGGTTAGCGCCCCAGTTTAAAGGCTTAGAAACCCTTTATCAAAAGTATCAAAGTGAAGGCCTGGTCATCTTAGGATTACCTTCAAATCAATTTCATCAAGAAAAAGCGGATGATGCTGAGACGCAGGATTATTGTCAGCGGCATTACGGGGTGACCTTTCCAATGACTAAGCGTGTGATGGTCAATGGGGAAGCTGCTGATCCGTTATTTGCTTACTTGAAACAAGCTGCGGGTCATGGTCGCATTAAATGGAATTTCACGAAATTCTTAATTGGTCGTGACGGGCAAGTCTTACAGCGTTTTGCCCCCACGACACGGCCGCAAACTTTTGAAACGGCGATTCGAGATGCTTTGGCAGATCGTTGAACCTTTAGAATGAAGAAACGAGTTAAGGAGGAATTTTTGTTGGAAACTTATACCTTACGAGATGGGTTAACTTTACCCAAAGTTGGTTTTGGGACCTATAAATTAAATGGTGCGCATGGTGTTGATGTGATTGATTCAGCGATTGATCGCGGTTATCGGTTATTAGATACGGCGTTTAATTATGAAAATGAAGGCGCTGTTGGTGAAGCGGTTCGACGGTCGTCAGTCCCCCGTTCTGAACTGTTGATTTCTTCTAAATTACCCGGCCGTCATCAGACTTATCATGAAGCCATCGCAACGATTCAAGAATCGCTGTATCGTGCTGGACTGGATTATTACGATTTATACTTGATTCATTGGCCGAACCCCAAAGAAGATCATTACGTTGAAGCTTGGCAAGCGTTGATTGAAGCGCAAAAGTTTGGCTTAGTCCGTTCAATTGGCGTTTCTAACTTTTTACCGGCTCATTTGGATCGCTTGAAAAAGGAAACGGGTGTGATGCCGGTCATTAACCAAGTTGAACTCCATCCATACTTTAATCAACAGGAACAACGTGACTACGACGCCGCGCATGACATCTTGACGCAAGATTGGAGCCCACTAGGTCGTGCGAGTGAGATGTTAAAGAATGAAACGTTGAAACAACTGGCAACTCAATATGGTAAGAATGTTGGTCAATTGATTCTGCGCTGGGAACTTCAGTTGGGGACCTTGCCAATTCCAAAGTCTTCAACGCCAAGCCGTCAGCTAGGCAATCTTGACTTATTTGACTTTGAAATTTCGGCGGCGGATATGACCACAATCAATGGGCTAAGTTCGGCCACGGGTCGTTTGAATAATCAAGATCCGGCTGTTTATCAAGAATTCTAGTAATAAAGATTGGCTGTAGCTGGTCAATCTTTTTTGTTAGCGATGAAAAAGCCCTGAAGTTGGGCAGTGATGCCAAGCTTCAAGGGAGGATGAGGTCAAACTACGCCGAGCCATTTTTGTCTCAAAATCAGCGCAAAATAAAACTGACTAGCAGGTCTCCAATGGTGTCATGGAAACAAGCTAGTCAGTAAACAATGTCTATATTTCAAAAGCCCAACTAAATGACCTAAAGAAAGTCGATTTGGTGGAGATTTGCGGGCATCTTACTATTGTGATGGTTTACTGTCTTCACTTGCATTGCCCGTGAGGCATTCACAAAATGGACACCCGTTGCTGCAATCAAACCCATACCTAAAATCGTAATAATACTCAATACCATCATTATTCACTCTTTTCTGATTACTTTATGGGTCTATTTTAGCGCTTACATGAATTCCGTCATTTGAGAGCCATTAAAGAAAGATTAGGGTTTCCTTTTTTTAGTGTTTTACGTCAAAAACGTTAGATTATTAAGTTTTAGGTACTGATAACTATTGAATTAGTGCTTTGGGGCTTTATAATATAAAGTCGTTTTTCACGGTAATTGTCATCAAAAACACAAAAATAGGATGAGACTGAAAAAATTCGGCCTCATCCTATTTTAAAAGTGACATCGCACGATTGATTATTGAGCGGTGTCGTTATTTTTTTAGCTACGGTGAATTTCGATAATCTTAACTTGGTAGCTGCCATTTGGCGCTGAAACTGTCACAACATCGTTGACGGTATGGTGGTTAAGCGCGGTGCCAATTGGGGAAGTGAAAGAAATCTTGTTTTCGTCTAAGTTGGCTTCTTGCTTGCCGACCAGTTGATAGGTGACTTGATCGTGATCATCCATAAATTCTAGTGTGACGGATTTACCGATGTCTAGTTGATCATTGTCGGCCGGTTCGACAACTTTAGCATATTGTAGTTGCTTATTTAAGAAACGTAGGCGACTCTCCAAACGACCCAAGTCACGTTTAGCATTGGTGTATTCAGCGTTTTCGGACCGATCACCAAGCGCGGCCGCGGCAGCTAAAACTTTGATGCGGTGTGGTCGTTGCGCAATCAGATCAGCGATTTCTTGTTCAATGGCGTGATAGCCCGCTGGCGTCATTTTATTAAAGGTTGGTTCCATCTGATCAAGCCTCGGATTTCGTGGATTTTACTGGGAATAGTTTAACGCATTTTGAGAAAAATTTGTATTTTGTTTTAGAAAAATATTTTTAGGCGGTGTTTAGTGGTGACCTGCTAGCCAAATAGTGGCGATCCTCAGAAGTTTCTTGCTGATTTTGCCAATGATAAAAAAATAGCCAACGACTTTACAGCCTTGGCTAGTCGTAGAGTTTCTCACGCTCTACGGAGTTACGAACTCTTTAAGTATATGCAAATTAATTACATAATACAATTAATTTGTTATGAAAAGCAGTCGAAATTCGTGCATTTGGGAACGGTTGCAAATAAAAACTTGAAGTATTTCGAACAAACCCCTTGAATTTTAGTCTAGACCAATATACAATTGGACTATACCAAATAAAGAGGGAGTCAGTTAATTATGAAAGTTATCGTAGTAAAGGATCAAGCTGCCGGCGGTGTAGAAGGATACAAAGTATTTAAGAATGCCTTGGACAATGGGGCTAAAGTATTTGGGTTGGCAACTGGTTCGACACCCGTTACAACTTATCAAGAAATCGTAAAGAGTGACTTAGATTTCAGTAACTGCACATCCGTTAACTTGGATGAATATGTTGGTATTGCACCAGACAACGAACAAAGCTACAAATACTTTATGCAATCACATTTATTTGACCAAAAACCATTTAAACAATCATTCTTGCCAAACGGTTTAGCTGCTAATCCAGCTGAAGAAGTTAAGCGTTATGACAAAGTGATCGATGAACACCCAATCGACTTACAAATCTTAGGTATTGGCCGTAATGGTCACATTGGTTTTAACGAACCAGGGACTTCTCGCGATGTCACGACTCATGTTGTTGACTTAACAGAATCTACCATCGAAGCTAACGCACGTTTCTTCGAAAGTGAAAACGATGTTCCTAAGCAAGCCTTCTCAATGGGCTTAGCTTCAATCATGAAGAGCAAACACTTAATCCTTGAAGCCTTTGGCGAAAACAAGGCTGATGCCGTTAAGGGTATGATCGAAGGCCCTGACACCGTTGATTGCCCAGCTTCAATCTTGCAAAACCATCCTGACGTTACGGTTATCATTGATGAAGCCGCAGCCAGCAAGTTAAGCAAGAAGTACTAAAATTTAAACTTAACTAAATTTAAAAATTAATGCGTGTATACTTTAAAAGACTATTCGAAATCCAACGATTTCGAATAGCCTTTTTTTTATCTGCATAATGGCAACCATTGGTTATATCATCCTATTATCAATCATGCGAAACAACTTCGAGATGCTCTTGGCGGCTGGGCTAATGGCGGTTGGTTTTGGTGTGATGGTTTCTGTTTCTCAATCAACAGCTCTCCTGTTAGCTCCCATGGAAGAACAGGGACTTGCTAATGCCACTTATTATTTAGGAAGTGATATTGGTATGTCGATCGGGCCAATTATTGGTGGTATTTTACCAACTATTTTGCCACTAAAGTTCTTTTACCCAGTGATGTTAGTCGTCGTTCCTTTGACAGCAATTATCTATTTAGTTAATCGTCGTAAGCTCAATGCCGCAGTACAATACAATTAAAGTGGCATTATTACGAAATTGATTGCTTGGTAGTGTTTAAAGCAAACAATTACTGAGACAAAAAATAGGCGACTGTCATCGTTAAACTCACGATGACGGTGGCCTATTTGCTAAATAAACATTTTGATACCAAAGTAAATAATCAGTAAACCAAGAAATGGTGTTAGCACCCGATTGACTTTGGCTAAGTCCAATCGACGGATGACTAGCGGCATGATGATTGCGCCGATGATGGCACCAATCATCAATAGCCAACCGGCTTGCCAAGCAAAGGTGCTGGTAAACAGGTGTCCGACCAGACTAATGGCCGACATGGTAGTGAGGACGTAGGTGGCAGTTCCGGCAGCTTCAACTGCAGTTAAGCCCAAGATAGTGAGTCCGGCAGCGGTCGTGGCCCCACCGCTTAGTCCGCCGATACCGACCATTAAGCCGCTAAGTAGACCGAAGCCGCGCGCAATCCAGATTTGTTGAGCCGATTCACGTGACTTCTTTTGACGGCGGATGGCTTTAAGCAACACCATGCCACCCATGACAATAAAGATCGTGCCGACGATCCAGTTATATAGCTTTTGTGGAATGAATTGTGCACTGATCGTCCCGACCAAGATACCGGGAATCGCCGCTAGAATCATTTGGTTGCCAACGTGAAAATCAACATTTTTGATGCGCATTTGAGTTAAAAAGCCGAAAAATAACGCAGGAAGGGCAACCAATAGTGAAGTTGGCACTGCTACTGCGGTGGCTAAACCCAGCTGGCTGGTGAGAACGCCGAGGTACAAGGCCGCGCCACCGCCACCGATTAAACTGACAAAAATACCAATCATTAAACCATAGCTGAAAACGAGCATTTAGTTGACCTTCTTTAAAAAGTAAAAGTAAGTCAACTATAAACGGAGCATGCTCCACTTGTCAAGTGAGTTTAGTTAGCGTAAGCTGAAAGAAAACGTGTGAGGTGGTGTCAAAATGCGTAAAGATGCAGCACAAAATCGTGCCAAAATCTTGGTTACAGCAGCTAAGTTATTTCAACAACGGTCAGTTAGTACGGTGAGTATGAAAGATATTGCCAGCGCAGCGCAGATTGGCACTGGAACACTTTATCGTAACTATCCTAATAAGAGCGAATTATGCTTGGCCTTGTCATTCGATTTTATTCAACAGTTCATCACAACGAGTCAAAATTATCTCGGTCAAACGACAGCCAAACCAGTGGTTCAATTTCAGCAGGTGTTAGCGCAGTATTTGGCTTTTCGTGAGCGACGGCTACAATTGTTAACAGCGATTGAAAGTGGCCCAACAGTGATGGCCACTTATTACCAGAGTACGTTGTACCAACAATTGGTCGCGTTATTCAAACGAGTATTAGCACCAGTCAGTGGCGATATTGAGGATGACGAATTGACTTTTCGAGCGGACATGGTCATTGCGATGCTCAAAAGTAATAGCTATGCCTATCAGCGACAACAACAAGGGTTATCACGGGAGCAAATTGCTAACAATATCAGTCACTTAATGATCAGAAATGAAAAGGGACTTTAAAAATAGCGTGTCATTACTCTAGCTTTTCGAGTAATGGCACGCTGTTTTTTAAATGTGATCATTTAAATTGTTGAAACTAATGTGGTGTAGCTCTCATATTTATAAGTATCCGCTTAACTTGCCGTTCCGGTTGGTCTGGCTTGATGCTGGAACGTGGTGGCCGCGTTTGTGAGCCAAAGTGCGGTCTCACAAGCCGGGATTTTCCTAAGCTGGAAAAACCACCAGCAAAGGAAAATTTCACCACTGAGCATCATCCAGCCCGCCCTGCGCTAAATAGTGGATCTAATATTAATTAGCTTTTTGTCAGGTTCTGACTTTACTACTACCCAGATTAAAATCACTGTTTGACGTCGGAGTGGACTAGCTCGTTTGCCGTGTCGAGACACTTAGCTGGGTGATTTTCCCAGGTTAGTGTCTGGCCGACTTTTAAGACGTGGGCTTCGGCTTGAAAGCGCCCTGCAGACCGGTCTTTGGCTGCAGGTCTGCCTCACAGCAAACGTGCTGGTCCACGGAGACGGACAATTAATGAGCTATTTTAATAAATATAATAGCTTCACCACACTAAAGGTTTTGACCCTTTTCCCAGCTTGTCTTCGATAAAAGCAAACCGTGTTTAACGAGTTCATCGAATAACGCGTAAGTCCGCTTGGAAATTTCACCAGCAGTCTCAGCGTTAGCGGTCGTCAAATAGTCGGTCACATCACCAGTTACGTTGGCGTCGGTTGCGGCAACACGGCCGCGGGCATAGGATTGACAGCCGTTGCGATAAGCGTTGACGGCTTCAGCGAATTCATGCCAGTGGGGTTCGATCAACGTTGATAAGGTCTTGTTGAGCCAGTAAACGTTGTGTACATCAACGGTCGCCGTGGTATTGCGATAATCAAGTGGCGTGTCATTGATATTCGTAAAGAATGGCACAGATGGCGCATAGGCGAAGAAGCCCATGGCAACCCATTGAATGGCCGCTTGTTCAGCCGGCACATCGTTACGAATTTGCAAGATCGATTGACATTGGTTACGATCCATCGCGATTGAGCGGTATTTCTTCTGGTCATCGGCAGATCCAGAAGCATAGGTGTCAAATGGATCATATGGCGTGCCATTATAGTGGGATGCTAAGAAAAATTGGACGTCTTCAATCGCTAATAATTTGCTGGGTTTGCGGCACATTGGCATCTTTTGATCAGTCGGTTGTTGGTCAGCAATTTCTGGATTGAATAATTTTTGACCATACCAAGTACGAGGGGTGTTGTAATAAGCATCGTCCTCGCCATGTGTGCCGAAAATTTCACGGAAATTGAATTGACCTGGTCGTGGGTTTAAATGATTCTTTTCAACGAAATCGACTAAGTCAGTTGCGCCGAGAAAGTTATCGGCATCACTCAAATCCAAGTTTTCGACGACCGTTTGATTGGGCACGATCGCATAGGTGTTATCTGGCAAACGCATGGCGCCCCAATGATGACCACCGGCCGTTTCTAAAATCCAGATATCGTCATGGTCATTGAAGGCAATACTGTTACATTCGCCGGTCCCATACTTTTCAATTAAAGCCCCCAACCGTTGGACGCCTTCTTTGGCGCTCTTAATATAGGGAAGAACGAGGGTTAACATCGCTTCTTCGTTAACACCGTCAGTGACTAATGGATCATAGCCTAAGACGCGGGCATTGGTCGCAGTCGTTTCAGTTGCACTCATGCCGACGTTTAACTCATTGATCCCGGCTTCTTCATACTGACCATCACTTTGGTCCGCTTGCGGTGTGGCCGTATAGCGGTACGCATGGTCGGGCAGTGGCACCGTGACGCCCGTCGTCACTGACGTATAACTAGCAGCCGTTTGATCCTTGGCTGGATGCACCACGAATTTAATTGGATTAATCGGGCCGTAACCATCCTCGTTACGAGCCACAATCGTCGAGCCGTCAATGGTAGCGGCCTTACCGACGAGAATTTCGGTACAATCAGAACTTTTTTTCAACATTAGTTCTGCCCCCTTTGTACTTCCAGTATAAGAGTCCGCTGAGGGAATACAACGACCAATCGTGAAAATTGGTCCAAACCACTTGTGAAATAACCGACAGCTATGATATAAAATAATTTGTGAAAAGGTTGTAAATGCTGATATAACAATATTTATAATAAGTGTGCCAAACGTTGAACTTGTGAATTGCTGAGTTTAATTCTGGCACAACTTCCTGTGCCACGGGTCTGCCTAGAACTTCTTGAAACCGTTTTCGCTAGCCGATATGATAGAGACGTTAAGAAAACGGAAGGAGCTTTAATCGAATGAGTGAAGCAAATGTAAATAAAACAACCACATCACCCGCACCAAAAAAGAAATCGGGACTGAAAGCCCGCGTTCAAAAATTTGGTAGCGCTTTAAGTAATATGGTTATGCCGAACATCGGCGCCTTCATTGCTTGGGGGTTAATTACCGCGATTTTTATGGCCGGTGGTTGGTTCCCAAACGCTGATTTAGCTAAAATGATTCAGCCAATGGTCCACTACTTACTCCCATTATTAATTGCGTTTACCGGTGGGAATATGATCTCCGGTCATCGTGGCGGGGTCGTTGGGGCCATTGCGACGATGGGGGTCATTGTTGGGTCGTCGATTCCAATGTTTATCGGGGCCATGATCATGGGTCCTTTAGGCGGTTGGGCCATTAAGAAATGGGACGACGCCATCGCCGACAAAGTCCACAGCGGTTTTGAAATGTTAGTCAATAACTTCTCCGCTGGGATTATGGGAATGTTATTAGCAATTATTGGTTACTTTGGGATTGGTCCCTTGGTTGCCGGTGCGAGTGCCGCAATGGCGGTCGGTGTTAACTGGATCATCAAAGTTAACTTATTACCATTAGCCAATGTCTTTATTGAACCAGCTAAGATTCTGTTCTTGAACAATGCGATTAACCAAGGTATTTTGACACCACTTGGGATTCAAGCGGCGGCCAGTGCCGGTAAGTCAATTCTGTTCTTACTTGAACCAGATCCAGGTCCCGGCCTTGGGCTCTTGTTAGCCTTTGCCTTATTTGGTAAAGGGACGGCTAAAGCCTCAGCACCAAGTGCGATGATTATTCATTTCTTCGGTGGGATTCATGAAATTTACTTCCCATACGTTTTAATGAAACCAGCTTTGTTCTTAGCAGTTATCGCCGGTGGTGTTACCGGTACTGCAACTTTCAGCTTGTTAGATGTTGGGTTGAAATCAACCCCATCACCTGGGTCAATCATCATGTTATTCGTAATGTCACCACGTAGCGTTTCCAACTATTTGGGCTTGTTACTAGGGGTCACATTAGCCACGGTGGTTTCCTTCTTGGTTGCCGCAGTCATCTTGAAGCGTGATAAGACGATGGTTGATGATTCCTTAGCTGCTGCTCAAGGTCAAATGAGTGATATGAAGAATGGCAGCGCCGCAGTTGAAACTAGTGCCGCTGAACCAGCTGACGTGATTGCTTCTTATAAAGATGTTGACCATATCATCTTCGCTTGTGATGCTGGGATGGGGTCATCCGCAATGGGTGCTTCCTTACTCCGTGACAAAGTGAAAAAGGCCGGCATTGATATGTCTGTTACGAACACGGCGATTAGCAACTTGAAAGATGAACCAGGGTTGTTAGTCATTACGCAAAATGAACTCGCTGATCGTGCCGCTCAAAAGGCCCCACATGCGTTACGGTTGTCTGTTGATAACTTCTTGAGCAGTCCTAAATATGATCAAGTCGTTGTTAACTTGAAAGCTCGTGACCAAGTCAGTGACGAACCAGCGCCAACTTCGGCCGCACCACAAGCCACTAACGCGGAAGATCCAGGCGAATTACCTGCTGGATTGAACTTAGCCGTTGTTAACGAAATTGTCTTTGTGCATCACGATGGTCATTTAGGTACGGCCACTATGGCAACGTCCTTAATGAAGGATCGGATCAAGAAAGCCAACAAACAAGTGACAGTTAAGAATGTTGGGATTGACGAATTACAGGATGAAAATAGCTTGTTAGTTGTTTCTAGTCCTGAAGCGGCCAAGAACTTACGAACCCGTTATACCCAGGTTCAAGTGCTGGTCACCGATGATCTTCTGAACTCACCTAAATATGATAAGATGGTATTAGCGCTAAAATAAACCGTTATCATACGAGGTGGCCCCATGGTTAAGTTCACAAAACGTCAAGACGAATTATTACAACTATTGCTCACGAATCCAACTGGCTTGAGTATGAGTCAGATTGAAACCGCCATCAATAGTAGTCGTCGGACGATTTATCGCGAATTTAGTAACTTAGAATTAGTCTTAGCTAATGCGAAGTTACAGATTATCAATCAAGAACATCATTTTCAATTGAGTGGCACGACTGCTGATCTAGCAGACTTTCAAGCTCAATTGTCAGACAGTCATGGGATTGCGCCAGCGTTTGATTCGCAAACGCGGCAAAATGCCTTGGCTTGCCGGATCTTGATGGCTAATCGGTCCATGAAGCTTAAAGAATTGGCCTTGGATTTCGACGTGAGTATTGCGACGATTTCCAATGACCTAGGAACCTTGTCAGCACCGTTTGCCGATTATGAATTGTCGATTGAACGACTAAAATCACGTGGAATTCAAGTTGCGGGGACCGAAAGCAATATTCGTAGCCTTTTCGCAACGATCTTGAATAATGCAATCAACGATTATGAGTTCTTCAAGACGATTGGTAAATTGCAACGGGGGTTAGAAATTGCCGCAACGGACGAGCAATCATATTTCTTGAAGCAGTTAAGTCCGGCGGTGTTACTACACTGTTATCAAGCCGTGCGAAGCTTGAAGAAGAAGTACTTTTCCTCAGTTCCGGATGGTCAGCTCCAACAACTGATCATCACGCTGGCAACCGCGGTCATGCGGTTACAACATGGTCAACAAGTGACTTACTTGCGAGGGATTAACCGGGATGATTTTCTGAAATATCAACGGTTGGCGTTGGCAATTTTAACGCAACTCCCAAGTGAGATTAAGACCCAGATTACGGGGGCCGAGATTGATTTTATTGCGCAGCAGATCAAAGGGCTGACGTTCAGAATCGATCAGGAGTCTTCATTATCGAATTATGATTTACAGCTCACGTACCGCGTGAAAAAGTTAATTGACGCGGTCGCGACGAACTTTGACTGGTCGTTTGGCACGGATGATCAATTATTGAACAATTTGACGGCCCACATGCAAGTCGCGTTACAACGTAATGGCTTGCCGGGCCCCGTGCCACCGAGTCCAGAGTTGCAAGCGGTTCGGACGCAATATCCGAAACTGTATGCCGCTGTGGTGCGTGGCTTTGCGGCCACGTTTCCTGATCAGAACTTTCAAATCGATGAGTTAACGTATTTGTTGATTCATTTTGCCAGTACCTATGAGCAACAGTTGAGTCATCAGACTTTGAAAGTGTTAGTTTTATGTCCAAACGGTATGACGACTGCCCGTATTTTAAAGATGCGGCTGGCGCGGTTGTTGCCGGAGATTACCACGATTGAGGTCGCTCGGATCGGAAATCTTGGTCAGATTAACTTACAACAATTTGACATGATTCTTTCGACGACTCAGCTACCAGGTTTCAAATTAAACTATCGGGCGGTCAGCCCGTTGTTACTTGAAAATGAAGTCAGTGCCTTGCGCGAGTATATTCATCAGTACTTCCCTAGTACGCAAGTCAATGAATCGCAGCCGGCCCCCCAGCCGGTGATGACACTGGACTTTGACACGGTGTATCAGCGTATGACAATTGCCAAACAGATTTTGGATCGTTTTATGATTTCCCCAATCAACAATGATGCGGAGACGATGGCGGAAACGTTAGTCAAAATCACGCGTCATATTGATTCAAAGTTGATTCGCGACCCCCTAGAAGTCGCGGGTAAGTTGTTACACCGCATTGGTCTAGCCCCGGTTGGGATTCCTAATACCAACTTGGCGCTGGTTCATACCTTGAGTCAACAGGTGACCGCACCGTATTGCGCTATCTTTGAACTGGCAGCGCCAATCGATTTTAAAAGCATGGACGCGCAGACGATTCGTTTACAGCGGATCGTGTTGATGCTCGGTCCGGCCGACATTAGCGATTTTGAGAATCGGCTCATGGGTAAGTTGAGTGCGTTAGTCATCGAAAGTCAGGAAAATACCGAGGCTTTCATGACCGGCAGTCGCCAACAGCTCTATCAGTTAATTAGCAGTGCGTTTTTAAACGAACTAACGAAATAGCGTAGGTGAATAAAATGGAAGCTTTAGATAAAAAAATGATTGCGCTGAACCAACAAGTCGCAACGCAAGCAGAAGGCATCCGCTTAGCCGGTCAGTTATTGGTCGATGGCGGTTGTGTCGAACCGGAATACATTGATGCGATGCAAGCACGTAACCAAGATGTTTCCGTTTATATGGGTAATTTTATTGCCATCCCTCATGGTACTGAAGATGGCATGAAGTATATTAAGAAGACTGGTATCTCAGTCGTCCAAGTACCAATGGGTGTGAGCTGGGGTGATCCAGAAAATGATGATGACGATAAGACCGTTACTGTGATTTTCGGGATTGCTGGGTTGAATGGTGAACACTTGAATCTCTTGTCTCAGATTGCGATATACTGCAGCGACGTGGCAAACGTTGCCAAACTCGCGGACGCTCAATCTGAAGATGAAATTATTAATCTATTAAAGGAAGTTGATTAGCATGTTAGACGTACATTTTGGTGCAGGTAATATTGGTCGGGGCTTCATTGGCGAAACTTTGGCTGACAATGGCTTTAAAATTACTTTCGTTGACGTTAACGAAACTTTGATCGATGAATTAAACAAACGCAATGGTTATACCATTGAATTGGCCGCTGAAGGTCAGAAACATATCGAAGTTCATGATGTCAAAGGAATCAACAATGGCAAGGACCCTAAAGCGGTCGCAGCAGAGATTGCAAGCGCTGACATGGTGACTACGGCCATTGGTCCTAAGATCTTAAAGTTCATTGCACCCTTAATTGCTGACGGGATTAAGTTACGTCAAACAAACAACAATACCAAGCCAATCGACGTGATTGCTTGTGAAAACATGATTGGCGGGAGCCAATCATTGAAGAAGTCAGTTTATGAAGCTTTAAATGATGACGAAAAAGCCTTTGCAGATCAATACATTGGTTTCCCTAACGCGGCCGTTGACCGGATTGTGCCATTACAAAAGCACGACGATCCATTGTTCGTTTCAGTGGAACCATTCAAGGAATGGGTCATTGACAAGTCACAAATGAAAAACCCTAAGATTGAACTCAAGGGTGTCGACTATGCGGAAGACTTGGAACCATATATCGAACGGAAGTTGTTCTCTGTTAACACTGGTCATGCAACGGTTGCCTATACTGGTAATATGAAGGGCTACAAGACCATCGGCGAAGCGGTCAAAGATGACAGTGTCGTTGAACAGGCTAAGCATGTCTTAGCTGAAACGGGTGACTTGCTCATTCAAAAGTGGGGCTTTGATCCTGAAGTTCACCACGCTTATCAAAAGAAGATTTTGAGCCGGTTTGAAAACCCTTATATCTCAGACGATATTGAACGGGTCGGTCGGACCCCTATCCGGAAGCTCGGCTATGACGAACGTTTCATTCGCCCAATCCGTGAATTGAAGGAACGTGGCCGTGATTACAGTGCCTTAGTTGACACTGCTGGTATGATGTTCTTCTTCAACTATCCTAATGATAGTGAAAGCGTTAAGTTACAACAAATGCTTAAAGATGAACCAATCGACCAAGTCATTCGTGAAACTACTGGCTTGAAGGATGAAGATTTGATCAAAGAAATCAAGGCTTCATACGAAAATCATTTAGCTGAAAAATAAGCATTAAACAAAGGCACTGAGTCTCTTAATTTGAGCCCTCAGTGCCTTTGTTGTTGAATTATGGGATCAATAAAGCACTGACGAAATCAGTGCAAGGTGTTCCAGGCCATCCAAATATAAGAGGCTGGGACTCAGTAACGCCAGAATTGCCACCACGGATGTTGCGGTTGTGGGGTGGCTTGTTGGTCTAACTTAACCAGGACTTGGTTCAAACGTTGATTAAGTGAGTCGAGTCGGCGAATCATGATCTGTTGTTGTTTCAGAAGTTCGGCATTTGTCGGTTCATTGGGGGTAACCGGTGGCGTGTCGACAACTTTTTTAGCGGCGGTTGGTTGCCGAGTCACGGTTTTTTCAACGACCAAAGTGGTTTTGGGTTGTGGCTGATTGAAACTTTGTTGTAACGCTTCGGCCAGAGTAGTCCCGTGTTCGGTTAAGGTGATGGCATCCTTGAATGCGGCTAAATCTGCGGCGGTGTATAAGCGATGGCTGGTCCCGCTGCTACGAAATAGATCTTCATTATTGAGCTGTTTTTCAATCATGGTGCTGTACTTACGCAAGGTAACAGCCTTGATACCAAGTTGATCTGCGGCGACCGAAGCGACTAGTTTAGTCGTTTGATCTGATTGGCTCGTTTGAGTTGTCATGAAAATTCCTCCTTATATCGTTTCTATAACGCTATTATATCGAATTTTGAACAGTTTGCGTAGGGAATTGCTTATTGTGAGTTGGTTGAGCGAGTGGTCACGAACAGACGACACGAAGTTTTAGGCCAAAACGTGCTATGATAAAAAGTAACTTGAGTTGAAATGAGGAATCAAAATGATTGAACCAGTCAATGGGACCGAGTTTGAGACGGTCGCTGATGGGACTGACTTAACGGTGGTTGATTTTTGGGCAGATTGGTGTGGCCCGTGCAAGATGCAGACACCAGCACTGGAAGCTTTGGACGAAGACTATGATGGCAAAATTAAGTTTGCATCATTGGACGTTGATGCTAACAAAGCCATTGCGGAACACTTTGAAATTATGAGTATTCCGGCTTTGGTGATCTTTAAGCATGGTCAGCCCGCTGAAAAAGTCGTTGGGTTTCATCCCCAAGCAGCATTAAAAAAATATTTGGATCAGAAGTTGGCAGAAGTAACGGCTGACTGAAGGCAGGGTAACCGTCAGTTGATGGTTGCCTTTTTATTTATTTTTTAATAATCGTGATAATCGGCAAGGGGTGTCAAATTAAATTCAGCTGATAATGGCTCATTAATTGTGGGAGTCTCAAGGTGTGGCCGCGGCCGAGCTATTAATAATTAAAACCAGCTTTTGAAACTTAATATAAGTCAATTTTCGGTGGTATCCTTAATTAACTTGTGTACAAATTTATTTTGATCTGAGAAAGGTGATTTGATGAATGAAAAAATTGACCTTATTAGTTAGCGTGGGGATCACCATGGCAGGAGCCATTTTAATCCATCAGCAGCAACACCAAGTTGCCACTAGGCACGTGCGGCACGGGGAAGCGATGACGACTTCGTATCGACATCATCCAGTTCGCAGTCTAGTGGTTGCTGGCACTTTACCGAGTGACTGGCAGATACAACCATCACCAACTACGCCGCAATTACCAATCAATAATTTGGCACAATTAGCGGTTTGACTTAAACGGAAACTTTCAAGAAAAATAGCCTCTGACAGACGAAATTTCACGTTTGTCAGAGGCTATTTTGTCGTTATAAATTTGAATACAAGGTTTCAATCAAATCGTCACTGTTGGAGATCAGTTGGCGATTTAATGAAATCAAATATCCCGGTTGAGTCGGGTTCAGAATATTATGAAATGTATCTTGAATGATACAACCAGTCATGGAGAAAGTCGCTTGATGATTTTGCACGATAATGGTAAACGTCTGCCGATCGTTGGTCACGACGACGTTTACGCCCAGTAAGTGTGTTAAATTTAACCCTAAAGTTGCGGTTGAATTCGTTAGACCTAAGATACCAGTCTTAGTGATCAGCCGCAGACATTCATCAACGCGTTCTAGCGCAGCGTACATCGAAAATTTGTGTGTCGATTGTTCGTGTGGTTTGCGTAGAAACGGTCCGACAACTAAGTTCATAAAGATCCCCCCAAATCCTTATTTGATAACTCCAGCATACGGAATTATCGCGCGAGATTCGACTATTGCGACTTCTCAGCAAGGTTAATTGATTAACCTTACGGGGGGATTGGTAAGCCAGGTTAACAAGTAAATGCTTGGACGGTTAGCCAACGCTAGACCTAGCCTGTTTTAGACCGTTATTATTTTTTTGCGGTTTTAGCGGTGGCTTCCTTACGAGATTTGACTGCTAACTCTGGGAACCAGATGGCGATTTCATGATGCGCGTTTTCACGACTATCGGAAGTGTGGATCACATTACGCAGGATGCCGTCGGGATATTCATGGGCGAAATCCCCGCGAATCGTGCCGGGTTGAGCATCATTTGGCCGTGTCTTACCCGCTAAATTATGGACGGACTTGACGACGCCGGTGCCACTGACAATGATTGCGACTAATGGCCCTTCTGTCATATAGGTCTCAATTTCAGCGAAATACGGCTTTTCTACTTTTTCACGATAGTGTTGTTGTAATTGTTCAGGAGTGGCACTGATTACTTTTAAAGCGACAATTTGATAACTTTTACGTTCTAAACGGGAAATGATCTCACCGATGTGTCCTTCAGCGACGCCATCGGGTTTAACGAGTACTAAAGTTTTTTCTGAATTTGCCATAATGAAATTCCTCCTCAATTTTAGAAAACGCTTTCATTCCTTGATAACTTAAATTGTAGCTGAATGCATGGCGGGCGTCAATGGAAGACCAAGTTAATTACTGAAATATCAGCACAATCCTTTCGTTTTGCCGGCACAAATCGTTATAATGGAAACAGTTAAAAACAAAGGATTGATGTTCATGCCACCACTTGATTTATCACATATTCGCCAACATCATACTGTGGCCGAACTGATCGCGTTAGGCAAAGCGCGCCGGTTGGTCACATCGTTTGATCAACTAGGGTCATTTACGCCGGTTGAGCGGGATGCAGGCGCATTTTTGAAACACGTTCGAGAAATGTTAGTTCCCGAATTATTGCCATTACGACGTGACCGGATGGCTGCGTCAACATTTGCCTTTTTCCGGGGTTCGGTCGAACTCATGGATTATGATTTAGATTATCAAAATTCAACTGAAATTCCTGCCGTTGTTTGTGGCGACGCGCATATTGGAAACTTTGGGTTTTATGCCTCGCCGGAACGTCGGTTGGTCTTTGACCTGAATGATTTCGATGAAGCGGGCGTTCACCCTTGGGAATGGGATCTGCGACGGCTGCTTGTCAGTATTATCTTGGCAGCACGCGATTCTGACTTTAAGCCTAAGCGAGTGGACAAGCTCGTTCGTGAAGCGAGTGCCAGCTATCGTGAAGCCATCAAACGGATGTTTAATCAGACTACCCTAGAGCGTTTCTATCGGGATAATGAAGTCCAAGCTGTCCTGAACTTTGGCGGTGAACCGGAAGATACTGCGGATTTCATTGCTGACTTGGTCAAAAAGGCAACTAAGCGTAATTCAGAACAAGTCGTTCGAAAATTCACGTGGACGAACAGCAATGGTGAACGCCAGTTTAAAGATAACGCGCCACGGTCGGTGCATATTGATAAAAAGACCTATCAGGCGTTGAAACAAGGAATTACGCAGTATCTCCAGACGGTGCGGACGGATGTCGCATTGTTGTTGTCGCAATATGAAGTAACCGATATTATTCGTCATAGCGTAGGCGTCGGAAGCTTTGGCTCACTTTGCTATTTAGTCTTATTGACGAGTACGGATGGGAGCCACATGGTTTTGCAGATTAAGGAAGCCTTGCCGACCCGGAAAGTTGGTAGTCAGTCACGACAAGCCTTGACCGCCGCGATGGAACTGACAGAAGGCCAACGAATCGTCAGTTCACAGCGAATCTTGCAATCGACTTCGGATGTCTTTTTAGGGTATTTCCAAATGGCTGATAAGAGTTTTTATGTCCGGCAATTCCGTGACATGAAAGAGTCGATCGATATTCCAACCTTGTCGTGGGGCCAATTTCAGGCTTACGCGAATACTTGTGCCATGATTTTGGCACAAGCCCATGCCCAAAGCCCAACCGCTGCGATGATTCGGGGCTATATTGGCAGTTCAACGAAATTCGATGACGCCATGGCTAATTGGGCCGAAGCGTATGTTACGCAGGTTGAAGATGATTATCAGACGTTCTTAGACTTAGTCTGAAATTAGTAAATAATTATTTGGTGTTAAAAAAATTCCGCTGGCAAATTAATGTCAGCGGATTTTTTTACGATTATTTCAATAAATACTTAGCGTCAAAATCATGGTCGTATGAAGATAAGATCTTGGGACCATCATCAGTTACTACTAAAGTGTGTTCATATTGGCAGCTAAGGCTACCATCCATAGTCCGCACCGTCCAGCCGTCATCAGCGGTTTCGCCAGAGCGCCAGTCGCCAACGTTAACCATTGGTTCGATGGTGATAGTCATCCCAGCCTTTAAGCGGGTGCCATGACCAGCTTCGCCATAATGAGGGACATCTGGTTTTTCGTGCATCGTCGGTCCAATGCCATGGCCAATGTATTCACGGACGACGCCGTAGCCCATTTGGTTTTCAGCGTAGTTTTGGATAGCCCAGCCAATGTCACCAATACGGTTACCAACAACAGCTTGGTCGATGCCAAGGTACAAAGCCTTCCAGGTAACGTCCATTAATTTTTGTACTTCTGGTGACGCTGTACCGGCAACAAAGGCGTGGCAAGAGTCACTCAAGTAACCATGATAGTTAATAACGGTATCCACTTTTAATAAGTCGCCGTCTTTAATTAAGATGTCTTTGCTAGGGCAGCCGTGACAAATCATGTCATTGACGCTGACACAAGTTGAGTATTTGTAGCCTTCAAAGTTGAGTTCGCCAGGGGTGGCATCATGCGCAATGATATATTCATAAGCGTAGTGGTCAACATCCCAAGTTGTTAGTCCGGGTTTAATATAATCTGCGAGTGCATGAAACAGACCGACCATAATATCGCCAGCTGCTTGCATACCCTTAATCTCGCGATCTGATTTAAGAGTTATCATTTTGCCTTTTTTCCTCCAAAAAAATTTAAATATTGTAAGTGAAAAAGTTTCCATATCTAGTATACTCCAGGCAAGTCTTTCCGACAAAAAGCAAAATTGTGAGTAGTGGTAGTCAGGTACTTAAAAAATGATCTTTCATGAAATACAGGAATGTTGTCGCTGTTAGTGCGGTTTGAGCTTGGTTATATATGGGTAAGCTGATTGGTTGATTCTTTGAGATAGGTCGTAAATATGAGGGCTAGTTTGTTGCTCCCAAGGAATTTTAGCGCCTGAATAACTTCCTCATAATGAGACGTATCCGTGGTCTCACCTTGGATGAAGGCTAATAAGTTATTAAAAAAGCGTAAACAGGCATGTTCAAATACTAAGTCGTCTGCGAGGGTGATTTGCCTCATCTTCTGTAAAACACTGGTTGCAGTGGTCCATTCGTGCCGGTCAATCGATAATATTAATACATTGACAAGCATTCTAAAGGATTCACTGCCATAACTTCTCAAAGATGAATATGCACTCAAATTGCTTAAAGTTTTAAATATGACTACGTTGATGAAATCAGTTGAAAAAATAAACATACAATTATTAAAAAGTACGGTTTCATAGTGAGTCCAAGTTTCGATCCTTATCAAATAGTCATGCAGAATTTGTTCACAAGTCTCATCGCTTTTATGCTGTAATTTCTTTTTGAGAATGACTAATAGGCAATATAGATGAAGCTCTCTAGTGCTATTGTTTTTGATGGCCGCATATTCTTTAATCATATTGGTTAGTGCTTGGATATTTTTATTTTCAAACTCGTTTTGGGCTTTAGTGTAATCTAAGAATATTTTTTCTTGATTGAAATTTTCTTTGATAAAATAAAATTCGTCAAAGGTGACATTGAGTTTTTCAAGGATGAATCGAAACTTGGTGATTGAAGTATTTACTTGGTCGTGCGATATCCTGTAATAATTTTGTCTACTAATTTCGGTACCACATATAGCCGTTAAAGAAATATTTTTCCGTTGTCTCAAGTATTCGATTGTTTCCCCAGTTTTCATCAAAATTCACCCCATAGTCAAAATCTGTCTCACATCTGAGACAGTTGGTGAGTTTATGTTACCAAAAACAATCCTGTGTTGAAAAAGAATTACCCTTGTCTTGTAAAAGGAGAGGGGGGTATTCCAAAATGCAAGTAAGCGATAGCTTAATAGAATTTAGAAATGTCGATAAAACACTTGGAAAACGGAAAGTTATTCGAGATCTAAGCTTTAAAATTGAAAAGGGGAAAATTTTTGCATTGCTTGGTCCGAATGGCGCGGGTAAAACAACCACAATTCGTTTATTGACAGGGTTGCTAGCACCTACGAGTGGTCAGATAGTGTTCTCAAATAAAAGTAATCAACAAATTGACGATACGTTCAGACAAAATATTGGTGTTCAAGATGATGGTAACCTATATGACAATCTGACTGTTATAGAGAATTTGGACTTGTGGGGTGATTTTTATCAGATGCCACAGGAGTTGAAACATCATCAGATTGATGAAATTTTACGCTTTTTTGATTTATTCGATCGAAAGAATTCTAAGGTTGGTCAACTTAGTAAGGGAATGCGGCAAAAAGTCAGTATCGCAAGAGCTGTATTCCATAAACCCAAACTCTTAATTTTAGATGAGCCAACTTCTGGATTGGATCCACAGGCGATGGATAATTTGACACATTATTTAAAAAAGCTAGTCAAAAGTAGGAATATGACAGTTATGATGTGTACTCATCAATTACAGGGACTTGAGAAAATAGCCGATTCGATTGGTATCCTTAAAGAGGGTAACTTGATTCAGTACGGTGAATCACGTGAAATTATTGAAGCGTTTTGGCCCAATGTAGTCTATCAAGTTGTAGCAACGCCAATTGACAAAGCTAATATTCTTTTAAATAAGGATAAGAATGTCAAATCAGTTTGCAACGCTGACGTCTTTGAAGTGAGTTTAAATGCGGGTGCAACTATTGCAAATGTGGTGACTGATCTGGTTGAAAATAATGTTTCTGTAAGCATGGTCGAAAAAGTTGATCATACAATAAAAGAAGTTTATTTTGAGACGATAGGAAGGTAGGATTAATGATTAACTTAGGTCGTGTCAAAACGCTTGTCAAAAAAGACCTGCTTGGAATCAAAAATGATAAAGTAACGCTCTTACCACTATGTTTATTGCCGTTAGTGTTCAGCTTGATTTTACCTACTATTTTACTGTTGGGTGGTGAAAAAAGTACGGTGATTAATGATATTGGCGGCGTAAGTTCATTTATGACCAATTTGAATACTACGATTATTCCGCACAATATACCGTCAGAATATGTCGAGATATATGCGATCTTAATGTATTTTTTCATTCCAATATTCGCATTAATTCCAGTGATGCTTGCTACGGTAATTGCGAGCTCGAGCTTTGTTGGAGAAAAGGAAAACAAAACAATCGAGGGGTTACTGTATACGCCACTCACCAACAGTGAACTAGTTTTGGGGAAAATACTTGCAGCAGCGATTCCAGCAATGCTTGCTACTTGGGTATCAATTCTTATTTATGGGATATTGCTTGATACGCTGGGTTTGAATGTCTTTAAGACAATGATTTTCCCAAATGTGACTTGGATATTGGTGGCATTATTTTTGGATCCTTGCATTGTTTTCCTAGCAATAGCCCTAGTTATCTTCGTTGCCCAGCGCGTGAAAACCAGTAAAGCGGCCCAATCAGTGGCTATGATACTTATTCTACCAATCATCGTAGGAGTTATTTCTCAAGCAAGTGGTGCAGTTCTACTAGGAATACGCGCAGTTTTGATTGTTACGGTATTGTTGTTGTTAATTGATTTATTCATATTTGTGGTTGTTGTGAAACGTTTCAATCGAGAAAAATACATTTTAAAAATATAGTAATGATTTTCTGAAGGTATGTAGGACTAAATGATAATAGGTGATAAGGTTCGATTGGGGGCATGAATTTTTCACAGCGTGATATTTCAAGTACATGTACACTGCTGATAAACGAAGGATCAGTCAGCTCTTCTATAAGCGCTGATGATTGTTTTCGAGGTAAGTGGGAGTCAGATAATAATTGTAAAAAAATTCGCCCGCACAAAAACACCGTGCTGACGGGAAGAAATCGGATTCGTTGTTTACAACTGAATTAATATTTTGAAATTAGTCCTTTTCATCGTGGAAGATAATGATACAATATATAGTGTTGTTTCGAACGGAAGCACTACATATGGTAGTGTGAGTCGTAATGGTTGGCCAACTATAATGACGCAACGGCATATTATTAGTCACGGAAAGAGGAATTTGATTTTGAGTAATTATTTTAAATTTTTAGCGCACCAATTGAAAGGTTGGCCACAACAAAACTACTATTTATTCTACTTTAGCTTGGGTTGCCAAGTGATGACCTTGGTGAGTGCCCCAATCACAGCGTTATCTATTCTAACATTTATTGGGACCACTTTGGGCGTTTTATGTGTCTTGGCTATCAATGCGGCTAAATCAGTAAATGGCCTATTAGGAGTCATTTCCGCGGCTTGCTTTATCGTCGTTGGGTTCTCTGCAAAGAACTATTTGAGTATTGGTGAACAATTAGCTTATGTCGTTACTTTGGATATTCCAGTATTACTTAGTGCTAGCTGGAACGTCAACATGGTTTCAAAAATCCGAAAGTTTACGGGTAAAACTTGGATTGTTGCCATCGTATCAACGTTAGTCGTCTATGGCATTTCTGGTTACTTAATTGGTGCCTTAACGGATGATCCACGGCCATGGGTCGATGCTATTAGCTTTGCCATCTGCTTAACAGCCGGTGTCATTTGCTTCTTACGCTACAACAACCAATATTTCTGGTGGATCGCTTCTGGTCTGGCTCAAATGGTTCTTTGGTTTATCTCATTCCGTCAAGGCTCAGCCACTTTAGCGATGTTCATCAACAGTTCAGTTTACTTGATGAATGACATCTTGGCCTTCACGGTTTCACCTTGGTACAACAAGCATGAACGGGCTCGGTTGATTGCTGAAGAAAAAGCCAGTGCGCAAGCTGAAAAATCAACTGAACAAAATGTGTTTGGTTTGGATCATCAAGCTTAAAAGTTCCTGCATGACCATATTTTTAAAAAAGTAAACTAGCGACCGTTAATTCCTTGATGAAGGCTATCAAGTGATTAAGGTCGCTTTTCTGTCGTTGTTTTGAAAATGATCCTCATTGGTTTCAAAATAGCGTGACGAAATAGGTCGCGTTTGCAGAAAATTTGTTTTATACTAATACCGATGAGTGGGTTAACTAATTTTGAGGGGGATTTAGAGAATGTTGAATGCGGACGATCAAAAGCACCATTTTAAAATGTACAAACGTGGTAAAGTCTGGGTGACAATTGGTATTGTCGCCTTGACTTGGCAAATTGGGGGCATGACCAGTCAAGCTGCGACGACTAGGGTCACAGTTCCTACGGTGACACCCAAAACGACTGATGATGCCGTACCGGTCAAAGCAAAGACAACGACCTTGCGAACCAAGACGGTTAAGCCGAAAACTGATGACCAGAAGACAACCCAAACAGGGCATTCAAAGACAACCGCGGATGCACAAGTAAAATCTGATCATTCTCAAGTTAAAGTTGAAGCACCCAAGACTGAAAATCAGGCGGTTAAACCTATCTCTAAACCGACGTCGGCGACGAATCAGGCTCAATCGGAACCTTCGACACAACCGTTCAAACCAACACACAATACCATACCAACTGACCAGTCCGTGACTCAACCAGTAGTGGTCGTTAAACCCGCTAAGGTTGGCTCGCAGCCACAGTTAGCCATTAACCAGTCAACTAAGAATTCGGTAGTTCAGCCAGTCGCTGCGCCGTTAGGATCGACTAATGATAACAACACTAATCCTACTAAACCGACACCAGCAAAAGATTATGCGGCGTATAATCAGACCACTAATCTTGATAAAGGGATTTTAGGAACGAGTGAATGGTGGATTGATGCGGGTGATGTGTTACACATTGGGGGCGGCCAGCTCGCAGACACACATGTTTGGGACGATTACGATCCGAATAAAGCTGAAACTGACCATAATCCCGCGAATGAGAAGAAGGCTTCGCGACGTACAGGAATTAAGCCTCGTACCCAAGGAATCTCAATTTGGGGGAACGAAGCAACTAATATTAATCGAATTATTTTAGAGGACACGATCAAGACTAGCGCCGATGCTTCGGGGCTATTCTACAATTTAACGTCATTGTCACAGATTGACCACTTATCTAGGCTGGATACGCGACAAGCCACTAATATGGCATTCATGTTTGCCATGGATTTCTCGTTAGCCCAACTGGATCTATCCCATTTTCAGACTGCTAATGTGACCAATATGAATGGTACTTTTACCGGCTTATCTAGTCTTGAAAGCTTGGACTTATCATCGCTAAATACTGGTCAGGTTATCGATATGACTGAAATGTTGGCCGAAAATGCTAGTTTGACCCAACTTGATCTATCCACCCTAGACACACACAATGTGGTCAAAATGAGTGGCTTATTGATGGATGATAGCAGTCTTGAACGACTTAATTTAACCCATTTGGATACAAGCAACGTGACTTTGATGGATGAAATGTTTCAAGGCTTAGATGCTATTCAGGACTTGGATGTCTCTGGGCTAAATACGGGTAAAGTAGTCGATATGACGGCCATGTTTGGGCGAGATGATGATGCTTACCCGATGGACCCGGAAGATCCCGAAGAATCGGCACCAATTGAGAATCCAATGACACTTGACCTCTCTAACTTTGATATGCGTCATTTGGATTATGCATTAGGCATGCTGGATTTACCCTTAATTGAGATCACGCTTGGAAAAAATTCAATTTTGACACTGGATGTGCCTTACTATAATGAGCAGCACGAACTTATTAAGCAACAGACAATGGCACTGAACACATTTGCGCCAAATACTGAGTATGAGGGTCAACAATATACGGGTCGCTGGGTCAATACGAAAACGCATCAAGTGTACACGACCGCCCAATTAATGGCGCTTTATACGCTCAAAGGTGAGCGCCCGGTAGCGACCTATCAGCAGCAAAAAAATTTAGACGTTAAAGATAGTGTGATTAAGTTAGGGACGCCGTGGCAAGTTGCGGATAACTTTGTCAGTGCGACCAACGCTGACGGTAGCGCTGTTAGCGTCAACGAGTCGTTGATCAAAATTAAAAATCAGCCAAACACACAAGTGCTGGGGAAGACACTCGTGACATACGAGTTTACGAACTCAACCGGTTTCTTGGCCACGAGCCAAGCCCAAGTGATCGTGACTGGGATTCTTTTGACTGAAACCCACAAACAACTGACTGTTGGGACGACGTGGCAGCCATTGAGCAACGTTAAATTGGCAGTTAATTCTGCTGGAGATGTGGTGACGACAACGGGGGTCACGGCCACAATCTTTGATGCTAATGGCCAGCCGGTCACGAATTTTCATGTTCCTGGTCAGTATCACGTGACTTACCAGTTGAAAGATGATCCGACGAGTTTGGTGACAATACCGGTAACAGTGGTTAATTTAGCAGCCATTGAGGCCAAAAATAGTGCTATCAAATTGGGAACCGTTTGGCAGCCGAGTGATAACTTTAGTGCCGTTGATGAAAATGGTCACACGCTCGCGCCAACTGCGCCCGGTGTCCATTTAACCGGCAGGCCCAATACGAAGGTTCCTGGTAATTATCATGTGACTTATACCTATACCGACATGACTAACCATCAAGCGTCAAAAGAGGCAACGGTCACGGTTGCCGGTCTCCTGTTAAAGCAGGATCAAGCAAACTTGATCACGACAGCAAACTGGCAACCACAAGCCAATTTGAAATTGGCCGTTAACGCTGACGGTAAATCGTTAACAGCGGGTGAAATGCAAATTACGGCGCAACCAGTGACCGGCCACACGACAACCACGTCATTGGCACAGTTGACTGGCCCTGGAACTTACGTTGTGACATATCAGTTTACAGATCAATTAGGCACGCATCAGGCCCAGACGCGAGTCACCGTTGTTAGCCACGCTATGATCAAGGCACATGATCAATTGGTGGCGGCTGGTGATTCTTGGCATCCCAAAGCTGGTTTTGTGACGGCGACGGATGAATATGGCCGACCATTGGCGTGGTCAGCGATAACCGTTACTGGAAGAGTCGATGTTGATCAAGCCGGGCAGTATCCGGTCACCTACTCCTATGTGGATGCGGCTGGCAACTTAACGCGTCAGACCACTACTGTGACAGTTTTGGCTGCAAGCGTTCCAACCCAACCGACTGACAATCATCATCAAGGTGAGCAGTCAAAGCTACGCCCACAACCAGCAGCTGAAAAACCGACAATCGTGAAGCCTATAACTGTCAAGCCGGTGATTGTTAAGGCGACAACCGTCGCGGCAGCTAAGCCAGCTAAAATCAGTCACACCGACCAATCGGTGTTGAAACCACTCTATCAGCCGGCTTCACCGGTGACTTTACCCAAAACTGATGAGGCACCAACAACCGCGATTTCGATCATGGGGCTGGTTGGATTACTGATGAGTAGTTGGTTAGCGGGTGTCGCCTGGCTAAAAAGACACTAAATAGTCGCTTGAAAACGATTAAATGAGAGGTTAATAACATTAAATCCGCACCAGACTAGCTGAACAGTCGGCTAGCGCTGTGCGGATTTAATGCTTTCAGGGATCTAATACAGCGTAGTGTTCACATTTTAAAGCAATCCTGTGGACCAGCCCAACCGGAGACCTAAAAATAGGATGACTACGGGACCGCAATCTCAATAATTTCATAAGCTTGTCTAGACTTGTTAGACAAGTGAAAACAAAAATGAAAGCTTGGTAAAACACTATTTACGTCATTTCAAATGTAAGCGTTGACAACTTGTCTAAACAAGTTTAAGATGAACCTTGTAAGCGATTGCTTAAACAGTTAGGAGGAACGTTTAGATGGTGAACAAAGCTGCATTAATCTATGATGATTTAATGCAAAAAATTGATCGTGATGTCTATAAGCCAGGCACGTATCTACCAAGCGAGCACCAGTTGTGTCAGTTGTATGGCATTTCGCGCGAAACTGGACGCAAAGCGTTGGCCGAATTAGCCGAGAATGGCTATATTCAAAAAATTCGTGGCAAAGGCTCAATCGTGATTGAACACCGTCAGTACGAATTTCCGGTTTCGGGCATCGTGAGTTACAAAGAATTGGCCGAAAAGATGAATGTGACAACTGAAAACGTGGTCTATGGTTTTGAAGAACATGTCAGTTTGCCTGTTCAGATGTTTACCTCGTTGGGGGTGGAAATGACGACAGCGCCAGTAACCGCCGTGAAACGTGTTCGGGTCATTGATGGCGAACCAGACATTATTGATAAAGATTATATTTTAACGTCAATTGTCCCGAAATTACCAAAAGCGGCGGCGGAAGATTCTTTATATGCCTATTTTGAAGATGTCTTGGGTTTGGAGATTGCTTACGCCACGAAAGAGATCACGATGGAGCCAGCGAACGATGAAGATCGCGAACAGTTACAACTTGATCCAGGGGCCTACGTTGCAGTGGTTCGGAGTGTGACTAGCTTAGCGGATGCGACACCGTTTCAGTTCACAGAATCGCGGCATCGAGCAGACAAATTCCGATTTCGGGATTTTGCCCGCCGAACGAAAAAGTAACTAGCAGAGAGGGAAAGCAGCATGAAATTATCGCAACAAGTGATTTATCAGATTTATCCTAAATCTTTTTACGATAGTGATGGTGATGGCATTGGTGATTTACGCGGGATTATTGAGAAGATTCCGTATTTACAAAAGTTAAATGTCGATATGATTTGGTTTAATCCGTTCTTCGTTTCGCCACAGAATGATAACGGTTACGATATTGCCGATTATTATCGGATTGATCCAACTTTTGGCACGATGAGTGATTTTGAAGAATTGGTGGCCAAGCTAAAAGCCATTGGTATTGGCGTGATGCTAGATATGGTGTTTAATCACACTTCGACCGAGCATGTCTGGTTTCAAAAAGCCCTAGCTGGTGATCGTAAATATCAGAAATTCTATTATTTGCGACATGCTAAACCAGACGGCAGTTTGCCGACCAATTGGGAATCTAAATTTGGCGGCCCAGCGTGGAGCCCATTTGGCGAGTCTGATTTATATTATCTTCATTTATATGATCCGACTCAAGCTGATCTGGATTGGCATAATCCAGCAGTACGCGCAGCTTGTGCCGAGGTCGTCAACTACTGGCGTCAAAAGGGTGTGAAAGGCTTTCGTTTTGATGTGATCAACGTCACTGGGAAAGCGGCTCAGTTGGTCGATGCGCCTAAGGGTGTGGCTAGCAAGACCTTGTATACTGACACGCCAATTGTTCAGGATTATTTAAAAGAGCTCAATGCGGCTAGCTTTGGTCAAGATCCTGATAGTGTGACGGTTGGTGAAATGTCATCGACCACGATTAAGAATAGTATCGGCTACACTAATCCGGATAATCATGAATTGTCGATGGTGTTTAACTTTCATCATTTGAAGACGGATTATGTGGATGGTCGTAAATGGTCGCGGATGTCGTTTGATTTTCCACGTCTCAAGCACTTACTCGATGGTTGGGCAACTGGCATGAATGCTGGCAACGGTTGGCAGGCGTTGTTTTGGAATAATCACGATCAACCACGAGCATTGAATCGTTTCGGTGATCCTGGTCGGTATCGGGTCAAGTCCGCAGAAATGCTAGCCACCGTCATTCATTTGATGCGAGGCACGCCTTTCATCTACATGGGTGAAGAGATTGGGATGACTGATCCGGACTATGATTCTATGGCAGATTACGTGGATATTGAAGCATTAAACGCTTATCGTGCGTTAGTACGGAGCGGTTACAGCCATGCGGATGCCTTTACAATTGTGAAAACGAAGGCACGTGATAATTCGCGGACACCGATGCAATGGGATGCTAGCCCTAAGGCCGGTTTTACCACTGGCCGACCATGGTTACGACCAACGAATCAAGCTAAGATCAATGTGGTCCAGGAGTTGGCTCACGGGGAAATATTCAAGTATTATCAGCAATTAATTAAGTTGCGCAAAACGCTGCCTATCGTGGCAGATGGTGACTATCGTACTTGGCGTTTAGATGACGATCAGGTCTTTGGTTATTGGCGGCAACTTGGTTCACAGCAATTATTAGTTTTAAACAATTTTTACGCGACCACCACTACGGTTGATCTACCAGCCGAAATGGTGACTGCCAAAGTCTTATTATCAAATTATGATGCTGTCAAAGTCCAACCGAAGATGGTGTTACAACCTTATCAATCGGTCGCTTTGTTAGTCAATAAGAATTAGGGGAGGATATATTATGGCAAAAATGCAAGCGGTCACAATCGCAACACCGGTCAATGGTGAAGTGATTCCACTCAAAGCAGTTAAAGATCCGGTCTTTTCGGCCGGTATGATGGGGCTTGGCTTTGGGGTACAACCAAGCGATGGCAAAATCGTTGCGCCAGTTAGTGGTAAAGTGACGATGGTTGCGGAAACGAAGCATGCGCTTGGTTTTGCAACACCAGATAACAATTTGGAAGTTTTGGTTCATTTAGGCATTGATACGGTTGAATTGAAAGGGAAACCTTTTGACTTAAAAGTCGGTGTGGGTGATGAAGTCCAGACAGGCGATGTGATTGCGACGATGGACTTAGCAGCGATTAAAGCGGCTAACAAACAACAAACCGTCATCTTAGCAGTAACTAATTCCAGCGATAAATTGGAATCCTTGGATGTTCATGATGGCACTGCGACTGCCGGAACTGAAGTGGCGACTGGCCGGTTGAATGCCAACACATTCAATGCAAAACGCAAAGGTAAGTTGCCTAAGGAAGGCAAATACGATCAATTAGCGACGGATATTATAAAAAATGTCGGTGGCGTTGAAAATATTAGCAGTTTGATTCATTGTATTACGCGATTACGTTTTTATTTGAAAGATGAAAGCAAAGCTAATGACGATGTTGTGGCTAACCTAAAAGGGGTCATTGACGTTGCCAAGGCTGGCGGTCAATATCAAGTCATCATTGGGCCGGCTGTAACGGATGTTTATGACGCGGTTATTAAGCAAATTGGTCCAGAACTTTCTAACGATGCAGAAACGGCCAAAGCTGTGGCTGAAACAACTGCGGCAGCTAATCGACCAACGACGACTTGGGGCAAGATTAAATGGGCCCTCAGTAGCTTGATTGGGGTCATCACCGGATCAATGATTCCAGTGATTGGCTTGTTGGCTGCTTCCGGTATCTTAAAAGGGGTCTTAGCGTTATTGACCACTTTCAAGTTGGTCAGCACGACTGATACGACTTATGTCATTATTAATGCGATGGGGGACTCCGTCTTCTACTTCCTACCAATCTTTGTTGGGTTTACTGCCGGCAAGAAACTGGGCGCCGATCCCGTGATCATGGGGATCATTGGTGGGGTCTTAACCTATCCGGCATTGGTTACAATGGCTAGTGGTAAAGCGATTGGGTCAGTTTTAGGCATGAGCATTAACGCGACCTTCTTTGGGTTACCCGTGCACATGGCTTCATACACCTACTCAATTTTCCCAATGATCGCTGGGGCTTGGTTAGCCAGCAAGTTGGAACCATGGCTCAAACGAGTTATTCCAACCGTCTTGCGGATGATTTTTGTGCCATTATTTGAAGTTATTATTGTTTCTGGTGTGATTATCTTATTCCTCGGTCCAATCATTACGATGATCTCGACTGGTTTAGCTAATGCGATCGTTTGGATCTACAACTTGAGTCCATCGATTTCTGGTTTGATTATTGGTGGGTTCTATCAAGTGCTAGTAATCTTCGGGTTGCACTGGGCGGTTGTGCCAATTGTCGCCAACGATATTGCTTCAACGGGTCACAGTTATTTAAATGCCATTATTTCTGCAACGATGGTCGCTCAAGGTGGTGCCGTTATGGCAATCGCTTTGAAGTCAAAATTAGCTAATATCAAAGAATTAGCTTGGCCAGCAACAATTTCAGCGTTCTCTGGTGTGACTGAACCTGCCATGTACGGGATTAACTTGAAGTATGGTCGTGCCTTTGTGACGGCCAGCATCGGGGCTGCCGTGGGTGGTTTCCTAACTGGTTTGATGCGCGTCAACATGTGGGGCTTTACCGGTTCCTTGATTGGATTCACATCCTTCGTTAATCCTAAGGGGATGGACTTCAGTTTCTGGGGCTTCTGGATTGCGTCAATCGTCACGGTCATTGTTTCCTTCACCTTAACTTGGATGTTCGGATTCAAAGATGAAGATGTCAATGCCGTTAAGACAGCACCTAAGAAACGTCATTTGGGTGAAACGGCTTAGTGATTTGTTAAATAATTAAAGCGGCAGTAACGACTTGATTAAATTTCAAGTCGTTACTGCCGCTTTTAATATTGTTGTTTTTGACTGGTTACTTTAGTTGCAATAGCTAAGCTTGACTCTGCATAGCAGTTGGTTTTGTCGCGCGTGGTTGTGTCAAACTAGCTGGGCTAAAGAGCTGATTGACCAACGTGGCTGGCAATAATTGTTTTTTCAGTAATAAGGCTTTAACTGAGTCGTGTTGTGCGACGGCTTGCTTGATCAACTTTGTGGTCGCCACGTAGCCCAAATAGGGAGTCAACACGGTCGCGGTAATAGCAGATTGTTCAACCGACTTGGCGCAGGCGGTTTTGTTAACGGTTAAGTCGCGCAAACAATTTTTAACGAGCGTATGCATCGCTTGTTGTAAATAACGTTCATTGGCTAAAAGGTCTCGCAACATGATTGGCTCAAAAGCGTTCAACTCTAATTGGCCAGCTTCGGCGGCCATGGTGACCGTGACATCATTACCAATAACTTCGAAACAAACTTGGTTGACGACTTCAGGAATCACTGGGTTGACCTTACCAGGCATGATTGATGATCCCGCTTGTTTGGCGGGCAGATGCAATTCATCGAGTCCGGATTGAGGCCCACTGGCCAATAACCGCAGATCATTGCTGAATTTCGATAAATTAACTGCTAAAGTTTTCATTGCACCTGAAAATTCAACAAAGCCGTCGCAGTTTTGAGTGGCATCGACCAAATCGGGTGCCGATTGCAAGGCTAACTTAGTATTCTGATTCAAAACTTTCAAAATGTTTTCTTGATAATAGTGGGTCGCGTTGACACCAGTCCCAATTGCGGTCCCACCTAAGTTAACGACTGTTAAATGATCGCCGGCAGTTTGCAAGCGTGCTAGGTCGCGTTTGAATAAATGATAGTAGGCCATAAAAGTCCGGCCATACGTGGTTGGAACGGCATCTTGTAACTGGGTCCGACCGACTTTAATCGTGTCTTCATGGGCTTTAGCTTGAACTAGCAAGGTTTGAACCAATTGACCGATCGCACCTAATAAACCGGGCAATTGTTGGAGAAGCGCCATTTTTCCAGCGGTTGGAAAAGTGTCGTTAGTAGATTGTGACTGGTTGACGTCATCGTTTGGTTGCAACTTAACCGCTGGCTTTAGCCGATGAGCTAAGTTTGCAACGACTTCATTAACATTCATATTAGCCGAAGTGCCCGCACCACCTTGAATTGCTGGAACAATAAAGCTATCAGCGTGACGGCCAATCAACAGGTCGTTGCAAGCAGCGACGATAGCCTGTTGTTTGTCGGTTGCTAAGGTGCCGGCAGCATGATTGGTTTCAGCGGCAGCTTTCTTAATCTGAACTAAACTTTGAATGATCAATGGATCTAATTTTTCATGACTAATGGGAAAGTTCCGTACTGCTCGCACAGTGTGAATCCCGTACAATGCCTGCTCATCAATGGGCAATTTACCAATACAATCCTCTTCAATCCGCATGCCATAACCCTCTTAATTAGATTTCATGTCATAACTTCTTACATGAATAGTTACAGTGTAGACCATTACAGTTTTAATACAATGATTTACAGCTAGTTGTAAATTTTCTGAAGCTTAGAAACTCAAAGACAAAACATTCAACGGCCAAACGGCTCTAAAACTAACTTTTCCACTGTAAAAAGCAAATGAGCTAACTTAGACCAATTTGCGTCGATAATGGTTTTTAGCAAAAAAATGATTGGCAACTGTTCATTACACCTGAACGGTTACCAATCATTTGAACCTTTTCTAACACAAGGATGAGCTTAACTTGAATTTTGCTTGGACTGAAAATTAGTACACCACAGCCAGCATATTTATTAAAATAATTTTGTCGGTCTCCGTTGACTAGCACGTTTGCTGTAAAGTGTTTTAAGCCGAGAACCAATGTCTTGAAAGTCGGTCCACTCCGATGCCAAATAGCGATTTAATCAAAAGAATATTGATGATTCCAGTATCAACGAAAGATTAATTGATATTAGGATTACTGATTAGCGCAGGGCGGGCTGGATGATGCTCAGTGGTGAAATTTTCCTTAGCTGGTGGATTTCCAGCTTAGGAAAAGCCCGGCTTGTGAGACCGCATTTTGGCTCACAAACGAGGCCACCACGTTCCAGCATCAGTCCAGACCAACCGAAGCGGCAAGCTAGGCTACACCATATTGGCACAATCAAATTGCCTGTAATTGGGCTTGTTGCCGAATTGCTTCCACATAGATGCGAACAAAATCAGTGCCATAGGCGGCTGCCAGTTGTTGTTCCAAGCTGGGTGTCGGTGGTAATTGTCGTAATAATGGCCGAATCCATTGATTTGTTGGCAATAATCGCAATAATTGATGGCTCGTGAATTGTGAAAATAGTAAATTGCGGCCGAAATATTGTCCGAGTCGTGCTTGAAATGCTGGTTGCTTAACTGGCACCAGCTGTAAGCTGCTATTATTCATATTTCCTAACAATAATTTGGCACTTGGAAAATCATCGTGTAGATCCAATCGTTGATTCTTATACGCCTTCGCAATGGTTGGCGATAATTGAACTAACCAAATTAATTGATGCTGTTCCAGATGTAAGACTAACCGCAACGTCACGATATCGATTGGTTGTAAGTAGTAGCTATATTGTTGCAGTGTTGTTGGCGTTAAACGTTGCCGCAAGGTTTGTCGTACGCTTGCGAAGTTACCGGCCTCCCAAGTGACGGCTAACTGGTCATGATTACTCAGCCATAACGTATGATCAGCGATGCGCAGGGTCAGAAATCGTGGCATTGAATGATCCGGTTGGTCAAGCATGAGTAACCAGTAGGAACTCGCGCTGGAACGTGCGAAGTTGCGTGCCAAGATGTGGACGTTGGTTGGTAAGGCCATTTGCACCGCCAGTTGTAGCTGACGCCGATGGGCATCGGTATTTACGAATTGGTTAGGATCGTGATTAATTCGTCGTTTTGCCATTGGCCGTACCTCCTTAGATGATAAACTACCTTGAGTATAGGCCAAAATTAGTTTAACGACACAAATTTGGCCCAAATAGTTCGTGATTTTGGACATTCGATGGTGAAAGCAGCTATTGCCTGAGTTTTCGGGGTATAATTAAAAGTGACTATTAGCAATTTAACGCTAATTGTAAACGGAAACAGAAATCAATGAGGGGGTTCAGCATGGATTTATGGAAAATTACCGCCACGCAACCAACGCGTGAGTTAGCATCCAAGTTGACGGTCAGCAATGGCTTGGTGGGGGTCAAGGATTTAACTGAAATACCACAATTACAGAATGGCCCACAAACAGATACAGTGGTCTATGTAAATGGTTTCTATGATTACGAACCAATTCAATATGGCGAAGCACAATTTGGCTTTCCCCAACGCAATCAGATGATGATCCCACTCCCAGCACCAACCCGGTTTGATCTGTGGCTCGACGATGTCCCCGTAGATTTAGAACAGGGTCAGTTGATTTCACAAAATTATACTTTATCAATGCAAACCGGACAGTTCACACACGACTTAGTCTGGGAAGAAACGGCAACTGGTCGCCAATTAGCCATTAAGTTGACTCGGTTGACTAGTTTAAAAACAGCCGCTTTGTTAACACAACAAGTCACGGTCAAAGCACTTAATTTCAAAACGGGACAGTTGCGAGTGATTTCCGGGTTGCATGCACAAGCAACGCAACAATCCGCAGACTTTGATCCACGGTTAGCCCACTATGATGTCGCCGAGATCCTTGCTAATCAACAAGTGACACAAGTGACGCCAACGGTGCGTGGCTTAACTTTCAAGGCGTTACAAAGTGACCAACAATTGAGTCTACTGACAAGCTATGATCAGCCTGGCGACTGGGTCACTGATGGCGATTGGACGGGTGAGTTTGCGTTAAACGCTGAGCCTATCTCAGTCACGAAAAAAGTTTGGTTTGAACTCGGAACGGCTGAAGACTCTGAGGAAGCTGAAACAGCTTTAGCAGCCGACTTTGACACAACCGTTGCCGCTCAAACGGCCGCATTGACAGACTTTTGGGCCACGAGTGATATCGAAATTACCGGTGATGATGATTCCCAGCTGGGTATTCGTTTTTCACAATTTGGCTTACTGCAAGCGGTTGGACTGCATCAAGGCGGTCGTGGAATTGCCGCCAAAGGATTAACTGGCAGCGGTTATAACGGTCATTATTTCTGGGATACGGAAATTTACGAAGCACCATTCTTCTATTGGAACCATCCGGAATTAGCCAAGCGACTGTTAATGGTTCGTTATCAACAAATGCCACATGCCAAGGCTTACGCGCAGTCGTTAGGTTTAGCGGGTGCTTTATTCCCATGGCGGACGATCAATGGTGAAGAATCCTCAGCTTATTTTCCAGCTAGCACGGCGGCTATTCATATTGACGCCGACATCGCTTATCTGGTCATCCGTTATTACCAAATTACGCATGATGCGACTTTTATGCGTGACTACGGTCAAGAATTATTAGTTGAGACGAGTCGCCTCTATCTGAGTTATGGTAATTTCGACGAGGACAAGGGATTCGTGCTCAATACAGTCACAGGACCGGATGAATATACCGCTTTGATCAATAATAATGCTTATACGAATTATATGGCGCAATTTGAGTTGCGGTATCTAACGGATCATTTCAGTCAAAAAGATATTGGTCGGTTTAAAGTTTCACAACGTGAATGGACCAGTTTCCAAAAAGCCGCGGATGAGATGTATTTTGAGACACGTGGTGACTTGATTGCACAAGATGACAGTTTTTTGTCGAAGAAACGCATTGACCTTGCCAGAATTCCTAAGGATCAGTTCCCACTATTGACACATTTCCATCCATTGGTGCTTTATCGGTTACAAGTCTTAAAACAAGCGGATTTATTGTTGGCAATGGTTTTATTGCCCGAACAATTTACTGATGCGCAAGTTCAGACAAATTATGATTATTATGAACCTATTACGACACATGATTCGTCATTGTCGCCAGCTATCTATGCCATTGCAGCGGCGCGACTTGGCAAACATGATGGCGCCATCAACTTTTTCAAACGAACAATTAATACCGATCTACAAAACACGCAAGGTAATACCGCGGATGGGCTACATTTGGCAGCCATGGGCGGTAGTTGGATTACATTTGCGTGGGGCATGATGGGATTGACGGTTGACGATGATACGGTGACGTTACGGCCGTATTTACCAACGGGTTGGACAACCTGTCGCTTCAAGTTACAGTATCGTGGCAACATCTACACGATTAAGGTGACGGCTACTGAGTTAGCGGTTACCGGCACAACTGGCGATGAAGTCACAATTGATCAGGATCAGCGGACGATCAGCATTCAAGCTAACGTTTAATGGAAACCCAGTAAGTGGTCTACTAGTATTGACTGGTAGCGACTTACTGGGTTTTAAATTGGTCTAATTGTTAAATATAAAACAATTTATGAATTATGTCGCCCATGACTAGCCTAAATCCGGTAAACTAGGGGTAAAGAAGCTGAAAATGGGGGCATTTGAAATGCGTAAATGGTGGGGCTGGTTAGTTGGAATGGGGATCTTGTTAGGTTGCAGTGGTGGTTATTGGTACTATCGGTTACATCAAACCATTATGACCGGCAATTTGCGTGCAACAACCTTCGCGCTGGTGTCCAGTGCTGAAAATTCAACTTTAGCGTATCAGAAACAATATCGCTATATTGCCGATATTGGCGATGGGCGCGGCTACACTGCGGGTATCATTGGCTTTACATCAGGTACTGGTGATCTTTTACAAGTGGTCAAACGCTATACGACGCTACAGCCCAATAACCAGTTGAAAAAGTATGTCCCAGCTCTAAAGCGCGTTGATGGTACCGCCAGCCATCGGGGATTAGGACCTAAATTTGTCAAGGCTTGGCATCATTCAGCTAAAGATGCCAAGTTGGTCCAAGCTCAAAATGACTTGTTAAACAAACAATATCTGAGACCAGCCATTAAAGCGGCGCAACAGGACGGTTTGTCACCACTTGGCCAATATATTTACTATGATGCACTAGTGGTCCATGGTCCGGGAAATGATGGCGATAGCTTTGGTGGCATTCGGCGTGCTGCCAAGCAACGGGCACGGACACCTGCACAAGGTGGCACGACTAAAGCTTATTTACGCACCTTTTTGACGGTTCGGGCGCGCGTGATGCGTGAAGAAAGTGCGCATCATGATTTGTCACGGTTGATTGCGCAATGGCAATTTGTTTGTGCCGACAAGGATCGACTACAGTTACCATTAACGTGGAAAATGTATGGTGATACGTACAATTTAACCCCGGCAAAGTTGATTAAACTGAAAGCTTCTTAGAAATTAGTCAAATTATTGACGCCAGCAGCGGGTTGGCGTCTTTTTTAATATTCTTAAATCGAATAATACTCAGTCTAAACATGAGTTGTTCAGCGAATGGATTGTCTTTAGAATGGAAACTGAGAGAGAAACGATGAAGCTTAAAATATGAAGTTGAAAAAGTGAGGGTCATGAAATGAAGCGAATTATTGTCGGGATTACTGGTGCTTCTGGCACAATTTATGCGGTTGATTTATTAGAAAAACTGCACGCTTTACCAGAAGTAGAAGTCCATTTGGTGATGAGTACCTGGGCCAAGAAAAATTTGGAATTGGAAACAACTTATACGCTCAAGCAACTGAAGGACTTAGCCGATTATACTTATGCGATCAATGACCAGGGGGCAACGATTGCGAGTGGTTCATTTTTAAATGATGGCATGGTGATTGTTCCCGCTAGTATGAAGACTGTGGCCGGCATTGCGTATGGTTTTGGTGATAATTTGATTTCACGGGCGGCGGATGTCACGATTAAGGAACAACGTAAATTGGTGATTGTGCCACGTGAAACGCCGTTAAGTGTGATCCATTTGGAGAATCTAACCAAATTAGCGAAATTAGGCGCTCAAATCATTCCCCCAATTCCAGCATTTTATAACCATCCGCAGACGATTCAAGATTTGGTGGCACATCAAACGATGAAAGTTTTGGATGCGTTCCAGATTCCAAATAAAAATGATCATCGTTGGGAGGGGGACTAGCATGGCGACTTTTACAACGACGCAAGCGGGTTACCAAATGACGGCCGTGTTACAAGTCATTGGCCGTGATTTACTGATTGTCGTTACGGGTGGGACTAATCCACATATTGGAGATGTGACCATGATAACGGCCACCACTGCGGCACAAACAGTCAAGTTTCCGAGTCATGATGGCCGATTTCATAAAGACAATTTTATTTCAGAACGGTTGGCCAAGTCCCTCAAACCTTATTTATCCGGCAGTTGCACGGTTACGGCCGGGATTCACGTCAATCAAATCACTAAAGCACAGATCGCGGCAGCGGCACCGATGACGATGGCATTGAGTCAGCAAATTATTGATTGGCTAAAAGCTAACCCCATTGAAGTGGCACAGCCTGAATATTATGGGCCCGATGACGCACCTAAATAACGCCAGAATTTAACCCACAAAATAAGCTTAGTCCTTGATTCCCATAACGGAACCAAAGACTAAGCTTATTTGTGACAACTGATTTTAGTTAACGGCATCCTTTTTAGCTTGTTCTACCAAGATATTATCAACGATATCTTGCAAACTAGTCTTAGCCAGCCGGGCTTCCGCGGCAGTTTGTGCATCCTGATAGTATTGCTGTAACACATTTTGAATGTTACCGCCGACAATGCAATCTGGATTGGTCTTTGGATCAACAGCAAATAACGCCTTGTCACCTTCGACCGCGTAAAAAACAGTCAACAATGAAATTTCACTCAGCGGTTTAGCAAGTGCTGGTTGTGCGGTACCGGGAGTCGTGGTGATCAGTCCAGCATGCCGCAACTTACCCATCAATCGGCGAACCACGACGGGACTAGTTTCGATACTACTTGCAATCAAATCACTGGTCAGTCGCGCGTTAGCGTAAATCTTAATGAACGCGAGTAAATGAATCGAATCACTAAAACGAGTGGAGACTCGCATGTCAATCACTTCCTGTAACTAGATTAATTACTGTGATTATAGCTGATTCAGATCATTAAAGCAATTATGTCTTACTGAATCAAATTTCATGTAACTTTTCAGCGATAATTATTGCTTATTATGAAAAAATCGGTTATCTTGATGATAATGAATTGAGCAGTTACTTCAAAAAGGAGCTAGTGACATGAGTGAAATTGAAACCATCCAGGCGTATTATGCCGCCTCGTTAGGTAAGGATGGTCAGATTACCAAGACCCAGCAAAAGATTTTAGCTGCGGCCTTGGCGTTGTTTGCCGAGAAGAGCTATGAAGAAGTCGGGACGCGAGAAATCGCGGATCGTGCCGGAGTGGCTGAGGGGACACTTTTCCATAATTTTGTTAATAAGAACGGGATTTTGGATGCCATTATGCAGCCAATTGTGAAAAATATTTTACCAACGATGCTGAACACTTTGGATCAAGCGGTTTTAGATGGTGATAGTCAAACTTTAGATGCGTTTATTGTTGCATTAGTCACGGATCGCGTGGCTTTTGCTGAACGAAATCAAGAATCGTTGGCAGTGATTTTGTCCCAATTTTTCAATAATGAGGCTGATCGAGCCGCGGTCATGGGAATGGTTTCACCAGTAATTTTGACCCAGGCCAACGAAGTGATGGATCGTCTGAAGGCGGCCGGCGAGTTAGTCGAGTGGCCCAATCGCATGATCTTACAATTGCTGTTTTCAACGTTGGGCGGTTATCTGGTTGAAAAAGTTTTATATCCAGAACTCAATCAGCTCACAACCGCTGCAACCGTGCGGTATCTCAGCGATTTCTTAGTAAATGGTTTGAGCCCACGTCGAATGCCCTTACATGTGGATTAAATCAGTTTTGTCTAAGGTTTAGGACTACCAAACAATAAAATAAAAACAGTTGACTATTATCTCATTGATGATATACTACCAAGTGGAATTGAAGCAAGCGCTCAATCAGCAAAAACGAGTGTTGGCTGTTGAGGATCACACAGTAGTCCACAACCTGAATTCTAAACCAATAGAAGAGAGGGTTTCATTATGAAACTAGCAAAAACGAAGGACCGTTCAGCGATGTTCGCCACTAAAGGGAGTACCGGCAGTGGTATTCATTCGACTGGGACCGATAGTAAAAGCTTGGACGAAGTGAATGGGAGTGTTCGCGTTCCAAAGAATGCCAGCTTTTGGCGCACATTAGTGGCATACACGGGACCGGGGGCTTTAGTCGCAGTCGGGTACATGGATCCAGGTAACTGGATTACATCGATTGCTGGGGGTTCACAGTATAAGTACGCGTTGCTATCCGTCATCTTACTTTCAAGTTTGATTGCGATGTTGTTACAAGCTATGGCAGCGCGGTTGGGGATTGTCACTGGGAAGGATTTAGCCCAATTGACCCGGGAACGGACGTCAAAACGTATGGGGATCTTTCTCTGGGTTATTACTGAATTAGCTATTATGGCGACCGATGTGGCCGAAATCATTGGTTCTGGGATCGCGTTGAAACTGTTATTCGGTTTCCCGTTGATTGTCGGCATCTTGATTACCACCGCCGATGTTTTGATCTTGTTATTATTGATGAAGTTAGGCTTCCGTAAAATTGAAGCCATTGTGGCAACCTTGGTTGCGGTGATCTTATTCGTCTTCTTGTATGAAGTCATTATTTCACAGCCAAACGTCCCTGAAATGTTAAAAGGTTACGTGCCAACGACCAAGATCGTTAGCAATCAATCTATGTTGTACTTAGCCTTAGGGATTGTTGGGGCGACTGTTATGCCACATAATCTCTATCTGGGATCATCTATTTCACAAACACGGGCTGTTGACCGGAGTGACGAAAAGGAAGTTGCGAAGGCCGTTAAATTTACGACGATCGACTCGAACATTCAATTGTCAGTCGCATTTGTCGTCAACAGTTTACTTTTGATTTTGGGCGCCGCCTTGTTCTTCGGGACGAAAGGTGATTTAGGTCGCTTCGTTGACCTGTACAACGCGCTTGGTGATAGCAAGATTGTTGGCTCGATTGCGAGTCCTGTCTTGAGTATGTTATTCGCCGTGGCACTGTTGTCATCTGGTCAAAGTTCGACCATTACTGGGACGTTATCTGGTCAAATTATCATGGAAGGGTTTATCCGCTTAAAGATGCCACTTTGGGCACAACGGTTATTAACGCGTTTGATTTCCGTCGCGCCAGTGTTAGCTTTCGCGATTTACTACCATGGAAATGAAGCAAAGATTGAAAGCCTCCTGACGTTCTCACAAGTCTTCTTGAGTATCGCGTTACCATTTGCGATGATTCCGTTAGTTAAGTTCACGAGTGATTCTAAACTGATGGGTAATTTTAAGAATCGACGTTGGGTTGAATGGACGGCTTGGGTCATTACCGCCATCCTAATCGTTTTAAATATTTATCTGATTCTACAAACCATTGGCTTAGTTTAGCCGTTGGATATCTCGAAATAAACAAGCAGGTACTGGAAGTCTTAAATCCGGTGCCTGCTTTTTCTGTTGCGTTTAAAAAGGTCAATTGTCAGGACTCAGGAAAGGTGTCGTAGCCGCTGCTAATCAGATTATTGTGTTGAAGATGATGGCGGACAGTGGCATATTAAAAGAAGACAAATTAAGGATGGCAAAATTCAATGGGATTAAGAAAGGCGTTTAAAAATGAGCAAAAAATTTCATCACGCTTTTGGTGTCTATGGTGTCATGACAGATGGGAAGAATTTAGTTGTTATTAAGAAAAATGGCGGACCTTATCTAAACCGTTTTGATTTGCCGGGTGGCAGTCTGGACGATGGTGAGCCTTTAGCGCATGCGATAAAGCGTGAGATCCAGGAAGAAACCCAAATTGAAGTAATCCAGGTGAAACAGCTCGGAACAACCAGTTTTAGATTTCCGTGGCAATATAAAAATTGGCAGTACAATCAGCATATTTGTGTTTTTTACAATATCGAAAAATTTTCAGGCCCTATTGCTGATAAAGTAGCCCAATTTACAGGACAAGACTCGCTCGGTGCTGTCTGGATCGAGTTATCAAAAACTTCCATTGAGAATTCTTCACCACTTGTTTTGAAGGCCAAAGAATATGTTGAAAGTGGTCTGGTTTTTGATGTTGAAGATCAATATTTCGAAACTTGGGACGTTTTAGAGGAGCCTGCTTTTTAAGTTGAAGGAGTAATTGTAATAAAATACGACCTCGTCCTAAAAAGGATAAGGTCGCAATGGTGAAGAATTCACCAAAAGTATGATTGCTCATACTACGGACTCAAGGTCCAATAAGATATTGCTATCTTATGCTGCTATTTTAACAGTTTTGCCAGGGCTTTAATAGTCTGGGTCAATAAGTTTCAATAATTATCAGGAATTTTAAAACGCGCTGAGGATTACGCCCCCAGCGCGTTTTTGTATTCCTAATATTTATAGCCGAAACGTGGAATAAAAGGCTTTGATGCAACCGAGCTACGAAAGTCAAACGATTGAAAATGCCAATCATTCGACTTTCTAGGCTATGCTCGGTAGCAAATTGCTTTTATCCCACTTTTTCGTCATTAACCAGCCGCTGCCAATGAGAAGGGGGTTGGCGCGAGTAGGTTGGCGAGGAGTGGCAGAATGCCAGTGTTCAGATCATATAGATTTGTAATCAGAGTTGATTGTGTCGGTGCTAGCGCCGCTGTTAATAGTTCAGCTTGCGAGACTGAAGTCTGACTTAACGGTAAGACGAGCGCTGGTGCTTTGGTGACCGTGGGTTGCGGGGCCAGGTCATGGACGAAATAAGCAAAGTCTGGTGCGGTGTTCAGTAGCAAAGTGAGGAGGCTTATTTTTTGTGGATCAACTTGTTTTGCGAGCCGTAGCGTTTGGCTGGTTGAATAGGCCATCGCGGCATAGCGTTTCGTCATCAATTCCGGTAAATCGCTGCTGGCTGGGGCTAACGTGACGGTTAAGCCTAGTTGCCAACTGGCGATTAGCAGGACCGGAATGGTGGCTGGATTGGTTGCGCTGATGAGGATGGCTTGACCGGGCCGGACAGCTTGTTGTTGTAAGCTTGTGCGGCACAGGGTCAAATCTTCGAGGAGATCAGCGCCGGTGTACCAGATTCCTTGTGTTGGACTTTGTAAGATCGGTTGTTGGTAGCTTTTTCGTAGTTGGGTTTCAAGCTTTTCAGTTAACACAGACATCTGAGCACCCTCCTTTCCGTGTGTTCAGTTAGATTATTTGGTCGGTTGGTACTTTAGTTTGTCTAAGTTTTGGCTGCTGGCGTCGATCGTCTCTAAGACTTGTGTTTGAGTCCCTTTGGCGACTAGTTTAGTGGCATGTGGCGTTAAATCGTCGGCTGGTTTCGGTTTGGCAGTCCGCGTGGCTAGGTTCGTGCCATGATTGACACGACGGACTAAAGTGGTTGAGGCCTGAGTGGTCGTTGTGGTCGTGGTATCGGCCATGGCCGTCCCAGTCGTGGCGAATAAAGTTCCGGCAGCCATAATGGTAATCGTTAATTTCTTTAAAGTGTTTTTCATGATAATTGAACCCCTTTTGGTTGGTTGATTTTTTTAGGTTAAGCGACTGGGATGAGCCAGTCGTTCGAAAGCAGTTGATGGAATTTACGGCCAAGTGGCACCCATAATTCGGACTGGCAAATGTTACGGGCCGTTTCCCAAAACAGCGGGTCGTTGAGTTGATCATCGCTTAATTTAACTTTGATGTACTCGCCTTGTTCCGTTTTCGCAATGACCAGCGGGTAAAAGACTTTCACCAAATGGACTGCGGTAATATTTTTAATTTTAGGATCGGTATCTAATAACATATTTCCAGCTCCTTAGTTGCTTGCTTGACTTGAATGACTTTAGTTTACCGGCAAATAGGGGTCGCAACTATCGACTTTTCGTAAATCTAATCTAAGAATTTCTTATAAATCGACTTAGAATCGGGACAAAGCGCCAGCTAGCGCTGATTATGAACTTAAAAATAAGTTAAATCAGCTTTAATTTAAGCGTTAAAATCGTCAAAAATAAGCAAAATTGTTTACAATGGAAGGTAAAGTAAATCGAGGGGGGACCCAGGATGACCGAACGTTATTTACCACCATTAAAAACAGGTTTGACCGCAGCCGAGGTCCAAAAACGGATTGCAGCTGGACAGCATAATGAACCACTACCACCATTGACGCGCAGTGTGCAACAGATTTTTCGCGATAACCTGTTGACGTTATTTAACTTAATCAATGTGTTATTAGGTGGTTTAGTTTTTATGACGGGGAGTTATAAAAACCTGCTATTTTTATGCGTTGTGATTGTGAATACGGCCATCGGGATCTTTCAAGAAATTCGAGCGAAGCGGCAAGTCGATAAGCTATCGATCCTATCTGCGGCGAAGTTGACGGTTCGACGAGATGGGCAAGCATTACTGGTCGATCAAGCTGACTTGGTACAAGATGACTTGATCAGTGTGACTCGTGGGGACCAGTTACCAGTCGATGCGGTTGTCCGCGAAACGACTGGACTAGAGGTCGATGAATCACAAATTACCGGGGAATCGGAGCCGATTATTAAAGGCCCCGGTGAGGCTTTAATCTCAGGTAGTGTCTTATTAGGTGGGCACGGCATCGTGCAAGCCACAGTAGTCGGCCATGGTAGTTATATCAAACAATTGGCTCGCTCGGCGAAAACTAATCGACGGAAACCAAGCCGTTTATTAACGATTATCAATCGAATTATTAAAATATTGACGGTGACGATTATTCCGCTCGGGACGGCGTTGTTCATCTCGACCTTGATGCGGGGTTCAGGTCAGAATCGGGCGATTTTAGGCACGGTGGCGGCGATGGTCGGTATGATTCCCGAAGGCTTGGTGCTGCTGACATCCGTCGCTTTAGCGGCCGGTGCCTTCACACTGGGCCGTCATCAAGTGTTGGTCCGTGAATTACCCGCGATTGAGGCATTAGCGCGCGTTGACATTCTGTGCTTGGATAAAACGGGGACCATCACCAGTGGTAATTTGAAATTTGAACGCATTGAACCGTGGGCCGATATTTCAGCTGGAACGGTTCAAACCACGCTGGCGAAGCTAGTCAGTGCGATTAATGACGATAACGAAACGGCGCAAGCCATTCAGGCGGGGCTAGGTAAACCAAATGTGACCCCGGATGAAGTGATGCCATTTTCATCCGGTCGTAAATGGAGTGGGGCGAGCTTTGACGGCCAAGCCTATGTTTTAGGTGCGCCAGAGTTTATCTTCCGAGAAGTCTCACCAGCGTTGAAGCAGCGGATTCACCAATTGGCACAGCAAGGTTTCCGGCTCTTAGTTTTGGCAAAGGTGGCCCAGTTGACGACGCCCAAGCCCACTGAGCCCGAAGCCTTGGGGTTGGTTTTGATTACCGATGAATTACGGCCACATGCGCGCGACACGTTTGGTTTCTTTGAAAAACAAGATGTGGCGCTAAAAGTTATCTCTGGCGATAATCCCGTCACGGTCGCCAGTATCGCCCAGCGCGCTGGTATCGCGGGGGCCGACCGGTTGATTGATATGAGTCAAGTTGGCACGGAACCGGACTATGATCATTTAGTCGCAACTTATAATGTTTTCGGACGTGTAACACCGCAACAAAAAGCCGGTCTGATCAAGGCTTACCAGACGGCTGGCCATACGGTTGCCATGACTGGTGATGGTGTGAACGATTTATTAGCGATGCGGCAATCGGATTGCAGTGTGGCGATGGCGAGTGGGAGTGAAGCCACGAAGAGTTTGGCTGATTTCGTCTTGTTGGATTCTAATTTTGATGCGATGATCCAAGTTTTAAATGAGGGTCGACGGGTCATCAATAATATTGAACGAGTGGCGGCATTGTATCTGATCAAAACGATGTATTCAGTCGCATTGACGGTGATTTTCATCTTTATGCGCCACAGTTATCCTTTTGAACCGATTCAGTTAACGCCAATTTCATCGTTAATGGTTGGGATTCCGACTTTCTTCTTAGCCTTACAACCGGATTACACACGAATCACAAGTCGGTTTATGAAACAGGTTATGGAGATAGCAGTTCCCGCAGCCATTGCGGTAGTCGGTTATATTATGGTAATTGATTTGTTGGGCGCAGAGTTTAATTTGAACTTTGCCACGACCTCGACGTTGAACGTGTTATTGACCGGTATTATCAGTTTAAATGCGCTACTCATTGCGGCGCGACCGCTGAATCGGTTCAAAATTGGACTCGTCGTGTTAATGGCGACCTTGTTCGCGATGGCGTTCCTATTCGCCGGTCGAATTTTCTCGCTGGTCAATTTACTTGATTGGCATTTAGCTTTGATTTATCTACCTTTGATGTTGAGTGCCTACCCGGTTTTTATCCTGTTACAAAATGGTCTGGGCCGGCGCGTATTGAGTAAGATTCGTTGGAAATGAGTCATCATCACAAAAATAACCGGATTCAAGGTTAGCCTAGTGGGCCAAACTCGAATCCGGTTATTTTTGTGGTTCTTTATTTTGACCAAATCAAAGTAAAAATACTTCCTTGTGGCTGGTTATCAGTGACTTCAATTTTGGCATGATTCAGCGTGACTAATTGTTGCACAATCGCTAAACCGAGGCCGCTACCTTCGACTTCTTGTGAGCGCGATTGATCCACACGGTAAAACCGTTGGAAAATAGCCGTCTTTTGGTCATCTGGAATCCCTTCACCACAGTCGGCGACCGCTAAGCGAATGGTGTTATCGGTGGCGTGGAGGCTTAGCGTAATGGGTTGGTCAGCCGGTGAATACTTATGAGCGTTATCCAGCAAGGCAACGACGATTTGTTGTAGCATCTCGGGATTACCAGTGACGTGGATATCGGGGTCAATCGCCAATTTTAAGGGTTGTGAGAGGGAAGGCTGATAGTGTTCTCCCAGTTGTAACAATAAAAAGGATAAATTTTGATCTGTCAGCGTCAATTTAGCGCGATCCGCGCGTGATAAATGCAGCAAGTTTTCAATCAAATGTTGCATGCGTAGTGATTCTTCATCAATGAAATTTAATGATTCGGGAATCACTTCTGGATGGGCTTCACCACGGCGACGAATGAGACTTAGGTTACCACGGATCGCTGCGATGGGGGTTCGAAGTTCATGCGAGGCATCTGAGATAAATTGGCGCTCATGCTGTAAGCGGTCATTTTGGGCGACTAACAGTTCGTTAAACGCTTGTCCAAGATCATTAACTTCGCGTGGGCTAGTCGGCACAGTCAACGTGGGCTGGTCGGCGTCAGGATTATTTGACGTGTATTGCGTCTCGTGTAACAGACTAATTGTGGGGGCACTTAAACGCGCGGCTAACCGATGAGCCCACCAAGTGCCAGCGGCTAAGGTCAGCAAGGTGACCACAATGATTAGCGCAATCAGCACGAATAAACTATTCATTAAACGCCGCATACTAACCCATAGCTGATAGGTGTTATGACCATCTTTTTGCGTATACGAAAGAAAGAAGCCGAAGCCGCGAACGTGGACTAACGCCCCGAACCAATGTGTTTGGTGACGTGCAAAGAAAGCCTTGGAAGAGGGTGAGGTTAAAATGGTCTGCTTAGTTTTGGTGGCGGTCGTCAAAGTGGCCTTTTTAGTTGTCACACGAATAAATGCCGGTTGTTTGGTATTGCGCGTGGTGGTATTGTTCCATTGAATAAAGCTGGGCACATCTTTAATATTAGCTTGATGCAAGCTACTCATTAATTCGCGGGCTTCGCGTGACGTGTTGACAGTTTGTTGTGTCCCAACCATCACCAAAATAACGGCGCTGATCGTCAAAGTAATCGTCAAAACGAGTCGTTTGATGGCTTTGTTAATTAACTGTTCATACGTTGGAATCGTGTTATTCTGCCGCATGCGTAATCGACTCCCTTAATTTATAGCCTACGCCGCGAACGGTCTTGATTAGTGGGCCCGCGTTTGCGGTGGCTAACTTATTGCGCAGATAGCCGACATAAACATCGACCACATTTTGTTGACCAAGAAAGTCAGCGCCCCAGACTTGATCAAGCAAGTCGTCACGTGTGAAGACTTCGTCGGGATGCGCTAAGAAGAACAGCAAGAGATCATATTCGCGATGGGTGAGTTGCACCTCAGCGCCATTGTTGGTGACGCGATGTGCTTTCGTATCTAAGACAATGGTGTCTAGTTGATAAACTTGATTGGGTTCCAGCTGGTTTTCAGCCCGCCGCTGGATCACGCGGATGCGGGCGAGCAGTTCTTCTATTTCAAACGGTTTGGTAATGTAATCATCGGCACCGTTATCTAGGCCAGCGACTTTATCACCGATATAATCACGTGCCGTCATGATAATAACCGGGACTTGATCATGTTTACGAATCCGTCGCAGGACTTCCATACCGTCTAATTTTGGTAACATCCAGTCGAGCAAAATTAACAGGAGATCATTCTGATGCGCGGTATATGCTGTCATGGCGGCTAAACCGTCATTGGCGACAACCACGTCGAAATCTTCGAATTGGAGTTCTTTGGTGAGGTAACCGGAGAGACTCAACTCATCCTCAACAATCAGAATTGTTTTTTTCATAACGGCAAAGGTCCTTCCTATATAACAAGATTTATTCTCATTATAGCTAATAGTTGTGAAAGGTTCGCGAAAAATCGACTTATTTTTACAAATTTACATGGTAAATGTAAGCGCCTCAGTAAGATATGGTAAACTTGGAATAACAAATTCGAGAAAGTAGGGATGAACATGGGACTCTTTAATGACGCCATGCAGGCGATGTATCACAGTGGTCATTATGGTTATTCGATTGAAGTTAAAAAAACGGCGGCTAAGGTTGATCCTAAAGATGTACCTGCGATTGTTGCGCTAGGAAATTTGAATCGGACGCCCAATTATCGGACTTGGCACATTGATTCACCATTTAAAACGAAAGAATTCACGGAAAAATTCACCTTGGCATTAGCCGATTGTGAGCTTGAAATGACTGATTTAACGATCAAGCCAGAAATCGATGGTCGCTGGGGCGATCGTTAACTGGAATTTGTTCCTACAAGTTGGGGTTGTAGTCATCAATTAACAATTAGACCAATTTGAAAGTTTAGAGGTGTGATGCGATGTTTTCATATGACCAAGTGCAACAACTCAACCGCTTAGAAATTGAGATTTATAAGTATATTATGGGACATCCCGCTGAAGTTAGTACGATGACGATTCGCCAATTAGCGAGTCAGAGCCACGTTTCGGCTACGACAATTTTGCGATTCTTGAAACGGATGGGTTATGACGGCTATGCCGAATTTAAATTCACGCTGAAAGAACAACTCCGTAAAGACGCGGCTCAGCCGGTGTCACAGACGGTGATCCCGATGCGGACTTTCTTTGATCGGATGGACGTTCCCACGGTCACGGCTAAGATCAGTGCGGCGACTGCGCTGATCCACCAAGCTAAAACGGTGGTCCTAATTGGGGCCGGAACGAGCAAAGGGTTAGCCGGTTATGGCACCCATTTATTAGCCAACTTTGGGGTTTACGCGTTACAAGTGACGGAAACGGCGCAACCCTTACCAGTTACCGCAGTAGATTTATCGGACACCGTGCTTTTGCTACTATCGGTTTCTGGTGAATCAGAAGATGTCATCCAACAAGGCATCTTTTATCAGCAAAATGGGGCCAAACTCGTCGTGATTACGGCCAGTAGCCATTCGACGGCGGCTGGAATCGGTGACGTGGTCCTGACATATGATACGCCAGAAGTACAGGCTATCAGTGGTGGGAGTACACTGTCCCAATTACCAGTGGTTTACTTTTTGGAACAAATTACCATGGGTGTGCAAAAAGTGGATTAGACCGATTTGAGATATTTTACTGGAACAAAGTCCAAAAATGGAACACGTTCCTTTATAAGAAACACTACACAATGTTTTTTGAAAGGGTATACATTACCGCGATGATAGGTATAATAGAATTTGTAGAAAGCGTATTCAGCAACTGTGATGCTTGAAACATCCACAGCCACGAAACATGCTATTATTCATACAATTGCAATTGCCCGTAATAATCGGCCATTATTACAACGTGCAAGTGCGGTTGGTCTTGTGATATCCAGGACATTGGGTTTCAAGCAATGCGTTTTCAAATTATTCTAGGGGGTCAACGACATGAGCGAAAACAACAAATCAAGTTTCGTTAATGACCGACTCGTCCCATTATTTGGTAAGATTGCTGGTTCTCGTCACTTAATCGCATTACGTGATGGGATGACACTAGCCGTACCAATGATCATCATCGGGTCAGTCTTCATGATCATTGCTCAATTCCCAATCCAAGGTTATCAAAACTTTATGTTAAATACCTTTGGTAAGAACTGGGCAACCATTGTTCAATATCCAACCAACGCATCATTCCATGTCATGGGTTTAATCGCCGTTATTGGGATTTCTTATAATATGGCTAAGAGTTACAAAGTCGATCCAATTTCAGCATCGATTGTTTCTATGAGTGCTTGGCTGTTAACTATTCCGCTAAACACTGATAAAGCAGGGGCGCTTTGGGTACCCTTAACACAACTAGATTCGGCTGGTTTGTTTACTGCTCTTCTTATTGGTTTATTCATTACCGATCTTTATGTGTTCATGGTTCACCGCAATTGGACGATTAAGATGCCCGATAGTGTGCCACCGGCTGTCAGCAACTCATTTGCGGCCTTAGTTCCTGGTGCTATTATCTTAGTCTTGATCTGGGTTTTACGTTTACTCGTCGAAGCAACCCCAATGGGCAGTATTCCAAACGTGATTTCATTCGTTTTGGCAAAACCATTAGGCTTGTTGAGTAACACCTTACCAGGCGCTTTAGTTGCTGAATTCTTGATCTGTTTACTTTGGATCTTCGGGATTCATGGTGCCAACGTTGTTTCTGGCGTGATGTCACCAATCTGGTTATCTGCAATGTCACAAAACGCACATGCTGTTAGTGCTGGCAAAGCTATTCCTAACATCGTTACGTCACAATTCTTCGATAACTTCATCCACATGGGTGGTTCTGGTGCGACCCTTGGGTTAGCCTTCATGATTGCCTTTGTTTCACGGAGTGCTGAATTTAAGACTTTAGGTAAATTAATTATCGGACCTGCTATCTTTAACATTAACGAACCAATCGTCTTTGGTTTGCCAATCGTTATGAACTACCGGATGGCGATTCCATTCATCTTGGCCCCATTAACCAACGTTGTCACAACTTATGTTGCGATGTCTACTGGTTTGGTTGCTAAGACGATGGGTGTCATGGTTCCTTGGACCACGCCGCCAATTATCTCTGGTTATCTGGCAACTGGTCATGTTTCCGGTGCCGTTATGCAAATCGTTAACATCGTTCTTGATGGCGCGATTTACTACTTCTTCTTCAAGGCTTTGGATCGTGACAAAGTTAAAGAAGAAAAGACTTTTGCTGCTAAAGAAGCTGCTGCTGCAGCCCAAACTGCTAAAGCCTAAATTGAACTTTGAAAGGACTCGCTACGGCGGGTTCTTTTTTTGCGCAAAAATAAAAAGGAACCCAGCGATTGGCTTCCTCAAAAATTTTAAAATCAGTTTAGCGCGTGTGAAAACGCGGATGTAACATGGTTGGATGGCGATGGTCATTACCTTCATATTGAATCAACCAATAGTCGTTTTGTGGTAATGAATAGCGTGCAATGACGTGTGAAACGACATAGCGGATCGTATCAGCATTTTCGTCACTCCATAAGCGCCAAGTAGGTAACTTAGCGGAGTAAACGCGCTCCCAGTCGCCAATTTGACGTTCTTCGGCCGAAAGCGAGGCAAGAAGCTCAGAGTGGTTATTACCAGTCAGTTCAATTAAATAACAATATCTTTGCTCATGTGTTGATTCGGTCATAATCATGGCGACAACTCCTTTGACTGGGATTAGCTTGCGTGATTAGCAAGCCCATAAATTAATGTTCAAATATATAGTACAACCATTTGACTAATAAGCCTAGTGTTTTATAACAGTGTTATTAAAATGTAACAATTGACCTTGCAGTTTAACTTGCGAGAAGTTTTACTTGACCTGAAACGGGTTTCAGCACTTATCATAATCCTGTAAATTAAATGGAGCGGGGTGTGCGTCATGGAAACAGGAATTTTGAAGCAAGTTGACTTGCAAACGGCGATAGCTCAGTATTTTTATGTTGAGGCTGACCATCATGCTAACTGGATTAAGGTGTCTTCAACTCAACCGTTTAAACCGTTTGAGCTAACGTTACGGATGAGCGACTTACAAATTGAGCATGATTCTGCCGTGGCGGCCACTAAACATAAAAAGTATGAATTTAACGATAACACGGGTGGCCTGATTACGCTATTCGAAAATTGGCAACGGACGTTGATTGCTTAGAGTTCACTCAGGTGAGGCCGTCCGTTTTCATAGATTAGTACGTTTGTTATGAGGCAAACCTATAGACAAAGACCAACCGAAGCGAAAATTTTAGCAAGAACCTCAATCAACAACATCAAAAAACGCGAGCCAGCCTAGCAATTTGCTAAGTTGGCTCGCGTTTTCTTTAGTACGTGCCGTCTGTATAGGTAATGGTGTCTAAACCATTCGTATCGTAATTTTGATTATTCACGCCATCATAGGATGGATTAAGGGCATTGAGTTGTGTTTCAGTATTAGATAACTTTTCAGTTGATAATCCGAGCTGTGTTCGTAGCGCATCTGATGCCGCTTGGAGCTTCTGGGTGCTCAGAATTTGATAGGAACTCGTGTTGATCCAAGCACCAGTCCCAACGACTTGCGTGGATTTGATGTTTTTCACATTGGCGCGATCATGCGTCGCTAGTGAAATAATATCGTCGAAGCTGAGGTCAGTCTTTAAATTACCTTTGAGTGAACTCAGTAAGGCACTGTAATGGGTCGCGGAAGTTGTTTTGGTGAGCTTAGTGAGGACGGCTTTCATGACTTGTTGTTGTCGTAGCTGTCGCCCGTAGTCACCACGCGGATCTTGATAACGCATCCGCGTATAGCTCAGTGCTTGTTTCCCATTGAGATGATGTGTCCCTTTGGTCGTTGTGATGTGGTCAAAGGTCACGTCCATGTCGCTGGTAATTGTGACGCCACCAACCGCATTTACCATTTGTTTCAGGCCACCCATATTGATGGTCGCATAATAGTTGATTGGGACGTTGAATAGCTTGCTGACGCTGGCCTTGGCCATTTTAGAACCACCAATATTATAAGCGGCGTTTAACTTTTGAACGTTTGGCGTCTTGGTGCCCACCATCAGTGCTAAGGTATCGCGTGGAATACTTGTGATCACGGTTTTTTTCGTCTTAGGGTTAATGGTCACGATCATGATCGTGTCAGAATTACCCTTATCGATCCGACCGTCTGCCCCGGTGTCGACGCCGAGCAATAGAATACTGATCGGTTGATTGGCGTTAATGGCCTGATTGCTACTGGTACCAGTGTAAACGGATGATTGGTAACGGGCCTGTGCTTGTCGAATTATGACCCCCACGGTGATGATTGCGATGAGCGCGATGATGCCTCCTGCAATCAACCATGGTTTTGCTTTTGAATGATGTCCCATATGTCGCATAGTGCCCTCCTTTTGAAACTACAGTTGTTAGCATACCGTTTTCGCGGCTAACTGAAAAATACCTATTTTGAGTGTACTTAATTCAAAAAATAGATACCATCAAGGACACTTTGATAAGAAAGTGTGCAAATTTTGTCGGAAACAAATTAACCCCCAATTTTCAAAAGGTAGCTTATACTAATCATGCAATCAATTAAAAAGAAATGGGGTTATTAATGTGACAACGTTTAAAGCGTTTTCAGATGCGGATATTTTAACCGACTTAAAAGCCCAAGTACCGGCAACGCAGATTTTTACGGATACGGCAACTTTGACTAAGTACTCCTTTAGCAAAAATTTAACGGATGAGGATAGTGGCTTAGCACTAGCTTATGTTGAGGCACACTCAACCGCCGATATTCAAGGCACGTTAAAAGTGGCGTGTAAGTATCATTTACCAGTTGTGCCGCAATCACAGACGACGAGTACCGTGATTGGTTCGGACGGCATCGCTGGCGGATTGATCTTATCGACAGCTAAAATGAACCATATCCTAGAAATCAGTAAAGCAGATTCCTTAGCGGTCGTGGAACCCGGCGTGATTAATGGTGATCTGGATCAAGCAGCACGCAAACAAGGGATGTTCTACGCACCTGATCCTGGTTCCAAACCAATTTCTGGCATTGGTGGCAACGTCATGACGAATGCTGGTGGGATGAGTACCGTCAAATACGGTGCCACGAAAGATAACGTCTTAGGGTTAAAAGTGGTCTTAGCGGATGGTCGCGAGATCAAGCTCGGTGGTCGGACCTTGAAGCAAGCGTTCGGCTATGATCTCACCCAGTTAATGATCGGTTCTGAGGGGACGTTAGGAATTGTTACCGAAGTTATCGTCAAATTACTGCCGATTCCGTTAGGGACACCAGTGATGGGTGTGGCCTTTTTCGATAATATGACGGCTTTGGCTAAAGCCGTGGCAGCTATCCGAATTTCCGGCGTTTATCCAACCATGCTAGAAGCCTTGGACGGGCAGACGGTCGCAGCTTTGGATCGTTATGAAAAGACGCAGTACGCTGCTGACAGTGCCGCCATGTTGATTTTTAAACTGGATAATGGTGGTGACGCCAGCATGCAAGTGGTACAAAAGTTATTAGCTGAACAACAAGCCAGTAATGTGACGATTACGACCAAGCCAGCAGAACAAGCGCAATTGGAAAAGCTGCGGCGTGATATGTTACCCGCAGTCTTTGCTGGCCAGAATCATATTATGGAAGATATGGCGGTGCCGTTGTCACAGTTAGCGCCATTGATGGATTATATTCAAGACTTGGCACAACGCCTGAACGTTAAGATTTACACGGCTGGGCATGCGGGTGATGGTAATGTCCATCCAACCTTAGTTTGGCCGAAAGAGGCTAAAACAGTGCCAGAAAATATTATTGTGGCCTTACAAGAAATGTTCCATAAAACCTTGGCATTAGGCGGCACGATTTCTGGTGAACATGCGGTTGGAATGTTGAAGAATCAATGGAACAACGCGGAGTTAGGTGAAGATGTCGATGAGTTACAACATCAGATCAAAGGGTTATTTGATCCGATGGGGATTTTAAATCCTAAACGGAAAATTAACTAAGTTAGACTTTAATTGAAATCGTTGAGAAGTTCGCGCTGAGTGGTGCGGACTTTTTAATTTCCCTTAAACCAGTTCTAATTCGCAAGTTAATGATTGCGTCGCGACATAATTATGATTATGATTGATGTATTAAGAGCAATTGGGGAGGAACGCAGGTGACACCAAAAAGTTCAAACGTGCGGCTTGAATTTGCTGCCGAAGTCTTGCGTAACGAGGTTTTTGACGTCGTTGATTTTGCAAGCTTTCAACGTTTCTGGCAACGATATGAGCACTTTTTAGAAGATCGGATGGTCAACGGACACTTAAATGTGTTAGAAGGCCATGGCCTAATTCCGAGTGATTTCAAGGATGTTGGTGGTCGCCTAGGGTACCACGCTGGCGATGAACAGTACCAGATTGATTATAGTCAAATTGTTCGTGAATGGATCGTGACGATTCAATAATTGTGACATCAGAGTGTTAAGAGAAAGTTAATGGAGAGCGAAATAATTGCGTAAAACAGATTCTCAACCGGATGAACCGGATCAACTATTACCAGCCCAACCAGAGCTATTACAAGCAGTCGACCAATTGAGAGCGTATTCATTACGTTATGAAGTTGCCATGAAGTTAGTCCTAGATAAGTTGGATTATATCAGTCGCGAATATGAGTTACGTTATGGTTATGCTTTGATTGACAGTAAGCAGTCGCGAATTAAGTCACCAGAAAGTATTGTTGGCAAAATGCAGCGTAAACATCTGCCATTAACGCTGGAAGCCGTTTTTGATCATCTACATGATATTGCTGGGATTCGACTAATTGTGCGCTTTTTAAGTGATGTTAAAACTGTAGAAGATTTACTAGCGACCCAGGCTGATTTAAAAGTGTTGCGGGTGAAGGACTATATCCATCATCCTAAACCCAACGGCTATCAAAGTTTGCATTTGATTTTAGGGGTGCCCATCTATACTGTCGACGGTCCCAATATTATCGAGGTTGAACTACAGATTCGAACGATTGCAATGAATTTCTGGGCCTCACTGGAACATGAACTCAACTACAAGAAGAATGTACCAGACCAAGCGGCGCTGCGGCAGTCGTTAACTGAAAAAGCCCATTTAATTACACAATTGGACCAAGAGATGGACGATATTAAGGAACGTATGTACGATCAGAAACCACCGAAAAAACAAATTTAAAAATCCCGCTGAACCGTAAACTGGTTTGGCAGGATTTTTTTGTCATCACATGAAACTTGAGTTTAATCAAGTTAATCGCGACCGGATTTTGTTAGAATTTTTTAGTTAAGTCTGACGGCATCGTGTTGTGGGAGCACCCAGTCATCCGCCAGCAATTGATGAAATTTGCGGCCAACGGGCACCCAGAGTTGTGCGCGCCAAATATCTTGGACGGTCTCCCAGAAAAGTGAGTCACCGAGCTGGTCTGAGCTGACGTTAATCGGCAAGTATTGACCGGCTTCAGTTTTCACAATAATTTGAGGGTAGAATACTTTCACTATTTTAGCCGCCATGATATTTTTAATGCGTGGGTTATTATCCAGTAGCATAGTTAACACTTCACTTTCAATATGACCTAATCGATAATACAAAGATTAGTATACTGATGAAAAGTGACCATTTTGGTTGTGGAAGCATGATGATTTTGTTATTAATTCCTTTAGACCGCTTAAGAAAGGTTGTGATTGGGTAACAGTCGTTAAGATCCGCTTGGAATATCTGAGATATCCTTAAACGGTTTACCACGATACCACCAGTCATTAATAAAATTGGCCAATTGTTCTGGCGATTCGTCCAGGCCGGTTTTGAGCCAGTAACGGACGACGCCCACGATGCCATTGAGGTAATATTCGAACATATATTGGCCTTCGCGGGGATCAATATTAGCTATTTTGACCCGATCATTTTCCAAAATTTCACGTTTGGTAATGGCAATAAAACTCATTAGGAAATCTTGATCGGTCGTTGGGATAAATGATGTGACGGCGTGACGTTTTTTAACGACTTCGAAGATCCCTGTTAAAATAGCCCGCAACGAGTTGGGATCAGTATGTTCGTTAATTACCGCTAGCAACTCTTTCGTCGCATCCTGTTCCATGGTATGCATGCAATCTTTGACGTCCTCATAGTGAGCGTAAAAGGTGCCCCGATTAATGTCTGCTAATTTACAGACGGCAGTCACGGTGATGTCATTAATCGACTGATCCTTTAACAATTCAATCAAGCTATTTTGAATGAGTCGTTCGGTCATTTGGGCGCGTCGGTTATTTTTTGTTCCTACCATAATTATTTCACCTCATTAACTAAACAATTTCGCCACTGTTGTTTATTTAATGACGGAATTATGAAAATTGTTGGTTGAAGTTTTCATCTTTTTCAACTAACATGTTGTTATTATTTAAACACATTGTTGATTAAATGTCACGATGTCGTTTTAGAATCTGAAACAGGGAAGGGATTATAACGTTGAAAGGGAGCCGTAGACAATTTACCATTCAGGCTGTCATTTGGCTGATAGTGATGGTGGCGGCCATCATTTTGCTACCAAATGTCAGCAATCTGGTCCGCGATAAGGGCCAAACACAGTTGCCAAGTAGTGCGAAGAGTCAAGTTGCGTCCGTTATTCAAAATCATTGGGGACGTAATCAAAACAACACGCGCCAAGTGGTCGTGGTGTTTAGCAACGGGGATAAACCGATAACTTCGACCCAGAAGCAGGAGATTGCTGGGACAATCAAACGCTTCAAGGTACAGAAGTCTAAATACCATGTGAAATCAATGACCGCAGCTAGCGATAATTCTGCAGCTAAGAAACAATTGATTTCAAAAGATAAATCAACCGAATTATTACAATTAATGGTTGGTGAAAATCAGACCGTTACTAATATGACGAAGACCATCACGCAAGGAGCCAAAACGGCGGGCGTCAAAACGTACGTCACCGGGAGTGATATCTTAACTGATGACTTTACGCAGGAAACGGAAACCGGCCTACAAAAGACTGAAATCATTACCGTGATCTTTATCTTCATTGTTTTGACATTAGTCTTCCGGTCACCGATTACACCGTTGGTATCGCTATTATCAGTTGGGTTATCGTTTATTATTTCATTGAGTATTGTGATGAATTTGGTCGATAAGTTTAATTTTCCATTGTCCAACTTCACTCAGGTCTTTATGGTCGTGGTCCTCTTTGGGATTGGGACCGACTACAATATTTTGCTGTTTGATCAATTCAAAGAAGAACTCAGTCATGGCGATAGTCCAGTCGCCGCGACTGGGCGGGCGTTGAAGATAGCTGGCCGGACGATTCTGTTTAGTGGTTCCTCACTATTAATTGGGTTTAGTGCCCTCGGATTAGCCAACTTCTCGATTTATCGCTCTGCCGTTGGGGTCGCCGTTGCGGTGGCGATTCTGTTGTTAGTGCTATTAACTTTGAACCCGTTCTTTATGGCTTTACTCGGACCGAAGTTGTTCTGGCCATCTAAGAAGTTCTCAGGTGGGAGTACTAGCAAGATGTGGCATGGGATTGCCGCTGGCTCTGTGCGTTATCCTTTGATTGCCTTAGTGGTCGTCTTAGGGGTTGCAGCGCCATTTATCTTTACCTATAGTAATCAATTAAATTATGATACTTTAGCTGAATTGAATGATTCGATTCCAGCTAAGCAAGGCTTTAAAGTGGTTCAGGCTCATTTTTCAAAAGGGACGGCAGAACCTTCGACGCTCTATATTAAATCGAGTCATAAGTTAAATAATGAAAAAGATATCAAAGCAATTGACAACTTAACACGTCAATTGAAGCAAGTTAAGGGTGTCAAAACCGTTGCTTCTGTTAGTCAACCAGGTGGCTCAGAAATTAGTGACCTGTACGTTAACAAGCAATTGGGTACCGTGACAACCGGGATGAAGTCCGCAAGTAAGGGCTTGAAGAAGATTAGCAGTGGCTTGGATAGCGCTGATAGTCAACTGAAAAACTCAAACATGTCGTCCGGTGTCAGCAGCGCTAAGGAATTAGCGGATGGCGCACAGACCCTTTCAGATGGTGTCGTGACCTATGCTAACGGTGTTTATACCGTTAACAATGGTTTGGATCAGTTGAATGGGAAGACGGGCACGCTGTCGAGTGGTGTTAATCAGTTGGCAAGTGGGTCAAAACAAGTGACGACTGGGTTAAATACCTTAAATGGTAAGACTGGAACCTTAGCAAGTGCTACTAGTCAATTAGCGAGCGGTTCTGGAACTCTTGCCAAGGGTGTTGTGACTTATACTAACGGTGTTTACACTGTCAATAGTGGTTTGAATGAATTGAATGGTCAAACTGGAACACTGAGTTCTAAAGTTGGAACTTTGTTTAATGGTACTTCAACGCTCTCCTCTAGTTTGGACAAACTTTCTAGTCAAAATGGCACAGTGGCATCGAGGCAGGCTGAACTAATTAGCAGTATTGGTCAGTTACAACAAGGCTCTTCTGCAATTGCGTCTAAGCTTCAGTTGATGCAAACAGCGGTAAATAATGGCAACACTACTCAGAATAAGTGGGATTTAAATGAGTTGACTAAAGGGCTTAACTCACTTAATTCAAGTATGGATGAGTTACTAGAACTTTCTAATTCCATGGGATCTGCTACGGATGATGTTAATAACTTTGCCAGTGTTCTTTCAAGCACACAGACACCGATTAAGTCTGATATGGGTACGATCCAAAGTGCTTTAGAGAGTGCTGCTCGAACAGATGTTGCTAATACAAAGACAGGTTCAACGAGTACGGGTGTCAACGCTAGCGATGTTGCTTCTGCAGCGATTGCAGCAGCTGGCTCATCGGCGACATCAGAACAAAAAGCGGCAATTACCTCCGCCGTTACATCACAAGTTAATGCGCAAAATAGTGCTAACAGTAGTTCAGCAACATCTACAACTAAAGCTACTAGTGCTACGGATGCAAAGGCTGGGTTAAATGCATTATCTGATCTGCAAAAGCAACTAACAAGCATTACTGATGCAGCTGGTAAGTTACAGACGTTAAGCACAAATATGACTAAGCTATCAAGTTTAACTAAACTTGCAAACAGTTCAAAAGCGGCCAACACTAAGTCAATTGAAGCTATAACTAAATTGGAAGCATCCATTACTGAAGTGCAAACTGCACTCAATGGGGCCGGAACTGCCGATAATCCTGGATTTGTACCAAGTATGGATAGCTTATCTTCAAACTTACTCCAATTACAAAATGGTGCTGCAACATTAGCTTCAAGTATTAATGGCTATACAGGCTATGTTTCTCAAGCAGCTAATGGCGCTAATGAGATTAATAATGGTGTTGGGACTTTAAATGCTTCGATTCCAACATTAACGAGCGCTATCGGGGCGTTAACAGCCGGAACGAATAAGTTAGCAGCTAATTCTGCTACTTTGAATAGTGGTGCTTCCCAAGTTGCTGCTGGTAACAGTCAATTGAATGCGCAAGTACCTGCTTTAGCAAGCGGTGTTAGTCAGTTGGCTTCTGGTTCTAATCAAGTTTCCACTGGATTAACTAGCCTTCAAGGGCAATTACCAACGTTAGTTAGTGCTATCAGCGCCTTGGATGCTGGGACCAATAAGTTAGTTGCAAACTCTGCAACCTTAACTTCTGGGGCTTCCCAAATTGCGGCGGGTAACCAAACGATGTACACAACGTTGCAAAGTCTTGTTAAACAGATGGCAACGTTGCAAAAAGGTTTGGCAACGGCTAGCGATGGGACTAAGACCATCAACAAAGGTGTTGGTTCAGCTAATAGTTACTTGACTGGCTTGAAGGATTCAGACGCGGCGAAGACTTACTACGTACCAAAGAGTACGTTGAAGAGTAAGACTTATCAAACAGCGCTGAATACGTATATGTCCAGCAATTACCATGCGACGAAGTTGACGATTGTCTTGAAAGATAATCCAAGCTCCAAGGCCGCGATGAATAAGATTTCTGCTATCCAAACACAAGCCCAAAATACGTTGAAGGGGACTTCCTTAGACGGTTCTACGATTGCCATCGGTGGTCAAACGTCTGAAACGAATGATACCCAATCAATCGCATCGAGTGACTTTGTCCGGACTGCAGCAATTATGTTAGTCGGAATTTTACTTGCGTTGATGTTCATCACGCGTTCCGTCTTACAACCGTTCTACATCTTAGGGACGTTGTTATTGGCTTATATTATGTCCTTGAGTATCACGCGGATGTTGAGTAGCTGGTTCATGGGTCAAGATATGTTGACTTGGAACACGCCATTCTTCGGTTTCATCATGCTGATTGCGCTTGGGGTCGATTACAGTATCTTCTTGATGATGAAGTATCGTGAGTTTGATAACACGGCGGCAACGCCAAGTACACGGATCGTGCGGGCTTCTGCGGTTATCGGTGCGGTGGTCTTATCCGCTGCCCTGATCTTGAGCGGGACCTTCGCCGCCTTGATGCCATCTGGTGTCTTGACCTTGATCCAAGTGGCGATGGTTGTGATTATCGGGTTAATTATCCTGGTATTCGCTATTCCAACGGTTATTCCAGCGCTGATTCGTTTGACTTATCCTTTGACGGATAACATGGAAAATGAATCGACCACGGATGAACCAACGAAACGATCACACAAATAACGATTTGAACTGAATCGTGCCTTGAAACGGTGTGTGTTAGATGAGTCTTTGGACTGATTTAACGCGCACCGTTTTTTTATAACCAAAAGAACGTATGTTCGAATAACAGCTTTTGTGGTATGCTTAGAACAATTAAATTGTCAGAAACGAGGAATGGACGATGAAACGATGCGACTGGGCAGAACATGCCACGCCTTTGATGCAACAATATCATGATAACGAGTGGGGTCGGCCGGAACATGACCAACAGAAATTATTCGAATTATTGTGTCTTGAAACCTATCAAGCGGGTCTCAGTTGGCAAACCGTTTTAAATAAGCGGGCCGCCTTTAATGAAGATTTCTATAATTATGACGTGGCTAAAGTCGCTGCAATGACTGCGACCGATATGGACCGGCTGTTGCAGGATGCTCGAATTATTCGGCATCGTCAAAAGCTGGCGGCGACAATTAATAATGCGCAAGTCATTCAAAACTGGCCGGCGGGATCAACTTATTCAGCTTGGTTGTGGTCGTTTGTCGATGACAAGCCCATTCGTCAGGCTTGGCAAAGCGCTGCTGAGATACCAACGACTAATGAGTTGGCGAAGCGTGTATCCAAAGCGATGAAGGCTCGTGGCTTCAAGTTTGTTGGACCAACAACGATCTATTCTTATTTGCAGGCTGCTGGTTTGATCAATGATCACTTGGCTGATTGTGATTGGGCACCGGAAAATTAAAAAGGTTTACAAAAAACATTGTCGTTTAACCCTTGAACGACAATGTTTTTTGGCTAACTTGGTTGCTTACAATTGAACTTTGCACTATTTAGATGTATATTGAAGCCGCTAATGAAAACGCTAACAATAATATTTTAAAAGAAGGCCATGCAATTATGGGTAAAACTATTGAAGCATCCGTTGCAATGTTAAAGGTTCTTGAAGCTTGGGGGATTAAACAAATTTATGGTTACGCCGGTGGATCGTTTAATTCGACGATGCATGCCCTTGATGTGGAGCAAAAGCGCCTACACTATATCCAAGTTCGTCATGAGCAGGTTGGCGCCTTGGCCGCAGCAGCCGCTGCCAAGTTAACCGGCAAGATTGGGGTAGCGTTTGGTTCCGCAGGCCCTGGCGCTGTTAATTTATTGAATGGCTTATATGATGCCAAGGAAGACCACGTCCCAGTTTTAGCTTTGGTCGGGCAAGTGGCTCACACGAATATGAATTATGATTACTTCCAAGAATTTGCGGAAGAACCCATGTTTAGCGATGTTGCGGTATTCAATCGGACTATCATGACGCCAGAAAGTTTGCCGTATGTTGTGGATAAAGCAATCCGGACGGCGTATAAAGAAAAAGGAGTGGCAGTCGTCACGATTCCTAATGATTTTGGCTATGCGGCTATTCCGGACGTGGACTACGATTCAGCTAGTGTGCCGGCTGGAGAAGTGACCGCTCCAGCGATTCCCGATGATCAGATTAAGCACGTTTTAGCTTTGATCAAAGCCGCTAAATATCCAGTCTTTCACGTTGGGCAAGGAACCCGTGGTGCGACCGAACAAATGATGCAACTAGCCGATCGCTTACAAGTGCCTATTATCATTACAGGCTTGGCTAAAGGTGTCATTCCAGATACGTTTGCCGGCAACATGGGGAGCGCTTATCGAGCTGCCTCGAAAGCAGCTGACGAATTAATGGCGATCACTGATTTGGTTGTTTCAATCGGCGCGGATTACTCCTTTGCCCAGATTATGTATACGACTCATGATTTCAAATATGTTCAAATTGAATTAGATTCGGGCAAGTTTGGTCGGCATCATCATTTGGATTATGGGATTAATGGTGATGCTAAAGCGTTCGTGACACGAGCTTTAGCCTTGAGCGAAGCCGCAGCGCCGTCACCTTATTATCAAGCGGCGGAAGCAGATATGGCTGACTGGAAGCAATATTTGCAACGATTGAGCAATCGGACGACGGACCCACTCGAATATGAACAAGTTTACAAGGAGATCAATCGTGTCGCGACAGATGATGCCATATTCTCCATGGATGTTGGCGATAATACGATTAATAGTTTCCGCTTCTTACAAATGACTCCCAAACAAAAGTTGTTGACCTCGGCGCTATTTGCGACGATGGGGGCCGGCGTTCCCGGCGCAATTGCGGCAAAGCTGAGTTATCCAGATCGGCAAGCCTTTAACATTGCTGGGGATGGTGCCTTTTCAATGGTCATGCAAGACTTATTGACCGAAGTGAAATACCAGTTGCCAATCTTTAATATTGTGACGTCTAATCAAACTTTGAACTTTATTAAGTCTGAACAAGAGGACGTGCCACAGCCTTACTTTGGGATTGATTTGATTGGTGCAGACTTTGCTAAGATTGCAGAGGGCATGGGCGTTAAGGGGATTAAAGTAGCGCACTTCGAACAATTGCATGCGGCTTTTGATACTGCCATGGCTGAGATTAAAGCCGGTCGTCCAGTGTTAATTGATGCGAAGATTACGGCTAAGCGTGGGTTGCCAGTTGAAATCCTGGATGTTGATCCAGCTAAGACTTCGGCTGCTTCGGTCGCTAACTTCAAGCGCCAATACGATGCCGAAGCCTTACAACCACTTGCCGCCTATTTCAGTAAGTTTGGGGTCAAATAATTTGTTGATATTGTCCGTCTCCGTGGACCAGCACGTTTGCTGTGAGGCAGACCTGCAGCCAAAGACCGGTCTGCAGGGCGCTTTCAAGCCGAAACTCACGTCTTAAAAGTCGGCCAGACACTAACCTGGGGAAACCACCCAGCTAAGTGTCTTGACACGGCAAACGAACTGGTCCACTCCGACGTTAAATAGCGATTTAACAAGGGAACATTGATAAACCAAGTATCAATGAAAGGTCAATTAATATTAAGGATTACAGGTTAGCGCAGGGCGGGCTGGATGATGCTTAGTGGTGAAATTTTCCTTTGCTGGTGACTTTCCAGCTTAGGAAAAGCCCGGCTTGTGAGACCGCACTATGGCTCACAAACGTGGCCACCACGTTCCAGCATCAGTCCAGACCAACCGGAGCGGTAAGTTAAGCAGATACTTCTAAATATGATAGCTACACTACACCACTTTGTGTTAAAAAATAACAATTAGCCTAGTCCTGGTAAAGGTTAAATATCAGGGCTAGGCTATTTTTTTGATTAACCATCTCATTACAGCATTAGTATTTGCTTATTATAAATATTCGGTAACTAGCCATCGAAAGACCCCGATAACTTCATAGTTTAGTCCTTTTTACCCTGTAGATTGAGGGATGTTCAGAGCAAAGCAGTACTAAATACTTATTTTGAGGAGGGCAAGCATGAATTTCTTTAAACGTGCATGGCTTAATTTAACGGCGAAAAAGGGTCGTTCAATCTTATTGATTATGGTCACATCAGCAATTATGTTGTTTGTGTTGGCCGGCCTGTTGATCCGAAACGCTGCCGATACGGCAACGAGTAATGCGAAGAAGAGTGTCGGCGCTACCGTCACTTTATCCGCGAACCGGGACGTAGCGTTCAAGAAGATGCGCAGTAGTAGTACGTCGACGAGTAAGCGTAGTCGACCTAAACTGACGACTTCACCGGTTAAATTGAGTGATGCTAAAAAGATTGCCAAACTCAATAATGTTGCAAGCTACACGGCCACGGTGACGACTTCGGCTAATGCGACAGGTTTTGAGGCGATTTCGACATCTGGCAGTAGTAGTGCTGGTGGCATGAAAGGGATGGGTGGTAGCACGACGAGTTCTGGAGATATTGCGATCTCCGGTGTCACGTCGACGAGCGCCACTTCAGCCTTTGAAAATAGTTCAAGCAAAATCACCAAAGGTCGCGGGATTACCACGGCTGATGAAGGCACAACTAATGTTGTCATCGAAAGCGAGTTAGCCAAAGAGGATAGCTTAAAAGTTGGTGATACGATCAAGTTGAAGGCCACGACTGGCACGAAGAAGACTTATACTTTGAAGATTGTTGGGATCTATAAGGCGGCTTCAAGTACTAGTACGGCACAAGGTCCTGGCGCCACTGATCCATCTAACAGCGTCTACACGTCGTACACTTTTGCCAATACGGTCAAAGGGTCGAAATACAAGAATACCGCTGATTCAGTGACTTTCAATGTATCGAATCCTGCTAAGGTCAGTTCAGTTAAAACCGCTGGGAAAGCCTTGATCAATACATCGAAGTATTCATTGACGACGAATGACAGTAGCTATCAAACTGTGAAGGCTTCGATGGACAATGTGAAATCGTTCGCTGACAAAATTGTTTGGTTAGTTGCGATTGCTGGGACGATCATCTTAGCCTTGATTGTCATTTTAATGATTCGTGAACGCCGCTTTGAAATTGGCGTGCTACTATCTTTGGGTGAAGCCCGTTGGAAGATCGTGGCTCAGTTCTTTGTTGAAATGGTCATGGTATTGGTTGTTTCAATTGCGATTGCGGGTGCCGGCGGGAAGTTTGTGGGGAATCAACTTGGTAAACAGTTAGTTTCTCAACAAACGACGACGGCGACGACAACGAGTTCGACAAGTACTCAACAAGGCCCCGGCGGTAATGGTGCCCCTGGTGGTAGTACTTCTGGCAGCAAACCATCTGGTAACATGCAAGGTGGCGGTGGTGCGCCTGGCAGTAGTGCTGCCAGTGTCTCAACTCAAAAACAAGCTGAATTGGCGATTAATGTTACGCTGATGGACTTAGTTGAACTGGGTGGCTTTGGCCTAGCGATTATGTTCTTATCCATTATGTTAGCGTCTGGCGGAATTCTCCGGTTACAGCCGAAGAAAGTCCTGATTGAATAGAGAGGAGTTTTTCCATGTTAAAAGCAAATGATATTGGTTATTGGTATGATCGCCAGGAAAATAGTCTGTTCGAGCATGTGAACCTCGAATTTAAATCAGGCAATTCTTACGCGATTGTTGGTCAAAGTGGTTCCGGTAAGACGACGTTTCTATCGTTATTGGCAGGGTTAGATAAGCCTCGCGCAGGTCAAATTGAGTTGAATGGTGAACCCATCAATCAGTTAGGTTTGACGAAATATCGTCAGTCACATGTGGCGATTGTGTTTCAATCCTACAATCTATTCACTTATATGTCGCCATTGAATAATTTATTGACGGCAATGGCAGTGACTGGATCTAGTCATCGAGGAGATAAGCAGTTTGCCATGTCGATGCTAAGTAAGCTGGGAATTACGGATGACCAGATGACCAAGAATGTGCAGAAGCTTTCTGGTGGTCAACAACAACGGGTCGCCATTGCGCGGACCATGGTTTGTGACGCGAAGATCGTGGTTGCGGATGAACCGACTGGGAACTTAGATGAAGAAAACACGAAATATGTGATTGAACAATTTCAGAAAATTGCGCATGACCAACATAAATGTGTGATCATTGTTACTCATGAGCCGGATGTCGCAGCGGCTTGTGATCATGCTTATCGGTTAGCTAAACACAAATTTACGGCTCTTTGTCAAATGGTGTTGAAGGATAGTTTCTATCCTTTGGAGATCTCCTCGTGTGGGAGATCTTTTTTGTTTTTTTATTAGTTGCGGCGTTTAATCTGGTGTGTCGTCTGAATATCGTACTTGAAGGCATAACAAATAAGCCTACCATCGTGACGTTATTGTGGTAGATAATCTAGGCAATCAGCTGGTAGACGCGTGTGAACATATTGGCCTGATTGGAGAAGCCATAACAAGCACGTTTGAGCTCCTTGATCTTACGGTTGATGCCTTCTATCGGTCCGTTAGAGTAGGACGATTTGGCGGCATTAATTACTCCATTAAGATTCTTTCGTAGGGTATGCATGGCCGTATCTAGGGGCGTGCCGTTAGGCTGATAGTTAGTGATGATATTCTTGAGTTCATCAGCGTGACGCCCCATCAAAGCATCGTGGAGATCGATGTAGGTTTCATAAGCTGTTTTGAAGGCCGGAAACGTATCGGTTCCAATATCAATAGCGTTCTGTTCGGTCGAGTACTCATTCAGGCCGAAGAGGTAGCGGCTCTTTTGTGCGTCAGGGGTGGCCTTGTGGAATAGGCGCCATAGTGATTTCAGTACTTTATATTCCCGCGAATGCTTGTCGAGTTGCTTTAAACATTGAGTGCGAATGGTATCCATCGTCCGGCCCATTAATTGAATAATGTGGAACCGATCAATAATGAGTTCGGCGTTAGGGAATAGTTCGTGCACGAATGCCTGATAGGAGGCGTTCATGTCCATGATGACGCGTTGAACCGCGGCCCGTTCTACGGTGCTGTACTGACTAAGAAAGAACTGTTTGATGGTTCTATTAAGGCGGTCGCTAAGTACTTTAACTGATTTGTGAGTGTCGGCGTCAATGCAAATAAACGACATGGAGCCGTGCGTGGAACGGAATTCATCAAAGCATAGATTAATCGGTAACCGGCGGCTCGCGTGTGGATGAATATTAGCCGTCAAAATACGCTGAACTGAGTTTGTCGAAATACCGGTGAGACTGGCGATAGTCTTAGCCGGGAGTGATTTACTGGCTAGCTTCAGCACATGAGTCGCTAGTCCGTGACCGATGGCGTGGTTGGTTGATACCACTGGAGTGGTGGCCGTACAAGTGCTATGGCAGTTACTACAACGCCAGCGTTGCTTGTTTAGCTCTAGAATTACGGGCCGGTCCATGGGTCCTGAAATGTGGACATGAGTGAGCTTGTGTCCGTTAGGGTGCAACGTATTGTATCCACAGCTGGGACAGCGCCTGAGTGTGTAGGTAAGCTCTGCCTGGATGACCAAATACTTTTTGCGACCCGAGCCCCGACCATTAAATTCCTCACGAGTACCGAACACCTGAATGTTTGTGTCTGTAATTCCCAGTAATTTAAGTGTATTATCTAGTTGAGACATCTATTCCTACCCCGCTTATCTTGAGTTTAGTCGCTTAAAGCATAGCACTAGGGAGGCTTAGATGCTTTTTTTGTTATCAAAAAGGGCCTAGTACTTTTGGAATGGAAATACTTTCCAACACCAAAAATTCTAGACCCAAATTTACGTTAGAAGTTTAATTTTGGGCAAAGCGCTCACGAAGACCATAATGGCCGTCGTGAGCGCTTTCTTGTGCACAAACCAGTAATTTGTTGGCTGAAATAACTGATTAATATTACAAAGTATTACGAAATTGATGGTTTATGACAACGAACCCTATAAAATGTAACGTCACGTTGATGTCAGTGCAACACTTTCCAGTTATACTAGTTTTTGTTGATTGGTTATGACCGATCAAGCGAATCACAGAAAACTTACAGATAGAAATCAAGCCAAACTAATAGGAGTGTTTTATTTTAATGAAAGCTAAAAATCTTGTCTTATCAACTGTTGCTGCTTTAGGGTTATTCACTGTCGCTGCCACGACTGCCAATGCCGATACGGTTACGGTTAAAGCCGGTGACACGGTTGCTAAAATCGCTAGCGAACACCAAACAACGATTAGCGCCATTGAAAAAGCGAACAATTTAAAGAACGTTAACTTGATTTTTGTTGGTGACCAACTTGAAGTTAATGGTTCAACGACCGCTACAACCACGTCAACTAATACTGTGGCTGCTAGCACAACGGCCGCAACGACGAACAACACGACAAGTCAAAATACGGCTGCAACAACGAGCCAAAATACGACTTCATCAACGAGCCAAAACACTGCTACGGCAGCGACTAGCTCAGATACCAGCGCTTCAACGACCACAACCACAACTAGTGATAGTGACAGTTCAGCGAAAGCTTGGATCGCCAACAAAGAATCTGGTGGTTCATACACGGCTACTAATGGCCAATATATTGGTAAGTATCAATTGAGTTCATCATATTTAAATGGTGACTACTCAGCTTCTAACCAAGAAAAGGTCGCAAATAGCTATGTTTCTTCACGTTACGGTTCATGGAGTGCGGCTAAAGCACACTGGGAAGCTAACGGCTGGTATTAAAATTTAATTGATTATTCGATCCGATTCACTGTCATGGTGGGTCGGATTTTTTGCTGCAGTTTAAAATTAAGCTAATAGCGATCGGGCTATAACACAAATAAATAATGTAGATTCATGAAGGTAATGGTTGGGTCTAGGTGTCATATAAAATTAGCTCCTATACTGATAAGCGGGATAATAATGAGATTGCTGAATTTATGAAGGTTTTAAAAAGACGTTGGTCTCAATCAATGATGAGGATTGTTTTATCATTAAGACATTGAGTAAACTGCAAGCGGAGCGATTAAGACGTGGTATCACACAAAATGGCTGTTCAGGTCCGTGTTTGAGACTGAACAGTCATTTTTTAGTATTGAGGTTATTAACGGTTACTATTAATTGCCATTGTTTTATTGTAAAACTGGGGGACCTCAAATATGCTTACTGGATTAAGTGAGCAATCCGATCCGATTCAGTGATCTTTCTAATAACCCGGCATGGATTCCCAGCAGCAACCACATTAGCGGGGATATCTTTACTAACTAAGCTATTGGCACCGATGACACTACCGGTACCAATGGTTACGCCTGGTACGATGCAGACGTTACCACCTAGCCAAACATTGTCTTCAAGAGTGATGGGAAGGGCGATTTCGATGCCGGTATTTCGTTCGGTCGCAACTAAGGCGTGATTTGCAGTGTATAGACCAACATTGGGGCCAATCATGCAGTTTGCGCCAATCGTGATCAATGCCTCGTCCATGAAATACGCGTTACGATTAATGAAAGTGCCTTTGCCGATGGAGGTATATCTACCATAATCCGCCCAAATCGGATTCATAATAGTGACGTCCTTGGATTGATTTGGAAATAGCGCTTTAAGTAATCGCTGGCGTTCAGGGCTAGTCTGGCCTAAACGATTTATTGCAGTACAAAGTTCGTCGGCCTGCGCACGTTCATGGATCAGTGACGGGTCACCATTTGGGTCGTACCACATTTGAGAAAAACACTTTTCCTTTTCAGTTAGCGGTGATTCTTTCGAACTACTCATCTTGCCCTCCATTTAATACAGTATTTTAAGTCTATTATAGCGGTATTACGTCAATATTGGCTCGACTATTTGGTGGGTGATTTGTTAAAGTTGCTCATTTTTAGACATAAGAAAAAAGCATCGCCGAAACGATGCTTTCAAGGGATAACTGATTTAAATTTTAGTACCAGCCAGTAGCTTGTGAATGAGCTTTGGCTGCAGCCCATGAACCATAACGTGATGAAACGTAGTTGTTAGCAACGCGTTCTTGGTTAGCAGCTGAGTAGTCACCATTTAAGTATGATGAACTTAATTGGTATTTGCCAATGTATTGGCCGTTAGTAGCTGAGTATGAGCCACCAGATTCTTTGTTAGCAATCCAAGCTTTAGCTGAACTTTCATCTGAGTTAGTGTTGCTGCTCGTGTTAGTTGATTGCGTGGTTGCAGCTGGCTTAGTAGCTACTGTAGTCGTTTGTTTTGGTGCAACATATGAACTTGCTGCAGATTGTGTGTTGCTTGAGCTTGAAACAGTTGCTTTAGGCGTTGTTGCAACTGAGCTACTTGTTGAGTTAACAATAGTAGTCGTTGCAGGTGTGGTCTTAGCAGCAACAGTTTGGTTGCTTTGAGTAGTCGTTGCAGCAACCGTTGTATTAGCAGCTGGTGTGCCGGTTGTTGAAGTTGTGGTAGCATTACCACCAATTTCAAGTTGGTCGCCAACAAAGATCAAGTTAACGTTTGACAAGTTGTTCGCATCGCGAATCGCGTTAACCGTCGTGTTATAAGTGTTGGCAATTTCAGCAACCGTGTCGCCAGCCTTAACTGTAACAGTAGCGGCGTCAGCGGCAGTAGTCGTAGCAGCGAATAAAGCTAAAGCTGCAGCAGATGATAATACAAGGTTTTTGATTTTCATAATGTGTATGCACTCTCCTATAATTGGGTGGTCGGTTTACTTATCTATAATTATTATGATTCTTTTCGTTAGCGACAACTAATATCGCCTTAACTAATTAACAATGACTAGTATACCGAGCGAGTGTTGCAACACAATAAACAGGAGGTTACGTTTTTACCCCAATCTTGTAATATAAGCCGATTTTTGTAATGAATTGTAATATTTAGTGCCTCTTTTGGGATAAAAATGTGATAAAACCGTGAATTTGCCGCAAAATGGCTGACTAAGCACCGAATGTTAGTGATGATTGTTAAATAGGATTAGGGAGATTCAACCGAAAAAAAGATTGTTGAACCCTTAAATTAAAAGCCACAAGATTAATTATATTTAAGTTATAGTACAACTGTTAACTAATTTTGAGATTTCCAGGAAAACGATTTGATCATGTGTTGATAAAAACTAGGTCGACTTGTCATGCTAAATCGAAAAGTGACCATACTATAGTAGTTTTTGTAAATTCCGGTTTGTTTCCGAAAGCACAAAAAAACAGATCACCGAATAGGCAATCTGTTGAATGAGTTTAATTTTAGTTTAGTACCAGCCGTTTGAGATCCAATGAGCCTTAGCAGCTGACCATGAACCGTAACGTGAAGAAACATAACTGTCAGCAACACGTTCTTGGTTGGCAGCGGAATAGTCGCCACCTAAGTAAGAAGCACTTAATTGATACTTACCAATGTATTGGCCGTTGGTTGCGCTGTATGAGCCACCAGATTCTTTGTTAGCAATCCAAGCTTTAGCTGAACTATCTGAACCGTTGTTACTATAGTTAGAAGTTGTGGTTGCAGCTTGAGTTTGAGTCTTAGCAGCTGGTGCGCTGTAGCTTTGAGTTGTTTGGCTTGATTGAGTCGTCGTTGTAGTAGTTGATTGAGTTGTCGCAGTATTGCTAGTCCCATTAACTTCAAGTTGTTGACCAACAAAAATCAAGTTAACATTCTTTAATTGGTTAGCTTTTTCAATTGCTGAAATAGTTGTGTTGTTTTCGTTGGCAATAGCTGAAACTGTGTCGCCGGCCTTAACCGTGATCGTGGCTGCTTGGGCAGTAGCACCGATAGCAAAAAGACTAGAAGCGGCTGCAGCAGTAGATAATAAAACGTTCTTCATTTTCATAAGTAATGTACACTCCCTATTTTTAGTCCGAATTGCTTGGCCCCTATTGCATTTCCAAGCACCTTAACTAAGCAATAGTATAACCGTTGATTGTAACAAACGAATAGCAATTCTTTTACGAAATTGGGCGCTTCTTGTAATATAAGCCACTTTTTGTAATCTTTTGTAATATACGAAACCTAATTAACGAACATAATTGCTGCTCAGAAAGCGATTACAACCGTACCAATACGCAGCTTACGTCCATTTTGCTTTTCCGTAAATCTAAACTAACCCATTACTACCGGCATTGTGCTTTGGTAGTAATGGGTTAGTAATGACGCTAATTTTAAGTGTCGATGACTAGGCCAGTTTTGAACGGGTCGGTTAAACAAGTTCTCAAAAGTCGTAGTTAGTTACTTTTAGTAATTGATAAAAAGCTTAATCAGCTCTGAGTTTGGAAAGCCAATTATCTTTCTCAATGTTATCAGTGATCAGTTGTGGGTTGTCCGCTAAATCGGTATTCAACTTTTGCACGGTAACACTGAAGGGGGTTGCAAGTTGCTTAGTCATATTGGTGCCAGTAATGGTCAACAAGATTTCGCCAGCTTCGAGGTGCGTATTGAGTGCTGGGTAGTCAATCGCTGTAACGGTTCCCAAGGCTGCTTGAGCATCGGCGGTCAGGCCGAAAACTAATCGTTGACGAGACTTGGTGCGAACCCAGATATCGCCGTAGACCATGGGTGCATGGATGGCTTGATGCTCATCCTGATAATATTGGATCATCGTTTTCCAGACTGATTGATGTTCGGGCATGCGAGTACCTCCTGTAATGGCTCTAAGTATAGCACTAGTGTATTATAGCGTTCATGTTTATTAAAACAATTTGTTAATTGTCCGTCTCCGTGGACCAGCACGTTTGCTGTGAGGCAGACCTGCAGTCAAAGACCGATCTGCAGGGCGCTTTCAAGCCGAAAGCCACGTCTTAAAAGTCGGCCAGACACTAACCTGGGGAAATCGCCCAGCTAAGTATCTCGACACGGCAAATATGCTGGTCCACTCCGACGTTAAATAGCGATTTAACAAAAGAATATTGATGATTCCAGCATCAACGAAAGATCAATTAGTATTAGAATTACTGGTTAGTCCAGACCAACCGGAACGGCAAGCTAGTTGGATACTTATAGATATGGTGGCTACGATGCACTAGCGTTGTAACTTTGAACACAACGATGACTTAGTTGGGACGGGTCAATAGTCGGTGTATGAGTTGAATATGATGCATCAGGGCCAATTTTTTAATGATTCCGAGACCTGGAAATTTGGTGCCAGTTTGGTAGGCCAGTAATTCGGCTAGCGCTGGAGTGGCGTTTAATCCGGTTAGATGTGCCGGTGCCCAGTCGACTAACTTTTGTAAGGCCTCAAAGAATTTTTGCTTTTGCCCACGCATCTGATCGTTGCTATCGGAGACAAAATGATGAAGACGTAGTTGTCCCGAGGCGGTGACATAAATCAGATGTAACGCAATGGCACGTGATGGCATACCCTTGTCGAAATAAACACTGCCGACCACGGAGTAGTCCCCATAGCCTTGCGTCCCAAATGGTGGCGTCACCCAATTAGCGGCGGTGAAAAATTCGTCCGTTAGTTCAGCGTAGTCAGCGACATGGGCGCGAAAAGTGAGTGGATCGGTCAATAAAATGGCGCGATCACCCACGAGTTGTTGTAAGCGGGCTTCATCGGGGATCAACACGCCACTCACACGCTTTAACATGGTGGTGTGTTGATAAGCTTTCAGCAACGGATAGTTGGTTGCCACTAAAAGACTGGTTTGTCCGTGCGTGGTGGTCAAAAAATCCGAACTAAAATCAGCCGCCAAAATGGCACTGGGGTGATAGAATGGTAGCTCATTTAAAGCGGGCAACGGGTACAACTTCGTGTGATTCAAGCCGTAGACACTGACTTGCGGGTTTGCGACGACACTAAATGGCTGTTGCTGATCAATCAAGCATTGAACGGTTTGTTGTAGTTCCTTTGAATCACGAACGGGTTCAATGATCGGGATGATTTTGGGCCCTAATTGCTGTTGCTCGGCCAATGTTTTCAGCGCCAATAGATCATACATACGTCCACGAAAATAAGGATAGTAAGTCATAGGTCATTCTCCAAATGTGGCAACGTCAAAGCTTGGTATTTTTGTTGTAAAGCTTGATATTCTGCATTACGAGCGTCCAATTCAGTTTGCAACGCCGTGATAGCGTCATTTTGGCAGTCATCAATGAAGCGGTCATAAAGATTTTGCTCTGGATCATAGATGTCATACCCAGACTGTGCACGTTTGCGCAATTCCTTGTACAGCTGGTCGTCGGAGTAAAGTTGCAATCCCTTTTTGACGCGCTTAGCTTTATCGACTTCTCGGAATAGTGATGCGATAAAGTGACTGATTAGAGGTTGTTCATCGACTTGTAGCGTTTGATGTTGCGCTTTTTTAGCAACCGTCAAAAAGCCTGGTGCTGATAACGGTCGTGGTGCAAGTGCCATGGCGCGTTCATCAAAGGCACGATAGATCAAGACGCCAATATGAGCCGGAATCTCGTCAGCGACGACTTCGTAAAGCTTTTGCGGCAGAACGAAATAATTATAATTACCAATGAAGGAAAGTTTTGCTTTAGAGTGAAAATCAGCCTTGGTTACTTTGAGTTCGTAACAACGCCAGTCCCGTTGACCGTCGGGGAGTTGCTGATAACTCAGTGTGTCGACGATGCCTTGATCTGCCGGCATGGACACCTCTTCAACAACGTAAGCGCCTTGCTCGAGACAGTATTGATAGAGCGTACTTTCAAGTTGTCGGGTTAATTTAGTCTTCATGATGACTGGCCTCCGTTTGTTGCCAAAAATTGGCGATGGTTGCTTGTAATTGTGGTACTGAGTAGATCGACTGGAAGTAACGCCAATGTGGTGGAAATAGGTCTGTGTAACGCCGACTGGCAAAACGTTGGTCCAGCAGTAAAATAATCCCGGTATCATGGCTACTGCGAATTAAGCGGCCGGCCGCTTGCAAGACGTTGTTCATGCCGGGAAGTTGGTAGGCATAGGCAAAGCCCTGACCATTATCATGATTGTAATAATCACGGATCAAATTAGTTTCTGGATTGATCCCAGGTAAGCCAACGCTGACAATTGCGACGCCAATTAACCGATCCCCGCGTAAGTCGATACCCTCCGAAAAAATACCACCCAAGACGCAGAAACCCACGAGTGTTTTGGCTGGTTTGGCTTGAAATTGGGCCAAGAACGCCTGACGTTCACTGCCAGTCATCCCATTAGCTTGCGTCGTCGTTTGAATCTCTGGATTTGCGAGTTCGAAGGCCGCTTTAATTTGTGTCAAATAACCATATGATGGAAAGAAAATTAAATAATTACCTGTTTTGGCGGTGACTAACGCCTTGAGACTGGCCACGATAGCGGGTTCGCTGTGTGGGCGTTCATGATACGTTGTTTGAACGTATTGGGTGACCAAAATTGCCTGATGCTTAGGTGGGAAGGGTGAGGGCAACTGGTAAGCTAAACTATTTGCTTCACCACCGAGGACGCGCTGATAATAGCTCATTGGTGAGAGGGTCGCTGAAAATAAAACGGCCCCGGCGCCTAACTTCAAGGATCGATCCAAGAAGTCACTGGGATCTAAGCAAAGTTCTTTGACCGTCACATGATGGCCCTCCAGAACGGTCCGAGTTTGGTAGCTGCCATCATATAGGTCACTAATTTTGACGAAAGTTAAACAGTCAAAAAAGTAGTCACGTACCGCGTCTAATAAGGCAGATGGTTGTTGTTTTTGTAGCCACTCGCTGATGAAATCGTTGAAGTTCCGCAACGTCCGGCTGAGCTTCTCGGGTGGTTCTATTGAAAGTTGTTCAGTGACATCGTCGTCGATTAACGTTTGACTGATTCGGCCAAAACTTCGTCGGACCTTTTTAAGCTCGCGTTGAAGATCGTCACTAGGTTGTGACTGATCTGGCTGGGCTAATTTGAGCAAGTGTGCGATTGGGGCATCACTAATGTTGGCGGAATACATATCGCGTGCACGACTGACTAAGTTATGGACTTCATCGACTAAGAAAAAGTTATCACGGTCTTCTTCGCTGAAAAAACGCTGCAAGTAGACCAGTGGATCAAACAGATAATTATAATCACAAATAATGACGTCACAAAAAAGTGAGATGTCTAGCGAGAATTCAAAAGGATCAAGGGTGTGGGCGCGCGCATATTTTTCAATCACTGGCCGCGTTAGCTGGGTTTCGTGTGTCAAAATATCTTTTAAACCGGGTTTTAGCCGATCATAATAGCCAATCATAAAGGGATTCTCTTCTGGCGGCACATCCTGTTCTTCAGGAAAACGAATTTGATCCTTGGCTGTTAGGGTGATGCTCTTGAGCTGCAAGCCATCTTGACTCATTAAGGTGATGGCTTCTTCGGCAACGTGACGAGTGCTTTGTTTGGCGGTTAAATAGAAGATGCGTTCAATTTCATCTTCCCCCATCGCTTTAATTGCTGGAAATAAGGTCGAAATCGTCTTACCCGTCCCAGTGGGTGCTTCGACAAAGAGCCGTTTTTGAAAACGGATGGTTTTGTAAACGGCCGCCGCTAATTCATGTTGCCCCGTCCGATAACTTGGAAAAGGAAAAGGTAGCTCAGCAATTGACGCATTACGTTGTTGGCGTAAGTCAGCCCGTAGCGTGAGCCAATACTCGTATTCGGTGATTAAGTCTTTAAAAAACTGATCTGCTGCCGCACGAGTTAAAACGCGTTGCGTCTTGGTGGTCTTTGCGGCTAAAACTTGAAAGTAAGTGAGTTGGAGGGTGACTTGGTCGAGGTCCGGATGGGTCTGTAAGATCAAGTAGCCATAAACTTGCACTTGGCCCCAGTAAAGGGCACGTGTGTTGTCAGTCAGGTCATCAAAGGCTTGATCAGAAGTTTTGATCTCTTCGATGAGGATACCATCATCGGTTGTTTGGACGCCATCGGCCCGACCAGAAATCAGATAATCCGCGCCATTCATGGTGACGGTCGTTTTTAAGTAAACTTCACTCTGATAAGCTTCAGAGCGGCTACTTTGGAGTTGGCGGTGGATCTTTGCACCAGCTAAAGCCGTATTTTGACTGTTTTTTACTTCGTTGAGGTCACCTTTACGCAAGACGAACTCGACTAGTTGACGAATCCCGATTTTAGTTGGCATGCCGAATTCCTTTCTGAGGTTAGTTATGATTTATTATAAAACAGACGTTCGGTTTTGTCTGCTGAAAACAGGAATTATTCGGCAAAATTGGCGGTATGCTTGTTTTTGAGATAGTTTAGATGAAATTAGGCCAGTAAAAAGGTCATCCGTTTTTCAACTGGATGACCTCAAGTAATTTTTAGAACCATTGACTATGCCGCCGTTTCATCGTGCGCCGCAAGCTGAAGCCGTAACTGATAATGGCCGCGACGATCAAGACTGCCAGGATACTAGCCAACCAAGACTGTTGAGCACTGAAATAAGTGGCATAACCGGCACCCAAACTAATGATGCCAATCATTGGGACGAGAATCTTAAATGGGACGGGATGCAAGTAAACGAGCCCTGCCAACATCAAGACGAGTGCGGTAACCGTTGCTTCAATGCCTAAGCGTGAACCGAAACTAATGATGAGGGCCACAATTAGTAGACCTAACCCTAAGACCAACAACAACGTGGCAAACAAATTGCTGAGTGTCCAGACAAATGTTTTTTTCATAATGAGCACCTCGCTTTCACTACCTTAATTATAGTCTAAACAGGGCTAACCACATGCACAATATGCATACCAGTTAAGCAAAATGGAACTTAAATTAAGTTAATTTTCAGACAATTTGCGGTCTTTTTCAACGAGTCCTTGAAAGCGTATTCAATATTAGTTACACTTACAGTATGCACACTTGATGATGGATGGAGGAAATGGACATAATGGCAAAAGTATTAGCAATTAACGCGGGTAGTTCAACTTTAAAATGGAAGCTATTTAGCTTACCAGAAGAAACGGTGATCGCCTCAGGAATGGTTGACCGGTTGGGCTTACCAAACGCTGTGTTTGTTTTGAAAAAGGCGGATGGCGACAAATATTCGGAAACACACGATGAAATCAATGCTCAGGAAGCGGCGGCAATGGTGCTGACACGCTTGAAGAGTGACGGTATCGTGGACCATTTGACAGAAATTACTGGGATTGGTCATCGTATCGTGGCTGGGGGCGAAGATTTCCAAGATTCAGTGGTCATCACCCCAACGACTTTGAAACAAATTAAAGATTTATCAGAGTATGCGCCGTTACATAATCCAACGCAAGCTTATTATATTGAAGTGTTCCAGCAATTATTACCTAAAGCTGTTCAGGTAGCTGTTTTCGACACGTCATTATATGCGACGATGCCAGAAGTCAATTATCTCTACAGTATTCCATATGATTATTACAAACAGTTTGGTGCTCGGAAATATGGGGCACACGGGACCAGCCATCGTTACGTGGCACAGCGTACGGCCGAATTGTTAAACAAACCTTTGGATGAGTTGAAGTTAATCACGTTACACCTTGGTTCCGGCGCTTCTATCACGGCCTTTGACCATGGGAAGGCGATTGATACTTCGATGGGATTCACCCCATTAGCTGGGATTACGATGAGTACGCGTTCCGGTGATATCGATGCGTCGATGATTCCGTTTTTGATGCGACATCTTGGTATTTCAGACGTGCAAGACTTCATCGACATCCTAAATAATAAGTCGGGTCTGCTAGGAATTTCTGGTGTTTCACCTGATATGCGGGACTTAGATAACGCGGCTAATAACGATCATAATCATCGTGCCGAGTTAGCGTTGGAAATCTTTGCGAGTCGAGTTATCAAATATATTGGGAGTTACATTGCCGAAATGAACGGCTTGGATGCGCTTGTCTTCACGGCTGGCGTTGGTGAAAATTCAGTGGCGATGCGTTCACGAATTTTAAATCAATTAGGCTACTTCGGCATCACGATTGATGAAGAGAAGAACAAGTGTCATGGGGTTGAGCAAGTCATTAGTAAACCAGACGAGCCAGTCACCGTCATGGTTGTGCCAACCAATGAAGAGTTAATGATTGTTCGTGATGTTGAACGACTGACTCACCGGGCACCCATTGATAACTAATAATCAGTGCAAAAAAACACCTGCAAGGGTGTTTTTTTAGGCAATCATTTTGATATGTGGCGTGTGGTTGAATAAAAATGGCTCACCAATAGCCTTAAATCCAAAATAGGCATAGAAGCTTTGAACGTGGGTCTGTGCTTCGATTTGAATGGTTTCGTTTGCAAATTTTACGGCAATTACAGCCAGAACTTGAGTGATGAGTTGGCGGCCTAAATGCTGACCGCGAAGCTGACGATCAACCACGACGCGACCAAATGAACAATGGTCGTCCTCTTGGAAAACACGTGCATATGCAACAATTTTGCCATCAATAGTTTTAAAAACATGAAGTGCAGTTGGATCGATGGCGTCTACTTCCTGATAAACACGATGTTGTTCAACGACGAACGTTTTGACGCGTAATTCATAAATAGCGTATAATTCAGATGTTGTAAGCTCATTAAATGTTTTGACTGACCACATGGGATAACCTCCTAGAAACTGAAAATAAGTTTATCACCAAATGATTGCATATGCAATGATAAGGAGAAAAATAATGATACCAACACTGCGATTAATGGGAACACTCTCACGGATGATTATGAACGAGGGTAACCAACGCTTTGCCAAATATGGCCTGAATAGTAATCAATTTATTTATTTAATCCGGATCTGCGAGCAGCCTGGGCTATTTTTCAGTCAGCTCGCTGATCAGATGAAAATGGATCGTACAACCAACTATCGCGCCGTGCAGAATCTAATCAAAAAAGGGTACGTCATCAAAACGGCGCATCCTGATAATAAGAAGGTTCGTTGCTTGTATCCAACAAAAGAAGGGACCGCGATTTATCCAGAATTGCACGCTTATGAAGTCTGGTGTGCACAATTAGTGGGTGAAAAATTAACGACTGGTCAGCAGCAGCTACTGTTTGAAAGCTTGACACTGGTTGAAAAAAACGTTCAACAACACTTAGAAAGCTAATTGACAAAATAAATGCGCCAATATAGCTGATTTTTTTAGGCTGACAGTGTACGATGGTAATAGCTGAAAGTTTAGACCATGTACAGTTCAGATTAGCGTGAGACACGTTGATTTGTCTGGACGTGACTTAATTGGATTTTTAAGCAGAGTTCGGTTTATAAAGGGGATTAACTAATATGGCAACAACAGTAGTATTGGGTGGTGGCTACGCTGGGATGCGAGCCATCAAATTTTTACAAAAAGCACTTCCGAGTGACGATCAACTGATTTTAGTTGATAAAAGTGCCACGCATACGGAAAAAACAAATTTACATGAGGTCGCCGCGGGGACGATTGATCCAGATAAGATAACGTATGATATTCGGACAGTTATTGGCAAGACTGTTCAGTTTGTCCAAGCCGCAGTCAAGCATGTGGACATCGCCAAAAAAATGGTCAGTTTTGAAGATCACGCGGATCTTAGTTACGACTATCTGGTCTTAGCGTTGGGCTTTCAATCTGAAACATTTGGTGTGCCAGGTGCCGATACCAATGCCTTAGCAATGGATGATCTGGCAACTTCTAAGGCCGTTTATAAGCATATTGAAGCGACAATCAAAGGTTATCGTGAAACTAAGGATCATAATGATCTGAAGATTGCGGTCTGTGGCGCTGGGTTTACTGGGATTGAACTCTTAGGTGAATTGACCCAGTCATTGCCAAAGTTGCAGGAAAAATATCAAACACCCGCGATCAAGTTGGTTTGTTTGGAACGGATGCCGTCAATCTTGCCAATGTTTACGCAAGATCTACGCGATTATGCCTTGAGTTTCATGTCGAAACACGATGTTGAAATGATGTTAGGCTCATTGATTGCTGAAATCAAGCCAGGTGCCGTGGTATATAAAGATAGTGACGGTCAAAGTCATGAATTCACGGCGAATACCATCATTTGGACGGTCGGGGTCAGTGGGTCGCATGTGATTGCGGATTCTGGTTTTGAACAACGTCGTAATCGTGTCATGGTTCAACCAGACTTGTCATTAGCAGATCATCCAGAAGTATTCATCGTGGGTGATGTTGCGGCGGTCATGGCGCCAGATGCTAAGCGGCCTTATCCAACTACGGCACAAATTGCTTTAGCTTGTGGGGAACAAGCCGCCAAGAATATCGGCGCGTTACGCCACGGCAAAGCCACTGAGCCATTCGTCTATCATTCCAGCGGGACAGTGGCGTCATTGAGTGATCGTGATGGTATTGGCGAAATCTTTAGTAGCAACAAGCCAGTGCATGGCTATCCAGCATCCGTTTTGAAGAAAGTCATTACCGACCGCTCATTGGTTGAAAGTGCACATTTGAGTACGATGTTTAGCAAGGGTCGCTTCGATTTGTATCATTAAAAAGTGACATGAGTTAATCTAAAAATAGCGTCTAACAGTCTCAAATTAGAGGACAGTTGGACGCTATTTTTTTAGACTAAATTTCAGTTTTAATGGTTTGATGTTCGGTCTGACGTGCGACCCAAAAGATTGCCATAACGAGTAAAGACGCGTAGAACAAGGCAACCGTGATTGAAGTTTGCACCGGCATGTTTAAATTTGCCATTGACGGATGCTTAACCAGTTGTACAATGACCGAAATGTCGGTCAAACTGTGCAAGATAATCGGTAATGCAAGATTGTGCGTGCAAACATAAATGCCAGCAAATAAAGTACCCAAGAGCATGGCGAATAGAATTTGTGGCAGCACATAAGTCAATGAAATATGCGTGCTGTTCATGAGATGTAGGCCGCCGAAAAAGGCACTACTAATAAGAATACTAATTAATGGCTGGTTGGGAAATGAACGCGCCACGATCGGTAATAAGACGCCACGGAACACGTACTCTTCCGTAATCCCAATCAGTAAAACATAGCCTAAGTACAATAAGATGAGGGTGCTAAAAGGTAATTGCAGTACTCTGCCAATATTAGCCGCAAACAAGAGTCCAACGATTAGGATGGTTGGTAAGGCGAGGCACAGTTGCTGCCCCAAATGGTGTCCAGACCATAATTGGACAGGCACATGACCGACTAAACGGTTGAAGATCCAAACGCCAAACAGGACGAAGGCATCTTGAAAAATACCAACAAAATGAGTCGGTATCCAGTTGAGGCGTACGATCCAGGCTGCCCCGAAAAAGAGGGCAATGACCCAAATAAATAATAGCAGCGCTAACCCTAAGCCGCGTTTAAAGTGTTGCATGACGATCGCCTCCAAAGTGGTTGATTGTTTTTAGTTTAGCATGAATGGCCGTCAAAAAGGGTGACTCAGGAAAATTCCTAGTCACCCTTTTAGCGTTTAATGGTGCATCTTAAATTCTAAATAACGGTCGTTATATAGTCCGACTTTTTCTGGTGATAAATTTTTATAAATCTGTAAATGTTCAATCGTGCGATTATCTGGATAAAATTGCCGGTCGTTCCGAATAGCCTTAGGCAACAGTGCTTTAGCCTTCTTGTTAGGTGTGGCATAACCAATATATTCGGCATTTTGTGCCGCATTCTTGGGTTCACTCATGAAATTCAAAAAGGCATAGATGGCCTTGAAATGTTTGGCGGTCTTAGGAATGACCAAATTATCAAACCAAAGATTACTGCCTTCAGAAGGAACGACGTAATGCAAATGTGAATTGCTGTCCAACATTTCTGAAGCTTCACCAGACCAATCAACCGCAACGGCTGCTTCATTTTGAATCATATACATTTTAATTTCATCAGCGACCACGGCTTTAACATTGGGTGCCAACCGATTGAGTTTGTGCTCTGCGGCGAGTAAGGTAGCCGGATCAGTGGTGTTCATGGATTTACCCATGGAAGCCAGTGAAAAGCCCATGACATCACGTGCACTATCAATCAACATAATCTTGTTTTTGTATTTCTTTTCCCATAGGTCTTGCCAATGTTGAATACTGCCAGGCTTCACGAATTTGTCATTATAGATGATTCCCAAGGTGCCCCAGAAATAGGGTACTGAGTAGCGGTTGTTGTGATCAAAAGCCAGATTCAAAAAGCGAGGATCGTAATTTTGCATGCCGGTTAACTTGGATTTGTCTAAAGGCAGTAAAAGTTTAGCGGCTTTCATTTTTTCAATCATATAGTCGCTGGGAACGGTCAAATCGTAACTCGTGCCACCTTGCTTGATCTTGGTAAACATGGCTTCGTTGCTATCGAAAGTTTCAACATTCACGTGATAACCGGTCTCTTTTTGAAACTTGGTTAACAGGCTAGGATCGATATAATCCCCCCAAGTATAAAGGTTCAGGACTTTCGCCCCGGTACTTCCTGTACTTGATTGTAGACGATGTGCCCCGAAAGCCAACAAACCACAAACGACTAATAGGCCGACAATGACACCAAATAGCTTCTTCATTTGCGACGCCCCCTAACGTTGGAGCGATGCCGACTACTGTACTGATTGATGAAGTAGTAGCCGATAACGAGGACTAGGGCCATGAGGAACATCAGGCCAGATAGTGCGTTGATTTCCAAATTAATTCCTTGGCGTGCACGTGAGTATATTTCAACGGACAGTGTCGTAAAGCCATTTCCAGTCACAAAGAAGGTGACGGCAAAGTCATCAAGGGAGTAGGTTAAGGCCATGAAAAATCCGGAAAAGATTCCCGGCATGATATAGGGCACAATGACTTGGCTCAAAAGTTGCCAGTTATTGGCGCCTAAATCTGCCGCTGCATCCAGCAAACTGGTACTCATTTCTTGGATCTTCGGTAGCACCATCAAAACGACAATTGGAATCGAGAAGGCAATATGGCTGAGCAAAACAGAGCCAAACCCCAATGGAATCTTTAAGGCTGTGAAGAAGATCAAAAAGCTCGCACCGATAATGACATCCGGTGACACCATTAAGATGTTGTTCAAAGCCAAAATGGTATTTTTTGTCACCGGACGGGTGGTGTTATTGATGCCTAAAGCGCCCAAGGTACCAATCGTTGTTGCTAATAAGGATGATAATAGCGCAATTAATAATGTGTCTAAGAAAATGGCAATTAAACGACTGTCTGCAAATAGATCCTGATAGTGTGCCCAAGTGAAACCATGAAAATTAGTCATGGTGTCGCCCTTACTGAAAGAGTAGACCACTAAGAAAATAATTGGCGCATATAAGACAATAAATACTAACCAGAGATACAGATTACGCCATTTAAATCGTCGTTGGGTCATTTCGTCAGCCCCTTTCGTGTATGGCGTTTACCACTACCGCCAGTGAGCCACATGATAATGACCATGGCGACAATCAAGACGACGCCAATCGTCGAACCCATGCCCCAATTCATCGTCGTGAGGAAATGTTCTTCAATCGCTGTCCCCAGTGTGATAACTTTGTTCCCGCCAATTAGACGGGTCAACATGAAGAGGGAGAGTGACGGAATAAAGACTGCTTGAATCCCTGCTTTCACGCCTGGTAGCGTTAAAGGAAAGATGACTCGGCTAAAGGTTTGCCAATTAGTCGCCCCAAGATCACGGCTGGCATTGATATACGAGGGCTTTAATTCACTGATCGAGTTGTAGATCGGCAACACCATGAACGGGATCTGAATGTAGGCTGCGACAAAAATAAAGCTAAATTTTGTGAAAAGGAGTTGTTTAGGACCAATCCCCATAAAACTTAAAAATTGATTGGCAATCCCAGCTTGACTAAAGATGCCGATGAACGCGTAAGCCTTTAATAATAAATTGATCCAAGTTGGCATGATAATGAGCAATAGCCAAAGTTGCGGATGCTTGGTCTCATTGAGTAAATAAGCGGTTGGATAACTGATCAGCAACGTGGCTAACGTGATCAAAAAGGCATACCAAACCGAATTGACCGTCATCATTAGATAAGTGCTGGACGAAAAATAAGTTTGATAGTTGCCCAGCGTGAATTGACCATCAATATTGAAGAACGATTGATAGATCAATAAGAGCACCGGCGCAATGACAAATAGCAAAATCCAAAGGGTATAGGGGACAAAGTAAGCCGTATTGCGACTTAGTCGTTGTTTTCGTTGCATCGTTTATCCCCCCTAATCGTCTTCGTATTGTTCTAGCCGCGCATCAAAGGCCGCTTCGGTTTCGTGCAAGCGCATGACGTGGATATCTTGTGGGTCAAAGGTTAGCCCAATTGGTGTCCCTTCGTCAGCTGGATTGGTCGAATGGACGAGCCACTCATTTTGGTCATTGTCATAAGCGACAATTTCAAAATAATTGCCACGAAAGAGTTGCGAGTCCACGGTCACGACAAGTTTGCCTTGGCTGGCCGGAACGATATCTAAGTCTTCAGGCCGTAACACAATCTCAACGGCTTCGTTTGGCCGCATCCCAGCGTCGGCACATTCGAATGATTTGCCAACAAATTCGACGGTGTAATCTTTGAGCATTTTACCAGGGATAATGTTACTCTCACCGATGAAATTCGCGACAAAGTGATTGATCGGTTCGTCGTAAATATCCACGGGTGAACCTCCTTGTAAGATTTGACCGTTATTCATGACGAAGATCTCATCACTCATCGCTAAAGCTTCTTCTTGATCATGTGTGACGAACAAGAAAGTAATACCCAATCGTTGCTGCAAATCGCGTAGTTCATACTGCATGTCCTTGCGCAATTTTGCATCCAGCGCCGATAAGGGTTCGTCTAACAGAAGTACTTTGGGCTGCATGACTAACGCCCGGGCAATCGCGACCCGTTGTTGTTGGCCGCCAGAAATTTCACTGATCTCACGGTCGCCAAAGTCGGCTAATTGCACGAGTGCTAAGGCTTTTTGAACGCGCTCATCAATTTCCGCCTTAGCAACTTTATGTAGTTTTAAGCCAAAGCCCACGTTTTCGGCCACGTTTAAATGGGGAAACAGCGCATAGTCTTGAAAGACGGTGTTCACTTGGCGTTGATTCGCAGGCAGGTCATTGATTACTTGACCATCAAAATAAACTTGGCCCGCCGTAGCGTCCGTAAAACCAGCAATGGTGCGCAAAATCGTCGTCTTACCACAGCCTGAGGGCCCTAACAACGTGTAGAATTTTCCCGCTTCGAGTTCTAAATTAATGTCTTTGAGAATCTGATGATCCCCATAACTTTTACAGATATTGGTTAATCGAATGATTGGTTGTGTGTTAACCGCCAATTTGAAAGCCTCCTTCAAATGTTACAGATAGGACGCCGTCGTCACGAGGGTGAATGTACATGGGTCGGGACCCACATTCGTGAGTTGGTGCGCCTTAGTTGCGTGAAAGTACAAGCTATCACCGCGACTAGCGTGATAATCTTGCGAACCTAAATGTAAATTGAGCGTGCCAGCTTGGACGATAATTAACGTCTCCGCTGGCGAGGGCTCGAAAGGTTTGAAGCGACCATTGGGAGCTAAAGTGATTTTTACGGGTTCGAGTTCATTTTCATTCGAAGCCGGTATAAGCCATTTTAGTTGGTAACCAAGGGCTTCATCGTCAAAAGTGATTTGTTCGCTTGGGTGATAAACAATTTTATTCGTCGGCTGTTCCGGGGTGAAGAATTTTGCCGGCGTCTCACCGAGAACTTCGAGAATCGCGAAGAAAGTTTCCATTGAGGGGGAGGACTGGTTATGCTCAAGCTGAGAAATATAGCCTTTGCTCAAATCTGTCCGTTCGCCCAATTCTTCTTGGGTCAATTGTTTTTGCATGCGCAAGTTACGGATGCGTTGACCGATATCCATGACAATCACCTCTTTGTTTTGTAATAGTAAACAACAAGTTTAGTTTAAGCTTTAATTATTATAGCGAAAAAATTAGCGCTGACAAGTTAAAGTTTGGTGAAAGTAACTAGTGCGTGAAGCTGGAACGTAGTGGTTAAGCTTACCGGTCTTAATGTCAAAAAAACGGCCCAAGACACACCGGTCTTAGGCCGTGATTAATATTAAGTTAATCTGCGCGGTAAACGACTTCGAAGACTTCGCTAACCATCGGCGTGTCAGGTGTTAAAGACTGGCCGTGATCTTCCAGAGCAGGGGTGAATTCTTCGGTCTTCCGCTTCCGCCAATCACCGATCGTCCCATCGCCATCACCTTCATGATAAGCGTGTTCACCGGAGATCCGATAAAATGGGATTAGTTCAGAGACCACGGTTTTAATCACAGCGACTGGTTTCATGTCACCATTTAATAAGACGTTGTAATCGCCAACTTGCGGAATCGCAACTTGTTCGGCGGTGTAAGTATCAAGTGGCGTCGTGGTAGCGGTCTTGGTACCAGCCAAAATGGCATCGGCTAAGGCTTGAACTTGGGTCGGCTGGTTTTGTTCCCCAAACCAACGAGTTTGATAAGACGCCCCGTTGGTATTTGTTTCTTCATTGTAGTCTTTCCATAATTGTTCTGCTGATTGTGCTGGCATGACATTCACCTAATTTCAATAAGAATATTGAATTCACATTGATGTAACCGAATTCACAACCTAAGTATAGCATGTCAATTGATAAAGCGACACGTCATTTATCTTTTTCTGTTGTTTCGGTATTAGCCACAACGTTATTGACGTTTCAAGCGGGTAATTTTGCTATACTAGAGGTACTTTTTAGGGGGCTGATTTGGTATGGAAATTACATCAGTAAAAATGACCGATTTACCACAATTACTGACGATTGAAAAAGCTGGCTTTTCTGCGGCTGAAGCAGGCAGTGAAGCCGCGTATCGTGAGCGAATTGAAAAACTAGCTGCAACGTTCTTGGTGGCTCGTGATGGTGATGAAATTTTAGGCTTCATTGTAGGTCCGGCAGTTAAGGCCCGCTATATTGAAGATGAGATGTTTGCACAGACGCCAACTAATTTAGATCATGGTGGTCATCAACTTGTTTTTACATTGGCGGTTTCCCCGCTAGCACGCCATCAAAAGATTGGGAGTCAGTTATTGACGGCGCTAGAGAAGGTGGCACGATCGGCACAGCGTGAAAGCATGGCCTTAACTTGTTTGGCGCGGTTGGTACCATTTTATGAACGTAATGGTTATCATAATCAAGGTGTTGCGGATTCGAGCCATGCCGGTGAAACCTGGTATAATTTAGAAAAGAAATTGGAGTAAAAAATTATGAAATTAGCAACAGTACAAGCAGCCTTACCCAATTTTAAAATTCGGCTTTTAACGGATACTGATCAGGCAGAATTATTAGCACTAGAACAAAGTAATCCAACTTATCATCAATATTTTTCACCGAATGAGTTAACGTTAGCGGAAATTCACGATGATTTAACGGCCCATCCTGATGAGATTGAAGCTGCGCAGAAACAAGTTTTCGGATTCTATTTAGCCAATCATTTAGTGGCGGTGTTGGATATTTTGAATCAATATCCAGAACAAGATTTCTTGTTTATCGGTTTATTGATGGTTGGCAACCCTTATCAACGCAAGTCGGTTGGTAGTGTGATAGCCACTGGCTTGATGCAAGCGGCGTTAAAGAGCAATATTCATTGTATCCAGTTGACTCGAGTTTCAGCGGATACGGGAGTCGCTGCTTTTTGGAAAAAGCTAGGCTTTGAAGATGGTGATCAGTTGTTCTTGCCATTAGCCAACAATGGTCGTTTAGCAGTGACGACGATGACACGGGTATTAGTCTCATAAACGGTCTTAGTAATAGAAACAGCGTGAAGCCGATGATGGCATTCACGCTGTTTTTTTCGTTATTTAGCAGGTTGCAGCGGCTTTAGTTTTGACGTTTACGCCGAAGACCTAACAGGCCCAATGTGGCAGTTAAACTAACTAACATTAAACCGAAAAGTGAAGTAACTGTTGTCGTTGATTCGGACGTTTGTGGTAATGTTTTGGCTTTTTTAGTTGCTGGCAAGATAATTTGTTTATGATTACCGTGCTTTAGTGGGACGACAGTTGCTGAATGGTTGACAACCGAAAGCTTTTCTGGGAGGGTCGTTGCTGACGAATGGTCGGATTCTGTTGGTACCGTGGTTGGTACCGTGTTCGGCGTCGTAATGAAATCGCCAGTTAACATTGGTTGCGGTTGTGGCGTTGAGTCATTGTCGGCTGTTTGATTAGCAGCTAGTTCGGCCTCTGCTGCACTCATCGCTTCGTCAACTTCAGCTAGGCTGACTTTTTTATGGGATAAATCGGTTTTGGCAGTTGCTAGTGCGTCAGTGGCAAGTTTGACTGCTTGTTTTGCCGCTGACACGGCTTGATTAGCGGCATCTTCATCTGCTTGAGCAGCGAGTAAAGCGGTACTGGCATTACTGTAATCGTTTAGTTTGTTTTGTCGTTCAGTAACAGTTTGTTGGTCTTTGAGGGTGAGCGCTTGTGCAGCCTCGTAATTTTCTTCTAGTTGATTGACCTGCTTAGTTTTATCTGCCAAGTTTTGTTTAGCCGCGTCCAGCTTATTTTCTTGCGCTGTTAATTCAGTTTGAGCAGTAGCCAAGGTCTCTTTTGCTGTATTAGCTGCTTTGATTTCTTGTTGTTGCTTTTCTAGTGCCGTAATTTGGTTGTTGTAATTAGCAATATCTTGCTGAGAGGGTTCGATGGGAAATAAGTTAAGTTTGGGTTTTAAGGCATCAAGATTAGCTTGTGCTTGTTTCAACTTATTTTCGGCAGTTGCTAAGTCGGTAGTTGCTTGGTCTACAGCCTGAGTGGCATCATCATAAGCTTTTTTGGTCTTAATAGCATTAGCTTGAAGAGTATCAAGATTGTTATTGGTTTCTTTAGTAGCTGGCGTCGACTTAGTCGCTGAATCTAGGGCCTGCTTTGCCTGATCATAGTCACGCTTCGCTTTTGTTTGTTGGGTAGTGGCTTGCGTGAGCGTACCTTTTTGCGTGTCACGCGCCGTTTGTGCGTTGTTCCGTTCGGTGGTTGCTTTGGCTATTTTTGCGGCAATGCCATTTTGTATTTTCGTGTTTTTATCCACGATTGATTGGGATTGAGAAATGTTATTTTTTAGTTGATCGATCTTGTTAGTGATTTCTGCCAAACTAAGCTTATCTTTTGAGGCAGCTGTGTTTTTAGTGTTGAAGCCAGTTTGTGCCTGATTGAATTTGTCTTGAGCCTGTTTGAGGTCAACCGAACTGTTAGTGACAACCGATTTTTGGTTGCTTTCTGCGGTTTTGGCATCGTTCAATTTTTGATGAATGTCTTGTGCATTCTGAGTATCTTTCGTTACTTGTTCTTTAGCCTGATCTAAGTTATCTTTGGCAGTTAACAAGTGTTCTGGTGTTGCATTTAAGAGCTCTTTTTGAGCTTTGTCAGCGTTTTTTTGCGCGGTAGCTTGTTTTTTCTGTGTTGTCGTTAAATTAGTTGTTGCTGTCGTAACTTCCTTGGTCGTACTGTCAACTTTATCTTGAGCTTGATTGACACTATTTTGTACTATGGCGTGTTGACTAGCAACGTGTGCCAGTTTATGTTTAGCCGTCAAGGTATTAAGCTGATGGTCAGTCGTTTGGTGATCAGATTGTGAAACTGGTGCGGCAGTAGTGGCTGCATTCGCATTGATAGTTGCTCCTCCAAAAGCAATTATTCCTGCAAAAGTGGCAACCCCGGTTGTTATTTTAGTAACATTCTTATTCATGAAAAAAATTCTCCTTTTGATCATTTTTTTGTGAATCGACTGTTTAACTGTGCTGGTTGTTTTGCAACACAACCACAGCTTACCAGAACAATACATGTAATTGCTAGTTGATTTAGTCAATGATTAATCAGGGAACAGGATGATATTTATTTATTGATTAGTATGTTGTGAATCAACGGCCTTTCACGGTCAAAACTGCAAAGTGCAATATTTTTAAAATTTTTTCAGCATTGAAACAAGTTAATAATCACGAATTTTTCATAGCTATATTAGGTAAATGTGATTGCAGTGATTGTTTACTTTTAAGTGGTCGGTATTAATTATTGAATTAGTTCCTAACCTACTGATAGGTGCAATAGTTGCCATAAAAAGTGCAATTTAAATGACTATTTTTTTAAAATGGAGACATTATGAAATGAATTTTTTAGGATTTTGGGTAAGCTGAAAGTTCAAATAACGAGGCTTGATGTTAGTGGTTTGGGGTATAGTAAGTGAATTTAAATGGGATGTTTGGCAACTAATTTTATCGGGCAGAAAGAATGTGACTGGCTAGGAATAAAGCAACTCAATCGTAATTACTTGATATTGGGAATTCGATGATCCTAGGATAAAATCGGTAGCGCAAATTAGTTCGAACAATAGTCTAATAAACTATGGCTGTATGATACAGCTCATACGGGAAGCCACCTGCGCAAGTATTAAAAATTTTCTAACCGGATTCTTAAGCAATCGCTCTCATAAACTGATGTGAGTCGTGTTACACTCGTGATATCAAATAAATTGAAATGAGGATGTACCGATGATCAAACACTGGGGAATAGTGGATACTGAAATGTTGATTGCCGCGATTGTTTTACTCACCTTCGTCTTTTACTTCTTTGAATTGACAGCTAGTTTAGCCGTGAGCGCGATCACTTTTCCAATTAGTTTAGTCGTTTTGATGGGCATTATGGAATACGCGGCCCGGGAACTGCGACGCAAATAAGTTTAAAAGAGAGTGGGACAAAAGGCGATTTGCTACCGAGCATAGCCTAGAAAGTCGAATGATTGGTATTTTCAATCGTTTGACTTTCGTAGCTAAGCGGAGGTCGCAGCCTTCTGTTCCACGTTTCGGCTATAAATATTAGGAATACCAACAAGAGTCTGGGATTTTGTCCCAGACTCTTTTAGATTAAGCTAGTGGCGTAATAAAAGCATGATCCATAGTGTTATGACAAGTTTAATCGTCATCGCCCAAACTTCGAACTGCCAGCAATGGCGGTTTTTTATTTATAAAAAATTAAGTATTCACCACTTGTCTCTAACTGTATTGCATCGTACAATACACGTAGTACAGCATAATACAGTTACGGAGGTGACGGCATGGTTGTGATTAATCATGATAGTGGGCAACCGTACTACGCTCAGCTGGTGGCTGGGCTCAAACGTGAAATTGCACGCGGTATTTTACAAACGGATGACCAGCTGCCTTCGGTTCGTGAGATGGCTAAGGCGCACTTGCTTAATCCGAATACGGTCAGTAAAGCCTACAAACAGTTAGAAGCGCAGCAAGTGATTCGGACGGTCCCGGGCAAAGGAACCTATGTGAATGCCATTGATCCGGCGGTAGCACGGTCAGAACTACAACAAAAATTACAACAGTTAGTGTTGCAAGCCAGTCAAGCCGGGATCACAATTGCCGATCTGATCACTTGGTTAACGAAAATGGAGGGGCAGTCATTATGAGTTTGAAAGTCAATGGATTATGTAAGCAGATCAATCAGGAGCAGACGTTAGATCAAATCAGTTTTGAAGTCCAGTTAGGCCAAATCGTCGGGGTGATTGGTCGAAATGGGGTTGGGAAGACGACACTTTTTCGAACCATCAACGGTCAGTATCTCGCTGATCAGGGGCATATTACCATAGATGGTGAAGCGCTATTATCCCAGCCCAACTTGCGTACACAATTAAGCTTTGTTGATCCGCAAGCCAACTTTTTTAGAGGGGCAACCGCCCAGCAAGTTGCTTGGTACTATCAAGCCGCTTATCCCGATTTTGATCAGGATAAGTTTACGCAGTTACTAGCACGGTATCATTTAGCAAAAAATCAAAAGTTACGACATTTTTCGAAGGGGATGTTTGGCTTATTTACGATCATTCTTAGTGTGGCAACGAATGCGCCTTATCTATTTCTGGATGAACCCTTGGATGGGCTAGATGTCATTGTCCGGAAAAATGTGCTCAGCATTTTAATTGACGAAGCGGCCACACAAAAACGGGCGATCATGATTGCCTCTCATAATTTGAGTGAGTTGGAAGGGATTATTGATCGGGCATTAATGTTGAAAAAAGGTCGCTTGATTCACGATTACCAACTAGAAACCATGCGGTCACAGGCACGCAAGTTACAGTTGGTCTATCGAGATAAACAAATTCCGTCATTACTACGGGAACAAGGGCATATTGTCAGCGTTTCTGGACGGGTGATCGTGGTGGTCTTTGAGGACTTTACCCTAGCATTACAAACCGCGCTAACCGCGACTAAGCCAGTCTTTCAAGAAACTTTGCCATTATCGTTGACCGATTTATTTATGGCCAACTTAACGGATGCTGGCGATTATGAATTATTGTCATAGGGGGGAATCATACAATGAGTAATCATGAAATTAGACGGCTAATCTGGCATCGTTATCGCGCCATTTTAGGAACGGCAATCATAGTCTTGTTATTGACCGGATTAAAAGCGGCCAGTGATGTTGCGACAGCCGATGGGGCCACAATTGGCCGAACTGTACGTGCCTTTACAAGTGGCGGTTACACTGCGGAAATGAGCGGTAGCACAATGCTGATTGTTAATTTTATTGTCGTTTTGATTTTAGGTTGGCTGACTTTTATGTGGGACAACTACACTAACTTTAACCACTATTTATTTAGTCTACGGGCAACTCGACAACAGTTGTTCACCCAAAAATTAATTATCTTTGGTAGTACGATTATTGGCAGTTTTGTGATGATGCATTTGCTATTTTTAGGAACTGTACGTTTACTGATTCATCATGTGGCTAGTTATAACCTGAGTTGGGGACCCGAACTACGCTATTCATTCAGTCAGTTGATGTTCTTACTAGCCATGTATGCGATTGTGGCGACCATTGGCTTATGGTTAGGCCAAGCAGTGGCGAGTGCCTTATTTACGATTATTTCTATTCCAAGTTTAATTTTCGCACTGGAAGGCGCACTCAACCTATTTAGTTATGCGACTGGTGTTGATCCTAATCGCGCGAGCTACTTGGCTAGGTTGGATCAGTCAACTTGGTCTGGACTGGGCATCTTTACGATCGTGAGTGCCCTGATTATCAGTTTTTTATGGCTAATGGATTATTGGGCTTTTCAACATCTATCATTGGAAAATGCTGGTAACTTTATGTTGTTCCCACGCTTTCGACTGGCCTTCTTATGGTTAACGGTGATTTATTTGGCAGTAGCGGTGGGCTTTTCAACGTTTGGCCGGACAGTTTATGCCATTGTAATCAATAGTTATACTGGCGAAATTCCGTTCAGTATCAGTTTAATTATCGCTATTATCGTGGGTTATTTAACATGGAGCGTTGGGCGGTTACTTCTCTATCGTCCAGACCATGCGTGGGACGCTTTCAAATTCAAAAAATTAGCTTAATGACTATGCAGTTATTTTGCCGTTCCGGTTGGCCTGCACTGATGTTGCTCAGCTTGACCTAATCAGTGGTCTCGCTATTAGGTCAACGAAGAACGGGGATAACGAATCAATCAGGATGTACGAGGGCACGAAAAAGCGCCGCTACTAGCAAGCTAACTTGCTGAGTAGCGGCGCTTTTTGGCGGCAAATCGATTACATCTAAATAGTGAAGGTTTAACGAATCTTGTTTAAACGTTTAGCAACGGTCTTGATGTTGAGTAAATCCCAATCTTCCAAATTATGGGAAATGGAGTTATGACCCCAAGTTCCGCAGCCTAACGTTAATGATGGCGCAACATTGTCATATTTGAAACCAATTGCACCTTGAGATGAAGGTACATTGATCAAAGCTCGACAAGCGGTCATTTCAATGGCGAATTCATTCATGACTTTTTCGTCAGTGGTATGCAAGGTCGCAGTATGACCTAAGCCGCCCAATGATAGACTCCGCTTCATTAAATTGAAGCCTGCCTTGGTACTTTTGGCGTGAACCACTGCTAAAACAGGGGATAACTTTTCCCGTGAAAGCACTTGGTCACCACCAATATCAGGCAATTCAACAGCTAAGACTTTGGTGTCAGCAGGAACGTCGAAGCCGGCCCACTTGGCAATTTGCCATGGGGTTTGGCCAGCGACTTTCGGGTCGACCGCTTGTTTCTTTAAATTCATGACGGTACTCTCGAGGGCTTTGAAATGATCATCGCCGACGAAGTAGACGCCGTTATGGCTCAATTCTGTTTTGACTTGATCGTAAATACTATCATCCACGATTAAGTTAGATTCAGAAGCACAAATCATCCCATTATCAAATGACTTTGAGGTGATCACATCGCTGACTGCTTGTTTGACGTCGGCAGTTTTTTCGATGAAGCAAGGCACATTACCAGGGCCAACGCCTAAAGCTGGTTTCCCAGTGGAATAGGCGGTCTTGACCATGCCGGCCCCACCAGTAGCAATAATAGTTGCGACGCCCTTGTGGTTCATCAAAGCACTCGTAGCAGCCATGCTAGGAACTTTGATCCATTGAATCCAATCCTTGGGTGCCCCCGCAGCTTCGGCAGCATCACGGATGATCTTGCCGGTTTCAACACAGCATTTCTGTGCAAAAGGATGGAAACCGAAAATGATAGGATTCCGAGTCTTTAAAGCAAGCATCGCATTGAAAATGACGGTTGACGTTGGGTTAGTCACTGGTGTGACACCAGCAATAATTCCAACGGGTTCAGCAACCTTCGTAATGCCACTGACGGGATCGTCATTAATGATACCAACTGTTTTATCATCTTTAATGTAGTTATAGACATTCTTAGCAGCAAAGTCGTTCTTGGAAACTTTGTCACGGTAATTCCCACGGCCAGTTTCGTCAACGGCCATTGCCGCTAACATACCACGAGCAGCGTGAGCCGCATGGGCCATTGCAGTAACGGCTTCATCAATTTGATCTTGATCCATGACTTCCAAACGACTGGCAGCCAAAGAGGCATTTAACACTAGGCGATCAATTGATTGTTTAACTTCAGTTTTTGCATCAATTTCTTTCAACATCGAGTGGTTCCTCCTAAGCGATACGATACTTGTTGTTTATTTCACAAGTCCTATTATAAACACTTCTTCACAAATGTAAATGATAACTTTTTAGTTACAAAATAGTTTTGCTTACTTTTGGTAATGCCGGCCTGAACGCTTCTTATTGTGAAATTCAAGAAAGCGTTTACATTATTGATTTTAGGATAAATGGTTACTGTTTTCACAAACAAAAACGCTTATATTTTGTGGTTAGTTGATTACCATTACCAAAGTCGATATAAATAGGATAATATTTTTGAAAAGGCTTACAGCCTCAATGCCTCGGTGAGCCGCGGTCTTAGACGGGTTGAGTTGGTTAATAAATATCGCGAATCGGTTATCACTCCTAGGTAAAGTGTGCTAAAATGAATGTGATTCAAAAATCGTATCTCTTAATTAACCTAGGAGGGTTATTTTTATGTCATTTGTAAATGCTGTTGATATGACACAAGACGCATACAAGAACCATTACGCTATTGGTGCGTTCAACACTAACAACCTTGAATGGACTCGTTGCATCTTAAAGGGTGCTCAAGAAACAAACACCCCAGTTATTCTTCAAGTTTCAATGGGCGCTGCTAAGTACATGGGCGGTTACAAGCTCGTTATGGACTTAGTTGCTGATACTATGGAAAGCATGAACATTACCGTTCCAGTTGTAATGCATTTGGACCATGGTAACTACGAAGCTGCCAAAGAATGTATCGAAGTTGGTTTCTCATCAGTTATGTTTGATGGTCATGACTTACCATTTGCCGAAAACTTAGAAAAGACTAAGGAAATCGTCAAATTAGCTCATGCTAAAGGCATCTCTGTTGAAGCCGAAGTTGGTTCAATTGGCGGTGAAGAAGACGGTATCATCGGTGAAGGTGAATTAGCTTCAGTTGATGAAGCTAAGACTTTAGCTGCTACTGGTATTGATATCTTAGCTGCTGGGATTGGTAACATCCATGGTAAGTACCCAGAAAACTGGACTGGCTTACACTTCGATCGTTTACAAGAAATCTCAGACGCTGTTAAGATGCCATTAGTACTTCACGGTGGTTCTGGTATTCCTAAGGACCAAATCGTTAAGGCTGTTGAAATGGGTATTAGCAAAGTTAACGTTAACACCGAAAACCAAGTTGCTTTCGCTAACGCTACTCGTGCTTACATCGAATCTGGCGCTGACCAAATCGGTAAGGGCTACGACCCTCGTAAGTTATTGGCACCTGGTAAGAAAGCCATCGTTGATGTTATCACATCACGTATTGGCTGGTTCAAGACTCCAGCTGTTAAATAATTTGATTTTTGATTCAGAAGAGTCGACTCCGGTCGACTTTTCTTATGGCTTTTAAGATAAAAAAATGTCGTTTTCAATTGATCATTTCAATCAATTGGAAACGATTTTTTTGTCTCAAAAAAATAGCGTATGTACCGTTTTGCGCAAATATAATCACGTTTTGAACCCAGTAATCATTTGATAAATCTTTTCGGGCAGAATGGCGTAAATCAATTGCACATAGTCATAGTTTATCCTACAATAAGCTTATTGTATAAGCTTAGCTGAAACTGGATTATACAGGCGTTAGGAGGAGAGAATTATCTTTAAATTCTTTGTGCAACCACAAATTGATGTTGGAACGCATGCAGTTTATGGCTATGAAGCGTTACTACGAAAATCAAAGCAAGATGGTTGGACGGTGCCGACCAGTTTTCTGGAACTTTCAGTGGCCGAACAGGCTAAACTAATTGAAGCGACGGTCATTGAATTGGGTGCAAAAATTTCCAATCAATTTTTGGCTTTTAATCTTAATCGCGTTCAGTTTTCAGATCCGACGACTTTGGCGACCATCATTGCGTTACAACAAAAGATTTTACCAGTCCGCTTAGCGATTGAATTGACTGAAACGCCCACCTTGGCAGAAATGAAGCACTACAGTGAAACGTTGCATGCTCATGATATGAAGCTCGATCTAGATGATGTTGGCACGGATAATACATATGCAGACATTAAAGCATTTTTGCCTTACGCGGATAAGATTAAATTCGCGATGCAAAACTTTCGGATGAACGGCACCGCTGATCAGATTCCTAAACAATTAGCCTTTTGGGTGGCACAAGCCCGTAAATACGAATTAACCATGATCCTCGAAGGGGTCGAGGATGCCCGTGATCAGCAATTAGCTGCCGAACACGGGATTACGATTCATCAAGGTTATTTGTACAGCAAACCAGTATTGCCAAGCACAGTTGCCGATTAAGAGGCTCTTAGTCGTTGACTGGTATGGCATGCACTTAAAGAATCGACTTTAGAAACCATTCAGCGTTTTCTAAAGTCTAAAAAGCAACGGCTCGAATTTTAATTAATTCGAGCCGTTGCTTTTTAGGTTGGGTGGTTAAGCTTCGAGTGAATTGGAATCCAACATCGGTCCAGCAATTTGTGAAGGAAGATAGACTGAATTCAAGTAACCTAATTCGAGATTGTTAGCGGTATTTTGAATCAACGCTTGGGCCGTTTGATAATTGGCGACAATGAATTGTTGTTGATTCGGTTGTTGTAAGTAGTCGTGTAATTGCTCACTTGTCAGAAAATCTTCAGAGACGAATGGCACGGCGGTAATGTGATTGTCATGGACGAATTGATTGTAGTTGTCGCTCGCAATGTGACCAACTAACGCACAACCTTGCGGGAAATAATGATGCATCCACCAAGCAATCATGCTCTCGGTATTGATAAAGGTGTTGGTTTGAATCCCAGCACCATCAAAGAGTGCTACGCCGGCTTGTTGGCCACCTTGGTAGTCGATGGTCAGGCCAACGAGACCGTCGCGGCGGTAATACTGCTCTTGAGCCAGTGAACCGTCCGCATTGAAGAGGGCGTTGGCAGAAAGTAAGCCGTGACTATCGAAAAAGCTCCGCTTAGTCAATTGATTACCAGTGATATAACTGATTTCACCAATTAATTCCGGATTTTCTAGTCGATATTTAACTTGTAGTTGCCCGCTGTTATCCGACAAGATGACGTTTAAAATTTGTTGCGCGGGGTCCCATTGTTTCTTGGCAATGTTTTGAGGCAGCTTGACCGGCTCGCCCGTTAAATTACCCTGATTTTGAATCTGGTAGAGGGGATTGATGATAGTCAGGTGATCACGGTCTAAGCCGTTTTCGTTAGCCCACAAGTCAATTTCGGATGACAAATTAATGTCAAAAAGTTCTGAGTATAAGCCCACACGATTGGCGCCCATTGATAGGAGTCGTTGAACGGTCTGAACCAGCGCCACTGGATGTTTTGGTAAAAAGGCATCCAAGGCCACGGCATATTGATGGTGTTCATCGACTGGTAGTGGTAAGACACGATGAACAGTGCCAAACCAGTTCGCCAATTGACGTTCGTTGTGCTCGATTTGTTTGGTCAACTGTGCCAATTGTTCAGTGGATCGTTGCTTAGTCTGTTTCAATTGGTTCAATTGTTGTTCTTGACTCGCTAATTGTTTCTTTTGATCACGTTGTTCCGTTGAAAGTTGTTTTTCAGTCGCCGTTTGGGCGGATTGTGCATGCTTCAATTGTTCATTTAACTCACGTAAGTCAGTCTCGGCTTCGTGTGAACGCACATTGAGTTTGACGGCTTCAGCATCCGCTTGACTTTGTTGTTCAGCAAGCTGTTTCGTCTGTTTCTCTAAATTTTCTAACCGTTCACGATAGGCTTCGGCTAATGACAAAATTTTGAGCGGATCAGCTTCGGCGTGTAGCTTGGTCACGATCTCATCACGTGATTTGGTTAGTTTGTCCTTGGCGGCTTGCAAACTTTTCTGCCGTGCAGTGATGACTTTTAGTTGGTCCGCTAACGTACTTAACGTTTGCTTCAACTGTAATTGCGACTGGTTAAGCGATGTGATGCTGGTTTGATCTTTTTTTAGTTGGGCTTCAAGTTCAACACTGTCCAATTTTTTGAGCTCGGCTAGTTTAGTGGTCGTGGCTTCTAATGCTTGATTAGTCGTAACGATGGTTTGTTGAACCTTGGTTTTCGTTTGGCGCTGTTCATCTAATTCGGTAAAGAGTTGTGACTGTAACTGTGTACGAACTTGGTTGTAATCAGCTGTGATCGTCGTGATCTTTTTAATTAAAGTATTGAGATCATAGCTGGAAGTCGGTGTCGTGGCAGGCTTTTTTTCAACCGGTTTAGTGGTTGCTGCTGTCACGGTCGGCTTAGGCATAGTCGTCGATTTAACTTGTGGCGACGACTTCGCCTGAACTTTGAGTGCGTTCGTATCGTTAGTGACTTCCTTTTCTCTTGATTTAAAAAATTTCATTGAGACCCCTCCAAAAATAGCTCAACGGTCGTCATGACCATGATTAAAATTAGTTTTGGTGCTAAATATAAACTGCTAGTCGCCATTGCTGTCGATTGATCGGCACAACTAGACGTTCCCCATTAGTCTGAATTGCTGGGATTCCCTCATTAGTTTCGAAAATTAATTTAATAATTAAAAGTCATAATTATTAACCCGCTGAATGAAAAGAGTCGCCGATAAAACAGAATGATTCGCTGATAACCATATCATATTTAATTGATAAATACACGTAAATTATTAACAAGTCGTTGCTTTATTTCAATCTAATTATATTGTGTCACATAGTGAACGAAAATTTAGAGAATGATTAGGCGATGATTAAATAATTGATATTAAATTCTAAATCCGTATAAGCATGGGATTGTTGCTAACAGTGATTAGTAATCTGATGGTGTCAGGAAATGACTGTTGCTAAATAATTGATAATTTCAAAAAAATATAAAAATTTTTTTGAAATTATTTTGTCCTCGCTAATGCAATGATTTAAAAGGGTTTATCAATTACTGAGGGTAAGTATTAATCTGGTTTATATTATAACACCTAATTAATTAATTGCATTTAACTATTATTTTAGTTATAGTATATGCGTTGAAGCCAATGACTTAGCGAAAATAGTATGGGGTATACTAAAATTCAAGCTTTGACGTAACCATAAAAGGGGGTTTATTTAGAATGCAAATCAGGGGAATCCATTCTTTCGAACGTATCGACACTGATACTAAACAGCGATATAAGATGTATAAATCAGGTAGACAGTGGGTATACGCTGGCTTGATTACAACATTCTTTGTGACATTACCAATTTTAAACAGTCAAACGCTGAACGCAAACGCTGATACTACTGACACAACAACGACCAAGGAGACGGTCGTTACTGGCAGTAGCAGCGGTGATTCGACACAAGCGGCTGCGACGAGTACTGCCGCAACTGCTGCAAAAGCTGGTGCACAAGTAAGTGCCAGCAGCCAAGCGCTGAACCAAAGCACTGATGCTAACTCAACTTCTACTAAGACGGTTGAAAGTGCACCAACAATTGGTCAGCCAACCGTTACCACTAATGGCGATACGGCGACCTTAACTGGAACCGCAACTGCTGGTGCCACCATTACGGTGAGTGTCAACGGTGCGACCCAGTCGACCGTAACGGCCACTGGTACCGGGACTTATACTGCTACAGCTAAAGCCGGTCAAACGGTTCAATTAACTGCGAGCCGCAACGGTCAAATGAGTGCTAGCGTGACCGTATCAATTCCAGCAACGAGTACGACGAGTGCCGCTGCAACTAGCTCAACCGCTGCTAAATCAGCAACAAGTGCTGAAAGCACTAAAGCTAGTGCCGCCAGCACGACGAGTTCATCAACTTCAGCAACGAGTGCCACTAGTCATAGTAATACCGTAACTGCGAGTGCGGCTGCTAAAACGACGAGTGCTGCTAGTGAAGTTGCTGCTGAAAAGACCACGGTCAGTGATCCGGCTACGACTAATGATGCAACCAACACGGTTTCAACTCAAAATGACTTAACAGGTGCCACAACGACGGCACAGAATAGTTCGGCAAGTAACGGAACTACGACAAATGCCAATAACTCAACGAGCACAGCTAATACTGCTAGCGAAGTTGCCACTGGTCAAACTTTCTTAACAGATGCTGCGGCGCAAAAGATGCAATCTTCATTAGCAGTGGCTAAAACCGCTAGCTTATTACGGACAGCTATCTTGGCAACGCCAATGGTTGAAGATGCTACTGTCTTAACGAGTTCATCCGATGCAACTACCACTGGTTCTGATGGTGGTACTGGGGTTGGCTTAACGTCAACACCAACGCAAACTTACAATGCTGACGGGAGCTTTACCGTTACTGGACAAGCAACTGCCGGTTCACGGGTCACATTTAAGAGTGCTGCCGGTGCGACAATTGTTTCGGCAAATACTGCCAGCAATGGTACTTATACCGCTAATCTGAACAACGTTAATTCAGGCGACCAAGTCTCAATTACTGTTGCCAAAGATGGCGTGACTTCGACTGCGCAATTATTAACTTTAACCAATAATACAACTGATACAAGTTCAATCGGTAAGACCGGTTTACTTGAAGGTCAAGTCTTCGGTAAATCAGGTTACACGGTTGATAACACCGCAACGGCTCAATTAGGGCAAACAGATGCCGTTGCTAAGATGATTAAACAGGCCAATGCCGCTAACTTAAACCAGAAGAACTCTGGTAAAGTTTACGACGAATCAGGAACGGCCGTTAACCCAACCAATGATAATAGTACTGATAATAACGATAGTTATGATGATGACATTCTCTATGGTGGGAAGACTTACGTTTCTGGTGCGAATAAGGTCGCCTCAATTGGGGTCGACATTATGAATGACCAAGGTGCAATCAGTTCAGACGATAACAATTTGCAAACACGTTACACTGATATTATTACGGCCATTGAAAACCCAGGACTTTCAGTTAAGTTATTAGGGTCAACGACCAACGGTGCCACATTTGGATTTGATAACCGGATCAGTAACTCGGTTAAGATTGGGACTTGGACTGTTCAAAGTGCCAACCGCGCCGGGGCTATTGTTAAAAACAATGATACTGGCGAAACCTTCCAGATCACTGATGCCACTTCAATGTCAAATAACTTATTTGGTTCAGCTGGGGTTAAAGCCGGGGATAAATTAAGTAATACGGCCGTTATTGAAACGACCTTCACCGGTGGCCCAATTGAAAACTTATTCAAGATCTTTACTGCTGGGATCACTGGGATCTTAGGCGCTGCTGGGGTAGTTGCCTTAGTTCCTGATACAATTGCGCAAATTGTTGCAATTATTCCAGCTTTGAAGAAATCAGCTTACTATGCTGGTCTACAATCTTCTGTTCAAAAGGTTAAAGATGACCAAGCTGCTTTAGCTGCTTTGGGTGGTAACTCGATTGCCATTACAAAATTAGCTGGTGTGACTAAACAAGCAGACGGTACTTACAAAGTAACGAATGATTCAACGTTAACTGAATCATTAACGAACTACTTACAATCTGCAGTTAACACTTGGATCGTTGACTTGTATGACATGATTGCTTCATTGATCGCAATGTCAAACACTAGTGTTAATGGTGGTGGGACTGCTCTTGGTAAGTTACCAGTAGTTGGTGACTTATTACAAGGCTTGACTGATACCTTAAACAACAAAGTTCAAGGCGCCTTTACAACTGTGACCCAATTTATTGCCGATACAGTTGGTGAAGCCTTAGGTCAAGTTGCGGACTTATCAATTAGTGGGGTTCAAAAGGTCGTCTTACCAGTCAGCTTTACTGATCCAGACTTCTCTTCACAAAAGACCACTAGTGGTAACCAAACCTTAGCAACTTTAGGTGTTGGGGACTTTGCGCAATTAGTTGTTAGTTCAACACCAACCTTGTACGGTGTTAGTCCTAAGACCCCTGTTCAAACGTCAATCGTTTACCAACGGGTCAATACGTCTAATTTGCAAAAACAATATGATTCATTAACAACGGAACAAAAATTGAGTGCCGCTGGGGTTGCAGCGCGTTTAGTGCTACAAAACTTAAGCGCCACTAAGTACAATGATGATGATCCGTTGAATGCAACGAGTCCAGACGCAATTGCCACCGATTCTGATGAAGATGGTGTCTCAGACTTTAATGAAATGTATATTGATCATACTAACGAACATGTTGCTGATACTGACGAAGACGGTTTAACCGACCTCCAAGAAAAGCAATATGGGACTAAGGCTGGGAAACCAGATGATATTTTATCTGGTAACGAAAATGCTTTAAAGGCTGATCAAGATAGTGATGGCGATGGACTCAGTGACTTCGATGAAGTGACTAAATATCACACTAACCCAATGCTAGCCGATACCGATGGTGATGGTTTGAGCGACGGTGCTGAAATTAAGGCCGGAACTAATCCATTGATGGTCGATTCTGACGGTGATGGGATTGCTGATGGTAAAGATACCGATCCATTAGGTGGCGATCCTAAGTTCACTGAAGGCGTCGATACTGATAGCGATGGTATTCCAGATGCTGTTGAATTACAAATGGGAACCGATCCTAACAATCCTGATACCGATGGCGATGGCTTGAATGATTTCCAAGAACTTCAATATGGGACGAACCCACTTAAAGCAGATACTGATGAAGATGGCGTTAGTGATGGTCAAGAAGTTACTGATCACACTAATCCACTTAAAGCAGATACTGATGGTGATGGGTTAACCGATGGCGAAGAAAAGACTCGTGGGACCAATCCATTAATGATTGATACTGATGGTGATGGCTATAATGATGGCCGTGCCCCTCAGACTGCCTCTGAATTGGATATCAATACTGCCTTTGAAAACATTGGTGGGGTTGAACTCTCAACGAATGCAATCGTTAAAGGTAATTCAAAAGATGGTTATACCGTTACTGGTCAAGGGACTGCGGGCGCAACTGTCACAGTAACTAACGCTAGTGGTGCCACAGTTGGTACTGGTACTGTTGGGACTGATGGTAACTACTCAATCACTGTTCCAGGTTCTGTTGGTGCAAAGGCAACGTTGAAGCTAACGCCTTCTAAAGACAGCAGTACTGGTGATTCAATTACCGTGATGACCCCAGCTGATGCCGCTACTTCTGGCGATAACTCTGGTTCCGGCGACAACTCCGGTTCTGGCAACAATTCCGGCTCCGGTGACAACTCCGGTTCTGGTAACAATTCCGGCTCCGGCGACAACTCTGGTTCAGGCAACAATTCAGGATCAGGCGACAATTCTGGTTCCGGTAATAACTCTGGCTCCGGTGATAACTCCGGTTCTGGCGATAACTCTGGTTCAGGGAATAACTCCGGCTCCGGTGACAACTCCGGTTCTGGTAACAATTCCGGCTCCGGCGACAACTCTGGTTCAGGCAACAATTCAGGATCAGGCGACAATTCTGGTTCCGGTAATAACTCTGGCTCCGGTGATAACTCCGGTTCTGGCGATAACTCTGGTTCAGGGAATAACTCCGGCTCCGGCGACAACTCCGGTTCAGGTAACAATTCCGGCTCCGGCGACAACTCTGGTTCTGGCAACAATTCAGGATCAGGCGATAATTCCGGTTCAGGGAATAACTCCGGCTCCGGTGACAGCTCCGGTTCTGGTAACAATTCAGGATCAGGCGACAACTCCGGTTCTGGTAACAATTCAGGATCAGGCGACAACTCCGGTTCTGGTAACAATTCAGGATCAGGCGACAACTCCGGTTCAGGTAACAATTCCGGCTCCGGCGACAACTCTGGTTCTGGCAACAATTCAGGATCAGGCGATAATTCCGGTTCAGGGAATAACTCCGGCTCCGGCGACAACTCTGGTTCAGGTAATAATTCCGGCTCCGGTGACAACTCTGGTTCAGGCAACAATTCAGGATCAGGCGATAACTCAGGTTCTGGCAACAATTCAGGGTCAGGCGATAACTCTGGTTCCGGTAACAATTCTGGCTCCGGTGACAGCTCCGGTTCTGGTAACAATTCAGGATCAGGCGACAACTCCGGTTCTGGTAACAATTCAGGATCAGGCGACAACTCCGGTTCTGGTAACAATTCAGGATCAGGCGACAACTCCGGTTCAGGGAATAATTCCGGCTCTGGTGACAACTCCGGTTCTGGTAACAACTCAGGATCAGGCGACAACTCCGGTTCTGGCAACAATTCCGGCTCCGGTGACAACTCTGGTTCTGGCAACAATTCAGGATCAGGCGACAACTCCGGTTCAGGGAATAACTCAGGATCAGGCGACAACTCTGGTTCTGGCAACAATTCAGGATCAGGCGACAACTCCGGTTCTGGCAATAACTCAGGATCAGGTGATAACTCCGGTTCTGGCAATAACTCAGGATCAGGCGATAACTCCGGTTCTGGCAACAATTCCGGCTCCGGTGACAACTCCGGTTCTGGCAATAACTCAGGATCAGGCGATAACTCCGGTTCTGGCAACAATTCCGGCTCCGGTGACAACTCCGGTTCTGGTAACAATTCCGGCTCCGGCGACAACTCCGGTTCAGGTAACAATTCCGGCTCCGGCGACAACTCCGGTTCTGGTAACAACTCAGGATCAGGTGATAACTCCGGTTCTGGCAATAACTCAGGATCAGGCGATAACTCCGGTTCTGGTAACAATTCCGGCTCCGGTGACAACTCTGGTTCAGGTAATAACTCAGGATCAGGCGACAACTCTGGTTCCGGTAACAATTCTGGCTCCGGTGACAATTCCGGTTCCGGTAATAACTCAGGATCAGGCGACAACTCTGGTTCTGGTAACAACTCAGGATCAGGCGATAACTCCGGTTCAGGGAATAACTCAGGTTCCGGTGACAACTCCGGATCAGGCGACAACTCCGGTTCAGGGAATAATTCCGGCTCTGGTGACAACTCCGGTTCAGGCAACAATTCCGGCTCCGGTGACAACTCTGGTTCAGGGAATAACTCAGGATCAGGCGATAACTCAGGTTCTGGCAACAATTCAGGATCAGGCGACAACTCCGGTTCAGGGAATAATTCCGGCTCTGGTGACAACTCTGGTTCAGGAAACAACTCAGGATCAGGCGACAACTCAGGATCAGGCAACAATTCCGGCTCCGGTGACAACTCAGGTTCAGGGAATAACTCAGGATCAGGCGATAACTCAGGTTCTGGCAACAATTCAGGATCAGGCGATAACTCTGGTTCTGGTAACAACTCAGGATCAGGCGATAACTCCGGTTCAGGGAATAATTCAGGTTCCGGTGACAACTCAGGTTCCGGTAACAACTCCGGTTCTGGTAACAATTCCGGCTCCGGTGACAACTCTGGTTCAGGTAATAACTCAGGATCAGGCGACAACTCTGGTTCTGGCAACAATTCGGGTTCTGGTGATAACTCTGGCTCTGGCGATAACCAAGGCAGCACGATGAAACAACCAACGAACGTCACTGTTAAGAAACAAGCTGATGGTTCGGTTGTTATTGCTGGTAAAGGTGAAGCTGGTGCTACCGTTACAGCCCGTGATGCGAATGGCAAGTCAATTGCTACGACCACTATTGGAACTGACGGAACCTTCACGTTGACTATCCCAGGTAGTGCAGTAACTTCTGGTGATAAGATTACAGTTGTTCAACAAAAAGACGGTAAGACAAGTGATGCGATTAACATCACCATTCCTGCTGACCAACCAACGAGCATGGTAGTGACTGTTGATGATAATGGTTACGCACATGTTACTGGTAAAGGGACACCAGGTTCAACAATCTACGTCTTTACTGCTGATGGTGATTCATTAGCTTCTGGTAAAGTTGGCGCTGACGGTAACTTTGATATCCAAGTACCATTGGATAACAGCAAGCCTGGGACGGTCTTAGCAATTGTCCAAGCCACAAATGGTGGTTTGAGCAATGCAATTGGCATTAAGGTGCCAGCTAAGCAACCAACTAAGACGGTTGTTAACAACAAAGATGGTAACATCACAGTTACTGGTGAAGGAACACCTGGTGCAACGATTACAGTTACGGATAGTAACGGTAATAAAGTTGCAGAAGGCACTGTTGGCAAAGATGGCACGTTTACTATTACGATTCCTAAGGGCTCAATCAAGCCTGGTCAATCAGTCACAATCGTTCAAACGACTGACGGAACTGACAGTAACCCAATCACGATCAAGGTACCTAGTGAAGAACCAGGTAGTCTCAATGTCACGAACAATGACAAAGGGATTACAATCACCGGGACTGGCAAGCCAGGCGCAACGATTACCATTACGGATAGCAACGGTAATAAGCTTGGTGAAGCTACTATTGGTTCTGATGGTAAGTTCACAATTACGGTTCCTAAGTCTGGTTTAACGCCTGGTGACAAGCTTTACGTTACTTCGACTGACGAAGGTATTGCAAGTAACCCAGTTGCCATCACGGTTCCTGAAGTGGATAAGACAACTGGTTCTGGCGATACGACCAATGGTAATGGTTCAAACACTGGTAATGGTAGCGATACTGGCAACGGTAATGGCACCACTAACGGTAATGGCTCAACCACTGGTAACGGTAACGGAACTGGTTCAACAACTGGTAACGGCTCGACGACTGGTAACGGTTCAACAACTGGCAATGGGACTGGGACCACAACTGGTACTGGCACTAACGCTGGCAACGGAACTGGTTCAACGACTGGTACTGGTACGACCGCTGGCGATACGTTGAACAATGGTTCAAATCTCGCTAAGTTGGCTAAGGACAGTAGCAAGCAAGCTACTTCAAACAATGGTTCATTGCCACAAACTAACGATTCTGTTGAAGGATCATTAGCAGTTGCAGGCACGATCATGCTTGGTTTAGTTGGTTTGTTAGGTGCTCGGCGTCGTCGCGAAGACATGATTTAAGGTTTTAGTGAAACGTTCACTTTAACTTGAAATAAATTGATTTAGGAAAGGAGTAATTCAGTGATGAATTGCTCCTTTTTTTGGAAACAATTCATCACTTTTAGTTGGAGGGCCGTTTAGGTGTGTCACTAATAAGTTAGTTTCTTTGTAAAACTATTACATGACGCACATAATTAACATCAGCGTACTTTAACTTGAACAATCTGATTTGAAGAAAGCGTCATTCGGGGGATGAATGGCACCTTCTTTTTGGAAAAATAAACTGTTTAGTGGGGAAGAGTGCAAATGTATTATTTTTTGGATAGTAACATTGGACAATTAGCTTCAGGACTGGAGCACGCGGAATTTAAGCGTATTAAGTTATTTAATCGCTTCAACGTTCCTGCCAAGATTGTGACGACACAATATTCCGCGGTGACGCGTAGTTGTAATCGTTTTTGGCAGCTGGAAGAAAAGAATTTTGTTAATTTATATGATTTTTATGCAGGCACGGAACAGTTTAAAGGACCGCAGTTAAAGCTGTCAGACTTGCCAATCGCGCGGCAAAGTTATCGGATTGAAACTAATCCTGGTAGTGCGCGGTTCTGGGATGGTAAACGAGAAGTGGCTGAAGTCCATTACTTTAAAGATGCCCAATCGCCAATTAGTACCATCGATTATTTTGATGGGGATGCTCAGAAGATTCGCACGGATGTCTATGACGAGCGTGGTTTTAGAGCCTATTCTAAATTTTTTGCAACGCAAGATGACATTAGTCTGGGCTATTTAGCCTTAGAACAGTTTGTGACATTGTCCGGCCGACCTTATCTGGAAATCACGTATCGTAAACGTGGTGATCGCGTGTTTGCGACCAATCATCGTTTAATCACAGCCGATGGTGCGAGCTATTCTTATATGAATCAGAATCACTTGATGGCTAAATTTTACGATGATCTAAATGCCCGTGACGGGGGTCATTCAACGTTTATTTCTGACCGCACGATGGTGGTTAATCTACCAATGACGATGATGCAGACACCGGCACGAAAAATTGAATGGGTGCATAGTATTCATTTCAGTCCATATCGGGAGCCATTTAACTCGGAATTAGTGTACCCATCATTGCGTAACACCGATCAGCTGAGTCGCTTGGCGATGGTGGTCAATGCGACGCCACAACAAGCGGATGACATGCGACAACGTTTGCGAACACAAGTGCCAATTACCAACATTCCAGTGGGGATGGTCAGTGATGAACGTTTGGCAGCGCCACGACGGCCAATCACGCCTGATTTCCGGGAACGTGGCAAAATCGTGGTCGTGGCGCGGCTCTTCTTTGAGAAGAATTTAAGCGCAACTATTCGGGCCTTTAAAACAGCGCATGATCAGTTAAACTGGTTGACACTAGATATTTATGGCTATGGCGATGGGTCGGATGGCAATCAAGAGGAACGCCAGCTGCATCAACTGGTTCAAGAACTTAATTTGCAAGATTGTGTGCAGTTTAAAGGCTATACCTACAATATTGCGGCTGTGTATGAGCAAGCTCAATTAATGTTACTGACCAGTCGATTTGAATCGTTTGTCTTAGCCCTATTAGAAGCTAATTCGTATGGTGTGCCGGCAATTTCGTATGATACGTATTACGGTCCAACTTACATTATTAATAATGATCAAAATGGTTATATCGTGCCTTATGGTGATGAAGCGGCGATGGCGCAACATGTCATCGATGTCATGAGTGATCCGGCTAAGCTGCAACGGCTCAGTACCGGGGCTTACGAACGTGCGGCTGATTTCTCGGAAGCCAAGATTTGGCAATTGTGGCAAACTAAGATAATTGAAACTGATCCAGCATTGGATTTAGACTAAAGTAAAGGCGCGTTTAGGTCTCGTTATTGAGATCTGAACGCGCCTTTAAGTTATTTTTGATCGTTAATGGCAGCCAATAGTCGTGTTTCGTTGTAGAACAGCAGGATCACAAACATAACCACGTACAAGGCTAAAGGAAGCCAGGCATAGTTTAACGTAATCATGTGCTGGGTCGCCACGTTCTGAGCGTGGTTAGCGGTATAACCGGATAAGTGGAACAAACCAGCTGTCACGAGCCCACCGAGGCCAAGGCCAACGTTAACTCCGAAGTCATCGGTGGAAGCTAAAATGCCTTCCGCTTGGATCCCCATACTCATCCCAAAACGAATAGTGTCGGCGATCATGATGGAAACGAGCCCAATAATCAAGCCGTTACCAACGGAGTTAATAAGGGTGCCGCCGAAAATCAATGGCAAGTTTTGTAACTCGGCGCCACTTGCCAAGATCAATTGACCGCTGGCGGCGACCAAAATACCCGTTAACATCGTTCGCTTTTTCCCAATTCTGCGGGAAGCGCGGACGATAAGCACTACCCCAACCAAGGCGGCAAACGTAAAACCGTTGACAATTGGCACTAAGTTTTCATTATGAATCAGATATTTAAAGTAATAAATGGTCGTCTGATTCTTGATGGCCGTGGTCAGCCAATAGAGAAGAATCACGACTGAAATCACGATCCATGGTTGGTTCTTTTTGAGCATGCCCCAAACTTCGCTAAGGGACTGGTGGGCGCGTTCGGGTTGGCTGAAGCGTTCCCGAACTTGGAAGAACGTATTCCAGATGAGTGCCAGTGAAATAATACCAAATAAAATAATCGTTAATAAGAAGCCCAGTTGTTGATTGCCATGACCGAAGAAAGCGACTAATGGCAAGGTGAAGACTGCCACAATAATTTGAACGGAGCTACCAAAGAATTGGCGGATGACGCCTAATAATGTTAATTCGTGTTCATTTTTCGACATCGTCGGTAGAATCGACGTGATCGGTAAGTTGACGGCCGTGTAGAAAAAACCGAGACCAAGATAAGTGACGTAGGCCCAAGCCAATTTACCCGTAGCGCCAAAGTTAGGGGTCACAAAGGTCAGCATGGCAAAAATAACGTAGGGCAGCGCGTACCACAAGAAAAATGGGCGACTTTTACCATACCGTGAATGAGTATGATCAATCATAATGCCGATCAGCAAACTTTCAACCACATCTGCCAAACGGGCCACGACGAAGAGAATCGCCGCCGCACTCGCTGAAAGGCCGTAGACATCGGTGTAGAAGAAAAGTAGGTACGTGGTCATCATTTGAAAGACTAAGTTATCCGCGGCGTCACTCAAGCCATAACTGATTCGTTCCGGCCAAGCAGTTTGCCAAGGTTGTTTCAAGACATCATCTCCGGTATAATAAGTTTTACAAGTCTTAATTGTACACTATTTAAGTTATCAACGATATTTTAAATCGTTGTTGGTCAAGGTTAATATGGCCTAAGTGCAGTGTCCTTTAAGACTAGTGTAACTTTTAACCGGTCGTTTCCAGACTAAAAACACTCAACTAATGATTTAGTTGAGTGTCGGTGATTAGTTTTTGGTTAATTTACTGACTTTCGTTAGTGCTGGAATCAAGCCTAAACTGTCTAAAGTTTGGTTAGGCAAGACAACGGTGTTGGCACTACCATCAGCCAGTGCCTTGACAGCTTCAGTGTTCTGGAAGATGAAGTAGTTTTCAGAGGACTGACTCAAAGCTTCGTTAAGAATGCGTGTCCGATAAGCATCCGCGTCCGCTTCAGTTTGAACCGCGGTGGCTTTAGCCGTCGCACTGTTCACTAAAGCTTCGTTTTGAGCCTTGTTGGTGGCAAGTAACGCCCGGTTATTGGCTTCGTTTTCCAAAGTAATTGATTTACTCTTACCTTCAGCGGTCGCAATCGTCGCATCCCGTTCCCGAGTGGCTTGCAACAGTTTATTCATGGAAGCTTGGATGTCTGAGGAAGGGTTGACGGAGTCAATGTTGACCCGGTCGACGTTAAGACCATAACCAGCAGTAACTGAGGAAATTTCCTTGAATAACGCGGCGTTGATTTCTTGCGTCCCATTCAAGACTTCGTTCAATTCCTTATTCCCAATAATACCCCGTAAAGCAGCCCGCGTATCTTGAATCATGCTCCGGACAGAATCCTCGTTTTTGAATACAAAGTCTTCTATATTAGTCACGTGATATTTAAGCGAGATCTTTACCGAGATCTCAGCGTTATCCTTAGTGATCACGACTTGCTGATTCAAGTCGACTGGCGTTTGGGCCGTGTTGACTGTGATCACGTGTGAAATAAATGGTTTAATAAAATGGAAACCAGAATCGATGATGCGTTCAAATTTCCCGAAAGTTAACACGATGCCTTGATTCGGTTGAGTGATGATCCGAATTGATGCAATCAAGATGGCAATGAGCAATAAGACGACAATAATACTGATAATCAATGTGAGCATAAGACGATTCCCCCTATTAGTGCGGTGTAACGACCGCCACCGTTAAGCCGTGCGCATTGGTTTGCACGATTTCGACTAAATCCCCAACATGTAGCGGCGTTGCGGCATGGATATGATAGAAGATGCCATAAAACATCACGCCATCAGTTAAGTCTGCTCGTTTGAGTTTGAAACGTTGGCCGATTAAGCGCTGATCTAAGTAACCTTCTGTCATAACCCTGCCCACCTTTATTGTGATGGGTTAATTATAAGCTGTTTGTGGGGGAATTGATAGTCTCACGCAGCTGCCAACAATTTGGGCAAAACTAAAAAAAGTTAAATTTTAATCAAAAATTTAACTATAAGTATTTATTTGTTCGAATAACTAATATACTATGTGTGAATAGTATATAGTATAAAGCTTAAAAGTCGATTATCGCATGATAAAGTTTTGGGTGACGTGAAAAAATAATTTGGCGTATGATAATTAACCACTGTAACCTTTTGAGGATTAACCAATTGTCTGGATTGCGCGTGAACTGGTATAGGAAAAGTAAACATGCACTAACTAGCCATAGACGATAAAGTGATTTACAATTAATTGTTCATACAATAAATTAATTGTCACTTGGTATTACTGTATCTTATATTGGTATTTGGAATAACCGTTTAAAGCGTTAAACCTCAACGTTTAAGCTATTTACATTTTTTATATTTTCGTTAAAATATGACTTGTAGATAGGTAATTCTGGTTGCACTTAATCCTAGCATCTATCAAGGGGAACGTGGGGTTAGGTATGATCACCAATGAAAATGGCCATTTTCAACAACCTAGTAGCATGAATTCTACAATGTGGGCACATAGGTAAACGTGATCCAAATAGTTCTGGCCTGAGACGTGTCAGACCTTGTGATTATTTGGGCAAGCACGTGATCAAGTAGGATTGCTTTGAGGGTCGATAGGTTAGATGAAAGAGGACTTCAATATTAATCAAAACAGAACGCTTTAAGTTCTGGCGGGGATACGCAGCGCCATTTTGGGCCGAGTAGATTATAGTACAAACCTGGTTATCAGCACAATTCACAATCTAAGCTTTTGCGGACGATTGTGAAAGGGGGTGGTAATGAGCAGGGCGTTGGATCCAACCAATGTGATGTGAGTCAACGCTTGATCAACAAAGTTATAACCACTGATTGTAGATCTGATGGGGCGAATCGGCAGGCGGACGCAAAAAAACATCATTCAAAAATGGCTTTATTGGCGACATCTGATTCTTACACTGGGCGTGTTGATTCTGATCAGATGATTAACCAAATGAATCGTCATTTTCGAACGATGTCGAACCGACCGCTACGACCGATTTATCAGACGAAGGTACGGTTTTACTGGCTTTTAGTGGCATGTTAACTTAACTAGATCAAGCGCTAAAATCACATCGCGATTAGCAATATCAATCTTTTTCACATAAGTTACGCAGTGTCCAGCAATTGCATGGCACTAAAAGAAACGAGGTGGCAACTCTTGGATAGAGACTTGCTGATCTCGTTTTTTGTATAAGTTTATTATATGACATCTTAGTTATAAATAAAGCCTAATTTAAATCTTTTTTGACAAAATGTCAGTTGAAACCAGTTTCCCATTAGAGGAGTTGGATTGAAGGGAACGTGATTCAAATGGATTTTTTAGAAACTGTCCGACTCGCCCCAACCCAATTAGTAAAAACGACCCGGCCGTGGGAATGCTTTGATGAGTTGACCCATGATGCCGGATATGACTATTTAAGAAGTGGTCAGCAAGCTAGTCTACGTCAATGGTATCAACGCCGACAAGAACACGATCTAGTCAGTGTGATGAATGCCGGTGCTGGTAAAACGTTAGTCGGTTTGTTGGCGTTACAATCGCAACTAAATGAACACGAGGGTCCTGGTCTCTATTTATGTGCGGACCAAGTTCAAGCGGATTATGTGACCAAGTTAGCGCAGCATTACGGCCTAACGGTGGCGACAATGCGGACGGCAGAACAGCCAGCCAATGCGCTGATCGTGGCGGCAGTCGCTGACCTAGTGCCCCCAACCGCCGAGTTACCAGCCAGCCAGTTGACCCACTTGTCAATGCTGGTCCTAGATGATGCGTTAACTTGTCTGCAAGAACTACAAACAGCGTTAACTTGGCATATTGATTGTGAACAACAGGTAGAATGGTATACGTCACTCGTCACTAAATTCAGTCAAGACGCTGACACGCAACCGGCCAGTCAGTGGGCGGCGTTACAACAGACTGCGCCCGTCCCGTTGACCTTGGCGGTACCTTATTGGACGCTAGCTAGATTACAAACAGAAATTTTAGGTGGTCCAGTCAAGCCACCCGCTTGGTTGACCAATTTGGCTAATGTCGAGGTGTACGTTGATCAGCACGGCATTGACTTTCAACCGCACTGCTTACCGATTGCCCAATTGCCATTCTTGGCTCAAGCGCAGCACCGATTATTCTTGATGACGAGTCTCGCCGCGAGTGAGGATTTAGCCGGCCAGTTAGGCTTAGATGAAAGTAGCTTACTCAATCCAATCACCGTGAATGCGCCAAGTGACGTGGGTGAAAAGTTGATTATTACCCCGCAACAATTGGATATTCAATTAGATGATATGCGGATGCGAAGTTATTTAAAATATTTATTTGATAATGGCTTTTTAGCGACTAACCTCGTTATTTTGGTGCCAACAGCTGCGGCCGCTATTATTTGGAAAAAGATGGGTGCAAAAATTTATCAAGCCGCAGAACAAGCCAGCTTGATGACGGATCTGGCTACGAATCAGCCAATTATGGCCGTCGTGATCGGCGGTTATACTGAGTTGGATTTGGCGGCAGCGGCAAGTCATTGTCTTGTCTTGGATGGCTTACCGGTATCCAACCGGTTAGCAGATCAAGTGGCGTTGCAACGGGACCCAGAGGCGTGGTCGATGATCAACAATTTAGTTCGAATCGTGGAGCAAGGGTTAGGCCGCTCGGTTCGTTCCGGCGCCGACAGTTCGCTGATCTTTATCCTAGGCAACCAGTTACAAGCTTTGACGGTCATGCCGGCGATTCAGGCGCTATTTAGTCGGCGGACGCAAGCACAACTACAGTTTTCACAAAAGTTAGGCCAAGCCATCAAACAGACGAGTCAGACCGCGTCGGATGTCACGATTAAATTGAATCAATTGATCAAGGCGGTTTTGACGCGTGATGGGAACTGGCGAACAATTTATCGACAAAATATTAACTATAATTACCGCCAGTTGGTTCAGCGGACTTTGACACCTAAAGCGATCACGCAAGCCAAGCTGATTTATCGCGCGGATCAACAGGCTATGGCTGGAAACTTTCAGCAGGCAGTCGACTTGCTTAAACAATTGGCGCAACCTACTGCCATGACGCTGGAACGCTTGGCAACTTATGAGTATCAGCTTGACCCAGTCACGGCGTTGAAGACCCAGCAATATGCTTATCAAAAGAATCAGCACTTATTCCGACCAGCTGGGATGACTTATTTGCCGCGATCACGGCCCAGTTTGGCGGCGGGACAACGGCTTAAAAGTTACTTAGAACGTTTAAATTTTGATAACGGCAATGATTTAGCCATTTATTTTAAAGCCCGCGTGACGCCATTAGCAATGCCAAATAATTTTCAAACGGAAGACTTTCAACGGGCAATTGCGTGGATCGGTAAACTGATAGGATTTGATACTAGCCGTCCGGTCGCAGAGATGGTTCCGGGTTCAACCGGATTTTGGCGGGGCTCAGGCACGGATATCGTATTACAACTTGTCACGACGACGGACACAGCGCTAAATTCGGCCAGCGTGCAATCGGCGCTAACGTGGACTCAAACGACCTATGCACAACCAGAACTGCAATTGGTGTTGATGCAGGCCAAACGGTCCGTCCGACTTGCGCCAGAGCTAGTGCGACAGGCACGCGTTTTAACGGATACGAAAGTTGCTAACCTCAGTCAGCGAGTGGCCGACTTAGCCGCTCAACTGAGTGTCAAGACGCCCAGTTCGTGGACGGCAGCGGAATTGAGTCAATTATTGGCGAGTGAAAAGCTTACGATGACCGATTTTATGAGTGCCTTCACATTGCCGGCCCGTCAGGCAGAGGTGTAAGACTAATTGTAGTGAAATAAGCAAATAATCAAAAAAGCGACGACCACTAAAACTTTTGATGATAGCACCTCATCGAAGGCTTAGTGGTCGTCGCTTTGTAGTTATTTCAAAAAAACAAATTTAGTAATAATAAGCTAATAAAGCGGTCAAATTATTATAGGTTGCAGATTTTTTACTTGGAATATCTCCTAAACACCCAGAGAAGTCACCATAGCCGTCAGGAACTTGTGAATCATTTAGATCTTGAACACAATCGTTATACATTGTCTTATCACCAACTGTTGAGGCAATCATGGCTGCAATAGCATATGATGATGCTGCCGAATTTTTTTCGACTGGCGTGCCATCGGTATAATAATTATTATACAGGGTTCGATTGTGGACATGAGCTTTAATCCAACTGATACTTGCTGGTTGTGCTTTACCGATTTGGGCTAAATGCAAAATAACGAGCAGACTATCAATCGAGTTAACTTCTCCTTTTGCTTCAGGTAATGTAGAGTACTCTCCGGCTTTATAACCGTTCATGTCACCGTAATAGTAATAAGTTTGGTACCAAGGAAAGCTATCGCCTAAGTAGGCATTTTCTAATACTTTTAGCTGATCATCGTAATCTTTTTGACTCCAACCACCTTCACCATACACATATTTCAATTCTTGCATGTCTAAGTAGTCAAGACGAATGGCTGGTTCTTTGGTGCCATCCGCAAAATCAGTGCCATCGATCATTTTTCCGTTTAATAATGAATACTTCTTAAAACCAGTAACTAGGTCCTTAATTTCAGAGGCACGAGCGGCCGATGGTGATTTTGCTTGCATCATTGTCAAGGCGCGCATAATACGAAGGTCGTCTAACGAGGCGTTACCTTGTTTATAGTCTTTGGTTCGCGTGTTATACATCCAATAGAAGGCGCCATCACCATTAGAGAAGGTCTTCTTGACCTGTGTATAGTAATTATCAAAAGCAGTTGCATCACCACGCATTGCCAAAGTTTCAAGATAAAGTCCAGCAGATTCCGTAATTTGACTAAACATGTCATTATCTGTATCCACACTAGCCTTTTGGGCTTCAGTCATATAACCAGAATAGATACCAGAGTCAGTCATCATCGTATTAACCATAAAATGGTCTAAGGCAGTGACCTTACTAGCGATAACATTAGTGTTGTCCTGACTTAATGGCTTAATATCAGTCAATTGAGTCGGCTCACTTGGCGATACCGGATCAGTAACTGTTGCATCTGTTTCTGGGACCTTGAAATTAAGCGTATCCCAGGTCGAATAAGAAGCGTTTGTGTCCGATGCGCTCACGGCAAACTGAATCTGAACCGTGGTCGCAGCAGAAACCTGGCTTAAATCCAATTCAAGTTGTTTCTTATCGGTATTTACTACAGGTGCTAGATGATCGTTACTGGAATATTTAATACTGATAGAAGGTGTCACATCTTTATAGGACCCGTCGGACTGCTTAAAGCCTTTAAATAGTTTACTAAACGAAATAGTCGCACTTTTCTTGTCGGTACTATAGTTAATCACGTCCTCGGATGGCAAATAAGTGCCACTAACGGTCTGCCCAGCAAAGCCATAGTTTAAATCGGTATAGGTCGTTGTTGAATTTTTGAAACTAACTTTTGATGAGAGTACCCAAGTTGGACTATTTGCCACCAAGGCGTAGTTTCCGATATTTAATGAATATAGATTGTCACCACCGGGCATCACACTTGGTAATTTACTAATCGAATTATTACTAAAATCGGCTTGGACGAGTCCGGTTGCGTATTGCAAACCATCTAGGTCGGTAATGTCAGTAGTATCAACATGTAAGTAACGTAAATCTGCTAACATCGCAGGGGTAATTTGATTCACACTGGTGGTATTGTAGCCGCCAGCTGTATTAGCTGATTGGCTTAAATCATGTAATCCAGAATAAATGACCTTCTGTAAATTCTTGTCTGGCATCCAAGTATCAATGCTTGAATCGCTGGTTGCAGCGGCCGATACCGTCTGAGTTGGTAGACAAAGCGTTCCCATGCCAGTTATTGTCACCAAAGCTAGTATCATTCCGATTGCTCGAATAATTTTTTTCAATATAGTCTCCTCCAAAGAATATCATAGTAGCATAAGAAATATTAATATATTAATATTCAGATGTCTAGTGATGCTGGTTATATTTTTAGTCAGGGATGAGATACATAAGCTATTGGTATAGCCAATTGAGTCAACTGGTTTTAATTGATCATACAATCACCTGTATGCAACTGAATGATTCAACGAAATATGTCGACGTTAGTGTTAAGTTAAATGATAATCGAAATAATCTGCTATTGGTCTGTCGTGATACTAAGACGACGCCTGTTGTCGCAAGGCTATGCCAACGTTGACCAGCATATACTTTTGATTGATAATGTGATAAGTTGATACATATGGACCTATAGTTCAAGCTTTTAACCAACGGGGGAAATTATGTTACAAATCGGGATTATCATTCCGGCGCTCAATCCAGACAACCAACTCATTACATTAATTCGGAATTTTATTAATGCGCCTGCTCTGATGCAAAAAATTAAAAATTTTATCATCATTGATGATGGCAGCGATCAGGACCACCAACCCATTTTTGATCAATTGCAAACTTTACCATTAACTAATCTGACGGTGATCCACCACGCAACTAATCTTGGCAAAGGGGCTGCTTTAAAAACGGGTTTTCGTTACGTCCAAGCACACTTTCCATCGTTAACTGGCGTGGCAACAATGGATTCTGATGGGCAACATACGGTTACGGCGCTTAATAGTTGCTTGGATAAATTCGGTCGAAACTCACAGCAGCTTGTCATTGGTGTCCGTCAATTTACGACTGCTATCCCATTTCGGAGTCAGTTTGGCAATCTTTTAACTAGTGGGTTAGTCCGGATTTTAACGCATCAAAGTATTTCAGATACGCAAACGGGGCTGCGCGTTATTCCAATGGCGTACCTCACAGAACTGGTCAACTTTCCTGGTGACCGTTTTGAATTTGAGTTCGATATGCTTCTACAAGCTAAAAAATTTCATGTGCAAATCGTGGAACAACCGATTCCTACAATTTATCTCGATGGTAATGCGTCTTCCCATTTTCGGGTTATCCGGGATTCAATTGCTATCTATGCGCGTTTCTTTAAGTTTGCGGCGAGTGGCCTCATTTCGTTTGCTGTCGATATTAGTTTGTTTTATATTGTCCTGTTCTTACTTGGTAACCACATTTTAGACAGCATTCTAGTTGCCACCGTGGTTTCACGAGTGCTGTCTTCGGTGGTTAATTATGGGATTAATCATCGTGTCGTTTTCAACCGAGCAGGCCATCAAACACTCTTAAAATATGGGTGTTTATTTGTCATGCAGATGTTTGCCTCGGGACTTTTTACGGATGTTGTGACCAAAATCTTGCCAGCAACGACTGGACAACTCATGCCGACTATTGCCAAAATGATGGTTGATTTTATCTTATTCATTATTAGTTATCAGATTCAACGGGATTTTATTTTCAAAGAGAGGCCACAACATGTCCAATAAGCGGCGGTTTCTTTATTTTCTGGCCATTGCGCTGTCGGTTATTTATCTCATATGGCGAGTCTTCTTTACGATTCCGTGGCGGTCGTCGATTTTTACACTTATTTTTGCACTTTTACTTGTCCTCAGTGAGATTTTGTCGAACCTTACAGGCTTCATCCTAATTTTCTTTCGGATGCTTTCAACCAAGAAAAAATGGCGTTTGACGATCCCAGCGTTTAGTGCCACCGAGGGACTGCCCGATGTCGATCTGATTATTGTGACGCATAACGAGGATGTTGATTTACTCAGAAAAACGATTAATGCAGCAACTTATATTGATTATCCTAATAAAACTAAAGTACATATCGTGGTTGCGGATGATGGTAATCGGCCGGAAGTGATGGCCTTGGCTAAGCATTATCATGTTGGTTATTCTGGAATGGAAAATAATAAGCAGGCGAAGTCTGGCAATATTAACCATACGTTGGCTAAGTTACATTCACCACTTTTTGCTATCTTTGATACGGATATGATTCCGTTTTCTGGCTTCTTGCGCAATACCGTGCCTTTATTTACTGAAAACTTTCAGCAATTAGCGGATGATCCTGATCATACAGATCCACTTGGTTTTGTACAAACGCCGCAAAGTTTCTATAACGCGGATATTTTTCAATTTAATTTATTTTCTGAAAAAATCATTCCAAACGAACAGGACTTCTTTTCACGTGATGTTAACGTTTTAAATGGCGGCAACAAACGGGCACTTTTTACTGGTTCAAATGCGGTTTTTTTACGAAAAGCAGTGGATGAAGTTGGTGGGTTCCCAACGGATACGATTACAGAGGACTTTGAGTTGGGATCCATGCTGAACATGGCTGGTTACATTAGCTTGGCTACTAAGGTGCCTCAGTCCAGTGGAATTACTCCGATTGACATGAAAGGCGTGATCAAGCAGCGGACGCGCTGGGCTCGTGGCGTTATTCAAAGCTGTCGTAATTTGCATATTTTTACCAACCCACACTTGTCATTCATTAACCGTGTTATTTTGCTCAACACTTACTTTTATTGGTGGGCTTTTTTTCGTCGGATGATTTATATGATTGCACCTATTTTGTATGCCTTATTCAAGATTCAAGTTGTCAATGCTAACTTTTGGATTTTAATGGTGGTCTGGGCGCCCGGTTACTTCCTATTACATTATGTTATGGGGGACACTTCTGGGATGGGAGACACTGCCAAAATTCGTAATGAACGTTGGGGTGAAGTCCAAGAAACCTTTTTTGCGCCGTATTTATTTATTCCGGTCATTCTTGAAAGTCTGGGTATTAAAGCTAAAAAATTCAAAGTAACTGAAAAGAATGTGAGCTACTCACTCAAAGATAAGCTTCATATCTTGCCTTACTTAATTCTATGGACGATTACACTCCTTGCCATTATTAAGTTTAATTATGGCAAATATGGTTCAGAAATTTTAGTTGGGAGTGTTATTACGTTTTGGCTATTGATGCACTTTGTTAATTTAAGCATGTGCCTATTTATCTCACTTGGTCGTCCGGTCTATCGTAAAAATGAACGTTTTATTCGACAGGTTCCCGGAACGGTACAAACAAGTGACGGCAAGTGGCATCAATTATTGACTGAAGATGTTTCTGAAGGTGGCATTGCGTTTAAGATTACAGATGGTGCTGTTGAAGACATTGCTGAGGGTGATAGCATTAAGTTGACCGTCAAGCATCAAGATTTTGATGTTCAGCTTAGTGGGAAGGTAGCCCGTATTAGCCATCGTGATGACACGGCAATCTATAGTGTTCAAGTTACGGTTGCCCCTGATAAAAATCGAGATCACTATTTACAATTGATTTACGATGGGGCTAACAAAACGCTACCTAGTGTTCAAGATACTTGGGTCACGCCTTTTGACGAGTTATACATGAATCTCGTTGTTCGGGCGCGCACCTATGAACGTAAATTCAGTCGACGGTTCAACCGCTTTTAGAAAGGAACAATTAACATGTCAGCTTGGATTGGGTTTATTTTATACGCAATTGGGTTATTGGGGTATAACGGTACGCTCCGACGTCTCGGTGTTAGTCCTTATTTAGCTTGGATCACTGCCATGCTGGTCCAAATTTTAATGCTATATGGTTTTGCAATGACGGGCTGGTTAAATTTAGGAATTCAATTAGTCACCGTGCTTGGAATTGGTTTAGCCATTTTGTGGGTGGGATTAAGTTTCTTTCGGAAAGCACAATTAAAGTTTGAAGGGATTCATTTATTCGACTTTTGGATGGTTGGTCTAGGTATTGTGACTGGTCATGCGTTATGGCAAAGTCCTTTGGTCCATTACGATAATTTTTCTCATTGGGCGGTAATGGTCAAGTTTATGGTCTTTACCGGCCGCTTGCCTGGTGCCAAAGACCAGCTCATCTCATTTACGTCATATCCACCAGCAACAGCACTTTTTATAACCCAGTTTGTGCACTGGGTTGGCTTTAGTGATGGCGCCATGTTAGTCGCACAGTTTATTTTGATCTGGGGTTCGGCTTATGCGATTTTTGCGGGGTTACGTGATCGTTCACGGGCATTAACTAGTTTTGCTTTATGTTTTACTTTAGCTATTTCATTTGTTTTCAATGTTGCCATTCGACTCAATAACTTGCTTGTTGACTATGTTTTGCCAATTATCACGATTGCAGCGCTCGTGGGAATCTTTGTTTATCGTAAACGACCGTTGCTATTGTGTGCTCACGTGGCATTATTCTGTGGCACGTTGTTACTTGTGAAAAATTCAGCAACTTTTTTTGTCGTCATGATTGGGGTGTATTTCTTGTACATACTAATCACAAACCATCACTGGCGTTGGCGTCGGTTACTAACAGTTCCGATTCAGTTTCTCATGACGTTAGGAGTGGGGGCGTTGCCTTTTGCTTGGTGGGAATGGCATGTAAAACACACTTTTACGGTTTCCAAACACCAAATCAGCACTCAAGCGTATGCTAAGCAATTGAATGGGGAGAGTCATCAGGCGCTTATTAAAATTGGTCATAAATTTTTAACGCAGATTTTAAGCTTAAATTCGCTTTCAACTAAAGGTATCTTGCTCATTAATGTCACGCTGATCTTGACCTGGTTGTTTATTCGATTTCGGCAACATCAACGTAACGATTTACTGGGGATGGCGGTACTTTTAGATGTTATTTTTATCGCATATTATGGCAGTTTGTTTGGAATGTACATTCTATCAATGCCCTATGCTGAGGCCATTTTACTTGATGGTTTTGAGCGCTATATGGCTAGTATTGTTATTTTAAACTTATTTATTGGCGCCATTGCGTTAGTCCGAGTTCTGGACCGTCAACAATTTGAGCAAAATTTTCAAAAACGCAATACTCAGGCGTTTAAGAGTGCCACGACTAAAAATATTTACCAAATGGCGACATTGGTTACTGGTTTCTTTGCGATTACCATGATGTATTCGGAAATTACCGGGACTAAATTTACTAATAAAATGAATCACAACACGTTGCCTTTGCAGATGACTAGAGTTTCTAAACAGTGGCATCACTTAAATCACCGCAAAGTTCTGATTGTTGATCCCAAAGTAGTGGACGTTAATGACTACTACGCGGGTTATGTTGGCCGCTACTGGTACTTTACGGATAAGGCAGTTGGTCAGGAAAATTTCATGATGACGCCAAAAGTGTTCAAACAAACCATTGAGAACTATCAGTATGTGGCGATTCCTGAAACGCACCGAACATTTACAGTTCTGACTAAAAAAACGTTTCATCAACACGTGGTGACCGGGCTTTTTAAAGTGACGAAAAATAAGTTAATTCGGATGCATTAATATAGTGAAAGTAGGGATTGTTTTGGCGGTTTTGGGGTTTGTTTTCTTTGCGTTAGCGTTAATTGGCTATAGTAGTACCTTACGTCTTTGTCATGTTAATCCCTATTTAACTTGGATCACAGGAATTTTAGTTGAAATTATAATGCTATACGGATTTGCTATGGTCAACCTACTTCGGCCGGGAATCTGGATTGTTACTAGTTTAGGCGTTCTCTTGTTGTTGAGCCGCCTAATTTTCGGTTATTTGGGTAAGGTCAGTATTCATTATGAAGGTTTGCACTTATTTGACAGTTGGATGATCTTTTTAGGAATTGTCATGGCAGTCGTGCTATTTCAGAGCCCACTAATCCATTATGATAACTTTTCTCATTGGGCGACCATTGTTAAATTCTTAATGTATACGGGTCACTTGCCAGGGGCACAGGATACGATTATTTCGTTTACCTCTTATCCGCCAGCCACGGCACTATTTATCACACAGTTTGTGACATTTACTGGCTTTAGTGCTGGTAATATGCTGGTTGCCCAATATATCTTGATCTGGGCGGGGAGTTATTCGATTTTTGCCACACTTCGGGATCGAACTCGCGGGCTGAACTCGATGCTCTTATGCCTGACGATTGCCATTTCATATGTTTTTAATATCAATATTCGTCTCAATAATTTGCTCGTTGACTATGTCTTAGCGATTCTCACCGTAGCGGGTTGTGTGGGTATTTTTGTTTATCGGTATCGGCCCAAAATGTTGGCGGCTCACGTGGCGTTGTTTTGTGGCACATTGCTACTGGTTAAAAACTCAGCAGCTTTTTTCGTGACTATTTTAGTCATTGATTACTTAGTCACGTTGATTCGACATCGTACTACCGGACACTGGTTTCGACAAATCCTCCGATTAACGTGGCAATTCTTAGGGACACTAGTCATCGCTGCACTGCCGTTTATTTGGTGGGAGGGCCATGTCCATTCAACGTTCACAACTTCGAAGCATGAGATTAATGCAGCTGCTTATCAAAGTCAACTGGCTCATGACGGTGTTCAGGGATTTTTGCAAATCGGACAAGCCTTTTTAAAGCAAATTTTCAGTTGGAACTCATTATCGACCCAAGGCTTTTTAGTGATTAATATTGGTTTGATTAGTGCGTGGGCCATTATTAAGTATGGTTGCCATCACCCCAATCCTTTGGTCAAATTACTGGGAGGACTCGACCTGATTACTGGCCTCTATTATGGCAGCCTTTTGGGCATGTACGTGTTATCGATGCCATATGCTGAGGCAATTACCCTAGATGGATTTGAAAGGTACATGTCGACCGTTGTTGTCCTAAACTTATTTATTGGGATGATCGTTATGGTTCGTGTGATTGACGAAACGTTTTACGAACAAGACTTGGCAGCACGTAGCACACTCACGTATCAGTCAATTTGGACTAAAAATGGTTACCAGTTAGCAACATTTTTAGTCATGTTTTTTGCCATTATTATGATGTATTCTGAAATTAATGGCACCACGTTTACGAATCACTATAATCGTCGTGCTTTGCCAGTTACGCTCTCTAAGGTGGCCCAGCCATGGACCAAACTCAATCATGCTAAGATTTTAATTGTTGATCCGCAAAAAGTTGAAGTCACAACGTATTATGCCGGTTACTTAGCGAATTATTATTTTTTTACAAATAATGCGAGTGGCCAAGCAACTTTCAGCAAGTCACCACGGGTTTTTCGCAAGACTTTAAATCAGTATGAATATGTTGTTGTACCGAAGTATGATCGTCGCTTTAGTCGCGGCGTCCGTCAAACTTATCACCAGCATGTTCGTACGGGCTTTTACCGGATTCATCAAGATCGGTTGACTCAGATTCAGCGTTAGCAGCGGGGAAATTTATGAATTCAGCATTTGGATACTATGATGTGCGATGGTGGGTCAGTGTGAACTGACTTCTCATCGCACGTTTTTTGCACAAAAAAACCTTCGTACGGGAATACGAAGGTCAAAAGGAGTAGGTCAGCATGCAATTGGGGAATCACATGCTGAGAACCTAGCAAGCGTTTATTCATATAAGCGGGGGGGCGTTCACATGCCGCTTACTAGGCATGTCAGAGTTACGCGCTCTGACGGATTTCATTACTTTGGAGGAGTAAATGAAAAGAATGTTAATTGTTATAGTAGCAATCTTGGAGGGGAATCCTTAATTGCTATGAATATAATATACCAACGAAATATGAAGAAAGTGTGGCGATGATTTTTCAAAAATAAGAAGACTTTCTTAAACTGACGTCATTCGGTAAAAATAAAGTTATTTATAGTTGATTTTTAAGCTATTGGGCAGTACGGGTCACAAAAAGAATCGTTGAATGAAATTAACCTAAACAGAAATAGTCGCTTAATGGGCGATAAACGAACCTGATAATTAAGTAATTTATGGCGTTTGGGGGCACAAATTGGCATCAACGACTTTTGACAGAATCACTTGTGCTGATTATTTAGGTGAACATAATCAATTTTTAGTTTGTTGACTGAATTTAAATGAATCAAGACAGTTTATACAAAATATCAGAATATAGATATTTTGTAATGGGAATCATTGGAACGCTGTATTTATCTTACATACCATTTTAATTGTTAAATTACACAAAATTAATTGTCATGAACAATTGCCACTCTGCGGGACTATTGCCAGTGAAATCCGGTCAGATTATACTTTGATTGTACACAATTGGTTGAGTGCCAATTGGAGAAGACTAATCAAACCTATCTAAGCATAGGCTATCAGAAATAAGGAGTGTACAGATCATGAAAAGATTAATCACACGTTTAGTTTTAGTTAGTTTGGCCATATTGGTGGCCCCGACTACGGTTAAAGCTGCCGATACTACTAGCCCAGATCAACCACTGGCAACCGGTAAAACGACTGCCAAGATTCAGTTTGATGCTAGTGACACGACCAGCCTAAAACCAATGAATCCTAATAATCCTAATACGGCGGTGACCGATCCAGTCTTGGGTCAAGGAACAGTTACGAATGTGAAGTCTGGGGCGTCATTTGTTTATGTGACCGAAAACATGACCTTCGGGAAAACGGCAAATTTAATTGATATGTTTCAGGCACAAAAATACCCAGCAGAAGTGACCTTGAACGAGTCCAAATTGACTAAGGCGGTATCAGATGACTGGAAAACGAATTTTATCGTTGAGGTTGCGGATGGCCGCGGTGCTAATGCCAATTGGCAATTGCGGGTTTCAGGATCGCCACTCTCAACGGGAAATACGAGCGTCGATGGGGCAAAAATCGAGTGGCCCAGTGCCGTGATTCATCGTAGTGGTGAGGCGCCCGAACAAGCACTACAGGCGGGAAATGCGACGACCATTCAGTTAGATCAGTCGTCTAATACGATTTTGTCATTTACCGGGAAAGAAGCTGCTGGGGTAACGACTGCACAGTTTGCACCTAAGGATATTATGTTAGACGTTCCAGCTAATCGTGCACAACCAGGGACATACAGCACGGATCTTAACTGGACTTTGGCCGACACACCCGCGTAAAAAGGGTTCACGCAGTAAGGGGTTTAAAGGATGTTGATGAAAATACGATTTTGGGGAATCGTCAGGGTCATGTTAGGACTGTTAGTGGGCTTGTCTTTAGCACAAGTGAGTCGCGCGGCAACCACTGGACCCAGTAATAATATTGGTTTCAGTGTGTCAGCGCAATTACCGAAAAATCAGGTTAATACAGCGCACACTTATTTTGATTTGCAATTATCTTCTGGTCAGAGCCAAACATTAAAAGCTGTTATTTATAATGTGACTAATCGTGATATTCAGGTCAAAACGGGCATTCATACGGCCTACACTAATGGCAATGGTGTTATCGAATATGTGAAACCAACGACGGTTTTTGATCCTTCGTTAAAACTTCAGATTGGTCAATTGACGCGAGTTCAAGGGAAATCAGTGGTGACAGTACCGGCAAATGGGACTAAAGTCGTCACAGCACAGGTCAAGATTCCGAAAACGGCTTTCCAGGGCACGATGTTAGGCGGTTGGTATTTCGAAAAACTCACTGAGAAAGTCACCAGTGAGGTCAAAGGGTCAATGAACGTTCGTAACCAGTATTCTTATGTCATTGGGATGAAATATTCGCTTGGCAAGACACCCAAACCAGCACTCAAACTGGGACAAGTTGAACCCAAAGTGGTTAATGAACACCAAGCCATCGTCGCTGATTTGCGGAATGTTTCAGCGACAATCAATCAAAACTTGAGCTTGACGACAACCATCACTAGTAAGGCCACTGGCGACGTGGTGAAAACTGTCAAAAAAGCGTCGGTACAATTAGCCCCGAACACGGTGTATCACTATCCTCTTTTAACGGGAACGTCGGCGTTAAAATCCGGTCATTATCAGTTGAAAATGATTGTTAAGGGCCAGTCACAGCGCTGGGTGCTTGAAAAAGACTTTACCATTACTGCGTCTGCTGCTAAAAAGCTGGCTCACCAATCCGTTGAAAATAAGGGGCTCAATTCCATCTGGCTAGTAGTTGCGGGAGCGGTGGGGATGCTGGTGATCGGTGGATTACTGGCTGGATTGGTCTTCTTTTTAAGGAAACGGCGACGAGATGAGTAAAAAACTAGCAGCGAAGCGCTTATCTAACCCAAAATCGTGGCTTCCCATAAGTAAGTTTTGGCCACTTTTGCTGACCATCGGTGTTTTATTGACTTTTGTGACAGACAAACCATTGACGGCAGTTGCGCAAACCGGTACTAGTCATTTCGACAACCTATCGTTAAGTGACCCTTACTTTGAAAAAACGGCTGCGCAACCGATGCAGAGCCAGTATCAGAATGAGTTACGACGATTTCCTGAATTGACGTCAGTGAGTGCGAATTATACGAGCAACGATCATCGGGTGACCAGTGACACAACAACGATTGATGTTAAATTTAGTGGCAATGCTTCTATTGATGAAGACATTGCTAGAAAGAATAATATTCTAAAATTTGAATTAGTGGTCATGTCTGGGAAGCAATCAAGTCTAGATCTGGCTGATTCAATAAAATACTACGGTAATACGCCATACGGTGGTGGGGAGACGACGACTAGTATTGGTTTTAGCGCTAATTATGATCACTATATCAATGTGGGTCTAAAGAATATCAAATCAAAGCTGCCATTGAAGGTTGGGTTTCGACTAACGACTCGGCAACATCCGAATGTCTGGACCACCTATAGTTTTGGCACGATTAAGACGCAACCACTCAATACTAAGCCGACAATCGATCAGTTAACGCCGGCTAGTCAAACGATTGAAGGCCACGGGACACCTGGTAATTATGTCACTAGTAATATCGATCCAGACAATGAACAGCAGATTTCACCAAGTGGCAAGTATCAGCTGGCGTTGAAGAATCCTTTGGGAGTCTATTTGAGTGATCGAGAGGCAGTCACGGTGACTGAGAGTAATGCTGCGGGCGACGCGGCGAGTGCTTCTCAGTACAAATTGAATTTGTCACATGCGGCACAAAATCCAGAATTTGATCTTGAAGATTCCGCGGACTTAACGCCGGAGACCTTACCAGAGGCAATCGCCAAGCAACTTGATTTTAAGGTCGAGAATACAACGGATGTCAAGTTTGAGAGTAGTTACAGCGTCGAAATGCTATCAACTTTGATTGAAGCGTTAAAGCTTGGTAAAACGATTGAGGTGCCAATCTACGCAACGAAACCAGGCTATATTCAGTCAAATACGATCGTGGTAAAAGTGACTAAAAGCCATGGAACTGTCATTTTTAATCAGAGCATGGGTGGGCTAGATTTTGGAGAAGTCACGGTGCCGATGCGCCCAACACGCTTTTTCCCCGTAACTAACTTTGAAATTACGGTCAAGGACCATCGTAGTAAGCCAGTACCATGGCAACTTTCGGCGCAAACGGTTGCCTCAGACACTAAAGATAGCTATGATTTGAGACCGTACCTTCATTTTCTGGATAAGAATTTGCAGGAACAGTCGCTTGATTCAAGCGTCGTTGTTTATCGAAAAGCCGCGACCGATACGCAGACGCTCACTTCAATTCCCTTTGGAAATAATGCCGCTGCGGTAGGTCCGAAGATTTGTATTACAGCCGGTCCGGATATGAAGGTTGGCAAATATGCGGCGACGATTCAGTGGACGTTGGCGGACGTCCCAGTCAATGGAAACTAACTAAAAGGCCTAGTATCGATGAAAGTTAATCGGTACTAGGCTTTTAGACCATCTTGCAGTGTCAAAGTAGCTGTTAATATTATGAATTGCGTTTTTTGGATTTTAAGATTAAATAGTAAGACATGATCACTAGTAATATTGTGATGATTGAAATTTGTACGAGCATATAAACCGTGCCGAACTTTTGAGTAATAAAACCAATAATTGGATTTACGATCATGGTTGCCAAACTAATGGAAAAGGAAAGGCCTGAAATAAAAGTGGCTCTAGACTCGTCCTTAACCCATAGATTTAACATTTCCATAACGATTGGATCTAAAATATCCACTGTAATATATAGCATCCCAATCCCAAGTAAGAAAAGGTAATGATTCGTTTGAATTTGAAAAAGGCAGCCAATAACCAGCAGGTTTGAAATCATCAGTATGAGTTTTTTATAACTAAGCTTTGAGAATCGATAAGCCTGTGTTGCTACAATTCCGCCAATAAAACTGAAAATCATAAAGATAATTCCATTAGCAGCGGATGAAAATCCTAATTTTGACACATAAGCGGGTAGCAATGAAAAAACAGCATTGACCATCGCCACAATTAATGTCGTAAAAATAAACATAAAGAAGACGTTTGAAGCATTTAACATCTCTTTAAAAACGGTTAGGATACTCATAAGACTGGGACTAGAGTCGATTTCTTTATTATCTTGGGAAGGGTTATTGGTGTTTTTAATCGTCAATAGGACGATTAAACCTAAAACCAACATTAGTGATTGCATCAGATAGGGCAAAAATAGTTGGATGCTATAAAAGTAGCCGCCTAAGAAAGTTGCCAGTCCCGTTGCAATCGCTGTAAATAATTGCATTTTCCCTCTTATTTTGCCATACTGCTTTTCTTTGCCCTCATCGCGAATCGCTTCATAAAAAAGGGCATCGTCAGCGCCGCTTAATAGTGCGTTGCCAACACCTTCCGCAATAAATGAAATCAATAAAAAAATAAAACCGGTAGTCTTTGTTAATAACAAGATTGAAAATAGCATCAATGGGGAAATCGTGAGGATTAATAAACCGGTCATCACGATGCTTTTCTTTTTGAACAGATCGCCAAGAATACCGCTTGGAATTTCCGCAGCAAACTGAGAAAAAAGAAACAATGATTGCAGAAAAGCAAACTGAACAAGACTAAATTTTAAAAATTGCACTAAAAAAATAACATTAACAATTCGTGTAAAGCGAAGTTGTGTGAATATTGAATAAAGGTAGTACTTTAGTACCACATTTTGTTTGGCCATGGTCAACCCGTTTCTAAATATCTCGTTATTTATGTATTTATGACTAAAAATATAATCAATATTTAATTATATTATCATTTAAGGGGAAAGTGTCAACTCATTTTTAATTGTTACTTGGATTGATGAGTGAATTTGCATTAATTTCAAAACCCGTTATTAAAATGGTCGAGCATCGGCCCATTAAAATTGCGTAAGAATTTTTGTTAACGTTTCCATGCAACCTAGCATTTTTACCTAGAGCGTGTAAAATTGAAAGTGGTAAAACGTATTCATAATGATAATAGAGGAGTGTTTTCATGAACGAACAAGCTTGTACAACCATTTTAGTAGGAAAAAAAGCCAGTGTTGATGGCTCTACAATGATTGCCCGGAACGATGATACTTTTATGCCCATTACACCACAAAAGTTTATTGTCCATCCAGCGGTCCACGGTCGTAACGAAACGTTAACTTCTGGTAAGAACGGCTTTACAGCGCCACTACCAGCTGATGGTTACCGCTACCAAGGGGTGCCTAACATCGAAGTTGCTGAAAAGGGTGTCTTTGAAGAAAATGGTTTTAATGAAAAAAACGTCGGCATTTCCTCAACTGAAAGTGTCTACGGTAACGAACATACGCTAACTTTCGATCCATTTATCAAAAATGGGTTGGCTGAGGATTCACTACCAACGATGGTTATTCCATTTATCAATTCCGCTAAAGAAGGGGTGCAATATTTAGGCCAATTGATTGCTAAATATGGCTCGCCTGAAGGTAACGGAGTCTTGTTCAATGATAAGAATGATGTTTGGTACATGGAAATTGTGACTGGTCATCACTGGGTTGCACAACGGATTCCAGACGATGCTTACGCGGTCGCTGCAAACCAAGTGGCTATCCAATGGATCGATTTTGATGATTCGGACAACTTCATGTGGTCAGATGGCATTCGCGAATTTGTTGACGAACATCATTTGAATCCTGACAAGGAAGGCTTTAACTTCCGGCATATCTTCGGGACTGACAATGAAAAAGATCGTCACTACAATACGCCACGTGTTTGGTACGGTCAACATTACTTCAATCCAGAAATCGAACAAGATCCACAATCAAGTGAATTACCATTCATTTGCCATGCCGCAAAGAAGATTTCAGTTGCGGATGTGGAATATGTTTTAGGCTCACATTACAATGAAACGAAGTACGATCCATTCACTGATTCACCAGAAGGTAAAAAATTCCGGCCAATCGCGATGAATCGGACGCAGAATTCACACGTGATGCAAATTCGGAATGATGTTCCAGAAGATCAAAGTGCCATTATGTGGATGACTTTCGGGATGCCAGCCTTTGCACCATATTTGCCATTCCATGCGAATGTTTCTGAAACTGATGCTAGTTTTGCAAATACGCCATTAACGTATGACCGGAAGAGTGCTTACTGGTTATATCGGACGGTCTCAATGATTGTGGAATCGCATTATGCGGACTTTGTGCAAGAAGACATTGATTACTTGAAGGAATGTCGGATGGCATTAGGCCAATTCGTTGCCGAAACGGATGCTAAAGCGGCCAAATTATCTGGTGAAGAATTAACCAAATTCTTGACGGCTCAAGATAAGGTAATGGTTGCCGACATGCGTGATAAAGCCGAAGACTTAATTGGTCGTTTGATTACTAAAGGGTTAACTTTATCGAAATTGACTTACAATGTCGATATCAATCTTTAAAATTTTCGTTTTGTCGTTAAGTGTGTATAATTAAGGTACTAATCCAAAGGGGTGATCTGAAATGGATGAAAATGTTTTATTTAATCCGGGTGACGCAATTTCCGAATCCCATGATTATAACGAAGCGCTACGTAGTGCAGATATTTACAACGCGCAACAAGGCCGCAAACGCGGGCTTTTAATTGCCAAACCGCTTGAAGAAGATCAGGGTTATTCGGTCTTTTATGCGGATGATCTCATTTCGGCGGATGGTCCTAAGCCAGACGCACGCAAGTATCACGTCGAAAAACGCTTATAAATAGGCGGCGCCAAACGGAGATTCATTCCGGTTGGCGGACGTTTAACGATAAATAGTTAAAGTAACAAAAAAATCTCTCTTAACTGGTTGTGCTAACCAGCTAAGAGAGATTTTTGGTTACCTTGAAGTCGAGACTTACAGGTTCCCAGTATCTTTCAAACGTTTTTCTAATAAATAAGCATCCATATAGCCAAATGAGAGTTCGACCACTGCGTCTAAATCGATCATGGTTCCCACCCGGTTGATCTGATTATCGTCTTCAATGTTGTAGAAGATAAAGTGACCATTGGTGACGGTGCCTGGATAACCAGTCATGTCGGGCAGCATCGGATTGTCGGTCGTTAAATGCAACAAGTTATTGAAGTTGCCCGCCTGACGCAGGATGGCTTCAAATAAATCAATCGTTGGATCGAATAACCGTTCATCATTTAACACGGGTTGCACGCTTAATTCAAATTGTTGATTCAGTTCGATGAAGCCGCGCATAGTTTGTAAATAATCTGATTGAATAGTCACTGATTCAATTAATGATCGCCGGCACAAGGTGTAGCCACCAAATTGTCCGGTCATATCGATCAAATTGATCACAACACTGTCGGCATTCAGCGCATTCACAAAACCAACGAAGAACATCTCTGAACCGTCAGCGGAGCGAATCGCAATGAGTTCATGATTCGCTTGAGCATGAACTAAGGTGTCATTAGTCGCCTGTGCACCAGTGACCTTGATGGAATCCACGTGGTGATAAGCCGTTTTGACATAGGCACTTTCAAGCAAGAGCTCGTTGCCACGGAATTCAATGATATTGACGGCGTCATAATTAATGGCGCTAGTTTTTTGTTGTTGATAATTAAATTTATCAAAGGCTTTAAATTCGAATTCTGATTCCGCCAAGCTTTGGACTTGGCCCTCTAAATAATTGTCACTGATCGTAGTAACTAACAAAATGACTTGCTTTTGCGTTAAAGCACTCGCCAAAATTTGCGACAATTCGGCGTGTTCGGCGTTGAAATGGACCGGTGACTGTGGCACGGTACTCAAGTTTTCGTCACCAGCATTTTCGATGCGAAAGGCCATGTTGTCTAAATCCTCGCTCATCATTTCCACTTCATCAATGACCCGGTAGCGCATGAAGACGGCGCCGTCTTGGAGCCCGGCATCGTCATAGGTATTCAGGACGACGCCATCGGGTGCCAGACTATCAATATAGCCGGTGTAAACCACATCGCTGTTGGCTTGATAAAGATTGATGAGATGGGCCTGTTGCTCGGCCAGTTGTAAATCTTCCATAATTGAACTCATCTGTCTAACCCCCTTCATTGTTATCGTTTAACTATAGCACGTTTTACTAGGGAACCGTTGCTTTTAGTCCGTTTTATGGTGGTTAACAAGGTGAGGATACTTGCAATATATCTAAAAGATATATATACTAATGAAGCTCTAAAAGTTAGGTGGCAAAATATGTATGAATTATTTGTTTTAGGTCAGTTGATGGATCGACCAATGACCGGCTACCAGTTGCGCAAAGCGTTGGTAGGGGTGGTTGGGCAAGAGTTGACGATTAGTTTCGGGGCACTCTATCCCTTGCTAGATAAACTGGCAGGTGCCGGGGACTTAACGTTAGATTTCAAAACGACCACGAGTAAACGACCCCAGAAAGTCGCAACGCTCACTGCTAGTGGTCGGCAACACTTTTGGGCACTAGTGCTCGCGCCCGTTGCGCTGAATAAGCAGACTCAACTGACGTTCCAGATTAAGTTGAATTTTTTACATTTGTTGACACGTGACCAGCAACTTAGCGTGTTGACTGATTTTCAAGCGTTTGCGCAAGGTCAACTAACACGATTAGCCACGCAAAAATCGCATTTGCAGCATAACGCCCATATGTTGGCGGCGGATATTGCGGATGCCTTGTTAGCAACGTCACTCCAAGAACAACGTGCGCAGGTCCAATTTGATTGGATCACTGCGCTAATTCAAGCAAAGAGGGCAAAAGAATTATGAAAGTAACATCATTTGCGGCTGATCCGCAAATTCAAAAACGGCGTTGGTGGATTTTGATTGCCGTTTGTCTATTTACGTTTATGTCGACCTTGGATGGCAGTATCGTCAACATTGCCTTGCCCGTGATGAGCAAATCGTTGTCGATTCCCATGAACCAAGCCGAATGGGTCGTTTCAATTTATTTGATTATTATTTGTGCGCTATTGTTATTATTCGGTAAATTAGGCGATTCACACGGCAAGATTCGGATCTTTAAGATTGGGTCCGTCCTATTCACGATTGGCTCATTATTGTGCGGATTTAACTCTGGTCTAGGCATGTTACTAGCGGCTCGGAGTATCCAAGCAGTGGGCGCAGCGATGACGATGAGTGCCAATAATGGGATTATTACCGAAGTCTTTCCGTTCCAGGAACGTGGTCGCGCGTTAGGGATGATTGGTTCATTCGTGGCCCTCGGTAGTATCGCCGGTCCTGGGATTGGTGGGCTGATCCTGGCCCATTTGAGCTGGGGGTATATTTTCTGGATGAACGTCCCAGTAGGAATTTTAGCTATTATTTTAGGGCAAGTGATCTTGCCAAAAGATATTACGATGAGTAAGCAGCCGATTGATAAACCAGGCGCCATATTGTTCGCGGTTATGATGGTCAGCTTGTTTGCAGGCGTCTTTATTGGGCAACAAATTGGCTTCACTAAACCGATTATCTTAGGGGCTTTTGCGATTGCGTTAGTGGCGACCGTCGTCTTTGTACGCGTCGAACTGCATCATGATAATCCTATTTTAGCGTTACAACTCTTCAAGAATTCACGCTTCTCGATTAGTATTCTCTGTGCCTTTCTGATTTTTGTAGCGAACTTCTTCTTTAATGTGATTTCACCATTTTATTTGGAAAATGCCCGCGGATTGGCCGCTAACTACGCTGGCTACGCCTTAATGACCTTCCCAATTGTGCAAGTGATCGTGGCACCAATTGCTGGGGCGATCTCCGATAAAATTGGCCCAGAATTATTGACGTTCATTGGGTTAGTGTTGATTTCATTAAGTCAGATTGGCTATATGTTTGCGGACCTGACTACCCCGTTATGGTTCTTCATGTTCTTTATCGGGTTAGTCGGCTTCGGTAACGGGGTCTTCCAAGCGCCGAACAACTCAATCGTGATGAGTTCGGTTGAAGTGAAAGACCTTGGAGTTGCCGGTGGAATCAATGCCTTAGCACGTGAGCTCGGCATGATCATCGGGATTTCCGTGGCAACGACGGTGCTATACGATGCCATGAGCAAGTCGGCTGGTTATAAAGTCACGTCATACTTGCCAGCTCATCCTGAAATCTTTATCGACGGGATGCGCGTGGCGTTCATGGTGTCATTGGTCATCTGTTTGGTTGCAACGGGAATCACTGGCGTTCGGCTATTACGGCGTCGACAACAAGCTTAAACTTAGTTGCCTAATTAGACACAAAAGCAGGTCATGGAAAGTCAAAACTTTCCATGACCTGCTTTAGATATCAGACTGTTATCGTAGCCTGTTTAAAGGCAACCTAATCACTCAGTTAAAATTCTCGCTTAAATAGCCGCTTCAGACTGGCGAAGAACCCAACTAAGGCCACTAAGATTAAACCTAACAAAGAAGCATGATTGGATTGCTCATTTGTTTGAGGTAATCCAGATTGCTTCTGTTGAACTGATTGAGCCGCAGTTTGATGTGAACCAGTAACATTAGCTGTTTTAGTAAGCTTTACGGATGCTGCCGCACTAGTTGTCGTCTGCTTTGGTAGACGGACAGGTGTTGCGGTCGTCTTGGATTCAGAAGCAGCTGGCGCAGTTAACTTAGTCATCGTTGCTGACTTAGTTTCGCCAGACCGAGTCATCATCGTTGGTGTCGCTGGTTGTGCCACTTCACTGGTTGGTGTCGTATTGGTTACGCTAGTTGTTTTAGCTGGCGCCATGCTCATGACACGCTTAGGCGTCGTTGAAGTTGCGGCACTTGCAGTGCTAGTAGCCGTGCTAGTCGTTGTGCTGGTAGCTGCACTAGTAGCCGTGCTCGTAGCGGTGCTAGTCGTTGCACTTGTCGCCGCACTAGTAGCGGTACTCGTTGCCATGCTGGTTGTTGCACTAGTAGCGGTACTCGTAGCTGCACTAGTCGTTGCGCTGGTAGCTGCACTAGTCGTTGCGCTGGTAGCTGCACTAGTTGTGGCACTCGTAGCCGTACTCATCGCACCGCTCGATGCGCCGGATGTGGCAACTGGTGAGTAAGTCACGGTTTCAAATTCGTCTGGTGTTGTTTCAGCCACCGCAGCTTCTGCTGGAATAGCAGTTGTATTTGGCGTGAAATTGCTAATCATTGGTGGTGTGACCACACCAAAGGCATCCGTATTTGTGGCGACCCATGGCCCATAGGTGACATCGCCAGTAACCATGTCACGTACAGCGTTCCGATTAAAGGTAATCGTTTCTACCGTTGGTGTCGCAACAGACTCATCAGCTTTGTTGACGTAGCTAATTGTACGGGTGACGTCATTTTGAAGGGTCACGCCGGTTGGCAAATCTGCTGTCGTAGGTGTTAAAGTTTCCGTCTTATGTGCTAATTCAATTTCGTAAGTCTTAGTTGGTGTTGGATCACCAAACAATGACCCAGTCGTTGGATAATTATCCGCGACTAATTGATAACCTTCCGCTTCATAATTGGCAATTTGTGTCGCTGGATCATAACTAGTTGTACTCTTATAAGGTTCAGAAAAGCCATTAGCTGTTATGACTCGACCAGTCGTGACATCAAAGTATTGAATGGTCCGTGTTAGCGTATTCGTGTTATAAACATAATTAATCTTGCCTGGAGTGGTAGATAACGTCCCACTAGTTGGCACAGTCGTAGGTAATACGGCCGCTTGTAAAAGCGTATATCCGGCGACTGTTAAAGGCTGACTTTGATAAGCAGCGCCTACATAACCATTAATGGTGGTGCTTGGTGCAATGGCGTTACCGTCCATATCAATGTAGTTTACCGTAATCGGAGCAGCTGGCTCTTGAGCAAACGTGAAGGTCAAGGCTTGTGGATCTTGTGTGTACGTCCCAGTTGGTGAACTACTCTTTTGCGCGTCAAATGAATATCCAGAAATTTTAGTTTGAGGCGTCAGATCATAGGCAGACCCAATCGTGGTCCCTTGGAACAATGCGGTTGGTTGAAGGGCAGCCCCAGTTTTAGCGTCCACATATTCGACGGCTACTTCGGGATTTGTTAACCAGTAAGCAGGTTGATAAACCATAATATCGTATTCAAAGTCCGTACCGTTTGGATAAGTGTGTTCAACGAAGTTGGTATCCAATTGGGCCGCAGTGGTCAAATTGTAGTAACCACTTAAACCATAAGCGAACCAGTTAGCGTTTGGCACGGTTTGGTAAGGGGTCGGAATTTCAAATTCGCCATTACCCAAGCTTGTCAAGGCAACTTCTGGATGGTGAGTCGTATCATTTGCGGCTTGCGTCGCACTACCACTCAAAGTGACGGCATAATGACTCGTCATTGAAGTCCCATCGGGGGCAGTTAATGGTAACGCGGTGAAGATACCGGGTTGGCCGTCGACAAAGAATACCGGTTTCGTATCGTAATTGACGCGTTGACCTAATGCAGAAAATAGCACTGGCTTCGTAAAACCACTTAATGATGAGAAGTCGGTTAAGGAGTTATCTGACAAATTCATGTTTACTAGGTGAGTTGAAGTCTGATCAATGGCAGTTAACCATGGCGCAATTTCTGCTAATTGTGAATTCGTCATCCCATCTGGAATACCTTGATAAACACTCATGTTCATCACAGTCGAACCATTTAGTTGAAGCGACACAATTGTCGATGGATCAATTCCTAACAATGGTTGGAGATTCATTGCCGCCATATCGTCAACATCAATGGTCAAATCGCCAAAACGGTCACCTTCCAATGGTGTTAAATCAAAGGTTGGTGATGTCAAACTAGTATAGAAGTCAATCAACGTTGTCTTTGGCAAACATTGTAAGTACTGCATCCCGGCTAATGATGTCGTAATTTGTAGTGGCACGTTCGTCGTCCCGATAGTCAAGGTTGACCCGCTATAGTTTCGAATGTCACCTAATGTGATGGGACCATAACTATGCATATCAAATAAGACGTCTGCTTCAACAGCCGGATCAGCAAAGGTAATGACCGTCGAATCTGGTAATGCAGCTAAACCGGCTGCTGAATTGCTACTACTCGTTGATGCTTGACTCGCGGTACTAGTTGCTGCACTGGTTGCGGCGCTTGTTGCCGTACTCGTTGTTACGGTTGTTGTCACGGTGCTAGTCATGGTACTAGTCGCGACGCTGGTTGCTGCACTAGTTGCCATACTCGTTGTCGCACTTGTCGCGGTACTCGTTGCCGTTGTGCTTGTTGCGGCACTAGAAGCGGCACTTGTTACCGTACTCGTTGTTGCGGCACTGCTGGTTGAACTGGTTGCGGCCGAGGTTGTCGTTGTCGTGGCTGAACTGGTCGCAGTCGAAGCAGTTGTCGAAACTGAACTTGTGGCAACCGAAGTTGTTGGTGCTACCGAACCAGCTGAACTAACTGCTGTGCTAGAACTCGTGGAACCAGCCGATTGAAGGGCAACTGAACCCGTACTTGCTGCCGTACTAGTTGTCACTGAACTTGTTGCTGATTGTGGCGTTATCGTTGCCGTAGGGGTAGTCGCAGCGGCTACAGGTAAAGTCCATAATACCGCTCCTAAACCAACACTACTCCCAAGTAAAACTAACCGAGTTTCCCAAGTTCGTTTGAACTGTTGTCGCTGGTTTTGTTTTGTAATTCTTTGTATTTGTTGTAATTTAGTTAAACGCATCGTCTAAGCGACCTTTCCGAAAGACAATGAATTTTTAGCAATTGTGGTTTTAGGCTTACATGTGATAAGTCCTAACTTGGCTGTATCGACTCATTGCTTTCAAGTCTGGTGTACCATGATTCAGCGGTCACCTCAATTCTCAAGCTTGTACACGCAATGCTTGAATCGATTTTTTCGCCTTTTTCGTTAGTAAGGTTTATTTTATACTGAGTCTGCAGGCGTTCCATCACTATCTTGTCTGAAAAATAAGACAGCGGCTGGACTATTTTCAAGTACAACCAACTGGGGCTAATATAAGGAAGCAAAAAAGAGTTGATCACGGTATCGTGATCAACTCTTATAGCAGTCAAAGTTTCTATGACCTGCTTTAAATATTAGACTGTTGTCACAGCCTGTTTAAAGGCAACCTAATGACTCAGCTAAAATTCTCGTTTGAATAGCCGTTTCAGACTAGCGAAGAATCCAACTAAGGCTACTAAGATTAAACCTAACAAAGAAGCGTGATTGGATTGCTCATTTGTTTGAGGTAATCCAGCTTGTTTCTGTTGAACTGATTTAGCCGCAGTTTGATGCGAACCAGTAACATTAGCGAGCTTTACGGATGCCGCCGCACTAGTTGTCGTCTGCTTTTGTAGACGGACTGGTGTTGCCGTCGTCTTGGATTCAGAAACAACTGGCGCAGTTAGCTTAGTCATCGTTGCTGACTTAGTTTCGCCAGACCGATTTATCAGCGTTGGTGTCGCTGGTTGTGCCACTTCGCTGGTTGGTGTCGTGTTAGTTACGCTAGTTGTTCTAGTTGGCGTCATGCTCATGACACGCTTAGGCGTCGTTGAAGTAGCCGCACTCCTGGTACTAGTAGCCGTGCTTGTAGCGGCGCTAGTTGTTGCGCTGGTAGCTGCACTAGTTGTTGCGCTGGTAGCTGCACTAGTTGTTGCGCTGGTAGCTGCACTAGTTGTGGCACTAGTAGCGGTACTCGTGGTCGTGCTAGTCGTCGCACTAGTGGCTGCACTAGTTGTGGCACTGGTAGCTACACTAGTAGCCGTGCTCATCGCACCGCTTGATGCGCCGGATGTGGCAACTGGTGAATAAGTTACGGTGTCAAATTCGTCCGGTGCTGTTTCAGCCACCGCAGCTTCTGCTGGAATAGCAGTTGTATTTGGCGTGAAATTGTTAATCATTGGTGGGGTGACTACATCAAAAGCATCCGTATTTGTGGCGACCCATGGCCCATACGTGACATCACCAGTAACCATGTCACGTACGGCATTCCGATTAAAGGTAATCGTTTCTACCGTTGGTGCCGCAACAGATTCACCAGCTTTGTTGACGTAACTAATCGTGCGAGTGACGTCATTTTGAAGGATTACGCCGGTTGGCAAATTTGGTGTCGTAGGTGTTAAGGTTTCTGTCTTATGTGCTAATTCAATTTCATAAGTTTCAGTTGGCGTTGGATCACCAAACAATGACCCAGTTGTTGGATAATTGTTTGTGACTAATTGATAACCTTCCGCTTCATAATTGGCAATTTGTGTCGCTGGATCATAACTAGTTGTGCTCTTATAAGGTTCAGAAAAACTATTAGCCGTTAAGGCGCGACCAGTCGTGACATCAAGATATTGAATGGTCCGCGTTAACGTATTTGTGTTATAAACGTAATTGATCTTGCCTGGAGTGGTAGATAACGTCCCGCTAGTTGGCATAGTCGTAGGTAATACAGCCGCCTGTAAAAGCGTGTATCCGGCGACTGTTAAAGGCTGACTTTGATAAGCAGCGCCCACATAGCCATTAATTGTGGTGCTTGGTGCAATAGTGTTACCGTCCATATCAATGTAGTTTACCGTAATCGGAGCGGCTGGCTCTTGGGCAAACGCAAAGGTCAAGGCTTGTGGATCTTGCGTGTACGTCCCAGTTGGTGAACTACTCTTTTGCGCGTCAAATGAATATCCGGCAATTTTGGTTTGAGGCGTCAGATCATAGGCGGACCCAATCGTGGTCCCTTGGAACAATGTTGTTGGTTGAAGGGCAGCACCGGTTTTTGCGTCCACATACTCGACGGCTATTTCGGGTTTTGTTAACCAGTAAGCAGGTTGATAGACCATGATATCGTATTCAAAATCCGTACCGTTTGGATAAGTGTGTTCAATGAAGTGGAGATTGATTGGGGTCTTACCATCAAACTCGTAGTAACCGCTCAAACCATAAGCGAACCAGTTAGCATTTGGCACAGTTGGGTAAGGGGTTGGAATTTCATACTTGCCATTACCCAAATTTGTCAAGTCAACTTCTGGATGGTGGGTCGGATCATTTACCGCTTGAGTCGCACTACCACTTAAAGTAACGGCATAGTCACTCGTCAGTGAAGTCCCATCGGGGGCAGTCAATGGTAATCCGGTGAAAGTACCAGGTTGGCCGTCGACAAAGAATACCGGTGTTGCATCATAATTGACCCGTTCACCTAATGCAGAAAATATCACTGGCTTTGTAAAACCGCTTAATGGTGAAAAGTCGGTTAAGGAGTCATTTGACAAGTTCATGTTGATCAGATGAGGAGAGGTCTTATCGATGGCGGTTAACCATGGCGCAATTTCTGCTAATTGTGAATTCGTCATGCCGTTTGGGATATTTTGATAAACACTCATGTCCATCACAGCCGAACCATTTAATTGCAGCGACGTAATTGTTGTTGGATCAATTGCTAATAATGGCTGAAGGTTCATTGCTGCCATATCGTCAACATTAAGAGTGATTCGGGTATAGCGATCATCTTCCAATGGTGATAAATCAACAGTTGGTGATGTCATATTAAGATTGAGGTCAATCAACGTTGTCTTTGGCAAACATTGTAAGTACTGCATTCCGGCTAATGATGTCGTGACATCTATAGGAACTTCGTACCCTGTTCCAATCAGAAAGGTCGACCCACTATAGTTTCGAATGTCACCTAATGTGATAGGGCCAGTAACGTTCAAATGAGATAAGACGTTTGCTTCAATAGCCGGGTCAGCAAAGCTAATGACCGTCGAATCTGGTAGCGCAGCTAAACCGGCTGCAGAATCGCTACTGTTCGTTGATGCTTGACTTGCTGAACTGGTTGCAGTGCTTGTTGCCGTACTCGTTGTTGCGGTTGATGATGTTGTGCTCGTTGCAGTGCTTGTTGCCGTACTCGTTGTTGCGGTTGATGATGTTGTGCTCGTTGCGGCACTAGCAACTGTACTTGTCGTTCCAGTTGTAGATGATCCTGCTGACGCTGCACTGCCATTAGACCCAGTGCTCCCAAAGTTCACATTTCCGGAAGTAACCGTTAATGTTGGAAGAACGAAGGTTATGCCACCACTGCTGACTTGTGAAGTTGTTGCAGTTGAACCCGTTTGACTGGCACTACTGGTTGTTGCGGTTGTCGTGGCTGAACTGGTCGCAGTTGAGGTAGTAGTTGTCGTCGCTGAACTCGTAGCAACCGAAGTTGTTGGTACTACCGAACCAGCTGAGCTAACTGCTGTGCTAGAACTCGTTGAACTAGCTGATTGAAGGGCAACTGAACCGGTACTTGCTGCCGCACTAGTTGTCACTGAACTCGTTGCTGATTGTGGCGTTATCGTTGCCGTAGGGATTGTCGCCGCGGCTACAGGCAAAGTCCATAATACCGCTCCCAAACCAACACTACTTCCAAGTAAAACTAACCGAGTTTCCCAAGTTCGTTTGAACTGTTGTCGCTGGTTTTGCTTTGTAATTCTTTGTATCTGTTGTAATTTAGTTAAACGCATCGTCTAAGCGACCTTTCCGAAAGACAATGAGTTTTTAGTAATTGTGGTTTTGGGCTTACATGGGATAAGTCCTAGCTTGGTTGTGCCGACTCATTGCTTTCGAGTCTGGTATACCATGATCCGATTAGTACCTCAATTTGCAGGCCTGTACATGTGCCGCTTGATTCAATTTTTTTCGTCTTTATAGTTAGTAAAATTTATTTTTCCTTGGGTTTTCAGGTGTTACATCGCTATCTCGTCCGAAAAAACGAGATAGTGGCTGAACCATTTTTTGCCACAAACAACTGGAACTAATATAAGAAAACAAAAAAGCTGACCACGGTATCGTGATCAACTCTTATGTACTTAGCCACGGAAATAACCATAGCTTCCTAAAATCACAAGCACGTAACCTGCGGCGATAACGAGCGAAAGTAGCATGCTACTTCCTTGTTGGAAGCCACGGGCCTTGCAAAACCGTAGACATCCACTCGTTAAAGTTGCTAAGGCAAATCCAATTAGCACAACACTTGCAGTGCGGCCCCATTTGCCTAATAGGGCACAACCGATACTGATAATCGTTAAACCAACGAAAAGTAACAATCGTCGTTGACCAGTCAGTTTTTGTTGCATAAAATCATCCCACCATAATTAGTTGACGCATTAAATATTCTGCTTAGTAAAATTTTACCATTTTGGAACTAAGCTTGCCAAGGTGTTTTGCGGAACAATTTTGTTTTTAGTAGAAATTTAAGGGATATCACTTAACAAACTGTAGTGGTTCTATTCTAAATAATTGTGTAATGGCCGTCTCCATGGACCAGCACGTTCACCGTGGAGGCAGACCTGTAGCCAAAGTTCGGTCTACAGGGCGATTTCAAGCCGAAAGTCACGTCTTAAAAGTCGGCCAGACACTAACCTGGGTAAGCTCGCCCAGCTAAGTGTCTTGACACGGTGAACATACTGGTCCACTCCGACGTCAGATAGTGGCTATTTGTAAGCTATCTGATGTGATCCAATTAATATTAAGGTTCGTTAATTAGCGCAGGGCGGGCTGGATGATGCTCAGTGGTGAAATTTTCCTTTGCTGGTGAATTTCCAGCTTAGGAAAAGCCCGGCTTGTGAGCCCGACCTTTGGCTCACAAACGTGGCCACCACGTTCCAGCATCAAGCCAGACCAACCGGAGCGACATATTATGCGGATACTTCTAAATACAGACAGCTGTACTGAATGTCACAAAACATCACATGTGATTAGTAAAAGTCACTAAATTAACTTATTAATTATTGGATAATTGCAAAAAATCTGTAGCGGATTAAAAAATAATAAGATATTTTCATAATTAATGTTATAATTTCTTACATCAAGTGGTCTGGATAGGAGTTGTAATTATGAGTGCTGCAAATTCAACGTTCTTAGTTTTGTCTAGTATATTGGTATTGTTCATGACACCCGGCCTAGCGTTTTTCTATGGCGGGTTAGTCACCAAGCGGAACGTTGTGAATACGATGTTATCAGTATTCATGATTTGTGGCTTGGCAATTTTGCTCTGGGTGTTAGTGGGCTACTCACTTTCTTTTTCAGGTGATTTTGGCGGCGTCGTTGGGGATTTGAAGGCAATCTGGTTGCACGGCGTGGATCTGTCGGCATTAACGCCAACCAAGATTCCGACTGGACTGTATATGATTTTTGAAATGATGTTTGCCATCATCACACCAGCACTGTTCGTTGGTGCGGTCGTTGGTCGGATTCGATTTAAGTTCTTGTTATCCTTCATCATTTGCTGGTCCATTTTGATCTACTATCCTATGGTTCATATGGTTTGGGATAACGGCTTTTTGGCTCATCTCGGTGTGATTGATTTCGCCGGTGGAACGGTCGTGCATATTAATGCTGGGATTACCGCGCTGGTGTTGTCAGCATTCTTAGGACCGCGTTACAACTATAGTAAGGGGAAGCCACAGGAACATTACAACATTTTGTGGGTACTCTTAGGTACGGTTATTCTCTGGATTGGCTGGTATGGGTTCAATGCGGGTTCGGCGTTAGCGATGAATGGCATTGCCGTTCAGGCCTTCTTGACAACGACCGTAGCGACCGCGACTTCCATGATGACGTGGATGGTCATTGATATGATCACTAAAGGTAAACCAACGTTGGTTGGTGTTTGTACCGGGACGCTCTGTGGCTTAGTTGGGATCACACCGGCTTGTGGGTATGTGACGACTAGTGGGGCTTTCTGGATTGGGCTGATTGCCACGATGACAAGCTATGCCTTCATCACATTGCTCAAGCCACGCTTAGGCATTGATGATGCTTTGGATGCATTCGGCTGTCACGGAGTTTCTGGAATCATGGGTAGCATTATGACGGGGCTATTTGCCACCAAAGCTGTTAACTCAACGATCACGACCAATGGGTTATTTTACGGCGGTGGGTTTAAACTCTTTGGCCTACAATTACTTGCGACAGGCTTCACGATTGCCTTTACGACGGTACTTTGTATCGGAATCATCGTAATTTTGAAGCGGGTCGTGAAGATGCGAGTCGATGTCGACGAAGAAAAACTCGGTTTGGACCAAGGGGAGCATGGGGAAGTTGCGGACTACACCGTGCCAATGAGTTCCGAACTGACCGATATTCAGAATCATAGCAATGAATTTCAAGGTCAACTGGCTAAATTAATGAATAATCATCAACGCTTTCGGTGAAAGTGGTAAAGTGATGAGTCTGGGGTTTCTGACCAGGCTTATTTTTTTATACTTGAAAATTTTTTATTTTTTTAATTATGATGAAACTGCTTGGTCCTTGCTCGTCCTTAGTGGGGCTAGCAGTAAAATATTAATTGTTTTATAAAAGCTGTGATAACGGCATTTTAAGGTGGTTTGTAAGCTTAACGAATGAATGATAACGGTAAAGGGTACATGTACAACGATGGTAACTTGGAGGTGTTGAGCAAGGAAGTACTACTTGATAACAATAAATACGAGGAGGAAATAATAATGATGCGCAAGTTTTGGCGATATTTGTTACTTGCAATAACTGGTTTAGCGCTGATGGTTCTGAGTCCACCAATTTTAGGGCAGGCGAAGGAAATTACGTCAGTCGTTGGACTTGATGTCAATAGTGCGGTCATTAAAGATGCCAATGGCAAGGTTTATTCGAATGATGCGCAGCTTCCAAAGGGCGAATACACGGTAAACTATGCTTGGAGTATTCCAAACGGTACCGATGTTAGATCTGGCGACACAATGATTTTCCAGTTGCCACAAAATATCAATATTCCAGAGCCGGATGATTTCAGTTTAACTTCCAGTAGTGGGAGCGGGACGATTGGCCGAGCTCATATTGATCAAGGTGCTTCTTACGGTGTAATTACTTTAAATCGATATTTACAAACCAATACGAAGAATCGGAAAGGCTGGATCAAAGTCAGTGTGGAGAGTAAAGCCACTGAACCAGATGGCCCGATTTCGATGTCAAAAACGGCTAGCTGGGTTGATCCAACAAAGCCTAATTTGATCAACTGGCAATTAGCGGTTCGTCCAGATGGCAATACGTTGACTAATCCAGTCATTAAAGATACCTTCAGTGGCAATCAAAAGTATGTCGCTGGGAGTGTTAAAGCGACGGATGCCGCGGGTCAAAATATTCCGGTAACTGCTTCTGGTAGCTTGCTGAGCAATACGATGACCTTTAAGTTGTCAGGGTCGTATACGACTGACATTACATTAACTTATCAGACACGTCCTAAGTTAGCAACTGGTGCTGATACATTCAACAACAATGCCACTTATACGGACGATGGTGGGCATCAAGCGTCAGCGAATGCGTCCATTGATCGTGAAGGCGAAACGACACCACCGGAAAATCCTGGGACTGATGAACCTGGTCAAAAGGAACCGATTGCGATGTCTAAGTCCGTTAGCTGGGCTGATCCTGAAGATCAAACAAAGTTAAATTGGTCCGTTGAAATTAATGATAATGGGAATAAGTTAGTCAATCCACAGATTGTTGATCATTTAAGCAAGAATCAAACTTATGTGGATGGTAGTGCGAAGTTAGTCAATGCTTACGGTGATAAAGTTATGGTCGCAGTAAGCCAGAGTTCAAATGGTCAATCATTAGTTTTCAGTGCCACTGGGACGTTTACGACTAATCTACATTTGACTTATCAAACGACTACGACTGGCAAAGGCGCGGAAACGTTTAGTAACGATGCCACTTATAAGGATGATAACGGCAACAACGCTAATGCGACTGCCGAAATCGACCGGACCGTGGTGCCAGAAGAACCAACTAAAGAGCCAATTACGATGGCGAAATCAGTTGCTTGGGCTGATCCTAAAGATCAAACAAAGTTGAACTGGAAGTTGGCGATTTCGGCTAATGGTAATAAATTAGTCAATCCAACGATTGTTGATAAAATGAGTGCTAACCAGACGTTTGTTGATGGGAGTGCTCGGGCTGTCACCGCAACGGGTGCAACCGTTCCAGTTATCGCGACGGCTAATGGGACTGAAATAACCTTCAAACTTAGTGGGACTTACGAAGATAATTTCGATTTAACGTATCAGACCACTACTGATGAAGCTGATACCGCTGCAACTTATGCTAATGTCGCTGTTTATGAAGATGAAGCTAACAACAATGCGTCAGCCGATGCTTCGATTGACCGCGATGCCACAGAAGTTGAACCAGCTAAAGATCCTATTAGTATGACTAAAGAGGCTGCTTGGAGTGATCCAAACGACCGGACTAAGATCAACTGGACATTAGCTATTAAAGCTAATGACAATCAGTTAATTAATCCAGTGATTACCGATGAACTCAGTGATAATCAAACGTATGTGAGTGATAGTGCTCAGGCGGTTGATGAAGATGGTCAACGGTTGCCGTTGAACGTTAGTGTTGCTGGGAATGTGATCACATTTAGTTTAGCTGGTAAGTTTGAAACGAATATGACGATAACCTATCAGACTAAGACCAATAAAGATACAGGTGCTGCAACCTTTGACAATGCCGCCCTTTATACGGATGACGATGGCAATAATGCATCTGCCGATAGCTCTATTGATCGGCCAGCAGTTGAAGAACCTGAAGAACCAGGGACAACTGAACCTGAAGAACCAGGGACAACTGAACCTGAAGAACCAGGGACAACTGAACCTGAAATGCCAGGTACGACTGAACCTGAAAAGCCAGGGACAACTGAACCTGAAGAACCAGGGACAACTGAACCTGAAATGCCAGGTACGACTGAACCTGAAAAGCCAGGGACAACCGAACCTGAAATGCCAGGTACGACTGAACCTGGGAAACCAGGAACAACCGAACCTGAAATGCCAGGAACAACTGAACCTGAAAAGCCAGGGACAACTGAACCTGAAATGCCAGGTACGACAGAGCCGCAACAACCAGGAACTACCATACCAGTAAATCCTGATATGACAGCACCTAGCACGACAATGCCGACAACACCTAATGCACCAGCAACTGCGACACCAAGTGTGCCAAATACAATTATGCCAAATGGCAATGGCGCAACCAATACGCCAGCACCATATAGTCCAGCTTCTGGTCGTTTGCCACAAACTAGTGAACATCGGAACTCGGCTGTTGACACGATTCTTGGTTGCTTAGCCTTAGTACTAATTTTGGTGTTAGGTTACTTGGGCTTTCGTCGTCAGACACGATAATTTAGAAAGGTGGATTGCCTCATCGCAGTCTTAACCCAAAACCAATTAGCTGTTTTAACTAGTTGGCATCAGACCCCATAAGTCTAACCGTCATTAACAGTTAGATTTATGGGGTTATTTTTGTCGTCATTATTTAAGGAAAGTGACTGGGTGCATCATAGCCATCGTATTTATTAAAATAGGACATTAATTGTCCGTCTCCGTTGACCAGTTCGTTTACCGTGGGGCAGGCAACCTGCAGCCAAAGTTCGGTCTGTAGGGCGCTTTCAAGCCGCAAATCACGTCTTAAAAGTCCGCCAGACACTAACCTAGGACAGCTCACCCAGCTAAGGGTCTCGACACGGTGAATGTACTGGTCAATTCCGACGTCAGATAGTGGCTATTTGTAATCTAATTGATGTTAAGGTTCGTTAATTAGCGCAGTCCAGCCCAACCGGAGCGGCAAGTTAAGTGGGTACTTATAAATGTGATAATCACACTACACCGGCAACAGCTTTAAATCATAATTTCAATTGATTGATATTAAATTTAGCCGGTGATTGATTTTTCACTAGAATCAATCACCGGCTAAATTTAATTTTTTAGAATAGTTGTTCGACCTTACCAGTGGTTTCATCACCAAGGAGCGCATTTGTCACTAACCGATCAAAATAAGACGTTTCAACAACGCCAGCGAGTGTGGCAAAATCGTTATTTAGCGCGGCTAGATGTTCATAACTTGGAAAATGGCAGTCGATTAAAAAGTTGCCATTGTCCGTCAAGGTCATGCCATCACGATTGGTTGCGGTCCGAATTGTGGGTTGGCCGCCGTGCTCGGAAATGGTGCGCATGACGAGTGCAAGGGCCTTAGGTAAGACTTCTAAAACTAACGGTGTCTTCGTATCAAAGGTCGTTTGAACCAGTCGTGAGCTGACTGTTAATAACCAGTATTCATCGGCTAAGGTCGCAATGATCTTTTCGTTAGCGTGAATCCCGCCGCCACTTTTTAGGGCGGAACCGTGCGTATTCAGTTGATCACAGCCGTCAAACGCGATGTCCACGCGATCACAGTATTGCGGGTCAATGACGGTATATCCTAAAACTGTCGCCAGCTGGCGTGTTGTTGGCGATGGCGTGACAACTTGAATCTCGTTGACAAGATTGGCCGCTTCTTTGACGAGTTCGGCAACCGTGGAACCGCCGCCGAAACCGACGACCATGCCGGGTTTGATTAAAGGTAAAGCTTGTTGAACAATGGTTTGTTTAATGGACATTTAAGTCCCTCCTGAAAGTTAGATGTTGTGGTCACAAAGCTGGTTCAGCCCTTAGTAATGAAGAGAACTGACCAGTAATTATTTCCATAATAGCACTCGCGATGAGATAGCGCGATTAACTAACGAGGGTGGTACGATAAATCTCGTTATTTTCTGATAAATTGGACTGTTGAATGGCGTCCGGTCGTGAGCTGGTTTTAAAATAAAAGTACATTGATGGCTACCTCAATTGTGGTGAAAAGAGGTAACGGCAATGAAGAGAGAGCGAATTCGATTAGGTGTGTTAGTGTTGGCAACAACTTTGGTTCTGAATATTGGCGTGGTGGCGGAGGCTTCGTCAGCGACGCCGTTCGGAGCTAGTCGCTGGCGTGAACCACGTGTCACCTATGTTGTTAGTGGGTCCCGTTATTATCGGAACATTTACGCCACTGCGATTCGCGCTTGGAATTCAACGGGTCAATTTAGATTCATTCAGGGTTCCAATGCGCATCATCAGGTGACGCTAACAACCAGTAATTCGACGACCGGCCAGTATCATATGTTGGCTGGAATCACGTTTACGTATGGTCCTCAAAAAGGATACTATAATCAGGCCAAAGTTTTGCTGCTAACCAGAAATTTAGCAACGTACCATTACACGACTTCCAACCAGATTCACGTTGCCGAACATGAGCTCGGTCACGTGATGGGGTTGCAACATAGCACTGCGCGGAATAGTGTAATGCTCGCCGACAATCGTTATAACGGCATTAGTAGGAATGATATCACTGCAGTCAAAAAGCGGTATCATACGCCAGTTGGTAGGCATTCGTAAGCTTAGTTTTTCAACTATAGTTGGTGGTTGGCTATCGATTTGAAAAACGTGGTGTAGACCCCACAGGCATGATTTGCAATCGCCACGTTTTGACTGAGCCCAGGCTAAAACCTAGGCTCTTTTTTATTGCTGAAATGTGAGGTAACAGCCCATCTCCGTTGACCAGCACGTTCGTCGTGGGGGCAGACCTGCAGCCAAAGATCGGTCTGCAGGGCGCTTTTAAGCCGAAGCTCCCGTCTTAAAAGTCGGCCAGACACTAACCTGGGTGAGCTCGCCCAGCTAAGTGTCTTAACACGACGAACGTACTGGTCAACTCCGACGTCAAATAGTGGCTAGTTGTAATCTTTACTGATGTGATCTGATTAATATTAAAGATTCGTTAACTAGGGCAGTCCAGACCAACCGGAGCGGCAAGTTAAACAGATACCTTGTAAATAGCTCCGTTAGTCGTTGACACTGTTTTAAAATAATTCTAAACTAAAGTTATGTGTTAGTAAGCGCTGACACGGATTAGGGACTCAACGGATAATTGTTGTTTAGAATTTTAAGGGGATGTCGAAATGGCAAAGAAAGTCTATACCGATTATTTTTTTGATGAACCAGCTTATAATACTCACGATGGGGGCTACATTCCGTTAGTGACACCGAAAATGCCACCACAACCGTTAGCGATTCCACCGTTATTGAAGCCAGATAAGCAAACGGCGACGGATGACTATTACACGGTGACTGCGGAAGCTAGCGAAACACAATTTTTACCAGGTAAGAAGACTAAAACCTGGGGCTACAATGCAGGTTTCTTGGGTCAAACCATTGTTTTTCACAATGGTAAACATACGCATATCGATTTAAAAAATACTTTACCTGAATTAACGACTTTTCATTGGCATGGCTTGAACGTGCCAGGGCCAATCACTGATGGTGGCTGTCATGCGCCGGTCTATCCTGGTAAGACGAACCATATTGATTTTGATGTGGATCAACCAGCTGCGACAATTTGGCTACATGCTCATCCGTGTCCATCTACTGCGACCCAAGTTTGGAAAGGCTTAGCAGCGATGGTCCTCATTAAAGATGATGTAGAAGACCAATTACCATTACCGCGCAATTATGGCGTCGATGATATTCCAATGGTCTTGCAAGATCGTGAATTCCATGAAGATAACCAGTTTGATTATCGGGCGGACTATGATCCGGATGGCGTGCAAGGGCATACGGCCTTAGTTAATGGGACCGTTAATCCTTACTTTGACGTGACCACTCAACGCGTGCGGCTGCGGATTTTAAATGGGTCCAACCGGCGTGAATGGCGCTTACACTTTGATGATGATCTGGAATTTGCGCAAGTCGGTTCTGACGGCGGGATCATGCCAGCACCCGTTTATTTGACCAAATTAATGGCAACTTGTGCTGAACGTGATGAAATCGTGGTGGACTTTGGCAATTACCAACCAGGCGATGAAGTCACGTTGATGACGGATGACACGCCATTGTGCCATTTCCGTATCAAGGCCTTTGAACCAGACAACACTAAGTTACCAGATCGGTTGGTTGATATTCCAGATGAGACGCCGACACCGGGATTACCCGTACGGAAGATCACCATGGATGGCATGGATGAAGAAGTCGCCATGGATCATAAGAAATTTGACATGCAACGGATTGATGCGCGCCAAAAAGTTAACGATGTGGCGATTTGGGAAATTACCAATACGAATAGTACGAAAAATGGGATGGTTCATCCATTCCACGTCCACGGGACACAATTCACGGTATTAGCCCGTAATGATGGTCCGGTTTATCCAAATGAACATGGTTGGAAAGATACGGTCGGGGTTAATCCTGGTGAAACGGTTCGAATCAAAGTTCGGTTCAAGTTGACCGGGGTCTACATGTACCATTGCCACATTATCGAACATGAAGATGGTGGCATGATGGCGCAGATTGAATCCTATGATCCAGCCCATCCAAAGACGTATCATTTAATGGATATGACCACTTTGCGTAATGCGTTTGCAGAAGAACAAGGGGTCAAGCCGGAAGATGTTTGGATGCCTGGAATGTAAATTTCTCCTTGATTTTCAGTAAGCAGTTACGCTAAAATTAAGGAAAATAAATAACACTATCGGAAGACATTAAAGTTAGATAAGGTACGCTGCGGCGTATCGGAGGGTTACGGCCAGATAAGATGAAACACTTAATCTTATCTGGCCGCTTTTTGTCTTCTCAGGGAGGAATTTTCATGACGAAAACGTCGTATTGGAGCCGTAACTTCATCTTAATTTTAATTGGTAACGCGCTATTGTTTATGGTTTACAACATGCAAGTGCCAGTTTTGCCATTGTTTGGTAAACAACTCGGATTAAGCCCCGCGCAAATCGGGGTCTTCGTGGGCGCCATTATGTTTGCGGCACTGGTTACCCGGCTATTCGTGCCGTGGTTTTCAGGCAAATTTAGTAAGAAAGTCTTGCTAGTGGGTGGAATCTTGGGTTACTTGTTAGCGTCAATCGGTTATCCGTTGTTGGGGAGCTTCGGGTTGTTAGTCTTGTTGCGGCTGTTTAATGGTTTGGGCCATGGCATCACGACGACTTATTTTGCGACTTCGGCCGCGGATGAATTACCGGTGAACAAGATTGGTGAGGGCATGGGATACTTCGGGATTGGCACGATGGTAACCGCGTCGTTGGCGCCACTGTTGGCTTTGGCAATTGTGCAGCAGTTTTCTTTCACCGCGTTTTTCATGACTTGTATCGGTATCTTGTTTTTGGCACTGTTAACCATTCTGGGGACGACCAAGTCGACGGCCCCTGATGCTGCCGCCAAGCCGACTAATCGTGCGCCCGTCTTCGATCGCCAATTTATCCCACAATGTAGTTTGGTCTTTATCCTGGGTGTTTTGATGAGTGGCGTGATGACGTTTACGCCGATTTACGCACAGGCGCAGCATTTAACAGCGATTTCGTGGTTCTTCTTTGTCGCTGCAATTGCTGGGGTGGTTATTCGGCCAATCGTGGGGCGGTCATTCGATCAACGTGGTCCCCGCTTGGTATTATTGATCAGCACGGTGCTTTTGACAGTGGGCATGGTCATGATTGCGCTAATCAGTAGCAATTGGTTATTAGTTGTCGCTGGTGTTTTTTATGGTGTCGCGGATGGCGCCATTTACCCGACCTTGCAGGCATGGGTCTTTAAAGTGACGACTTTAGAAAATCGTGATACTGCCACAGGCATGTTTTTGAACTCCTATGATCTTGGCATGGGCTTGGGTGCGGTTATTCTTGGCTGGCTCGTAGAAGGGCTACAGTATCAAGGCATGTTTTTTGTACTGGCATTAGTGGGCCTGGTGTATATTGGCTTAGCCTTGCGTTTGAGCAAACGCGTCAGCCTGTAACGCCGATAAGTAAAAAGTTAGTGAATTCTGTTAACTAAGATAAGGTTCTGTTAAACTAAAAGGTGGAAATATGGTTTACAAAGGGGATAGCAAGATGCAAATCGCAGCAACCATCATGGCGTGCTTAGTTGCACTGGAACACTTTTTCATCTTATGGTTAGAAATGTTTAATGCGGATAGTGAAATGGCTTCACAGGCGTTCGGGGTTGATCGCAACTTATTGGGTGTCCCAGCGGTCCAAACGTTGTTAAAAAATCAAGGCTTGTATAACGGCTTCTTGGCCGTGGGAATCATCTTTAGTTTGTTCGTCGTGCCTGTCGCCGCGAGTGCTGGTGTGACCATGTTCTTCTTGGCTTGCATTATTATTGCCGCGATTTTTGGCAGTGTCACGGCCAGCAAATCAATCTTAGTGATTCAAGGCTTACCGGCTTTAATCGCCTTTATCTTGGCTTATTTAGCCTAACTTAATCGGACCAACAGTCAGCGACCAGTACGACATGGTGCTGGCTTTTTTGCTGCCTGAAAATGACTGAAAACAGTATATTTGCGGCAATGAAAGCGTTACAATTTGATTATATAGCTTGCAGAAGGGGATGGCTCTAATGACATCACGAATAGCGAAGATTATTAGCTGGCTGTTGATTGGCGCGCTAGCAATCACCGAGTTAGTGGCGACCGGGTTAATGTGGCGGGGGCATAGCCCATTTGGCGTTGTGATTCATGGCTTATTAGGATTAGCAATGATCGTAATCGGTTGGTGGGCGTTACGGTGCATCCATCATCAGCGAATTTTTTCACGCCGACAGCCGTCGTTGAGCCAGAGCTATGTGTTAGTGATCACGAATCTAGCCATGTTGGAGATTATTGCTATTCATGATTGTGATCATATGCGTCAGGCCATGGGGTGGGGCTATCGGTTCACACTGGCTTTGTTACTCGTTAATATTATCGTGTATCTGCCTAACTTGATTTCGATCGTCTTAGCCAGTCAAGGCAGGCTTAGTGGCGTGTTGGCGACCTTAGTCAGTGGGCCGTTGATTGCGGTGGCATTTTTAAAATTACATTTACTAGGCGCCTGGTTACCCGTCTGGGGGTCATGGAATCAGTCCTTCTTTGCGCTGGGGGTGGATCTGTTAAGTTGGTGGGTTTTAGCCATTACTGCGATTGCGGGTGTTTTGGTTGGCGTGGTAGCCACTTATATTTTGGGACAACTATCTGTTCATTGAGCGGAGGAGTTTGCCGATATTAGGCTTTTAAACAAATCGGGAGTAAAGTGTAAACAGTAAACGAAAGTAGGCGGATCTAAAAAATGGTTAGTATTCGAGATATTGCACGGATGGCGACGGTCTCACCGGCTAGTGTGTCACGCATTTTAAACAATGATCCAACGTTTAGTATCAACGATAATACGCGCCAACGGGTGATTGAAATCGCCAATCGGATGCATTATTCCAAGGAAGCTAGTAAAAAAGGGCCGCGCTATAATCATGACAGTATGAGCATTGGCTTGATTTTGCGGCATAATTTGGAGACGGAATTGCAAGATCCATATTTCCATGAAATTCGGCGTGGGATTGAACAAGAAGCGGCGAAGTGGCGGATGCGGGTGATCAAAGCATTTGGCATGCGTGATGCCGAAAAAGACTGGGATCAGTTGAGTCAGTTTGGAGCAATCATCATGGTTGGTGAAATGACACAATCAGCAATTGATCAGATTACCGCCCAGAATAAAAATCTCATTTTGGTGGATAGCTATGCCAAGCATGCTGGCGTAGACGTGATTCGCACGGATTTTTCGGAAAAGACGGCGGATATCTTAACAAAATTGACTGATTTAGGCCATCGCCGGATTGCTTTTGTTGGCGGTGAGAGCAGTATTGTGCGGCCAGACGGTAGTGTCGTTCGAGACGAGAATGAAGTGCGGGCGGTGAGCTATCGTAACTGGATGAAATTACATGATTTGCCTGCCAATGATAAGATTGGTCACTGGACCGCGGAAGATGGCATGCAGCTGACGGCGCAAATTTTAGCACAGCCGACGCGGCCAACTGCCATCGTGGTGGGGAGTGATCCCATGGCGATGGGCGTCTACAAAGCTATTAATAACGCCGGGTTACAGATTCCAGCTGATATTTCAGTGGTCAGCTTCGATGATGTTGAAATGAACCAGTATCTGGTACCAGCGTTGTCCAGTGTACGGATGGAAGCAGAAGAAATGGGTCGTACCGCCGTCAAATTAGCTCGTGATCGCATGATTGAACCGCACAAAATGGTCTTACACCTCGTTTGTGGCAGTCGACTAATGTTGCGAGAATCTGTAAAAAAAATAAAATAGACTTTTTTATTTTCATTTATGTAAACGTTTATTAAAACATCACAATGATTATTGCACTGATTCAAAATTATGATGTCCGCTTTAAGTTACGTGGCAGGTTTAACATTTCTTAGTGTTATTAAGCATAGCTAAGCTGAAATAGTCGGTCATATTACCAAGGTTGTGGTAATAATGAAGCATAATCAAACAAATTTGGGCATGGGAAAGTGGGAGAAGACATGATTGAGCTGATTGATAACAAAACCTTTCATTTACATAATGACAAAGTTAGCTATGTGCTAACTGTCATGGCGAACGGCCAATTGGGACATTTGTACTATGGCAAAGCACTAGGAAGTTTAACAGCGACTGAGGTGACCTATTTGTGTGACCAGGTCAGTAGATCAGCCGGAACGGTGAAATATTCACCGGAACTCGGCGATTTCAACTTGGCCGACCGTGCTCAGGAATATCCTGTGTATGGGTCCTCTGATTTTCGTCGCGGTGCTTTGGATGTTTACCGGCAAAATGAGCCGTGGTATTTGGACTTTAGGTATCAAAGCCATACCATCAGCACGACCAAGCCGCGTTCATTAGCTCAACCGGCGACTTATGCGGTGGGGTCTCAGGAAGCTGAGCAGTTGGCGATTACTTTAGTGGACGCTGTACACCAATTGAAATTAGTGGCCCACTACACTATTTTTAAAGCGCAAGGCGTGATTGTTCGTAGTAGTACTCTGACCAATTTGGGGTCTGACGCGGTGATGCTTCAAAATATGATGAGTGGTGTGTTGGAACTGCCCGATGATGATTTTGAGATGGTTAATCTGGCTGGTGCCTGGCTCAAAGAACGACACGTCACGTTTCACAATTTGGCGCAAGGCACGGTGTCAGTAGAATCTTTGAAAGGAGCGTCCGGGCATCAGCACAATCCGTTCGTAGCCCTGATGCGGCAGCGTAACTTAACACATGGGGATGTTTATGCGAGCAATCTAATTTATTCTGGGAATTTCTTAAGCCAAGTTGAAGTCAATGAGTGGCATAAGACACGTTTAATGACGGGGATCAGTCCAGCTTATTTTGGCTGGCAACTCGCGCCAACAGAGTCATTTGAAACACCGGAAGCATTGCTGTATTACAGTCCGAACGGCATCAATGGTTTAATGGTCGAGACGCAAACTGTTGCACAACAACATATCGTAGATAGGCAGTGGCAAAAACGCCCGCGGCCAATTGTTTTTAATAATTGGGAAGCGACTTATTTTAACTTTGATGAAACGAAATTGTTGACCTTGGCTAAACAAGCTAAGCTACTCGGCATGGAATGCTTAGTGGTCGATGATGGTTGGTTCGGCCATCGTGATAACGACCGTACGTCACTGGGTGATTGGCGGGTGGATCGCCGCAAGTTTCCGCATGGCATGGCGTCCTTTTCACAACAAATCCACGAATTAGGGTTACAAATGGGCCTATGGTTTGAGCCAGAAATGGTTTCACCAGATACGCCGTTGTATCGGGATCATCCAGATTGGATTGTGCGGCATCCTTATCCGCGGACATCAATTGGTCGCGGGCAGTATGTGCTTGATTTTGCTAACCCAGCCGTGGTCCAGGCAATCTATGCACAGATTAAGCCTGTGATTATTGCCGCCAAGCTCGACTTTATTAAGTGGGACATGAACCGCAATATTACAGAGGCTTACTCACCTTATTTGGCAGCGAAAGAGTTACCACAAACGGAATTCTTTCACCGGTATATTCTTGGCGTCTATCAGCTCTATCAACAAGTTTTGACTGATTTTCCGGATTTATTGATTGAAGGTTGTGCCGGTGGTGGTGGCCGATTCGATCTTGGCATGCTGTTTTACAGTCCCCAAATGTGGCCGAGTGATGACAGTGATGCAGTTGAACGGCTATCAATCCTAAGCGGGACGGCGTTGGCATATCCGTTATCAGCATTCAGCAATCATGTCTCAGCTGTACCGAATGGTCAAGTGGGGCGACAGACGCCGCTAGCGATGCGACAAAATGTTAGTAATTTCGGACCACTAGGTTACGAGTTGGATATTACCAAGTTACCAGCAACTGAATTGGCGGTTATCAAAACCGCTATCGCCTATTATAAGCAACATCGTGATTTACTAGTGAATGGTCAGTTCCAACAGTTGCGGTCACTTGATCCAACTGCCAACACCGTAGCTTGGAGTATTGCTAATCCGGCACAGACGGAGCTATTTGTTGGGTTTTATCGGAAGCTAGCCACGCCAAATTCAGGCGTCTTGAACTATCTCAAACTGCCAACGGTTATTGCGGATCAGAATTACTGTATTGATGACGGTCCAGTTATCAGTGGTCGTTTATTACAGCAGTTGGGTCTGCGTGAACCCGCACAATTCAACGGTGCTAATTCGGATACGGCTGAATTGCGAGGCGATTTCCAATCACATGTTTATCATTTAGTTGCAATCGATTGAGGGGAAAACGAGCCAATTTAACCCAACTTTTCGAATGATGGGCTAAGCAAGCGTGTGAAATTGACCGGCGTTAGACTTATCAAAAGTCCCCCCAAAGTGATATTGCCAAAGCATGATACTATAACCTTTTGTGATCCAAACTAAAATAAATTATCATACAAGCCCCGTAAAGCCAACACGACTTTATGGGGCTTTTTGTGTCACAAGACAAGCAACTAGAAAGCTATAAGCACGAAGATGTAACCGATTACAAAATTTAAGCGAAAACTGTTGCTTATCAAACGATAATCTGATAGATTAATGGTTGAAGTGTTTGTTCGTTAATGTGAACATAAGTAAACGTGCAATGATACGTATCAGTTTAGTGATTTTGAGAGTCGTGACGCGGTATTACAAGGAGGGGTTGATGATGCTGGTTGATAGTCAAACTAGCCAATATGAGTTATTAGTCACGCCGGCTAAAACGGTTAGTCCGGGAATTTTTGGTGCGCTACCACAAACAGACGAAAGCCAGTGGTGGTTGTTAATAAGCTTATTAGGAATCATCTGTTTATTGCTAGTTGCGATTGGTTTGGCTTGGTGGCGGGGTCATCAAGTGGCAAAAAGGGGTCAATAATCATGAAAAAAAGTTTAGGGTTAGCAGCAATTTTAGGCGTTGCAACATTGTTGGCAGTCCCAGTTGTTGGCCAAGCGGCAGAAGTACAATCCGGGGATACTACTACTGCAAATGTTGGGTTAACGCAAGATCCAGTTAACGATGCCGTTAAATTAACCCATGCGCCAAATATTGATTTTGGAACACAAAAGATTGGTATTAGTTCATTCATGCTTAATCCAGTGAATATTGATGATGATCTTGTTGTAGAAAATCCTGGCTTAGGAGATGGGTGGCGGGTCAACGTGAGTGCAACTCCTTTTGAAGATGGTTCAAAGACGTTGGCTGATGCTAAATTCATTCTTAAAGCAGGAAATGTTACTCCTGTTGAAGCAAATTCATCAGCAAAACCAAATAGTATGGAAGTAACATTACTTACGTCAGATCAACTGATTTTTGTAGCCGATAAAAATGCTGGGATTGGTGCTTGGAAGACCACGTATGCTTCTGACCAAGTAAGTTTAAATATCCCCGCTGGTCATGTTGCTGGTCATTATACTTCGACACTGACTTGGACACTAGCTAACACACCATCAGAATAACTAGGGTCACAGATAATTAGGTGGTGTTCAAGTTGAGACGAAGTAAGTATTGGGTGTTACCGGCAATCAAATGGTTATAAATAGTACTTCTTGATGAACTTTTTTAAACAAATGACGTTGTTTAAGTAATGAGCCTATTAGGAATCATCTGTTTATTGCTAGTTGCGATTGGTTTGGCTTGGTGGCGGGGTCATCAAGTGGCGAAAAGGGGTCAATAATCATGAAAAAAAGTTTAGGGTTAGCAGCAATTTTAGGCGTTGCCACATTGTTGGCAGTCCCAGTGGTTGGCCAAGCGGCAGAAGTGCAATCCGGGGATACCACTACAGCAAATGTTACTTTAACTCAAGATCCAGATAACAAGGTTGTTAAATTAACCCATGCGCCAAATATTGATTTTGGAGCACAACCCATTGGTACTAGTTCATTAACGCTCCATTCACAGACTATTGATGATGATCTTGTTGTAGAAAATCCTGGCTTGGGAGCCGGGTGGACGGTCAACGTGAGTGCAACTCCTTTTACAGATGGTTCAAAGACGTTGGCTGATACTAAATTCAATCTTGCAGCAGGGAGTGTTACTCCTGTTGAATCAAATTCATCAGCAAAACCAAATAGTATGGAAGTAACATTACTTACGTCAGAGCAACCGATTTTCGTAGCCGATAGAAATGCTGGGATTGGTGCTTGGAAGACCACATATGCTTCTGACCAAGCAAGTTTAAATATTCCCGCTGGTAATGTTGCTGGTAGTTATACTTCGACACTGACTTGGTCACTAACTAACGCACCAGAAGCCCCAGATGATTATGATTAGGTGGTGTTCAAGTTGAAACAAAGTAAGTACTGGATGTTACCGGCAATCAAATGGTTATAAAGAGTACTTCTTGATGAATCTTTTTTAAACAAATGACGTGGTTTAAGTAATGAGCTTATTAGGAATCATCTGTTTATTGCTAGTTGCGATTGGTTTGGCTTGGTGGCGGGGTCATCAAGCGACGAAAAGGGGTCAATAATCATGAAAAAAAGTTTGGGCTTAGCAGCAGTATTTGGTGTCGCCGTGTTGTTGGCATTACCTGTGACGGGACAGGCAGCGGCGATTGATAATAATAGTGGTATGACCACAGCCGAAGTTGGGTTAACTCAAGATCCAAATGGTCAGATCATGTTGACACAAGCGCCTAGTTTTAATTTTGGTTCCGGAGTACTTACTGCGGAAGAGATGACGCTTACTCCAGTGACTACTGATGAGCTTACTGTGGCAAATCCTAGTTTGAACACTGGTTGGCGTGTTGAGGTATCTGCGACACCATTTGTGGATGACGACACAAGTTTTACGTTAAATTCAACTGATTTTACTATTAATGGCATTGTAAGCCCTGAAGATACTAAAAATCCTTCAGTTTATCCGACTAACTTTTCAGTGGATGTAAATCCGAAGCCACAGGTAGTTCTTCAAGCTGAAAAAAATACAGGATTGGGTATTTGGCATGATTCATATTCAGAGGGTAATGCCACTTTGACAGTTCCAGGTGGTAACCAGCCTGGTAGTTATTCTTCGACAATGACTTGGACATTGTCTAGTTTACCGGAAGAATAACGAGCGTTACGGATATGTAGTTGGTGTTCAGGTTGAAACGGTGTAAATCCTGGATGTTGCCACAATCAATATGAATTGTCTTATTATCGCTAGTTGTGTTTGGCTTGGTGGCGGGGTCATCAAGTGGCGAAAAGGGGTCAACAATCATGAAAAAAAGTTTAGGGTTAACGGCAGTATTTGGTGTCGTGATGTTGTTAGCGGTACCTGTGACGGGACAAGCAGAGACAATTGATAATAATAGTAATACGACTAAAGCTGTCGTCGGACTAACTCAAGATCCAGATAGTAAGGTTGAATTGACTAATGCGCCTAGTTTCGATTTTGGTTCAACAGTACTTACTGCGAAAGGTTTTACGCCTGAAGCAACTATCAAGGATGATATTGTTGTGGCGAATCCTGGTTTTGCCACTGGTTGGAGAGTTGACGTGTCGATGGGACCATTTATAACATCGGACGGCTCAGATACAATAAAAAATTCTTTATTTTCTATTGATATGGGCACTGTAACTCGTGAGGAGTCTAGTAATAATTCAGCGCCACCAGCTAGTTTTTCAGTGGACCCAAATGAGAATCCAAAGCCAATTTTTCAAGCTGTAGAAAATGAAGGGCTGGGTGTTTGGCATACTTCATACTCAGCTAAAGATATCCGTCTAGAAATTCCGGCGGGTAATGTTTCTGGTGATTATTCTGCAACAATGACTTGGACATTAGCTGAATTTCCAGCAGAATAACTAGCGTCACAGATAATTAGGTGGTGTTCAAGTTGAGACGAAGTAAGTACTGGATCTTACTGGCAGTCACTGGTGGCTTGTTCGTTGGTTGGTTTGTATCACCCAATCCGGTGCAAGCTTTGACAACGCAAGCGACGGTTCAACTGACCCGTAAAAGTGAGTCATCCGTGGTTAATCCGATTGTCAAGCCGCCAACGACGGCAACGTCGACTGGTTCGAAAGACAGTTTAACAATTGATGTTGTCAGTGATTTACAATTTCAAACCCAGGCGACCACGCAAGCCAGTACCTTATTACCGACCGTATCAGCGGTTATGGTACAAGTGTCTGATCGACGCGCACAACCATCTGGGTGGCAGTTGACGGTGCGGCCTTCTGGATTGTCTCAGGGAAGTAAAGTATTGCAAAGTCAATTACAGTGGCCGATTGATGGTGATTTACGGACGACCAATGGTAATGTGAGTCGGCCACCACGTCAGGTCAGTCCGGGAAAGTTGATCAATCGACAAGCCAATCCATTATTGGTTGCTAAAACTGGTCAAGGGTTGGAATCTTGGGCATTGGTCATGCCAACTAAAACTGCACCGGTTAGTTTACGACTGCCAGCACAAAATTTGACGGCTGGCAGGTATCGAGGAACCTTAGTTTGGCAATTGGTTAGTGCCCCAATTGACTGAATCAAATACGGGGGAATGCCTCCGTAATACATAATTTAGTAAGAGAGGGTGGGAACGTGAAACGTTGGTTAATTGGAATTTTAGCAGGAGTTAGTTTAATTATAGGTGGCGTCACTGCACAGGCCGAAAGTAATCATTTTAGTGCTCAGGCGGTTTTACCGGACAATCAGGTCGATAAAGACGTGAGTTACTTTGACTTATTGGTGAAACCTGCCCAGACACAATCGGTGACTGTTCGGATTAACAATGGTGATACGAAGGCGCATGAGTACGACGTCCATACTTATTTAGCGGCGACTTCGGATGATGGCCACGTGATTTATAATGATACTGGGAAGCATCCAGATCAGTCTTTACAATACAATTTAGTGCGAGCCACGACCCCAGTGAAAACTCTGACGGTTGCGGCAAATAAGTCGGTATTAGTTAATTTAAAAATAAAGGTTCCCGCTAAAAAGTTTCCAGGGGTCGCTTTGGGTGCGATCGCGGTGGTTCAACATGTTACCACTGATAAGCATAAAAAAGTAGTAAGTGTTCAAAATCAATTTGGCTATACAATAGGGTTACAACTTCGTGAAACGGCAAAGTTAACGGTCAAACCAAAGTTGAATTTATTAGCCGCGGGGGCAAAACAAGTTGATTATCGCAACTACATTACGGCCAAGCTGCAGAACTCGCGGGCAGTGATGGTCCATGACCTAAAAGTAACCGGTTACGTGACTAAAGTTGGTCAATCTAAGCAATTATTGAAAACAACCAAAAGTAAATTAGCCATGGCGCCAAATAGTCATTTTAATTATAACTTGGGTGATGGGACGAAACAGTTGGCGGCCGGTAACTATGTGATGCATATTAAGGCTAATTCGGAAAAAGGTAAATACCATTGGACGTTGAGCAGACCATTTACCATTACTAGAAAAACAGCCAATAAGCTGAATCAGACATCCGCGTATAAACCAGAAAAGACAACTAATTGGACACTTGTTGCCATTTTAGCTGGGGTCATCATTATTTTGATTGGTTTATTGATCTGGGTTCTGATGAAGAATCGTCGGCGTAATTCTTAATTGTCGTGAGTAAAATATAAAGCACCAACAGCGCCGTTTTTACGGGAAGCTGCTGGTGCTTTTTTATTCGCTTTCAGTCGCATAGCGCCTCCGATTAGCCACTTGCTTGTAAACAAAGACGATGCCCAGAAAGAAGCTGGCTGCCAGCAACGCCGCAATCGGCAGGTGACGAAACATGTTGGCAGGTAAGACGAGAGCGAGCAGCGGAAAGGCGTACGCTGCGGGCAACTTCAGTCGTAAAACAGTCAATAAAATAAAGACTAACGGTAAACTAATTAACGTCGTTAGGAGCCATGAGGCGAAGAGTAGGTGGACCAGCACGCCAATCGTTGCCGCACCACTCAAGGCGACAATGTGTTTGAGAGCCATCTTGCCGCCGTAAGCTGGTTGTTGTAAAGTTTCAAAAAAGACAACTAGTACTGGTGGAATGGCGGCCATTTGGGGATTACCACTCAACCAAACGAGGCCAGTCCACAACGACCCAGCTGCTAGAAAGAGGGCCATGTGCCGATAGTTGAGGGGTTTACCGGCTGGAATACCGCGATGCAGACCGCGTAACCAGACGCCAGCCATCAAAATCAAGGTGAAGGCGAAGATCGCCACAATAAAGGACCAGTGGGTGGCATTGACGATAATTGGCAGTAAGCCGGTTGCAAAAGATGGCGCTAACGTCGAACGTAATCCGCGCAGTAAAACGAGGATGAGCAAGAGTGTTAGGACCACTTTTGTCGGATAGTTGAGCGGTAATAGGTTGATGACAAAGCCAATGACGGCCGTGCCAGAGGGCGCCAAGAAAATTTTAATAGGTTGACGAACCCAGTCCTGTTTATGATAGATCCACATGCCGGTCGTTAAAGCCGCAATTTCGGGTAAAATAATTTCGTAATCGTGTAACCAAGTGGCCACGCCAACCATCGTTAAGACGAGTGCAAAGCCAACTAAGTAGTCGCGCAATTCAGTTTTCTTCAAAGACATATAAAACAAGTTTCCTCCTGTATGGCATTTGATATAAAAAAGTTATTTATTTAGCAACAATGTTTTCGATTATATCACAAGCTAAATTTAAATTCAGGTCATATGTAATGATAACTATCAAGATTATAAATCAATCTGATAACAAAAATAGCTATGAAATAATTCCATAAATAAATAAAGCTCGTTGCCAATTGTTTTTGACAACGAGTTTAAAAGTCACTTTTTACCCACGACCACAGTTTGGGCGGTGGCGAGGATGTGACCGGCACTGGCTTTGTAAAAGTTGTTTAACCAGTAGCCAGCCGATAGTGGTAATTGCGTATCTAAAGCGTAAAGTTTAAAGGTATAATCATGATCTTGATCTGGTGGATATGGCCCCACGTAATGTTGCGTCACTTTCAGATCTGTTTCGCCGGTATAACCGCCAGCAGTCGAGTTGTTTCCTTGAATCATTGGAATGACACCGGTTTGACTGGCATTGGCTGGAATGGCCGTCGTGTCAGCCGGTAAATTTGCGGCAATCCAATGAATCCAAGTAAAGCCACCGACCGGAATCGCATCGTCATCGTAAAAAACGAAGGCTAAGGATTGGGTGCCAGTGGGAACATCGGCAATTTGCACTGGAAATGAAATGATTGGGTGTCCCTTGTATTGTTGGTCTGCGGTGGCTTGCTTGGAATATTGTGCTGCGAGCGCACCGTTTTCAGTTGGAATGGAAACTTTCATAAAAATCCCTCCTCTTACAATTATGGTTAATTATAACGCTAATAACCGTTGACGTAGTGCGGGGTCGACCGCATATAAATAAAGCCCATAGCGGCCACGCTTCATGAGGACGTTGATCGAATTGAAGATAAGTTGTGACTTCAACGGGTCCAACTGACCGAGATCATCGCGTTTTTTGAAAGCTTCCTGATCTTCGTAACGCTCAGGGTGAACGACGATGGTGTCGGTGGCGGCATCATAACCAACGGATGGCCCAAGAATGACGCCGGCATAGTTCAGATCAAAGCCTTGAATGGTGTAGATTGATCCCACTTCATCCAAGGTCTCTGGTCGCAGTGCCCAAGGATCATCCGTCAAATTCACTTTATCCCACGGTAATTTAAGTTGACCAGCCGTCACGTACCAAGTGCCATGATTGACCACGTACGGGAAATCAGCGGTGGCAATCATGCGCGACAGCTGGACTTGCTGATCACGTTGGCGGATAAGATCATACATGGGTTGACCATCGGCAAAAATTCGAAAGTCGAATTTGGGGTCATGTGGTTTGGGCAACAGTCGGCCTTGGGTAAACTGATCGATCCAATTGACGACCTGAGCATTCCCCGTGACGCGAAATTGTTCATCTAAGTTAAACGTTTGATGCGGGTATTGGGCTAAAAATGGCTGTAAGTCACTCGCTTGCCAGTAGCTTTTCAGTTTTAACACTTGATGGGTATCAAAGACTAACACCACGACACGACTATGCTTGATAATCTCGGCCAGTTGATTATGACCCGTGAATTTATTATAGCGATCCGGCTGGGTCAGGAGTAAGTGCGCCTCATCAATAAAGACGACGTCAGCTGGTTCGGTCGTTTTAGCCAGCCGATTGATAAGTGGTGTGGGCTTTTGAAAGTCTTTTTTGCGCAAGTCTGGTTCGTCACCGGCCAGTCGCTTATAAATCTTTAGCATTTCGTTATGGTTAACAACGAGATAGTTATGGGTTCCTTGCAAGTCGTTGGGTGTTTGACTCCGACTCAACGCTTGCAGTCGACTGAAGGCCGCCGCTAAAACGGCACTTTTACCAGTGCCGGCATCGCCGTGAATGACAAAAAGCCCCGTTTTCGGCTGGGTGCGGTGCTCGCGAATAAAGGTTAGTAAAGTTTGTTCCAATTGTTGTTGTGCAGGTGACAAAGCAGCTTGATCTGCTAGTTTGAAGGTCGCCGCACTGAGTTCAGTTGTCATAAAAAGCCTCCTGAGCGCATTATAACGTAACTTGAAAGCTAATTGAAATGATAATAGTTACAGCTGGTGGTAAACTAGAGTTAATTCATGGATTGCGGGAGAGATTATTATGAAACTTGATTTTTCAGTGGCGGTGCACAGTTTATTATATTTGGATGCGCATCGGCCTAATAAGGTATCCAGCCGGGAACTGGCGCTATCGTTACATTTAAACCCCGTGATGATTCGTAATATTTTATCGGTTTTACATAAGCAAGGGTATTTGATTGGGACCGTCGGCAAGAATGGCGGTTACCAACTTGAAAAAGACTTAGCTGAAATGAACCTAGGCGATCTGTACGATCTGACGATTCCGCCAACGATTAGCTACGCGCGCTTCATTACCGGTCATTCAGAGACGGATGATGAAGCGGAGCAGTCCCCAATTGCCGCCAATATTAGTGAGACGTTAACGGATTTATTTACCGTCGCCGATCGTCAATATCGGGCGTACTACCATCAATTTACGATGGCTGATTTGCAACAGGATATTCAACATCATGGCTACTTTTTGAACAAAGAACGTGGTTTATAATCTTAAGAAAAACGACTAACTTGTTTTCAAATTAAGGTGACGACAGTTAAGAACCTTAATTTCAAACCGGTTGGTCGTTTACTATTGTCAGCGTCCACAGCTGATGTTATCTTTTGTGACGTAGGATGTTGCAATAAGTTAAAGGGGGACTGGCAATGAAACCACGTTTAGTATTAATCCATGAGGCGGGCCGTTATCGTGAGTTGTCAGAACAGCGTTATTGGTTAGAATCGACTGATTTTTGGGGTGTTGATGGCCGTGGTGACACAATTAATGAAGCTATCGGCAATTTCTTGACGAATCTAATCCAGTATTGTCATGATTATTATCAACGTGATCTTTGGCAGCTGGATAATCGGCTGATGCAACTGGATCACGTCGATGCGGTCTTAGCCTATGCAACTGCTGGTAAATCACCGGCGCCATTATTTTCATTTAAACTAGCGGCAACCGCGCGCGACTTGGCTTCAGCGTAATGTTGAGAAAATCTTAATCAAGGCTTCACATTTCCACAACAATCCTGCGCTACACTTAGCGCTATAATAATAGTTGTAAATTATTGGAGGGTTGTTTGATGGATTTAAAGCAAGTTTATCAATTAATGGATAAGTTTGAACAGAGTAATTTAACCAATTTTGAATATCGTGATCAAGACTTTGAAATTCAAATGGGTAAAAAAGGTCATGGCAAACCAGTTGTGACGACTCAGCCAACACCTATGCCGAATGTTCCCGCAGCCAGTGCGGCACCAGTCGCGCCAACGCCCGAACCAGTGAGTACCCCGGCTGTTTCGGCAGCGGCGCCAACACCGGTTAGCACACCAGCTCTAGCACCAACCGAAGTAACCATTGATCCAGCGGACTGCATTACGGCGCCCGTGGTTGGGATCTTCTATCAGGCCCATTCATCAGAAGAAGCACCATACGTCAGCGTTGGTGATCAAGTGAGCGTGGGTCAACAAGTTGGGCTGATCCAAGCGATGCAAATGATGCGGCCGGTAGTTGCGAAGCAAGCTGGGCAAGTTAAAGCCTTACTCGTCAAGAATGGTGATGAAGTTAATTTTGGGCAACCATTGATTCAATTAGTTCCTGATGAGCCCAGTGAGATCTAAAACAAGTTTAAGCAATAGCGTTTGGAACAAGAGTCAAAAAGAGACTTGCAGGATAACTGCAAGTCTTTTCTAATATTAGCGTCGAAATGTGCGTGAAAAGACAGTTTATGCCGCTGATTCCACGTTGATGCTCGTAAACTAACCGCCTTTGGGCTCGTTCTCGTTTTTAATCACTGAAATTAAGTCATTTAGGTTTATTGCCTTTTAGGAGCAGTGACGATTCCTAAATCAATCATCGACTGCGCCGTTGCGATAATGGCTGTGGCAGCGGAGCGGGGGTGCCAATCTAATTCGGTAACGGCTTTATGGTTACTGGTTTCGGCATAAGTCCCCACTAGTCCCGCTACCATTTTTAAGTAGGGCTTAGTCATCGCGGCTACCTTAACGGCAATGTTAGGTAATTCTTTGGTTGGCAACTGATTGGCAAACGCGGGAAAGTGGGCGCGTAAAATAGCTGCGACGTCCAACATAGATAAAGTCTCTCCCGTGGTTGCTAAGAAACGTTCACCTTTGGCTTGTGGTTGAGTCATTGCTAAGAGGTGCAAACTAGCTACGTCGCGGACATCAACGTAACCCGAGTCAACTTTGGGAACGGATTTGATTTTTCCGGTCAGCAAGTCTTCGATTTGAATGTTAGAGTGGGAATAATCGTTGGCTAAAACGGGTCCCATCACACCAACGGGATTAACGCTGGCTAACTCTAACCCACGGCCGTCTTTTTGGATGAATTCCCATGCCGCTTGTTCCGACAGTGTTTTGGATTTTTGATACGGATGAATATTTTTGGCTGATAGGTCAGACCAATCCGCTTCTGTGTATGGTGTGGTTCGATTGGGGTGACCTGCAAAGATGGCACCGTAAGCAGAGGTTAAGACGACCCGTTTAACGTTCGCGTTGCGGGCCGCTTTTAAGACCCGTAAAACACCATCAACAGCTGGACGAATCATCTCGTCTTCATTTTTGAAGTTCAGCGTGGGCGTCGGTGAAGCGACTTGCATCACGTAGGTGGCACCTTGCATAACCTGATCCCAATTCTGATTGGAGGTGAGGTCGGCGGAAACGACTTCTAAGTCGGTGAAATCAGAAACCCCGCCGGTTGTTAACATTTGGTGGATTAAAGCCACTTTCTTTAGTGAACGGACAGTGGTGCGGACCGCGTAACCTTGTTGTAGCAATTGTAAAATGATATGGACCGCAATAAAACCACTACCACCAGTAACGACAACTAATTGTTTTTTCATAAATTAAGCCTCCAAATTTTTCGTTACACTTGTAACGTCTGTGGAAACATCCTACAATGAAATTAATCGGCAAACAAGTCAATTGCGGGCATCTGTGACAAATGGGAGGAATTGTAATGGCAGCGACAAATCACGCACAGTCAATCAAGCAGGATTCAAGAGATTATTTAACGACGGCACTGTTACAACTATTGGAAACAAAAGATTTAAATGTGATTACCGTCACACAAGTTGTAAAGCGTGCCGGGGTCAGTCGGATGGCGTTTTATCGGAACTTTGAAACCCTCGACGACGTGTTAGTAGGATACTTTCGACCGGCGATTGCGAGTCGGTTTAACGACGTCTTGACTGGAGTCGCACACGACGATAAGCTGACGGCAATGGATCAGTTCTTTGTAAACTTTGCGGCGACAATGCGTTTGGCAGTGGACCGAGGTTTTGAACACATTATCCGTCAGATTTTTAACGAAAATATGGTAGCGTTTTACCGTCAAAATATGCATTGGCAGGGGATTAGTCAGACACAGCAACGTTACTGGACTCAATTTATGAGCGCCGGAGTGTATGCAATTTGGCGGGAGTGGTTATTGGGTGGCCAGCAGGAAACGTTGAACGAAGTGCACGACTTAATTGCTACTTTTCAGCATGCGACCATGGCGGCGTTGATGACAGTATCAAAAGAGCGCAAATATGGAGATGGCTAACAAGGAATCGTCATCTCTGTGTGTACATAAGTTTACAAAAGGGTAGTTCTGGGAAATCGGCTGATTTCTCAGAACTACCCTTTTTGAGGCGAGTCAGGGGTTTGCCTCAGACTCGCCTATTTTTGAATAAAGTGTGAAGCTTGTGACGAAAATATGAAGAACGTTTTATTTAGAAATAATTTTATTTGAAATAAACTGTTGTGAACAGCTTATCAACAAATCAACTTTAACCAATACCAGTTGCTTATAAACTGATTCAGTCAGTTATGAAACAAAATGAAATAATTTAGTGAAGTGGTGGTTAACATGAGTTAATCAACATGGCCTGTTGGTGATCAAAATATTGTTGAAACATTGAATTAAAGGGATTAGCAATCATGGAAATAGCCAACAATGTTCGTTTCATTAAACCTGTTAATCAGTCTTATTAGCATATTATTTATATATAATATTCAAAAATAAATTGCACGATTATTAATACAACGGCCTAAATATGCTCAGTTGGATTATCAAATAATTGATGTATTATGAGGTTTGCGAAAATGATTAACAATGTTAACTTGGAACGTCAGTCACCATAAAATACCGTTAACAATTTGACGATAACCGGTAACAATTGGCAATCTACTTCGTTAGTAATCTAAATAATCAATGTTTTTTGAAATCTAGAAAGAAGGCATCATCGTGAAGTTTTTACAGAATAAGGCGTTTAAGGGTGACCCTAAACTGCGCTACAAAATGTTTAAGGTTGGTCGGACTTGGGTCTTTATGACTATGGCATCCTTTGCCTTGACCGGAAGCATGCTTGTCTCACATGCGGATACTGCAGCACAAGCCGATACCACCAGTACGGTGACCGCTTCCAGCAGCTCCAGTAGTTCAGATAGCAGTTCTGCCAGTACCGAAGCAACAGACTATGCCGCCGCAGCAACCTTAGCTGCCAGCACTGCTAGCAGCTCTGAAGCCAGCAGTTCAGCGACTAGCAGTTCAAACGCAAGTAGCTCGGCGTCAAGTACTGCGACTGATACTAGTTCTGAAGCCAGCAGTTCAGCTTCAAGTACTGCGACTGATACTAGCTCTGAAGCCAGCAGTTCAGCTTCGAGCACTGCGACCGATAGTAGTTCGGCTGCAAGTAGTACAGCATCAAGCACTGCGACCAATACCAGCTCTGAAGCCAGCACCAGCAGTTCAGCATCGAGCACTGCGACTAATAGTAGCTCAGCTACAAGTAGTACAGCCTCAAGTACTGCAAGTCAGAGTAGTGAAGCTAGCAGTACTGCAACGAACCGTGAAACTGGGCCTAGCAGTTTAGCGGACCTGACTTCAACAGCCGCTGCCACGACTAACGCTACGATCACGGCAGTTCAGGCTTATGAAGCCTCAACCGATTCTAATAATACGGATAGTACAGCCGCTAATGCTGCCGCTTCATCCGCAACTTTGGCCTCATCATACGCCTCAGAAGCCAGTTCGTATGCTAACTTAGTGAACACTTTAGAGACACAAAATGCGTTAAGTGCGGCTTCAAGTGCCTATCAAGCCGCGTTAAATAGTGCTGCACTAGCTAATCATTATAATAGTTTAGCGAATATGTATTTGAATGCGAACGAAGATGGTGTTGGTTCAGTAGCCGGCAATGCGATTGATTATGCCGCTGCTTCAACTGCGGCTGCTTCAGCGGCAGCTGCGGCGAGTTCGTATGCCGTAATTGCCTCATCGGCAACAGATACGGCCAAAACTGCCGCAACTTCTGGCATGGTTAGCTTAGCAAGTAGTACTTATGCCGCTGCCAGTTCAGCCGCAACGGCCGCAACTAGTGCCGCCAATGCCGCGACTGAAGCTGCCAACAGTGCTTATCTTGCTATGCAGTATGACAAGAATAATGCAACGGTTTCTTCAGCCTACGCGGTTGCGAGTGGGGCAGCTGTGACGGCATCGACTGCGGCATCAGCTGCAGTAGCTGCCGCAACCGTTGCTTCGTCGGCTTACTTAGCAGCCGTTGATGCTGCCACGGCTAATGATTACACGGCCGGTAGTACGGCTTATTCAGTAGCAACCGATCAAATGAATACTGCCATTAGCAATAATTCTGCAGTGGCCGCTGCCAATGAAACGGCTCAGTCGTCAGCGACTTATGCTAATTCGACGGCAATTTCTGATGCAGCTTCTTCGGCGGCAAATGATACGACCAGTGCTAGTTCATCAGTGACTGATGCGACAACTGCTGCGAGTGATGCGGCGACTTACACCGGTACCCAAGCGTCACCTAAAGAAGCTAATTCATTAGCTCGGGTAGCGGCATCAGCTGCGGCCGAGGCAGCAAGTTATGCTGCAACAGCACAAACTAACGCCACGTTGGCTAAAGAATTTAGTAATGATGTTTCAGGCGAACAATCAACTAATTCGGGGGCCTCATCGACCTTAACAACTAGTACTGAAACCGTTACGGTGGGTGGTAATGCTAAAGTTGTTGGATCAGTTGAAGCAGTTAACGGTTCTGGCGCTTTGGCAATCCAGTACAAGATCAGTACCGCAACTTATGTTTGGTACGTTTCAACGGATGGTAAGACTTGGACCCAAATTGATAGCGATGGGACAGCTTATTTATCTTATGCGATGAGCGAAGCTGGAACTTATTATTTCCAAGCGACCGTTTCTGGTAAAAAGACTTATTTATTGAGCTCACAAAATTATACGGCTTCATCAGATGTGATCACGATTGTCGTGACTGATCCGAATGGGTCTTACGATGAACAAGCTAGCAGTTCAGCCAGTTTAGCAAATAGCTATGCCTCAGGAGCGAGTTCTAATGCCGATTTGGCTAGCAGCGCGATTTCAGCGGCAAGTTCTAGTGCGAATTTAAGTGGATCATTAGCGAGTTATTACGCTAGTCAAGCCAATTCAGCTTATAACAATGCCAGCTCGTATGCCCAATTAGCTTCGGGTGCAGCAAGTGCTGCGCAAGTGTCCTCTGACCAAGTTGCTGGTTATGAAACAACGGGTGACTATGTTACGGCCAGTTCCTACGCTACTGCGGCGGCCAGCTATGCGGCTGCGGCGAGTTCATATGCCGCATTAGGTAGCACGGCTACGTCAGCAGCATTAAGTGCCATCACTGAATCATTGAATCAAGCTGTTGATGAAGATGGTGGGACTGAAGCGGGAGATTACTTGGCTTCAAGCTATGCGAATGCCGCTTCTTCTGCGGCGGCCGCGGCTCAAAAACAAGCATCGCTGGCTTCTTCACATGCCAATGATGCAGCTAACGCTTATACTTCAGGCGCTAATTTTAATGCGGGGACCGATGACTATTCAACGGCCGCTAGTTCAGCTGCTTATGCCGCAAGTTCGTATGCTGCGTACGCCGCGAATGCCTCAAGTTTAGCCAACTCTTATGCGGCTAACGGCGATTACGCTAATGCTGCGCGACAACAAAGCTATGCTTCATTGGGCTTGTCCTTAGCAACGGAACAATTGACCGCCGCGACCAGTGCAGCCGCAGCGTTGACCGCAACCATTGTTAATACGGAAACGACTTACTATAATTCAGTCGCTCAAGATGCACTGAATGCCGCTTCCGATGCTTCTTCTGCGGCCGCCATCGCGAGCTCAACGGCAAATTCAATTGCTTCAGCGACAACTAGCAACACAGCGTTAGGATCATCTTATGTTTCAGCAACCCAGAATCACGCGACCGATGCTGCAAGTGCGGCGGCGGAAGCGAATGCGTCAGCCTCAATGGCGACAAGTTACATGACTTTAGCTTCAAGTGCAGTTGCAGCGGGTAATTTTGCGGATGCCAGTTCGTATGTCAACCTGGCTAGCACGGCGACCGATGATGCGACTTCTTATGCAGCAGCTGCCAATTCAGCAGCAAGTGCTGGGACTGACGCCGCGACCAGTGCAGTGGCTTATTCAAATGACTTATCTAATCCAAAATATAGTGAAGCCGGCGATGCTAGCAGTATTTGGGGCATTGTTGTTTCCGGTGGCTTTACCACTCAGCCAGCTGCAGTGACGTCAACGAAGTCTGGTAACACTATTACTTTATCAGTCGCTTCAGCAACTGGGTTAGGCGCAATCAATACTGGGAGCAAGACGTCTTGGTATGTACAAGTTAATGGTACTTGGATGTCAGTGGCTGATGCGGTTACGGCGGGTTATTTAACGAGTCAATCCGCTACTGGTAGTAATAAAGCTGCCTCAAATAACAGTACTTTGACGGCAACCATTGCCAGTGATTTTACTGGGACGATGATTTTCCAAGCCTACACGCAGTATGGCAATCTTGGCGCCTATCTATTTTATAACTGGGGTAGTAATTTAGCCGAAGTCGATGTGTACGACAGTGATATTCCAGCGACCGATATTTCCGTCAATGGGAATGACTATATTGTCTTACCAACTGATGGCTCAGGCGATTCAGATGTTACCGGTCAATATACGGCAACGACGAACCCTGATAACGCGACGGGTGAAATAACTTGGTCAAGTAGTAATACCAATGTTGCGACCGTTGATGGTACTGGGTTAGTCACGGCGGTTGGTAATGGGACGACCACGATTACGGTAACGATTACGAATGCGGATGGTTCCACTTACTCATCATCGAAAACTATTACAGTGGGTAATGGCTTAAGCGACAAAGAAGTTTCAACTGGTGATGATTTAACTTGGGTTCCAGAAGGCAACACCACTAGTTCTGATTCTGATGCAACGTATCAATGGTATTATTCTGCGACTGCCGATGGGACTGGAACAGCCCTTGATGGTCAAACTAACTCATACTTGGATCTTAAAAATATTACTTTGGGTCAATCAGGCTATTACTATTTAGTTGTGACGGAAAGTGTCACCACCGATGGGACAACCAGCACGCAAACAATTACGCTTGGCCGTGCTTATTTAACCGTTGATGCCACCCAAACCTCAGCTGCTAGTTCAGCCGCTAGTGAAGCTGCGGATCACGCCAGTGCTGCTGACTCGTATGGTGAAATTGCTAGTTCTTATGCGGATGTGGCAAGTCAATATACCAATCAAAGCTCTAGCTCAGCATCGTATGCTGCCGAAGCAGCGACTGCCGCCAGTGAAGCTGCCGACGCTGCTAGCGAAGCAAATTCAGCTGAGGCTGCTGCAAGTACTGCGGCGGCGAATGCGGATTCAGCTGAAGCAGCCAATGATAATTCAGCCGCTTCGAGCCATGCTCAAGCTGCTAAAGAAGCTGCCTCAGCTGCCTCGTCAGCTAAAAAGAAAGCATCAAGTGCTGCTGATAAGGCAGGATATTATGCCGCTTTAGCTGCGGGTGATCAGTCTGATACCGATACAGACGCTGATTCAGATACTGATTCAGATACTGATACCGATACCGATACCGATACCGATACCGATACCGATACCGATACCGATACCGATACCGATACCGATACCGATACTGATACCGATACCGATACTGATACCGACACTGATACCGATACTGATACGGATACTGATACTGATACCGACACGGACTCAGATACCGATACCGATACCGATACTGACACTGACACTGACACGGATACCGATTCAGATACTGACACCGATACGGATACCGATACCGATACCGATACGGATACCGATACCGATACGGATACCGATACGGATACCGATACCGATACGGATACAGATACAGATACAGATACAGATACAGATACAGATACAGATACAGATACAGATACAGATACAGATACAGATACAGATACAGATTCAGATACTGACACGGACACCGACACGGATACAGATACAGATACTGACACGGATACCGATACGGATACTGATACGGATACTGACTCAGATACAGATACTGACACGGATACAGATACAGATACTGACACGGATACAGATACAGATACCGACACGGATACGGATACGGATTCAGACACAGATACCGACACGGATACTGACACGGATACGGATACGGACACGGATACGGACACTGATACCGATACCGACACGGATACGGATACCGACACTGATACCGATTCAGACACGGATACGGATACTGATTCAGATACTGACACGGATACGGATACCGACACGGATACGGATACAGATACCGACACGGATACCGATACCGATACCGATACCGATACGGACACGGACACGGATACCGATACCGATACGGATACCGACACCGACACGGATACGGATACAGACACGGATACGGATACAGACACGGATACGGATACCGATACGGACACGGATACGGATACGGATACCGATACGGACACCGATACTGATACCGATACGGACACGGACACGGATACCGATACAGACACGGACTCAGATACCGATACGGATACTGATACGGACACAGATACGGATACGGATACGGATACTGATACTGATACGGATACTGACACGGATACCGATACTGACACGGATACCGATACTGACACGGACACAGATACGGATACGGATACCGACACGGATACTGATACCGATACGGATACTGATACTGATACCGATACCGATACGGATACTGACACTGACTCAGATACGGATACCGACACAGATACCGATTCAGACACGGATACTGATACTGATACCGATTCAGACACGGATACCGATACGGATACCGACACGGATACTGACACTGATACCGATTCAGATACTGATACGGATACCGATTCAGACACAGATACGGATACTGACACTGACACTGACTCAGATACGGATACTGACACGGACACAGATACGGATACTGACACTGACACTGACTCAGATACGGATACTGACACCGATACCGATACCGATACAGATACCGACACGGACACGGATACTGATACCGATTCAGACACTGATACGGATACAGACACGGATACAGATACCGATTCAGATACGGATACGGACTCAGATACCGATACCGACACTGATACCGATACTGACACCGATACGGATACCGATACTGACACGGATACTGATACGGACACAGATACGGACACGGATACCGATACTGATACGGACACCGATACTGACACAGATACGGACACCGACACTGATACTGATACCGATTCAGATACTGACACGGATACTGACACGGATACTGACACAGATACTGATACTGATACCGATTCAGATACTGACACGGACACTGATACCGATACTGACACGGATACCGATACCGATACGGATACCGACACAGATACTGACTCAGATACCGACACAGATACGGATTCAGATACCGACACAGATACTGATACCGATTCAGACACGGATACTGATACGGATACCGACACGGATACTGACACGGATACTGATACTGACACGGATACTGATACGGATACCGACACGGATACTGATACTGACACGGATACCGATACTGACACCGACACGGATACCGATACTGATACGGATACCGACACGGATACTGATACTGACACGGATACTGATACTGACACGGATACTGATACGGATACGGATACCGACACGGATACTGATACCGATTCAGACACGGATACAGATACTGACACTGATACGGATACCGACACGGATACCGATACCGATACTGATACGGATACGGATACCGATACGGACTCAGATACGGACACAGATACCGACACCGATACGGATACGGATACCGATACGGATACCGATTCAGATACGGACACGGATACCGACACGGATACCGATACGGACTCAGATACGGACACGGATACGGATACGGATACAGATACTGACACGGATACTGACACGGATACCGATTCAGATACTGACACGGATACCGATACCGACACGGACTCAGATACCGATACGGACACAGATACTGATACGGATACGGACACGGACTCAGATACGGATACTGACACGGATACTGATACTGACTCAGATACTGATACGGATACTGATACGGATACTGACACGGATACTGATACGGACACAGATACGGACACCGATACAGACACAGATACCGATACAGACACAGATACGGATACCGATTCAGATACCGACACTGATACCGATACCGACACCGATACTGACTCAGATACCGATTCAGATACCGATACCGATTCAGATACAGATACCGACACTGATACCGATTCAGATACGGACACTGATACCGATACTGATACTGATACCGATACGGACACAGATACTGATACCGATACGGACACAGATACAGACACGGATACTGACTCAGATACCGATACGGATACTGACTCGGACACAGACACCAATACCGACACGGACTCTGATTCCGATGGAGATACGATCAATACTGGTGACTCGGACAATGGGTCAAATGGTAATGGCGGTTCTAACAGTGGTTCTGGTTCAGAATCTGCTGGTGACGCAATCAATTCAGGCAATCAAAGCAATGGGGCCAATAGTAGTACCAATAATGGTACGGCTACAACCACTGCGGTGTCCGCTGATGATACGACGACTGCGGCTGATCAGTTAACCAGCAATAGCAAGAGTCAACTTGGAGCGACGAACAACTTGCCACAAACTAATGAGGCTAGTGCTAATCCAGCGACAGTTGCTGGTGCAGTCTTGCTAGGACTTAGCAGTTTAGCAGCTTTGCTTGGTCGAGCTTTCAAGAAAGAAGATCAACCAAAATAGATCAATTTATTGCCGAGATAGTGCTGAAACAGTTCTAGTTAAACTATCTTCAAAATAAAATCTCAAAACATTAATAATTTTATAGATGTTTTGACACATAAGTTAATCGTTTAGGTGGTAAATTGTAGTTAGCCGTCAGAGCGGGGGATGCCCCGTTCTGGCATACATACGGGATAAACCAAAAAAGGGAAAGGTGTGAATGTTCAGTTGCAACGAATGGCAATTAATCAATTGAAACAATCAGTCAGAAAGCTAGGGGATTTAGACGATCCGAGTACGCAAACGGTCACCTTGGTTTTATCGGTATCTGATCGGCGTCAACGTGCGAAAGTCGACTTTATTCGCCAGCCAACCTTTAGCGCGGCTTGGCAAATAGTAGCAGCAACCTTGGCGAAAACAGCTCAAAATGCCTGGGTTCGTATTGAAGTCGTGCAGGCTATCCAGAAATTATCACGCCCGCAGTTTGAAGCACGGTTAGCCAAAGTGGCGCGAATGAATTATTGGCGAGATGGGATTAGTTTTGATGCTGATTTTAGGACGGCTTTACTGGAAATGGAGATTAATGGGCAAGCCATGTTCCGACCGAGCAAGAGTCATCGAATTGGTCGGAACTCGGCTAAAGCTTGGGTCGACTATGACCGGGTGGTGCCGTATTTAAAACGACGAGACGGTGAGTTAGCGGTGGACGTAACTAAAATGGCATCGATTTGGACTTTTACAACGGCTGGAATTTTCACAACTGGTGGTCAGATTTGGCCGTTAGCGACTACGGAGACTTGTGCTAAGGGAATTCGCGTTTTAGCCGATCCGGAGGCTGAAATCAAACAAACTATTGATGACGGCGAGCGTTTTTTGATCAATCAGTTGAAACCAACCGGTGAATTCATTTATGGCTATTTTCCAAGTCGTCAACGGGTGTTAACTGGCTACAACTGTGTCCGTCATTTTTCTTCATTATATGCGTTACTAGAGGCTATTGAATTTACGGATCGAACAGCAGACTACGCCAAAATCAAACAAGCGATTCAGTGGGGCTTAGAAAATGCCACGATCGTTGTTGATGACGCCATTTTTATCAATGATAATGGTGAATTAAAGCTCGGTGGTCAGGCGTTACTAATGTTGACACTGAGCAAATATCAGGCGGTGACTGGTGATGACACGTTCAAAGCGGTGCTAATGCAAGCCTTTCGTGGTGTGCCCCATTTTATTGGGACGGACGGTAAATTGGTCCATGTTTTGAATCCAGATTTAACTTTGAAGGCCGCTTACCGGATTATTTATTATGAAGGTGAAGTGGTCTTCGGCCTGGCAAGATTATATGAATTAACGAAGGATGATGACGTTTTAGCACTCGTTAAACAAATCTTGGACTTCATGGTTGCCAATGATTACGGCCGCTACCATGATCACTGGATCTCATATGCAATTAATGAGGCTTTACAGGTCTTTCCGGATAATCGTCAATATATGGCGCTGGGGTTAAAAAATGTTTTTATCCACCTGAAATTTATCGAAGAACGGGAAACGACCTATCCGACTTTACTAGAATTGTTGGATGCGGCCGTAAAAATGACGGATATGGTCAAAGCTAGCGGAAACGATGACTTGTTAGCGCCGTATAATTTGCGGCGGTTGCGACAAGCGCTGAAGTATCGTGCGGAATACGAAGTGACGACTGGGAGCTTCTTACCGGAAATTGCGATGTATCTCTATGCGCCATCGAAATTTATTGGGGGCTTTTATGCGCGACACGATAGTTTTAGAACTCGGATTGATGATTGTGAACACTTCCTATCCGGGCTAATTAATTATTATAATTATACTTATCGGCGTTGATTAAGTGCAGTCAGAGAGGAATTTATCATGATTTATTTTATTAATGAATATATTCTACCTAAAAATTCAAGTGTTGAGCATCGCGCAATTAAACGGGTGAAGTTATTTAATCACTATCACACGCCCGCTCAGATTGTGACTAAGGTCTACGATCGACTACAGCATCACACCCAAACGAGTTTTGATTTAACAGATGATCAACTCTTGAATATGTTTGATTATTTTCAAGAAGCAACAACTGTCCCGACTAAAGTCATGCATACGGAAGATCTGAATTTGCCACCAGAATATGCGGTCGAAGTCGGTTCGAACTTTAGCCGTGTCTTTGATGGGGATAATCTTGTTGAAAACGTCGGTTTTATTCCTGGCACGATTGGACGAGTCTTTTATCAGGAATTCCTAGATAACCAAGGTAACCGAGCCGCAACCGATCTTTGGGATTGGCGTGGCTTTAGGTCAGCAACGCAATATTTTGGTCAAGATGGCAATCTAACGATGGAACGCTATTACACGCCCACGGGTAAAATTGTGCTCGAACAATATTTTGTACCGGATACGGCGGGCAAGCCGTTAGCGTCGCGCGTGATTTTAAAAGACTATGCCGACAAAGCCGAACTTTTCTTCCAAAATCCGACTAAATTATTTAACTTTTTTATTGCGGAGTTAAGTCGCTGTGATCCTGATCAGACGACCTTTATTAGTGATCGTCCGGGAACCGGTGTTGAACCACTATTGGCCTTAAATGATGATTCCCAAAAATTCGTCATGGTGCCGGTTTACCATGCCAAAGATATTAATGATCCGCTCCATGCGCCGTTAGATGGCTTTTTACAGCCAGCATTTGATAATAGTCCACATTTTACGGGCTTTATCACGGATACGGCCAGTCAGCAGCGACACTTACAACAACGATTCAGTTCAATTGCAGTGACGACGATGCCAACCGTTGCGACGACCGCTTTGAAGCAATCCCATCTAGTCCCAATTACCGAGCGGCAGCGACAATTACTTTATGTTGGCCGATTAGCGCCCGATCGACAATTGGATCAATTGATTCGAGTGGTTGCCTTAGTACGTGATCAAATTCCGGACATCCAGTGTGATTTATATGGTTTCGGTGACCCCGATTATGTTAAGACACTAAACGAACTGATTACTTCATTGAAATTGACTAATCAGGTTCATTTGAAAGGTTATGATCCTCATTTGGCAGCGCACTATGATGATTATGAATTGCTTTTAAATACGGAACTTGTGAATGGTGGGCCGTTAGCGATGACAGAAGCGATGGCCCATGGGATTCCAGTCATTAGTTATCGCTTTAACTATGGTCCTCGCGATTTCATTAATGATGGGGTCGACGGTTTTATCGTGGCGGCCGGCGATCAATTGGCGATGAGCCAACGGATTTTAGCGTTGTTACAGCATCAAGATCAGCTGGCAACTTTTAGTGAAGCCGCCTTTAAACAAATTCATGAAAATCAGACCCATTTGAAAGTCTGGCATCGTTGGCAACGACTATTGGGACGCTAGGGGGCAAGTAAATGTATTATTTTTTAAATGATAACTTACAGTATTCAAAGTCTGGAATTGAGCAGGCAGAAATTAACCGATTACGGTTATTTAAGCAGCATCAACGTTCAGCAGCTATTGTCACACGAATTTTTTCAATGGAGCTTCATGCGGTCATGCACCAAGCGGCTTTAGACGATCAAGATGTCATCAACTTATTCGATTTCTTTTGTGGCAGTCAAACGGTTCCCACTAAACCGTTAATGCTTGCTGATTTTCAAGTGCCGGCCGATGCTATTAAAACGCGGAAGGATCGCCAAGTTCAAGTTGTTCAACAAGGCAAATTATTAATGGTGATTTATTTGCGCGGCCAAAGTGATGAAATTAGTAATGTTCAATATTTCGATGTGACTGGTAAAACGCTCAAAATGACTTGGTGGGATACCCGTGGCATGAAATGTTTGGAGCAGTTTTTCGATTGGACGGGTAAGATTGCTCAAGAAGCCTATTTTGGACCAGATGGCCAGATTCATCTCGAAAAACTGCACCTGTTGACTCATGCCGGTAAAGAACGGCTGACTTGGCGCGTCTTGAATTATCGTGGGAGCAGCTGGACCTTCAGTGGGCTGAACGGCCTAACTCGTTTCTTTTACGATGAATTGAATGCTAATGTCGATGACAATGTCTTTATTTGTGATCGAACGGTTGAGTGTGCCTGGGGCTTGTTCAATATGACCACGCCAGCGCACAAAGTTTTGCATTTGCACAATAACCACGTGGGGGATGCTGGCGATGTACGCTATGCGACCTTGAATAATAATTATGCCAACGCGCTCAATAATTGGGACCAATGGGATGCCGTGATCTCGGCCACGCCACAACAGTCTGAAGATGTCGCAGCGCGTTTTGGTAAGTCAATCCCATGTTTCACGATTCCAGTTGGCTATGTCACGGCGGCAACACTAGCCACGCCACACGTGCTATTTAACCAACGTCAATCTCATTTGATCGTTCAAGTGGCCCGGCTCGCGCCAGAAAAACAGCAGAATCATTCAATTGAAGCCTTTCAACAAGTGATTCGCCAATTTCCAGATGCTAAACTCGAATTATGGGGTTATGCCAACGGGGATACTGAGAAGGCGCTACGGCAGCAAGTTAAAGCCGCTCATTTGGAAGATTCAGTCTTGTTTAAGGGATATACGACAGACGTCAACGCGGTCTACAATCGCGCTCAAATTGGGCTGTTACCTAGTCGTGCAGAAGGCTTTTCATTGATGTTATTGGAAGCACAAGCGCACGGCCTACCCATGGTTGCCAACGATGTTAAATATGGGCCAAGTGACATTATTCAAGACGGTGTTAGTGGTATTTTGACGACAGATGGCAATATTCAGCAATTGGCGGATGCGATGTTGGAATTATTGAGTCATCAAGATAAATTGGCTGAATTCAGTGCTCAGGCCTATGAGAATGCGACCCGTTATTCGGAGGATGCTGTTTATCAGCAGTGGCAGGATTTACTGACGTATTTTGAGCATGAGCCGGTGACAGCCAAATAATTATTGCTGATAGAAAGTGAGGCAGAACATGCTGATTGTTGCGACCATTTATGCGAGTTTGAAATTGGCAATGCGGTTGGTTATTTATACCGTGTTGGGTGGTTTAGTCATCATTGTCCGGCATCATAATCGTAAGAAGTCACGTCGCGAGATGGACAAAGATACTGAAAAATTTGTTGCTAAGACCAAAAAGGATTCCCGCGGAAAATATCCTTGGGAGCCATAAAAAAATATAAGAAGCGGTCACTTGATAACGTCTCTGGTTATCAGGTGACCGCTTTATAGTTGGGCTGTTTTAAAAAAAACTTTTTTCAAAAAAATGGAATCCATAGCTAAATGCGTACTTAATATTATCGTGGGTAAAACTCATGAAGCACTATTTAGATAGGAGAGTCTGAGATTGAAAAGGTTTAGTTTAGGGTTATTGTTTCTCATGGTAAGTGCTGTGGCGCTTGCTGGTTGTAGCGTCGACGAACAAACTAGCGAATCAGCAGAGTCATCAAGCGAGCAAGTGTCAACTTCGTCAGAGTCTTCGGATGCAGAGTCAGATAAGGTTGAAGCCGACGTCACAGAAAGCTCCAGTGACGTCAGTTCAGACAGCGAAAGTGAATCCACTGAGTCGTCGGATTCAACAATGGCTTCAACGAGTAACGCTGAAGTTTCAGGCACTAATGAACAGTCCAAGTCGGATACGGCACCAACGACTGCGACCAGTGCATCAACAGTTCATCCAGCACAGACAACTGGACAAAGTAGTCAAGCTGTTCCTAATAATAAAGTTTCAACGGCTGGTGACACACGAGTTTGGGGCGATCAACATACTATGCGATACTATACGCCAGCACAAAATTATCGCGGCTTTCGACCACGGCATGCTGTGCCATTCGATAGTGAAAGCGCAGCCCAAGCGGCAGGTTATCAAAAATCAACTCGTCGGGCACGATAGATCAGTTAAAATAAACGGACCTATGATTGAATCTTGAGATCAATCATAGGTCCGTTTATTTTAACTCAGAACGAAAGCTTAACTGCATTCAAACCAGCTAATTTAGTTGTGGCATACTGTCTGCCGAAAACGTTGGCGGCTTCTTTGAAATCTTCATCATTGACGAAATCTGGTTGCCAAAATGTTTCGCGGTTGTTCGCATAAAATGGGCACAGGTACAACTCGCCTTTTGCTAAATTAAGTCGAACCGTTGCGCCATAAGCTAAACAACCCCGTTTGACAAATTCACCATTATTGTTAAAGACCCCATTGCCGATACTGTAAACAACTGGCGCATGCCCGATAAATTTAAGTGGTTGTAAGATGTGAGGACCGTGCCCAATAATTAAGTCAGCCCCAGCGTTGACTAGCCTTTCAGCGGTCGCCTGTTGGGCTGGTAGGATGCTTTCGTGAAAGTCGTTACCCCAATGGGCACTGACAATTATTTTAGCCTGCGGATGTTGCCGTCTGTAGGCTCGCACATCTTCCCAAACTAAGGTGTCCAGACAGTTCACACCTGCACTGGTCGTTTTTGCGTAGAAATCAAATAAATTATAGGCCGGATTGCGGTACCAGTAGCCATTGAATAGCGCCGTCTTTTGACCATCATACTCAAATTCAATCAAGCGGCGACTGTCTGCTTGATCAATCCCAGCACCAATCGTTGAAATGTCAGCTTGATGGAAGGCAGTCACGGTATTGATTAAAGCTGTCGCACCAGCATCTTTGGCATGATTGTTTCCTAGCATAGCCAAGTTAAAATGTCGCTTCTTTAATTCTTGAATGGTGGGTTCAACTTTTGCATCTAACACGAACGGTTTGATGCCGGTTAAGGCACTAGGGCCTTCTGAAAAAACGGCTTCAAAGTTGAAAATGTTATAGGCAGATTCAGTGAAGAATGGTCCGAGCTTTTCAAAGGAATAGCCATAACCGTACTTTTGTAGCGCATCGTCAATTTGCCGCCGTTGCCGTGCTCGGGTGTACATCTCGCCAAAGTAAGTATCGCTGAGCAAGTTAACAACGGGTTGTTCCAACTTAATTGTCTTCAATGGCGCAGTTGCAGTGGTTGCGGCTAGACCACCGTCAATTAGTGTTTCAATTTTAGCGTCAATATAGCTGATGTGAGGCGCATTAATAAAAGCAATGAAATGTCTGCCAGTCTGGTTATTAAAGAAAATCAAACCGTTAGTTTCTGATGGCCCAAAGAAAATGGAACCATAAACTTTGCCAGTCTTTAAAAGTTGTGAGCGCTTTTGGTAACTTTTAAGGCTATTCATTGGTTGTGCCCGCTGAAGACTTAGGAGACTCAAGAATTCATTGGGGAGTTTGATATAAGCTGAGCCGATCTTTTCCAAATCACTTAAATAGGTCCGTTGCGCGAAACGAGTCGGACGACCCGTAATATTCACTAGTGCTTGATCGGATAGGCCAAGTTGCTGGGCTTTTTTTCGTAGTCCAAGCGCTGCAGCACGATTACCACCAAAGAGATGTTCTGCTAAGTTAATGATGACGTCAGGTGCTGGGGCGACAATGGCCAAGCTCAGTAAGGTCAACAGGGTTTGTGATTCGCCAATAGTTAAGCCAATTTTATTGACACTACGATCTTTAGCTAAGTCTTGCGTGATCTTAACTAAATCGGTCAGGTTGATTTTCCGATAAGTCAGTCGTTCTAAGCATTCTAAAACAACTAGTAAACGGCCGACGCCATTGAGAGTGTAGGCAGTCTTGCTAGGAGCAATTTCTGAAATTGCGACTTCATCGTCATGATTGGCAAAATAATCAGCGTGGCTGACAAGTCGACGACCAATACGACGAATATTGGAATTACGACTAGAACCTTTAATGAAAACCACCGTATCAGCCGTTAAATGCGTTATTAATGATTTGATTAAGGCATCCATGTTCGTAAATTGGCCGGCAAACAAGTGCGGTGCAAATTCAGTCGCGACTTGATCAATTTCTGGTCCAAAGGTATAGACTTGATCAAATTGACTCTGATTGAATTTCGTTACTAATTGTCCGTAAACTTGAGACGCTTGCTTTTCCAAATTAATAATTCGGCCGGCGATGAAGATTTTTTTAGTACCAGGAGCAACTGGATAATTTTGGGCGTAGTCCATAAAGTTAGTCATGGATAGTAATTCGGCATTATGGGTATCATCGACAATCGTTAGCTCGTGCTGATTGACGCGTACTTTTTGAGAGACTTTTTTCGCCATAGCCTGACAAATTGCACTGAAAGCAGTCAAAGTAGTGTCATCTAGGGCACCAACAAGTAAGTGATAGGTGGCTAAAGCACCAATGATGTTGCTAATCAGGCCTTCATCAAAACCAGCGACCGCTAGTTTTGCCACAATGCGATTTTGGTAAGTTACGGTTAAAAGGCTGTTTGAATCAATTTTCCCGACGAAATCACACTGGTCTGTTAAGCCATAGGTCACGAGGTCAGTCGTGTAACGCTGAGCATCGGTTAAGACTTCATCAATATTAGCGATTTCACCATTGATTAGAAAAGGTCGACCTGGTTTTAAGCCGTAAGCAAGCCGTGTTTTAAAATCGGCCATTTGGTGTTCGTCGTAACCTTTTTGACCCACCCCAACTTGCGTTAAAATGGCAAAATCAAGTTTTATATCCTCAACAACACCGACATGTTGTTTGCCATACCACAGGGACGCCACGGCAATTTCCAAAACGTTGTATTCAGCGCCACTATTGTTTAAAATAGAAACTTTTGAAGACGTGCGTGAATTATGATTTGCAGGCGTTTCACGAGTGGTTGTTTTCATTGATAACAGTGCAGAGACTAATTCTTTCATGGTACTTTTGCCAACAGTTCCAGTAATGCCGATGTTTTTACTGATGGCACGTTGATTGACGATTTTGAATAGCTTGACCATTGCTGCATAAGGATCTTCAACCTGTAATTGCGGGACATCCGCAGCAACCGGATGTTGCACGATGGCCATCTTTAATAAGTTTTGAAACTGACTGACCTTGGCATGAGAATCTGGAAAGGTGGTCGCGTAAACACCTGTATTTTTCGTGCCGCGTTGCCAAGTGGGCAAGTCCATCGCAAACCATAAGTTAGCTTTTTCTTTATGTAATAATTCGCCTGAATAGATGGCATAGTGTTCAATTAGGTCGTGATCATCGGTTGGTTCAACTACCCAGTGACCATCTAAAATTTCGGCAATTTCGTGGATGCTTAGAAGGTTAGCTTGGTTCGTCATTGTATGAGTCTCCTTGGTTAAGTTTAAGTGGTGCCCTATGTTCATCAAGGCAGCCTGAATAAAAATATTTTTATATGCCCTTACTATAGCGGTAATTGTTTCAGTTTGAAACTGATTGCATTCGTTAATTATTAGTAACGTTAATTTGTTAGAAACCCTTTTATTGGATATAAAAAAATCTTCCTGAAGTAACCAAGCATTGATGCCGCTTGGTTTCCTGAGGAAGAGTATGACTAAATTTACAAGCTTAATTGAGAGATACTTCATTAGAACAGCAACAAATAGCCTTGGAATTGTGCAATAGAATTATCCGATAGCTGCGACAGTATCCAAGAACCAGCTATTAAAGGCACGTGCATCAATATCCACGCAAACCGTCGCATTAGTCTGACCGTTGTGATAAGCGCCACGCGTATCGCCAACGGTTTCGCCATTTGCTGGGCCTTCGGTTTGAACATCGATCCACATTTTTTGTGTGGTGAAAGCCTCTGGGTGGAGCAAGTAGAATAGCGTATTGACGTCATGCATAGGGAGGCCAGTTTGATCGCCATCACCGTAATGATTGAACAAGGCATGCAACATCGTCCCGGTACGACCAAGTGTCGGTAATTTTTGCATCGTTTCAGGTGTCAACAAGGCTTTCAGAGTCACATCTAAGCCAACCATCGTAATTGGCACGCCAGATTGATACATGATTTCGGCAGCATGTGGGTCAGTAAAGACGTTGAATTCGGCCGCGCTGGTCATGTTGCCGCGACCAAGTGTGCCACCCATGGCGATGATTTCTTTGATATGAGTTTTAACTTCTGGATAAGTTTTAAAAAGTAGTGCAATATTCGTGTAAGCACCCGTTGGGACGAGCGTGATTGGTTCGGCCGCTTGCATGATGTGATCACGCAAGGCTTCCACGGCGGTCATCGGTAGCGGTTTTGCCAGATCCGTTGGGAAATCGTAACCGGGCATCCCGGAAACCCCGTGGACGCGCACAGCATCTTCGAATGGTTTGATCAATGGCTGTGGTGCACCGCCTGCGACTGGCACCTTACTATTGAAGAAACGTGTTAATTTTAAGGCATTTAAAGTCGTTTTATCGACGGTCACGTTACCGGCCACCGTAGTGATTAAATCGAGATCGAAATCGGGATAGTTGATGGCAATCGTAATTGCGGCCGCATCGTCGATTCCAGGATCGGTATCCATAATAAGCTTAGTTGGCATTGGAATCCCTCCAAATAACAAGTTTAGTGTATCGTGGTGATTGCTTCTATTTTAGCATATTACAGGTGTTGAATCCGATTGCATTTCTGGCGTGATTGCCGTAGCATGGCATTAAGATAGTGACATACTGGAGGAAACAAAATGGCAAAACCACGGGTAATCTTAATTACAGGGGCGTCTTCAGGAATTGGCAAGGCGACCGCATTAAAGCTTCAAGCACAAGGTAACATTGTTTACGGTGCCGCCCGGCGGATTGAAAAAATGACGGACCTCGCCGCAGCCGGTGTTCACGTTTTAAAAATTGACGTCACGGATGAAAAAACGTTAGTCGCCGCAGTTGAGACAATCAAAGTGGAACAGCAGCGCTTAGATATTTTGATCAATAACGCTGGTTATGGGTCTTATGGGGCGTTGGAAGATGTGCCATTAGCTGAAGGTGAACGTCAATTCAAAGTGAACGTCTTTGGGGTGATGCGTTTGACCCAGTTAGTGTTACCAATTATGCGAGCCCAACACCGCGGCCGTATCATTAACGTTTCATCAATTGGTGGCAAAATTTACCAGCCATTGAGTGCGTGGTATATGGGGACTAAACATGCGGTTGAAGGCATGAGTGATGCGTTACGAATGGAAGTAGCGCCATTTGGCATTGATGTCGCCATTATTGAACCAGGTGGGATCAAGACTGAATGGGCTGGAATCGCAGAAAAACAGTTGCTGTCGATTTCTGGTGAGACGGCCTATCATGATCAAGCGATAAAAGTTGGGGCCATGCTGTCTTTGTTTGATCAGTTTGCTTCCAATCCCGGTGTCATTGCGAAATTAATGGTGCGAGCCGTCAATGATGTGAAACCGAAAACACGTTATCACGCAGGTATGGGGGCTGGCTTATCGCTAACTGCCCGCAAATGGTTGTCAGATCGACAGTTTGATAAAATGATGACTCAAGCAGTGAACGGCGCGGCCAAGCTGTCGAAATTGGAACATCACGGTCAACGGGCCGGCAAACGACATTACAGTCATAACTAGGGCATCATAACTTACGGATAAGCGCTTAATTTGTCCGTCTCCGTTGACCAGCACGTTTGCTGTGAGGCAGACCTGCAGCCAAAGACCGGTCTGCAGGGCGCTTTCAAGCCGAAAACCACGTCTTAAAAGTCGGCCAGACACTAACCTGGGTAAAATCGCCCAGCTAAGTGTCTCGAAGCGGCAAGTTAAACGGATACTTTTAAATATTGATAGTTACCCACATTAGGCTACTTTACATGAAAATTTTGAAATAAACAGTTAGCAATGATTCGGCAATCAAGTCCGAATTGTTGCTAACCGTTTTTTGTTTGGGCTGACTAGCTTCGCTACGAGGGTGTAAGTTTTGATGACACCGGTACGGGCTAAACGACGGGGGATAACTAAATGGCTTTATGCTGCAAAATGGTTGATTTTGAGTTGATCTGTAGGTAGATTGGTCTAATAAAGTGAACATCCCGGTTGATAAAGCCTGAGTCTGTGAAGATTCTAATGATTATCTCAACAGATTTTAGACGAATCATTAGACGGTTTACGTGAAACTTTTTTAGTTACACTATTCTGAAATTCCGGGAGCATTTTACTGCGGTTTTAGGATTGGTTATGCTACGATTAAATTCATTAAGGAAAGTACTTGGGAGGCTATTATGCAGACCTTGATTCAAACATTTATGGAACGTCGCGGAGACTTACTCACGGCGTTATGGCAACATTTGGGTATTTCAATCGCCGCATTAGTGATTGCGATGGTGATTGCCATTCCACTCGCTATTTGGGCCGTTCGGCGACCCAAAATGGCTGAGGGGTTACTCCAGCTGACCAGTGTGTTACAGACGATTCCCTCACTGGCTCTTTTAGGGTTGTTGATTCCGTTAGTCGGAATCGGGACGGTGCCTGCAGTCATTGCGTTAGTCATCTATGCGCTGTTACCGATCTTTCAAAATACGTATTTGGGTATTTCGGAAATCGACGACTCGATTGAAGAAGCTGCGGATGCTTTTGGCATGTCACGGATGCGTAAGTTGCTTAAAGTAGAAATTCCAATTGCGCTCCCCCAAATTATTTCTGGGATTCGAACCGCGTTAGTTCTGATCATTGGGACAGCCACCTTGGCGGCTTTAATTGGTGCCGGTGGTCTGGGGACCTTTATCATGCTGGGGATTGACCGAAATAACACGTCATTATTGCTGATTGGCGCAATTTCGTCCGCACTCCTGGCAATCATTTTATCCGCCCTAGTCCGTTGGTTTCAAACCGCGAAGCCGAAGCAAGCTTTAACCGTTTTTGCTATTATTGTGGCTTTGCTCGGTGGTGGCGGTGCGTATAGCGTGTATGCGAGCCGGACGGAAACGATTACTATTGCGGGTAAACTAGGCTCAGAACCTGAAATATTAATTAACATGTATAAAGATTTAATTGAAGCGAGTGACGCGCATGTCAAAGTCGCGCTGAAACCTAACTTTGGGAAGACAACGTTCTTATTTAGTGCGTTGAAACATGACCAAATCGACATTTATCCTGAATTTACTGGTTCGGTATTGGAAACGTTAGTTAAAGGAAATAACCCTAAGAGTATGACAGCTGCGGCCACCTACAAACTAGCCAAACAACGACTAGCGAAACAGGATGAAATGTCACTATTAAAGCCGATGGCCTATAACAACACCTATGCGTTGGCAGTCACGAAAAAATTCAAACAAGCACATCACCTTGAAACCATCAGCGATTTAACACAGGTGGATTCGTTGTTGAAACCAGGTATGACTTTGGAATTTATCGACCGCGATGATGGCTTAAAGGGGTTGAAAAAGGCGTATGGCTTAGATGTGACAGCTAAATCAATGGAGCCAGCCTTGCGTTACGAAGCAATTAGTAAAGGCCGCATCAATTTAGTCGACGCGTATTCAACTGATAGTGAATTACGACAATATCATCTGGCAATTTTAAAGGATGACAAACGTTTCTTCCCAACCTATCAAGGGGCACCGTTGATGAAGACGAGTTTCGCGAACAAGCATCCGAAAGTTGTCCAAGCATTGAACAAGTTAGCTGGGAAGATTTCGGAAACGGACATGCAGGAAATGAATTATGAAGTGAACGTCAAGAAAGAATCCGCCGCAACGGTTGCACACAACTATCTAGTCAAGCACGGGTTATTAGAAGGGAGCAACTAGGATGACGACAGCAATTGAGTTTAAACACGTTAAGAAAGATTTCAATGGAAACAATGTCATCCCAGACTTGAATCTCAGTGTCAAAAAAGGCGAATTATTCGTGTTAGTTGGGACTTCTGGTAGTGGCAAAACGACCTCGCTAAAAATGATCAACCGACTAGAGCCGTTAAGTGCCGGCGAAATTTTAGTCAATAATCAAGATGCTACCACGGTTCCCGTACGAGATCTGCGCTGGAACATGGGCTATGTGCTTCAGCAGATTGCCTTATTTCCAACCATGACAGTGGCGCAAAATATTGCAGTCATTCCAGAAATGAAAGGCACGCCGAAGAAAGAAATTGCGCAAACAATTGACGAGTTATTGGATGAAGTTGGGTTAGCGCCAAAAGTTTATCGGAATCGGATGCCAGATGAGTTATCTGGTGGGGAGCAGCAGCGGATCGGGATTTTACGCGCTATTGCTTCGAAACCGTCGATTGTTTTGATGGATGAGCCATTCAGTGCGTTAGACCCGTTGTCACGCCAACAGTTACAAGATTTGGTCTTGTCATTACATCAACGCTATGACAATACGATTGTCTTTGTCACCCATGATATGAGTGAGGCATTGAAGTTGGGCGACCGAATCGGTGTGATGCGGCACGGCGAGTTATTGCAAGTGGACACACCAACTGCCATTGCCCAACATCCTGTTAATGACTTTGTCCGTGACTTTTTCGGTGCGAGTCGTGCTAAAAACGTCTATGATATTTATGTTGGGCGAGTTGGGTTGGTCCAAGGTTATTTGAAACAAAAGCCAACTGTAGCGGCTGGTCGAATTCAAACCTTAGATGCTCAAGCGACGCTACGGACTGGCTTTGAAGCGCTAAGTAATCATGATTATTTAGCAATTACTGATGACCAGGTCGTCCAAGGCTATTTGGATCGGCAGACCGTGATGGCCTATTTGAGTGAACATGAAAATGATTAGCTTGTAAGACGAGCGTAACCTTTAGCCCAATTCAATGAGCAAATTAAGAAAAGATCCAGCGTCTTAACCAACACAGCGAAAAAATCAGGAGGAATGGCAACGATGGCAAAACAATATGATGTAATCGTAATTGGTGGTGGCCCCGCGGGGACTGCGATGGCGAGTGGTTTAAAGGCTCAAGGCAAATCGGTCCTAATTGTAGAAGCTGATTTGTGGGGCGGCACTTGTCCTAACCGTGGTTGTGATCCCAAGAAGATTTTGTTGAGTGCGGTTGAAGCGAAACAGGCCGCAACTAACTTACAAAGTCATGGTTTAGCAGGTATTCCTAAGGTAGATTGGCCAGCTCTGATGGCAACCAAACGTGGCTATACTAACGGAATTAATGATGGAACTTTGAATGGCTTACAAGCTCAAAAGATTGAGACGATTCATGGGCAGGCTTATTTCCAAACTGACGGACAATTAACGGTCGATGGTGAAGTCGTTAACGGCACTGATATTGTGATTGCGACCGGTCAACGACCAGCTATTTTGCCGATTAAAGGACACGAGTATTTTAAAACGAGCACGGATTTCTTAGATTTAGATGCCATGCCAAAACGGGTGACCTTTGTCGGTGGGGGCTATGTTGGCTTTGAGTTAGCGACGATTGCACGAGCTGCCGGCGCTGAAGTACACTTGATTCACCATAATGACCGGCCTTTAAAAGAATTTGATCCAGAGCTGGTGAAAGCATTGATGGCTAACTTGACGACTCAGGGGGTAACGTTCGATCTCGACGTTGATCTCAAGCAAATCACAAAAACGGCTACAGGATTGACGTTGTCAGATGGTCAAGGATTCAAATTGGACACTGATTTGGTGATTTGTTCTGCGGGACGTCTGCCGAATGATGATCACCTCGGTTTGGAAAATGTGGGTGTGACGGTTGGGCGCCATGGCATTCAAGTTAATGATCATTTACAAACGGCAGCCGCACACATTTATGCGATTGGTGATGTCAGTGATACACCGGTTCCTAAGTTGACCCCGTTAGCTGGTTATGAAGCGCGTTACTTGGTCGGTGAATTGGTGAAGTCTGGGGCGGCCATCACCTATCCAGTTGTGCCGACGCAAGTTTATGCTTCGCCAAAACTCGCTAAAGTTGGGGTTACAGCCGTTCAAGCAGCCAAAGCACCTACCAAGTATCGGATCAGCTCATTAGATATGACAAAGTGGTTCACTTATTATCGGTTACAAACGCCGCAAGCCTTGGCTAAAGTGGTGGTTGATCGGCAAAGTGGCTTAATTGTTGGTGCTAGTTGTTTGAGTGAGATTGCGGATGAAATGATCAACTATTTGACACTTTTGATTCAAAAGCAAATTAGTTTGTCAGAAATGCAAAAGTTGGTCGTCGCTTATCCGACACCAGCCAGTGACTTACAATATTTATACTAAAACAAGTTAAAAATGAGGCTCGTTATCAACTGATTTTTACAGTTGAAACGAGCCTCATTTTTTTATCAAAAGCTACAGGATACTTCAGTCAATTGAAGCCTTAGTCAGCTAATAAGTCAGGATCAATTCGACGAGTCTTAAAGTAATACTCACGATCATGATCATTAACTTGACGCAGAATGTGGCAGGGATTACCGACCGCGACCACGTTATCTGGCAAATCTTTGGTGACGATACTACCGGCACCGACAACCACATTGCGACCAATGGTGATACCTGGTAGCACGATCACTCCAGCACCGAGCCAGCAATTTTCACCGATATGAACGGGTGCATTATATTGATAACCTTGTGCACGTAATTCTGGCAGGATTGGATGACCTGCAGTGGCGACGGTAACATTTGGACCAAACATTGTGTGGTCGCCAACGTAAATGTGCGTATCATCGACTAAAGTTAAATTAAAATTCGCATAAATTCCACGACCAAAATGAACGTGATGACCGCCAAAATTACTATGAAAGGGTGGTTCAATGTAGCAATTTGGTCCAATTTCGGCAAACATTTTAGCGAGTAAAACTTGGCGCTTGGTCATTTCTGTGGGGCGAGTCTGATTATAATCGTAGAGTTGATCAAGATATTGAAATTGTTGTTGTTCAATGGCGGCATCGTTTGGCAGATATAAGTCGCCACTATGCAATTTTTGCTTATTTTCCATGTGCTAGTGTTCCTTTCGCAGTTGGTTTCAAGAGGGTGGCAACGGCGATCAATGTGAGAATCAGCATGATCCACAAGAGCACATTGTCGGTGAGCACCCCGGGCCCCAGTTGACCCAATAAATTCCACACTAATGGGGCGAAGAAGGCGCTGATAATTGTCGCAATGGTGAGGTAACTACTCATCGTGTTGATTTGTTCATCCGCCAGCCCCGCATTACTGGTGAAGACCAGATATGGGCCCGTGTACGAATAAATAAAATTGAAGAAAATTGCCGCGCCAATCGCCACGGTGCTCTGATTGGTCAACCATAATAACAGGATGCTAGCGGCAGCACCCGCATAGCCGAGCGTTAAAGTATAACGGTGTAACCGTTTATGCAACCGCCCAAACGTTAAACCGGCGATTAAGCCACCTAAGTTCATTGCCGCCAGTGTCCAATTCAAGATGCTGGCATCACCAAAGTGGCGATTGGCAAATAGACTGGGGAGCTTTAGTTGGACGCCCCAGATCAGTAAATAGGTGATAAAAGTGAGACCGGCTAAGCCCCAGTGTGAGGCTGGAAGCTTGGCATGGCCGAGCTTAGTTGTGGTCGTCGTTAGCTTAGTTTCGGGCACAAAACGCCAAACTAAGAGCGCAATGATTGCCAATACGAGGTAAAGCCAGAAGACGGCTTGCCAGCTGATAACGACTAACCAACCGGCGCCAGCCAGCAAAACGGCATTGCCTAGCGCTGACAGCCCAGTTTGATAGCCAAGCAATCGGGCTCGTAGCTCGCCGCGATAGACATGAGCAATCAGGCTGATCGCATGGGGTGAAAAGAGGCCGATACCCAAGCCTAAAATAGCTCGACTGAGCATGATTAAAGTGAAATTGTGGCTCAGCATCGGAAAAGCCCCTGCGATGGCACTTAATTAGGAGGCCACTGATCACAACTTTGCGGATGCCGAACCGTTGCGTGAGCTGGGGATTGATCAGTAAAGTCACGAGTGCACTCAAATTAGCAATGGTCACTAACCATTCGATCACGGTCGTTGGCACCTGTGGAAATTGTTGCTTTAACTGCGGAATAATGCCGGTGATGACGGTCGAAATACTGCTAACAGTGGATAGACTCAGGATACTGATGGTCGTCCAACGCGCTGGTTGAGTTGATTGCATGCTCGTTACGCCTCCAATGCCTCACTAATAAAGTTGAGAACGCCTTGATCTTGATTGCTGTCAGTTGACCGATCAGCGACCGCGGTGACGGCTGGTTGAGCGTTTTGCATAGCAACTCCCAGCCCAACTTCGCGTAACATTTCCAAATCATTGCCACCATCGCCAAAGGCACACATTTCAGTCAAATTGACATGCAGTAGTTGGCCAAGTTCTTTTAACCCAGCCGCTTTATTCAAACCCGGTTGGATGATGTCGATATCACCGTGACCACTGCTGGTGGGTTCGCCTAGATCGCCAAGCTTGTCACGTAGTTGGTCAACGATTACTTGCGTTTGCGCCGGCGGACAGCTGATGGCAAACTTTAGAATATAATCGTGAATATTGGCAAAGTCGTCCACAACCGCTAAATGATGATAGTATTTTCGCATTTCAGTCACATGGGCAGGCGCCATGGTCTTCAGTGCATAGGCACTCTTGGCGCCACAAACGAGAATCTGTAACGTCGGCATTGCCGTAATAATGGCGAGAATTTGCGCGACCGTGGTCGACTCAAACTGGTGCATGGCGTAGATTTGGTGTTCATCACGAATGAGCGCGCCATTCTCAGAGACATAGATCGTATCTGGGTAAGCTTTGAAAAACGATTTCAGTTGATAATATTGGTTCCCGCTAGCGACGACCCATTGAATCCCATAGTGTTGCATCTTAGCGTGTAACCGCTTGAATTTAGCCTCATCATAAGTCATATCATCTCGTAAAAATGAGCCATCCATATCTGTTGCAATTAATTTAATCATGTTAAATTTCTCCCTTGTTTTGATTGATGTCGTTAGTTTAGCATGATAATTCGGACAACAAGGGACATTTTTAGAGGCAACTGGTATCAATTTTGTGATATTTGGCAAAAGTTTGGCGATAATCTGTCGGCGTCAAGCCTTTCCAAGCTTTAAAGTTACGATTCAACGTTTTCCGATTGGTAAAACCGCAACTCGTGGCGATGTAATCGATTTTACGGTCGGTTTCTAATAATAGCCGACGCGCGTTGAGTAACCGCACTTGGCGTAAGTAGCGGTTGACGGAAAGTTGTAGATTGGCGTTGAACTGCTGATTAAGGGTAGTCAGTGATACGTGGAAGCGTTCGGCCAAAGTGGTGCCACTGATTGGTTCGGCGTAAGCTTGATTGATGTAGTCCATCACCGTATCCGTCAGATTCTGGTTGGGACTGACATCACTTTCAGCCATTGGTACGGTGAAAGCTTGACCAAGTTGTGCCACTAACGCATAAAAATGACTGAGAATTTCCAGTCGCGCGAGGTCCGTCGCACCAGCCGCTAACAAGTCATGAATGGCGATCAAGTGGTTGCGGATCGTCGCGTATGCCGTTGGATTGCTAAGCTCGATGCGTGGGTTCGTCAAGGTTAGCTGCCAATTGGCACTCGATGGAACTTGGGATTGGAGAAAGTCATCATCAATAATCAGGCCAAATTCAATCCAGTCAGCTTGGTCGGGACCAGTTGCACTATGGACAACGCGCCGGTTAACGGCCCAGATATCGCCGGGATGGAATTACGTTGTTTGACCATCCGTCACGAACTTTAAGGTATCCCCGGCACCAAGATAATTCAGTTCAATACCTTGGTGCCAGTGTGGGGCCACGTCAATGGATGTGAGTGGATCGTGTTCATAATATTTGAAGGGCAGATGAGGAATCGTCTGCACGGTTTCATGAAGAATTTTCAATTTTAATCACCTAAATTGTTAAAAATGAGCCATTTTGGTTTCAAAAATCGGCTTTTTAGTTTATGTCGCTATGCTATATTAAAACTATCAAAATGTGGCGAAGCGTCAATGTGGATTGAAAGCTAGGCCAAAGCTAGCAGACATGTCCTAATTGTAACCGTATTCGCAATTGAAGGGAACTATTGATCATGTCAATTAAATTAATTGCTTTAGATATCGATGATACATTGTTGGATTCCACTGGAAAATTATTAGCTAGCACCAAAGCCGCTGTAAAAAAAGCGTTGGCGCAGGGGATTAAAATCGTGCTCTGCACTGGGCGACCATTAGCGGGCGTTCAACCTTATTTAGACGCCTTACAGCTTACCGGTGACGAGCAATATGTGATTACTTATAATGGTGCCGTCACCGAATCTGTGAGTGGTCACGTGGTTGCCAAACACTTAGTGGATAATGCGATGTATCGGAAAATGACGGCGTTTGGTCAAGCACACCAGGTTCCTTTTAATGTCTTAGATGAAGAAAGCAACATTTATACTGCGGATCGAGATGTGAACTGGGTGACCGTCATTCAAGCTTGGGAAAATAAGGCTGGCGTGCTCGTCCGTGATCCTGATGATTTACCCGCTGACTTTCAGATTACGAAAGGGTTATTTGTCGGTGATGAGGCCCAGTTAGATGCGCTGGAACCTTTAGTTGACCAAACGTTTGGCAAAGACTGTTATATCGTCCGGGCGGGCAGCGTCTTCTTAGAATTGATGAATCCGGTCGTTAACAAAGGCCAAGCGCTTAAAGATTTAGCTCAGGTGTTAGACTTATCAGCCGATGAAGTTATGGCGGTTGGCGATGAGAAAAATGATATTCCAATGTTCAAGTTTGCGGGAACGGCGGTTGCGATGGGTAACGGTAGTGATGCCGCCAAAGCCGTTGTTGATTATGTGACCGGTACAAATGACGAGGGTGGGTTAGCCGACGCCATTCAAAAGCTGGCATTAATCTAAGCTGGATTAACTTTTCAACAGGGCATGTGGACAAGTCGAGACTAAGGCTGAAAAAAGTTATCCACTGTGGAAAACTTTTAGAAACAGTTGCCACCGGCAGTTGTCCACTTACCCACAGGTCGAATGGTGATAAGTGACTTAGCTGTTAATAAAAGCATCGGTCGAAAACCAAGTTGGGTTTTCAGCCGATGCTTTTTTAGTGGCATAAGCGGGTCGTTAAAGCCAGGTCAGAGTGGCTTGGAAAGGCCCATACGGTTAAAATGAACCAGAGATAAGGTGTATCATAGCAGTAAGGCACGACTAAAGGATGGCGACTATGAGCTTTTTAGGCACGTTATGTATTTTGTTATTAGCAACAACTTTGGCGGGACATTTTTCCCATCGAATTGGGATTCCCGCTGTGATCGGTGAGATTTTAGTAGGCGTTGTTTTAGGCCCCGCTATTTTCAATCTGGTTCATTTGACCAATCTTGTCCAGACCTTCTCTGATTTAGGTGTGATTGTGTTGATGTTCATTGGTGGTTTAGAGAGTAATTTAGCGCTATTAAAAAAATATTTGCGACCAGCGATTGGCGTGGCCGTGATTGGGGTCGTTTTCCCCGTTCTGATCATGGGTGGGGTCAGTCACTTCTTTAATTTTACTTGGTTTGAATCTTTATTTATTGGCGTGATCTTTTCGGCCACTTCGGTCTCGATCTCAGTCGAAGTCTTGAAAGAATTCAAGGCGTTGGATACGAAAGAAGGGGCCACGATTCTAGGGGCCGCCGTGGCGGATGATATTATTGGGGTCATCTTACTGAGTATCATGATTTCAATGATGGGTGATAAAAGTGGCGGGGCCCAACCGGCACTTTGGTTGGTACTACTCGAACAAGCCGCGTTTTTCGTTGGGGTATTCTTGTTAACTCGTTGGATTGCGCCAGCTTTAATGCGTTTGAGCAATCACTTATTGATGGCCGTAAGCCCGACCATTATGTCCGTCATTATCTGTTTAGCAATGGCTTGGCTCGCAGAAACCGTTGGCCTTAGTGGGGCAATCGGTGCTTTCTTCGCTGGGACTGCGATTGCACAGACCGATTATCAGCACCAAGTCGATGTCAGCATCGAGCCGGTGGGTTACACGATTTTTATTCCAATTTTCTTCGTGAGCGTCGGCTTAAACATGACGTTTGAGGGTTTCTGGCAGTCGTTACCATTTGTCGCCGTGATGACTGTATTGGGTGTTTTGACCAAGCTACTTGGTTGTGGTTTGGGTGCTAAATTAAATGGCTTCAATGCGCACAGTAATTATTTGGTAGGTGCTGGGATGATTTCGCGGGGTGAAATGGCGTTAATTACGGCCCAGATTGGTTTTTCGGCGCACCTGCTGTCGAGTAACTATTATTCCGATGTTATTTTAGTCATTATCTTAGTCACAATGATCGCGCCCTTTGTTTTAAAAGACGCCATTCATCGGGCTCCTGCAACGAGACCATCAGTCTAAATCTTGCTAGTTTTAGTGGGGTGTTGGCTGATTGTGACAAAACAGGAGAGTGGGACAAAAGGCGTTTTGCTACCGAGCATAGCCTAGAAAGTCGAATGATTGGCATTTTCAATCGTTTGACTTTCTTAGCTCGGTTGCATCAAAGCCTTTTGTTCCACGTTTCGGCTATAAATATTAGGAATACCAAAATGAGTCTGGGGTTTTGACCAGACTCATTTTTTTGGACAAAAAAGGATCCTAGTAACGGCAATGAAATCAAATCCGTTGTCGTTGCTAGGGTCCGTAATGCCAGCATGTTAACAGCACGTGTTGGTCGTGGGTTAAGTAAGGTTGTGATTGGACAATCCGCCTTTCTAAATTACATGTTATGACGACGTAAATCGAAATAACCTAAGCCAAAGGTTAACAACAATATCAAGAAACCAACAATAGTCGCTAACGCATTATTCTGATGTTCACTAGTTTGTGGTAAACGACCAGATGCTGGACTATAAGGTGCTGGTGTTTGCGTTGAGCTATATGGCGTTGTTGGCATTCCAGGCATCTCAGTTTCTGGCATGCCAGGTTCACTAGGTTCAGTGGTGCCAGGCATTTCAGATTCTGATGTACCAGGTTCGCCGGGTTCAGTGATGCCAGGTACTTCAGGTTCCCCAGTACCAGGTTCGCTAGGCTCAGTGGCGCCAGGCATTTCAGGTCCTTCCATACCAGGTTCGCCGGGTTCAGTAGTGCCAGGTGTTTCAGGTTCCCCAGTGCCAGGTTCACTAGGTTCAGTGGTGCCAGGCATTTCAGGTTCTTGAGTACCAGGTTTGCCGGGCTCAGTAGTACCAGGTGTTTCAGGTTCTTCGGTGCCAGGTTCAGTTGGCTCAGTGGTCCCAGGCTTTTCTGGTTCTTCTGTCCCAGGCTCATTTGGTTCAGTGGTGCCAGGATTTTCTGGTTCCTCAGTACCAGGTTTGCCAGGTTCAGTTGTCCCAGGTTCGTCATCTTCATCTTCACCATCACGTTCGATCGAAGTATCAGCACTGGCTTCATTGTCATCGTCATCCGAATAAACGGCGGCGTTGGCAAAGATTTCAGCACCAGATGCTTTGTTGGTCTTCGTTTGATAAGTCAAACGGAAATCAGCGGTGAATTTGCCAATGATCTTAAAGGTAATGGTTGAGCCATCGACACTGACATCAAGTGGTAATTCTTGGCCGCTGTCATCAACAGCACGAGCACTACCTTCGCGATAAGTTTGGTTATCACTTAAGATATCGGTGATCACTGGATTCGATAAGTCGTTGCCATTAGCTTTAACAGATAAAGTCCAATTAATGATTGTGTGGTCGGTTGAATCACTCCAAGCGGCGACTTTACTCATTTCGATTGGATCTTTAACTGGCATAACCGGTGGATTTTCACGGTCGATTGAGCTTTCAGCTTCGGCATGATTATCGTTGTCGTCATCTAAGATGGCCGCGTTGTCAAAGGTTGCGGCACCTGATTGTTCATTAGTTGTCGTCTGATAACTCAAAGTTAAATCGTTCGTGATCGTCCCACTAAATTTAAAGGTTAACTTGTTACCTTCAGTAGTCACAACAACTGGCACCGTATTGCCAGCTGCATCAACGGCTTTAGCACTGCCATTACGATAAGTTTGGTTATCGCTCAGTTGGTCGCTGATGACTGGATTCAGTAACGTGTTACCTTTAGTGGCTACTTTGAGTTGCCAATTGATCATATTGTGATCATTTGGATCGCTCCAAGCAGCGGTCTTAGTCATTTCAATCGGATCTTTTGCAGGTTCGACTGGTTGGGCTTCACGATCAATAGCCGCATCCGCTTCCGCATGATTATTATTTTGATCATCTAAAATCGCGGCGTTGTTAAAGGTTGCGGCGCCAGTAGCAGTTTTAGTCGTGGTCTGATAGGTGATCTTCAAATCAGCGGTCGTTTCACCAGTAATCTTGAAGGTGACTTCGGAACCATCAACGGTGGCAGTCACTGGTAACGTTTTGCCGTTAGCGTCAGTAACTTTGACACTCCCAGCAACGTAACTGTGGTTGTCACTTAAAATATCACTGATAACGGGGTTGGTTAACTTATTACCATTAGTCGTAACATTGAGTGCCCAGTCGATCTTAGTTTTATCAGCTGGATCACTCCAAGTTGCGGTCTTAGCCATGGTAATCTCTGGCTTCGGCGCTTCGGTTTCATCACGATCAATCGAAGTAGAAGCATCAGCATGGTTGCCAGCTTCATCATCATAAATTGCACCGTTAGCAAAAGTTTCGGCCGTATTAGTTTCATCAGTTGTCGTTTGATACGACAATTGAATATCACTCGTATAAGTCCCGCTTAACTTGAACGTGATTTCTGTCCCGTTCGTTGACGCGGTTACCGGAATTTTTTCACCCGTAATAGTTTTAGCTTCAGCGCTGCCAGCCACAAAGGTTTGGTTAGCACTGATCTTATCGACAATCGTTGGATTGATCAACTGGTTGCCGTTAGCGCTGACGGACAATTTCCAGTTCAACTTAGTCTGATCATTAGGATCAGCCCAAGCTACACTCTTTGTCATGTTAACTGGATTGCGATTAGGGAGCTCAGGTTCTGCCGTACGGTCAATTTCGGCCGTGGCAGAAGCATTATTATCGTTGTCATCTTTATAGGTGGCATCGTTAGTAAATTCTTCAGTTCCTTTAGTCGTGCTCGTTTTGCTTTGGTAAGTCAAATGTAGATTAGTCGTGTAAGTCCCAGTCACTTTGAAGACGATCGTCAGACCATTACCACTAGGACTAGCAGTTATGGGAACTGTATCGCCTAACGAGGTGACCATCTTGGCACTGCCTTGTACATAAGATTGATTAGCACTTAAATGATCAGTGATTTCAGGGTTAACTAATTTGTTACCATTATCATTGATCCGAATCGACCAGTTCAACTTGGTTTGATCATTAGGATCAGCCCAGCTAACTGATTTTTCCATCGCAATTGGTTCATTAGGTTCAGGCGTTCCAGTCCCCGGATTTTCCGGTTGAGAAGTGTCTTCATCTTCACGATCAATTGACGCATTAGCCGATGCCTTATGACCGCCATCGTCGGTATAGGTCGCGTTGTTATTAAACGTATCGCCACCGGTCGTTAACTTAGGTCGTGTTTGATAAGTGAGGGCAATATCTGAATCAATCGTTCCACTTATCTTAAAGGTAACGGTATTTGAAAGTAGACTAGTTGTTGCGGTAACTGGAAGGCTCTTACCACTAGCATCAGTGGCCTTAACACTACCAGCGACATACTTTTGATTGCCGCTGAAAGTATCTTTAATCACTGGGTTAGTTAAAGTATTGCCTTCGTGATTAACGTTTAAGTGCCAGTTGATCAAATTCTTGTTGGTTGGATCAGCCCAGCTAGCACTCTTAGTCATGCTAATAGGACCAGTTGGCTTAGTTGGATTCATGTCTTTTTCTTCAACACCAATTCGAATCCACCCACGCCGATTAATCATATTATGCATCACGTTATTCGCAGTAACGACCACAATTGGATTGTCCTTTTCCATATGAGCAACCCCCATTGAGGCACCAACCGCGTTATATAACTTGAACTCTTCATCTTCTGTAACATGGACATTGCTAGGTAAAGTCAGTGTCATGGTGTCACCGGCATTGACATTTGTACTGTTAGAAATCTTCCACTGATAATTAACGGTATAATCGCCTTTTGGTAACTGGACATCGTGAGGATAAACCTTACCCTTAGTATCTTTAATGATGGCACTATTAACATCTAACCCGGTCGCTGGAATTTCACTAGCGCTCCCGATAACTGGTGGACTCAGAATCATCAGCGCTACTCCAGTGACTGCGAGTAAGAAGAATTGCCAAAATCTACGCATCATCATTCCTCCATTCAATTCTCTTTTACTATCAAGTGAGCATTACTCACTCAACAATTAAAAAGTACCACGCGATTGCTTACAAGGATTACCTTGACGGATTATTCGTAAACCTGTCAAACTGGTCAAAAATGCCGTTTGACAGGGCCTTAATAACAATACTAATTGGCGAGCCACTAGTACGACAGTGAATTGCATACAATTGACTTTTTAAAAATTAAATATATTGATTAAATAATATTTTTAAATCAATTTATTGGGCTACGATGATGTGCCAAAAGATGTTGTTTTTGTAAATATTGTAGTGTTTCTGTAAAGGTGGTTTAAGGTGCAAATTCTGAGCGTACAATGTAATCAAAAGCGCCTTGGTCATTCAAATTAAGGGGGAAACTCACTTGAATTTAATGCTGACAATTAGTTTGCGACTGGTAATGTTTGGTCTAGCAGTGGGATTACTAGAACGTAATTTTGGTTTATCGGAATTGGTTCGGGGCTACATTGGGCAAGAGACAGCGGCACGGGTAACTTTTAAAGCGCACACCTTTCAGCGGCAATGTTTAATTGTTGCGCTGGCGATTGGGTTTTTAATCGTCATGATTGCGGCGCTCAGTAGTATTTTGACCTTGGTAATCCAACCCACGGTGACGACGCGACAAACGCAAGGACTGCACTTGCTGCAATTTGCACTGGGCTTAGGGCTCGTCGGTGAAACGGTCCGCCAACTGAATTCTCACACAAAGTAAAAAAAGACCTGAACCAGGCCAATTCAGCAATAGCTAGAATTGACTGGTTCAGGTCTTTTAGTTAAACACGAACTTGGTGTTCGATCGTAAATAACGTTGGGTCTAAATGCGCAATGAGCGGCGAGACATCACCAACACTAAGCAAGGTTAGATGATGCATGGCGCGTGAGGCAATCGTGTATAGCAAGCCGACGGTGGTTTTGTCGGGATAATTTTGTGCGGAAACGTCATAAGCCACGACTGCATCAAACTCTAAGCCTTTAGCAAGATAGATGGGCATCACAATCACCCCTTGGGGCATGGTGCGATCACTATCAGCCATGAGCGTCGCAATCGTCTGATGTTTCAGTGCTTGATAGACTTTTTTACTGTCGGCTAAGTCTTTCGTTAAGACTGCCACCGTTTTTGTATGGGTTAATTGGCGCTTAACTTCAGTAAGTAAGCCGGCCAGCGCATTTGTTTCGCCGTAGCGAATCATGACTTTCGGCAAATCACCTTCACGCGTAAAGGCTTGAATTTGGTCACCATCTGGCAATAACGCCTTAGCAAAATTGGTGATCTGTAAGGTGGAACGATAACTCTTATTTAGGGTGATTAAGTTAGCCCGACGAACATTGAAGGCGTCACGTAGACGTTGCAATAATTGTTTGGGCAACTCGATGTCCTTGAATAACGCTTGTTCACTATCGCCCAATAAGGTGAACTTGGCTAATGGAAAGGCGTGCTTGATATAGAGGAGCTGCGCTAACGAATAATCTTGCATTTCATCGACAAAGATATATTGCATCCGCCGATTTTGCCCGCTACCCGTTAAAATATCGCGGAGCAGTAGCAGGGGGGCACAGTCGACCAACGCGATTTTGTGATATTCAATGCCAGCTTGAAATTGCTGCCGCCGAGCATGCCACTGAGCCGGAGTGATTGTTGCAGGTCGGTCAAGCTGGTCCAAGAAATCGTTGTATTGTTCATAAGTGTCTAAAAAGTACCCATTATAAATGGCGTCGTAAACTTGTCGCAAACGTTTCGTGACGATTTGTTTACCAATATAGAAGACTTCATCGTCTAATGATTGGAAATCACCACGGCGCTTGTCACCAAGTAGATCGTGATAGTCTTCATCATTTAATTGATCAATGATCTCATTGACCCAGTCGGCTTGTGCTTCATGGTCAATACGATGTTTTAGTCGTTTGATCAAGGTGTTTTTTAGGCTGAGAAAACGGTCAGCTGGTTGCATCGCTGCGGGTAACGCGGTCGCAATTGCCGTAATCTCCGCCCGTGAGAAGAAAATTTCACCATTAAAGACGATATTGGTGAACCGCAGTTGGTCCGCAGCCAACGTTTGGCAATAATGCGTCACTTGTTGCATGAAGTCGGCGCTTTCTTGGAATTTCCGCACGGCCGGCACGTTACTAGCGGCTTGCCGATCACTTTCGTAACGTTCAAATAAGCTTTCAACATTCAAGCCTTGAAAACGAGCACTTAAAAACTCGGCTAGCGTGACCTGGCGCATGTTTCGCTCACCCAAACTTGGCAAAACTTCAGAAATATAGTGACTGAAGAGGCGGTTAGGTGAGAAGAGCACCATTTGATCGGCTTCAAGGGATGCCCGTGAATGGTAAAGCAAGAACGCGATGCGTTGGAGAATGGCGGAAGTTTTACCGGACCCGGCGACCCCCTGAACAACTAATAGATCACTATAAGTGTCACGAATAATATCATTTTGTTCTTTTTGAATCGTCGCCACGATATTCTGCATATAGGCGTCATTTTGTTCGCCCAAGACGCTTTGCAGAATCTCATCACCCACGGTTTCATTTGTGTCAAACATGTTTTTGATCTGACCATGATCAATTTGAAATTGCCGCTTTTTTTGTAACTCGGTCGTTTGTTCGCCGGCCGGGGTTTGATAGCGGACGGTACCGAGTGTGCCATTATAGTAAACGGATGAAATCGGCGCGCGCCAGTCATAAACTAAGAAATTCTGATGCGGATCGACGAAAGAAGCTGTCCCGATATACAATTTTTCAGGGACTTCGTCGGGACTATCTTGGATATCAATACGGCCGAAATAAGGTGAATTGCTGAGGTCTTTCAAGACACCGACTTGGCGGCTCAAAATGGCTTCAGATTCAACAGCACGTTCGACCATTTGTTTTTGTTGTTGTAACTCGGCGTTAGTTTCGATACGGTCATCGACTTCAAACGTGTTGACTGAGTTATTATCACCATAATTTTTCTGGATTACATCGGTTTCGCGGTGCGCCTTGGCAACTAAGCGGTCAGTCTCTTTGGCACGAGCCTTGACCTGCTTAATAACGGCGTCCACCCGCTGTTGTTCTTGTTGTTGTTCTTGGTCTGATGTTGTCACTGTGATAACAGCCTCCAGTCTTATTCTCAGGTAAATAGCTTGAACAATTCTAGGCGGATTTAGCCGGACTGTCAATTAAAGCGCCTGAATTGCAGGTGCTTTTTTGAGACTTGGTATTTGACGGCCTAGTCGTATCGCATTTACCAATATCTGGTTAACTTGCCGCATCGGCTATTTTGACGTCACGACTTGCAACTGCTTTCGGATTACTCTAGGATGATTTTAATAATTCTAATTGAAAGTCAGTGATGAGATGCGAGTAGCTTTAGCACAATTAGATATTCAGTTTGGCAATCCAGATGAGAATTTTCGGCAAGTAACCACGGCCATCATGAAAGCGGCTGAAGAGGCAGTGGACGTGATTGTTTTGCCGGAAATGTGGAATACGGGGTACGCGCTGACCCGGTTAGCGGCGTTGGCGGATTTGAATGGGGAGCGTACCCAAAAATTGCTCAGTCAACTTGCCAAGCAATTTAACGTGGCAATTGTTGGCGGCTCAGTCGCAGTTGAGCGTGACGGCGCTTATTATAATGAGATGTTAGTGTTGAACCGGCAGGGTGAGTTGATTAGTTGCTATGATAAAGTGCATCGGTTTGGATTGATGGGCGAAGATCGGTATATCACCGCTGGCAAGACGCCCAATATTTTTCCAATTGATGGGCATCCGGCGATGGGCGCTATTTGTTATGATATTCGTTTTCCAGAATGGCTGCGAACACAAGCCGCTCAGGGGCCTGAGGTGATTTTTGTCAGCGCGGAATGGCCTACTATACGACTGCCACAATGGCGAATCTTGCTACAGGCGCGCGCTATTGAAAATCAAGCTTTTGTGGTGGCAGTCAATCGTGTCGGCAGTGATCCAGACAATAATTTTGGTGGGCAATCGTTAGTGATTGATCCCTTAGGTCAAATTATTGCTGAAGCAGGGTCTCATCCTCAAATTGTGACTGCTAAGTTAGATTTAGCCCAAGTAACGCAGGTTCGAGGCAGTATGCCGGTATTTGCGGATCGTCGACCGGAACTGTATCAATAGAAAACTGAGGTTCAGTCAATGAACTTTTCAGAATCAAAAGTGAGTACCAGTTACCCAAACAATTCTTTGTTAGTGCATCGTAGCCACTATATTTATTAAAGTCGCTCATTAATTGTCTGTCTCCGCTGACCAGCACGTTAAATAGTGATTTAAAAAAGAAACATTGATAAATCCAACGAAAAACCAATTAATATTAGAATTACTGATTAGTGCAGGGCGGGCTGGATGATGCTCAGTGGTGAAATTTTCCTTTGCTGGTGGGCTTCCAGCTTAGGAAAAGCAGACCGCCCTTTGGCTCACAAACGTGGCCACCACGTTCCAGCATCAGTCCAGACCAACCGGAACGGCAGGCTAGTTGGATACTTATAGATATGATAGCTACACCACACTAGTTTAGTTCCTTCGAATTTATTTTGACAGGCGCGGGCGTAACGCTTACACTGAATGTAATTAATCGTTGAAGAAAAGAAAAGTAAGGCGTCCAATGACAGAGACCTAGCAACCGCTGAAAGCTAGGACGGACAATTGAATTGGCTTTTTGGAGATTTGGTGAGAACCGGGAACCCACCCTTATCGGTGTAATGAGTGGCAGAAAAATTTTTCTGCAATTTAGGTGGTACCACGGTAATGCGTCCTAATTGACTAGAGTTAGTCAATGGGGCGTTTTTTTGTTAGCTCACAGTGTTACCGAACACGTTGCGGCAATTCTGCACTTAGGCGCTAGCCATAATGACAAGTAACGTTTCAATTATGAAAGGATGTTTTAAACATGACAAAAAAAGTTCTACTAACAGGGGATCGACCAACTGGACAATTGCACATTGGGCATTATGTGGGGTCATTACGTAATCGGGTGGCGCTGCAAAACACTGGCGATTATGACTCATATATTATGATTGCGGATAACCAAGCTTTAACGGATAACGCGCATGATCCTGAAAAGATTCGCAAGAGTTTATTACAAGTCGCAATGGATTATTTGGCCGTTGGTATTAATCCTGAAAAATCAACGATTTTAGTTCAATCACAAATTTCAGCTTTGACGGATATGATGAATCAATTCCTGAATTTGGTCACAGTTGCTCGTTTGAACCGGAATCCTACCGTTAAAACCGAAATTAAGCAAAAGGCGTTTGGCGAAAGTGTACCAGCAGGCTTCTTTGTTTATCCGGTCAGTCAGGCAGCTGATATTACGGCATTTAAAGCAACAACGGTGCCAGTGGGCGATGACCAAGAACCAATGTTGGAACAAACGCGTGAAATTGTGCGGAGTTTCAACCGGACTTACCAACAAGATGTTTTAGTTGAACCAGAAGGGTACTTTCCACCAAAAGGCTTAGGTCGAATTCCTGGTTTAGATGGGAATGCCAAAATGAGTAAATCGCTTGGCAACGCGATCTATTTGGCGGATGACGCGGACACGGTTCAAAAGAAAGTCATGTCCATGTATACTGATCCCGACCATATCCACGTTGAAGATCCTGGTAAGATTGAAGGCAATACGGTCTTCACTTATTTAGATATCTTTGGTGAGGATACCGCCAAGATTGCAGATTTAAAGGCCCAATATCAACATGGTGGTTTGGGTGATGTGAAGATCAAACGTTACTTAATCGAAGTCTTGGACGCCGTATTACGGCCAATTCGGGAACGACGTGCGATTTATGAAGCTGACCCAGCCCAAGTGATGGGTATTTTAAAGGCTGGTACGGCTAAAGCTAACGTGGTCGCAGATCAAACTTGGCGTGAAATGCAAGCGGCGATTGGAATTAACTATTTTGATCAAAAATAAGTGACGACAAAGTAAGCCTGGGAGTAATTCTCAGACTTATTTTTTTGGCTACAGGTCTGCACCATCACAAACGTGCTGATCTATTCCGACATCGAATCAAAATAAAAAAATGATTACAGATGATTGGGGGAATATTTGAAAGCTTGCGTCTTTAGTTGCCATCTTTTTAGACGTCACGATGATAGACACTGCAGTTTGTCACGATTAATGCTAGAATTAAACACAACTTTATTCTGAAAAAGGAGCGTTTTTAACGTGACAGAATCAACTTATTGGTCGGCGATTGCGGCTAAGGCCCGCGCCGCACAACGACCTTTTTTTACCATGGCACCCATGGAAGCCGTGAGCAATACGGTCTTTCGCCAAGTTGTTGCGCGGGCAGCAGCTCCGGATGCCTTTTTTACGGAGTTTGTTTATGCGAAAGGCATTACGACGCCTAACACGAAATTTCCGGTGCACGGCCGTTTATACGTTGCGCCAACTGAAGCAACCAAACCAGTCGTTCAATTGTGGGGCAATGAAGCCGCCGATTTTGTCACGGCCGCAGCCGCACTCAAGGCGAAGGGCTTTGAAGCGATTGATATTAATATGGGGTGTCCCGATGGCACTGTCATAAAAAACCACGGTGGTAGTGATTTGATTCGCCATCCTGAACGGGCAACCGAGGTGATTGCGGCGGCTAAAACGGCCGGTCTAGCCGTGAGTGTCAAGACGCGCTTAGGTTACAGTAAGTTACCTGAATTTCGAGATTGGCTCGCCACACTTTTACGACAAGATGTCGATCTATTAACGGTTCATTTGCGAACGAAGCAAGAGATGAGTAAAGTTGACGCTCATTTTGAGCTGATTGATGAACTAATCAAGTTGCGAGATACCATCGCACCACAAACGTTGTTACAAATTAATGGTGATATTCCCGATTATCAAGCTGGCCTAGCATTGGCACAGCAACATCCAGGGTTAGACGGTATCATGATTGGTCGAGGAATCTTTGCGAATCCTTTTGCCTTCGAAACTCAGCCCCAACCGCATTCATTGGCGGAATTGTTGGATCTGCTTCGTTATCAATTAACGCTATTTGATGATTTTTCAACCCGATATGCGGTCCCTCGTTTTCCGTCATTAAAACGTTTCTTCAAGATTTATGCGCGTCCAGAGTTGGGCGCTACTGAATTGCGGAATGCGATGATGGATGCCAAATCGACGGATGAGGTTCGTAAAATTTTGGCAGCGTCAACGCTCACTCATTAAAATAAATGCTGATCGTTCAGGCAGACAAACACTCGGAATAGCCGAATGCTTGTCTGCTTTTTTGACGATTTTGCTTAAATGCCCAGTCCAAATCAGTCGAAGTGGCAAGTGAAGGCGATCTAAGGCCAATGATTTTGTGACTCAGCGGCCTTCATCGCCCAGTTCACAGCCTTTAATGTTAAAATATAAACAAATAACCTCAACGAAAAGTGAGTGTGGTGTTCATGAGAAATTTAGCAATTGTCGATCTTGGGTCGAATTCGGCCCGGATGGCGGTTAGCCGGTTGCATCCTAATGGGACGGCCGATGAGATCAAACGGGTCAAAGAAGATACGCGGTTGTCCGAAAGTATGGGCACCGAACATGTGCTCCAACCGGCGGCGATTGACCGAACGATTCGGGCGTTGTTAGATTTCAAAAAAATTTATACTCGATTACCCCACACGGATGTGATTGGCATTACGACGGCGGCGGTACGTATGGCCAAAAATCAGGCGGCCTTTTTGGCACGAGTCAAAAAAGAAGTGGGCTTGGAGCTAAAGGTATTGTCTGGTGACGATGAAGCCTACTATGATTACTTGGGTGTGGCGAATTCTTTGGTGATCAATGACTGCTTGATTTTAGATACGGGTGGTGCAAGTTGCGAGCTGATCCTAGTCAAAGGTGGCCGGGAACAACAATTGATTAGTGTCCCGTTTGGCGCTGTGACGCTTTCCGAACAGTTTGAATTGGACGACTTAGTGCCCGCGGCCAACTTATTTCGTGCGCAGATGTTTTTGCGTAATCGGTTGGCCGATATTTGGTGGTTGACCGAAGCGATGCATTTTCCAATTATTTTACTGGGCGGTGCCAACCGGACTTTAGCCCGAGTGAATCGTCGGCGGCAGCAGAAGTTGAAAGTTGAGGACATCCACGGCTACCGCTTGAAAACGGAGACCGTTTATCATACGTTCCTCGACTTGCTCACACGGTCGAAAGCCGGTCGTCAAGATATTTCTGGTATGGAGTACGATCGCGCCGATATTATTGTCGGTGGGATGTTGCCACTAGTGACACTCCTACAAATGTTGGATAGTGACCGGGTGATCTTTTCAGAGAGTGGTGTGCGCGAGGGCATCATCTCGGAACACTTGAATTCAGCAAACTGAACTTAAAGAATGGACTGATTATATGACGGCTGATTTTCGCCATTTTTATCAAAAATCATGGGCCGAACGGACGGCAATTGTTGCCGAACAAGCGCAGCTCTCGACTGCAGAAACGGCTTTGTTTAAGCAATACTATTTACCGCAACACAGTGAAATTATTGAGAATTATCTGACAGATTACCCATTGCCGATGGGGTTAGCGGTCAATTTTGTGGTGGATGATCACCCTTATATCGTGCCAATGGTCACAGAAGAACCTTCCGTGATTGCTGCGGCCAGCAATGGCGCTAAGATTGTGAAGCGCGCTGGTGGATTCACCACGAAGCTCACCAAACGAGAAATGGTGGGTCAAATTGTTTTGGAGCAATTGGCTGATCCAGCTAAAACCGCTGAAATCATCATGGCTCATCAAGCCGACTTGTTAGTGGTAGCCGATGCGGCCCATCCAAGTTTGAAAAAGCGCGGTGGTGGTGCGCGCCGGTTGCGCACACGAGACCTTGGTCAAGGTTACTTGTCGATTGATTTGTTTGTAGATGTGCAGGCCGCAATGGGGGCCAACATGCTCAATAGTATGCTGGAAGCTGTTGCGAAATCAGTCGGCGTCTTAACGAAAACGAACGCGTTGATGAGCATTTTATCCAATTACGCCACTGCCAGTTTAGTCCAAGCGACCTGTGAGTTACCGGTCAGTCTCTTGCAGGCTGGTCGGTATGCTGGCAAACTAGTGGCGCAGAAAATCGCCTCAGCTAGTACCGTTGCCCAGATTGATCCATATCGCGCAGCGACTCATAATAAGGGCATCATGAATGGCATTGATGCGTTAGCCATTGCGACCGGCAATGATTGGCGTGCGCTTGAAAGTGGCATTCATGCTTATGCGGCTCGCGATGGTCAATATCGGGGCGTAAGCACTTGGACCACGGATGGGCAGACGTTGACGGGGACCATCACGTTGCCATTACCGGTGGGGATTGTTGGTGGCTCGATTAAAATTAACGCGCTCGCTCAATTGAACCAACGTATTCTGGGCCTACAAACGGCACCAGAATTAGCCAAAGTGATGGTTGCGCTTGGTCTAGCTCAGAACTTAGCGGCCTTACGAGCATTGGTTACGACCGGGATTCAACAAGGTCACATGCATTTACAACTGAAGTCTTTAGCTTTAGCGGCCGGTGCGACGGCCACCGAATTACCAATCGTCTTGCAGCAATTGGAACAAGCCCCACAACAAGACCTCGCAACGACGCAACATTTAATTAAAAAATTACGACAAACAAAGGAAGAAACTGATGACTGAACCTAAATTAACGCAAACTTTAACGGACTTACTCGGTACAACCAACTCGCTTTATCCAGGCAACGTGACCGTTTCATTTGGACATGATGAGGCCGGGTATGTGCGTCATGACCAAGCTAATCAAGTGATGCATGCCGGGAATATCGACATTCATGTGGCGGATGTCACCGCGCCAAACTATACGGCTTCACATGAAATGTTGCACCTATTATTGCTATTACAAGGATTTCCGCAAATCACGTTTAATTTGACGACGCGGAATCAGCAACTTGACGAACAATTGATGGCGATTGCGATGGAATTATACGATGCTGTCGCGCATGTCTTGGTCGTCAAAAAGCAGCGTGAACATGCGCTGATTGATGACCAGATTGAAACCTTATATTTTAAAGGTATCTATGCCACGATTGATCCTGAAAAGCCACAACAAACCGATGCGATGATGACGCTACGATTACTCACGTTGACCGATCTACTCGTCTTCTTTCATGGTGATTTGACTGCCGATCTGTTGGCAAAAGTTACCGCGGACTTTCCGAAGTCTTGGGCAGCGGCGCAAAAACTTTATACGGTGATTACAGAGAAAGCCGTAGATACGCCATTTGCCATGCGACGGGCCGTCGTGAAATTATTCAAGGCGTTTGATGAACAGATGGCCTTGTGGGAACTGCCATTGTTGCATGGTAGTGAGTTTGTCACGATGCAGTCCGTCTTTAGTGAGCACCAATTACGGCTCGAAGTGCGCCAATTATTTGATGTGTATCATTCTGACATGCTTGATAAGACTAAAAATACGCGGGCTTACATTGGATTGAACAAAGGTGACCGCCAAAATGCGTTTGTCGTGCCAGCACCAGCGCAAAAAAAGAGTGACGAATTTTTCAAAGAATTATATGGCAAAACGGTCAAAGAATTATTTACGGACTTAGACTTACCCTTTACGTTGCGGTAAGTCGACTCAAGGGGGGCCTTGAAAGTGACGACTGCACAAGAAGCGTTACAAACAGCGCAACACATTGTTTTTATGACGGGGGCTGGGGTTTCAACGCCCTCAGGGATTCCAGATTATCGGTCTAAAAATGGCCTGTATACGGGTCATCACAATGCGGAATATTATTTAAGTCATGCTTATTTGGCAAGTGACCCGGAAGGCTTTTATCATTATTTAAAAGAAAATTTGTATTATCCTGATGCCAAACCCAATGTGATTCATCAAAAGATGGCGGCGTTGACACAACAAGGCCGTGCTGGGGTGATTACCCAAAATATTGATAATTTATATCAGATGGCTGGGACTAAAAATCTCGTTGAATTTCATGGGAACCTTTATCAGATTTATTGTACAAAATGTGGGCAAGACGTGCCGTTTCAAGATTACTTGAAGGCGCCATATCACAACACAGACCAGGGCTATTTGCGGCCCAAGGTGGTGCTTTATGATGAAGGCATTGCGCAGCAGAATGTTGACCGGTCGTTGAAACTGTTGCGGCAGGCTGATCTGGTCGTCATTTGCGGCACGTCATTTCGGGTCTATCCGTTTGCTGGTTTGATTGATTATCGGAATTCGGCGGCAAAAGTGATGGTCATCAATGAAGAACCGTTACAGTTGCCATTTGAATTTGAAATGGTGCAGGCGAATGCCGTTGACTTTTTTGAAGGGGTGACAGTTTGATATGATTACAATTGGCTTAACCACTTGGACGGAACACCCCAGTTTACTTGGGGGAACGGATAAGCTCACGTTGACGGAATATTCGGGCGTGTTGCCGGTTGTTGAAGTTGATACGCCATTTTATGGGATTCCAAAACCGAGTACCGTTGCCAAATGGCAAAAGGCAGTCCCAGAAAAGTTTCAATTCATTTTAAAGGCCAATCAAACGATGACCTTACACGATACTTATGAAGATGGGGTGTCGATGGACGCTTTAAAGACGGCCTACAAGGAGTACCGCGCGATGCTGAAGCCGTTGACTCAGCATCATCAATTGAAAGCCATCTTATTTCAATTTCCACCATTTTTTGAACGCTCAACCCGTAATTTTCATTACTTACAACGGGTCGTACAGTGGTTACCGGGACTGCCTATTGCGGTTGAATTTCGTAACCAAAGCTGGTATGAGCCAGGCGTGAAGGATTCAGTCTTTGATTTTCTCAAAGACCTGGGAATCGTGCATGTCATGGTTGATGAACCCCATGCGATGAATGACGGTGTGAGTTTTGAACCGGTCGTCACGAATCCCAACCTGGCCATAATGCGGCTGCATGGTCGCAACCAGCAAGGCTGGTCAGCTAAAGGCAAAAACTGGCGTAGTCAACGGACCCTTTATCGGTACAATGCCACTGAGTTAGCCGAATTTAAAACGACTATTGAACAACTTCAGCCTAAAGTGAAGGAAATCTGTGTGATTTTTAATAATAATTCTGGGGGCGACGCAGCGGACAACGCCTTGGCGTTAAAGACCTTATTAGGGGTTTCGTTTGGCGACCTCGGACCACAGCAACTGGATTTATTCTAACCGTTTCCTAAGCAACGGCGGAAGTATGATACAATGAAAAAGAATCTAACTAAAAATGTTAATCCTAATGTTTTATGTTAGCTAAATGGTTCCTAACCACTCTGGTTGGTCCAGAATCGGCTGGAACGTGGTGGCCACGTTTGTGAGCCAAATGGCGGTCTCACAAGCCGGGCTTTATCTAAGTCGCAAAAACCGCAACTAAGATAAACGACACCACTGAGCCAATTCTGGCCCGCCCGGCGTTAAATGACTGATTATTTGGTAGTCACAACGTGTCACAGGAATCCGGCATTTAGCCGAGAGGTTGGGGACTAAAATGCTCAGCCATGAGATTTGTCTTAGTTCGGGTGATTTTTCCCGGACTTAGACAAAGGCCAGTTTTGAAGACCGCTTTTTGGCTTAAAAATGGCCCATGGCGTTCCAGCGTTTTAGGCCCCAACCGGCAGGCGGAAAGTTTAGCTAGCACAACACGTTAATAGCGACTTAATAACATGTTTGAAGGGAATTAAAGTCATGGCAGACACAAAACCAACTTATTATATTACGACGCCGATTTATTACCCCTCCGGTAAATTACACATCGGTAACTCATATACCACGATTGCGTGTGATACATTGGCACGCTACAAACGCGCCATGGGTTACGATGTCTTTTTCTTGACTGGGACGGATGAACACGGCTTAAAAATTGAAGAAAAAGCAGAAAAACTACACACTGATCCTAAGAGCTATGTCGATGGCATGGCTAAAGATATCAAAGCGCTCTGGAAATTATTGGAAATTTCGAATGATAAATTTATTCGGACGACTGATGATTATCATGAACATGCGGTACAAGTTATTTTTGACCGCTTGTTGAAGCAAGGCGATATTTACCTTGGTGACTATGAAGGCTGGTATTCGGTTGATGATGAAGAATACTTCACCGAAACGCAACTAGCCCAAGTCGACCGTGATGAAAATGGTAAAATGATTGGCGGAACGGCACCTAGTGGGCATAAAGTTGAACTCGTGAAGGAGCAATCTTACTTCTTTAAGATGAGTAAGTATGCGGATTGGTTGTTGAATTACTACCAAACACATCCTAACTTTATTCAACCAGCCAACCGGATGAATGAAATGGTCAATAACTTTATCAAGCCTGGTTTGGAAGACTTAGCTGTCACCCGGACAAGCTTTACTTGGGGCGTTCCAGTTAAGACGGATCCTAAGCATGTCGTTTATGTTTGGCTGGATGCTTTGATGAACTATATCACGGCATTGGGTTACGCGACCGATGGCGATGACCAATTGTTCAAGAAATACTGGCCTGCTAACGTACAAATGGTCGGCAAAGAAATCGTGCGGTTCCATACGATTTACTGGCCAATTTTCTTGCACGCATTAGGCTTAGAATTACCAGAAACGGTCTTCGGCCATGGTTGGTTACTCATGAGTGACGATAAAATGTCCAAATCCAAAGGCAACGTCATTTATCCTGAAACGATCGTTGAACATTATGGCTTGGATGCGCTACGTTATTATCTGATCAAGGCAATGCCTTATGGGAATGATGGGTCATTTACGCCTGAAGATTTTGTGGCTAAAGTAAACTATGATTTGGCCAATGATCTGGGGAACTTGTTGAACCGGACTGTTGCCATGATCAATAAATATGAAGCCGGTAAGTTGCCTGAATTTAAGGCAGGGGTGACCGAATTTGATGCTGACCTAGAACAAACGGCCGCTGAAACGATCACTAATTACAACGACTGGATGGACAAGTTGCATCTTTCCGATGCGTTAAGCGAAATCTGGAAGTTGGTCAGCCGGACTAACAAGTATATCGACGAAACCGCGCCTTGGCAGTTAGCTAAGAGTGACGATGCGGCGGATACTGAAAAACTAGCCAGTGTCATGGCACATTTAGCTGCTAGCTTACGGGTTATTGGCAGTTTGATTAGCCCGGTAATGACTCATGCACCAAAAGAAATCTTTACGCAATTAGGTTTGGATCCCGAAAGCTTGTCATTGATCGACTTGAAGCTCAGTGATTTACCAGCCGGTAAGCAAGTCGTTGCAAAGGGAACACCGATTTTTCCACGGTTAGACATGGCAAAAGAAGTCGACTTTTTGAAGGGTCAAATGACCCAATCAGACAAGAAGAAGGGCCGCTCTGCGATGGCCGCTGCCGCTAAAGCTGAAGTTGCCAAGCACGAAGCAGCCATTGAAGGCGATTGGAATCCAGCTGAAACGAAGTTGAATTTGACGAAGCCAGAAATGGTCTTTGAAAAAGTTGAACTCAAGGTTGCCGAAGTGGTGACCGTTCAAAAAATGAAGGGCAGTAGTAAGCTATTGCAATTCCGTTTGGACGCTGGGGATGAAGATCATCGACAGATTCTTTCAGGAATCGCGAAGTGGTATCCAGAACCAGAAGAGTTAATTGGTAAGAAAGTAATTATTGTGGGTAACTTGAAGCCCCGCAAGATGATGGGCCAATTGAGTCAAGGCATGTTATTATCAGCGGAACATGGTGATGAAGTTCAATTGATCACCGTCCCTGATAACTTGCCAAATGGGTCCTTAATTTCATAAGAAGTAGTTTGATGTCGTTGTCCATTTTGGATGACGATTTTTTTGTTGGAAAAATTCTGAATAGTAAAAGTGATTGCCCTTGTTTTGCGTAATTGATCATTGAATCGTTAGGAAAAGTTCGGTCAGGGGTGTATACTCATGCCATGTTTATGACGACCCTGCAAGCAGAGTTCTGAATGAGGTGAAGAGATATGGTCACGACAAAAATTGTTAAGTTAGGTCATTCGCAAGGTATTAGATTGCCAAAGTCCCTCTTGAAAGAAGTGGGCATCGATGAGCCGATTAACACACCAGTTCGAGTGTCAATTGAAGACGGTAAAATTGTTATCATGCCAGCGCAATCGTTAATGCAACGATTTGCGGGCTTTGATTTGGACACATATTGGCAGGAGAACGATTCCGAGGAATATGATTGGGGCAAATCGGTGGGAAAAGAAATTTTTTGAGTGCTTTACACAGTTTAAGCTGCTGAAATAGGAAATGGCACTTGTCGCAGAGTCATTTCAGTAGGCAGTAATTAGGATGGCAAGAACGTCTTTTGTTTTGAGAGGTTTTCGGCATCCTTTTTTTACGTTCATTTTTTGGTCTCACTTGCGCAACATGTTAAAATCAACTATGATTACAAATTGAATGTCAAAATTGAAAAGGGGTTACGGTCGTGCGAATTTTTGATTCCCATACCCATTTAAATGATGAAGCGTTTATTAACGATGTTCCAAAATATTTAGCGCAGGCGAAGGCTTTGGACGTTGTCCGGATGGCAATTGTGGGTTCTAACACTCAGTTGAATGCGGACGCCATTAAATTAGCGGAAACTTATCCAGAATTGGTCGCTATCGTTGGCTGGCATCCAGAAGATTCCAAAAATTATGATACCGCCGCTGAAAAATTGTTGATCAAACAACTGCAACACCCCAAGGTAGTCGCATTAGGCGAAATTGGGCTCGATTATCACTGGGACACCTCGCCACGTGAGCGACAACGGCAAGTGTTTGCGCGTCAAGTCGCAATAGCCAAAGACATGCAACTACCAATTTCAGTGCATAATCGGGATGCCTTTGAGGATACTTACAAGATTTTAAAAGCTGCCGATATCCGTGATACTGGCGGTGTCATGCATAGTTTTAACGGTGATCCTGAATGGCTGAAACGTTTCTTAGATCTCGGCATGCACATCTCCTATAGCGGGGTAGCCTCCTTTAAACATGCGGATGAAGTCCATGATGCTGTTAAACAAACCCCAGCGGAGAGCTTAATGGTTGAAACGGATGCGCCTTATTTAACGCCAGAACCTTATCGTGGCAAACAAAATGAACCAGGTTTTACTCGGTATGTCGTTGAGGCCGTCGCCAAGTTACGTGAAACGCCCGCCGACGAAATTGCCGCTCAAACTTATCAAAATGCAGAGGACTTATTCAAGATTGAAGAAGATTAAAGAAGTTATCGTCGTTGAAGGTAAGGACGACACTAAACGGTTAGCCTTGGCAGTCAATGCCGATACGATTGAAACCAACGGCTCAGCCGTTAGTGATGAAACGGTGGGGCAAATCAAAAAATTACAGGCGTCGCGTGGCGTCATCGTTTTCACCGATCCTGACTTTTCTGGTGAACGGATTCGACGGATTATTTCTGCGGCCGTGCCCGGTGTCAAACATGCCTTTTTGCCCCGCAAAGCAGGTGTGCCAACGAAAGCGGGGGGCAGTTTAGGCGTAGAACATGCCAGTCCTGACGCTATTCGGACAGCTTTAGCGCACTTATATACTGAAAATCTGAGTGAGCCAACGACTTTGATTAGTCAATCAGATCTGATCAAGGCTGGGCTGTTGGCAGGTCCTGCTGCACGTCAACGCCGTGAGAAGCTCGGCGAAGTGCTGAAAATTGGTTATGTCAATGGGAAACAATTACCAAAACGGCTCCAACTATTCCAAGTCCAACCGGCCGATTTCTGGCAGGCGGTCGACCAAATCAACCTTGAGGAGAAAAAATGAGTAAAGAAATTGATATTGCAAATCCCGCTCGTACCCAGGCGATTATGAATTCATATGGTTTGAGAGTTAAGAAAAGTCTCGGCCAAAACTTTTTAACCGATCAAAACGTGTTGCACAATATTGTGTTCACAGCCGATATTAGTCAAAATGATAATGTGATTGAAATTGGTCCCGGAATTGGCGCGCTGACAGAATATTTGGCCCGCGTTGCCCATCAAGTTTTAGCATTTGAAATTGATGACCGGTTGTTGCCAATCTTGGATGAAACCTTGGCTGACTACGACAACGTGGAAGTGATTAATCAGGATATCTTGAAGACCGACTTACCAGCGATGATTGCTGAGCATTTAGATGCGGATCATCCACTAAAGTTAGTTGCCAATTTGCCTTATTACATTACGACGCCAATTTTAATGGGCGTTTTATCCGGACCAATCAAGTTTGAAAATATCGTTGTTATGATGCAAAAGGAAGTTGCAGATCGTTTAGCGGCAGAACCAGGCACCAAAGCCTATGGCGCATTGACGATTGCGGTGCAATATCGCATGGCTGCTGAACTTGCCATGATCGTGCCACGGACAGTTTTTGTGCCGGCACCGAACGTGGATTCAGCGATTGTTAAGTTAACTGCCCTACCGACACGGGTCCATGTGCCATTCGATGAAGGAGCTTTCTTTAAGGTTGTTAAAGCGGGTTTTGCTCATCGGCGAAAGAATTTATGGAATAATATGCAAAGTCTTTTTGGCAAGTTGCCAGAAACGAAAAATGCCATTCAGATGGCGCTTGACGCGGCTGGAATCGATCCAAAAATTCGCGCAGAACGGCTCTCGGTCGATGAATTTATTACCTTGACCGATGCGTTACACCATGAAAAATTAATCTAATATCGATAGACTTATAAAATTGTTGCACATTGGAAAACCTTGTGATATAATATTGACTTTTCTATGAAAAGCTAGTATAGTTGTTTCACATGAGGAGGTTTCTGAATGCCAATTTCACTAGCTGCAATTAAAGATAAGCTTGACGCTCGCATCGGACAACGTATGAAGGTTGTTGCCCAAGCGGGCCGTAAGAAGACCACTGAACGTCATGGTATCTTAAAAGAAACGTACCGTTCTGTGTTTGTCGTTGATTTAGACCAACAGGAAAACGCATTTGAACGGGTCTCATACAGTTACACGGATGTGTTAACGAAAAACGTTCAAATCGCCTTTGAAGACGAAACAACTGAAGCTTAATTCGCCATGTGCGAACTCTCAATATTAAGACCCCCAGCAAGGTCTTTTTATTTTGGCCTTTAATTAGTATAATTATAGTCAAAGTGAAAACGACCCAAGACATCGCGGTCATAAAAGAGGGTGAGACGCGTGCAGATCGTGGAAAAAGCGCCAGCCAAAATTAATTTAGGGCTGGATACCTTGTTTGAACATCAAAACGGGGATAAAGAATGGAATATGGTCATGACTTCCGTGGATTTGGCCGACTACGTTCAGATTGAAACGTTGCGGACAAATCGCATTGAGGTCGCAACAGATAGTGGCTTTTTGCCGAACGATCGCCGCAATTTAGCATTTCAAGCAGTTAGTTTGCTAAAACGACACTATCATATCCATTCGGGCGTCCGGATTAAAATTAAAAAGGCTATTCCAGTAGCAGCCGGGTTAGGCGGTGGTTCTTCCGATGCTGCCGCGGTTTTGCGTGGCTTAAATCGTCTATGGGAATTGAACTTGGACCTAGCAACCTTGGCAAAACTTGGTCTCAAGATTGATTCGGATGTGCCTTATTGTGTTTATAGTCAAACAGCACATGTGACGGGGAAGGGCGAGCTCGTCCGGCCACTAACGAAGTTGCCACCAATGTGGATCGTGTTGGCGAAGCCGAAGATCAGTGTGTCCACGCCAAACATTTTACGACAAGTTGATTATCGTCAATTGACGGCGCATCCGAATATTGACGGTCTTTTAGCCGGCATTCAGCATCAACAACCGAATGAAATTTTTCCAAATATGGGAAACGTTTTGGAGACCATTACGGCTAAACGTTATCCAGAAATTACGCAGATCAAACAGCAATTGCTGACTTTTGGTGCGGATGCGGCGCAGATGAGTGGCACTGGACCGACTGTTTTTGGTGTTTGTCGGAAACAATCACGTGCGCAACGTGTTTATAATTCGCTAAAGGGTTTTTGCAAGGAAGTCTATTTGGTTCGGCCAGTCAATTTGACGGATCGGTAGGCAACACGCGATACAGGCAATTGATTGTCTGGTTTGAGAACAACTAAATAAGTTAAATGATGACAGACTGCTAATACAAATTAGTGGTCTTTTTTGGCTCACAAACGTGGCCACCACGTTCCAGCATCAGTCCAGACCAACCGGAGCGGCAAATAGAACGGATTATCGTAGCAACGATGCAGTAGTAAGTTGCACTAAATTTGCTTGCAAGTTTTTCAGTTCGGCATGGCTATTCGTGAAGAATAATGGTAAATTATGCACAAGTAAGCGATTTTATGGTTAAATTAAAAGAGAAATGAGGTGGTTATGATGAAATCGACAACTAAAATGGGCTTGAAACTAGCTGGGGTCGTTGGTGCAACGACCTATGCTGGTTCGTTACTTGGCGGTATGGTGGCGTATAATTTTGCGATGCATGTGAGTGATGAGCAGAAGCAGCGGGGTCAAGCGCTATCCCGTTCTGAAAACACGGAAATCGAGAATTTTTGGTACAGCAAACAGCCCAAGCAACAATGGCTCGTGCAAGCGTTTGATGGCCTTAATTTGGTGGCGACGTATATTCCTAACCCCCATGCAATGGGGCGCTTGGCTATTTTGGCACACGGTTTGGGCCATTCGCGTGAGCAAATGATCCCGTATGCACGGATTTTTATGAGCCTTGGTTATGATGTTTTAATGCCGGATGCGCGAGCTTTTGGCGATAGTGAAGGCCACACGATTGGCTATGGCTGGTTGGATCGGCTAGATTATGAACGGTGGATCAGCATGGCGTTGGACGAGTTAGGGCCAGATTTAGCAATCGTCTTAATGGGAATTTCAATGGGTGCAGCTACTGTGATGGCGACGAGTGGTGAGCCACTACCGAATAATGTCAAAGCGATTGTGGAAGATAGCGGTTATGCTGACTTGTACGATGAAGCTAAGTTTCGCTTAACGCATAAATATCACTTGCCAGCCTATCCAATAATGCCGATGGCGAACCAAATTGCGCGCAGTAGCGCTGGTTATGCGTTTACGGATGGTCATATCTTAAAACAAGTCGCAGCCAGTGGCTTACCGATTCTGATGATCCACGGGTCAAAGGATCAGACGGTTCCAGTTCGCAATGCGCATCAATTATATGAAGCTTTACCACAACAAAAGGGTTTATATATTGATCCAGAGGCGGCGCATGTTCAAGCGATTCGGACTCATCCGGATCGGTATCAAGCAGTAATCAATGAATTTTTAACTGAACAAGCGGGGCTAAACTAAGTTAACTGAGGTGTCAGAAGATGGCTGATGAAATTAACGTGCTAGTAACTTTGAATGCGGGGTATTTACTGCCACTGAAAGTGATGCTCTGGTCGTTACGGACCAACAATCCAACGGAGAAGTTTAATATTTGGCTGGTACACGCCAGTATGACGCCAGCACAGGTCGCTGAGGTCCAACAATTGACGACTCAATTCGGGTGGCAGTTGCATAATGAGCAAGTGACGACAGCATTTAAGGACCAAACGCCATTGATTGAGCGCTACCCTCAAGAAATGTATTTTCGATTATTATGTGGTCAGATTTTGCCAACCACGGTTAAACGCGTGATTTATTTGGACCCGGATATTTTGGTGATCAATGCGATTCGGCCATTGTGGGAATTGGATCTACAGGGGAAAATGTTAGCGGCTGCGGCCCATCGTGGTGTGACAAAGCTAGTCGATAATGTGAACCAGCTACGTTTGGGCACGACGACCAGTTACTTCAATTCCGGCGTGTTAGTGATCGATGTTGCCCAAGCGCGGGACAAAATCAAGCTGGCGGATATTACCGCTGCAATCGAAACCTACAGTGCCACACTGATTTTACCGGATCAAGATATTCTGAACTTCCTGTATGGAAATGACATTTTAGAAATCCCAGAAGAAATTTGGAATTATGATACTCGGAAATACTTGGTTTATCAGACGAGAACGTTGACAGAACATGATATTCACTGGGTTATGGCCCAGACGGTCATCTTACATTACTGTGGCACACCCAAACCTTGGGATGCCAAGAGTGATGGTAAGTTTACTGGTTTATTTTTAAATTATCAACAACAATTAAACCGCTTGGTGGCAACGCTTGCACCGGTGGCAGAGTAAGCTCGACCACGCGTGCTGACTTTGGCACGCCTTTTTGTTGTCCTATTGACAAAATTCACATTTCCGGTAAACTAAAATAGTAATCATTACTATTTACTTTATTTAAGAGAGATGGGGGCAGACATATGACGGAACCCTTAATTGCCGTTCAACACTTAGGGATTACTTTTCCCAATAATCAGGTTTTCAAGGATTTGAGTTTTAATATTGAACAAGGTGACTTTTTAACAGTCATTGGCGAAAATGGGGTTGGGAAAACCACCCTGATTCGGGCTTTGCTGGGGTTAGTTAAACCATCTGCTGGTCGAATTAGCTATTTTCCTAGCAAAAAGGCCATTAAAATTGGCTATGTCCCACAATTTAGAAATTTAGATCAAGAATATCCTTTGACCGTGGAAGATTTTGTCGGTTTAAACATTCGGGGCTGGTTGCCATGGCTGACTAAGGCGGAACATCGCCAAGTCCAAACGGCGATGGCGGTCACAAACATTAAAAAGATCAAGCAACGGCCATTGGGAATGGCTTCCGGTGGCGAAAAGCAACGCGCCTATTTGGCCCAAGCCATTGTCCAACAACCACAGTTATTGATTTTGGATGAATCCACCGCTAGTTTAGATAATGAAATGAAGTACGAATTACTAGATCTCGTACAGAATCTTAATCAAACCAGCAATATTACGGTCTTTTTCGTCACGCATGACTTACCTTTAGCTAAGCAGTACGCGAAACATTTTCTAGCGTTACGACCTGGTCAGCAGCAGTTTGGCGACATGGCGGGCATGTCGGTCGATCAGCTGAAGGGGGTTAGCAATGTTTAGTTTAGCCTTTATGCAAAATGCGTATTTAGCCGGAACCTTCATTGCCATTATTTGTGGGACAATTGGGGTTTTCGTGATTGCGCGGAATCTGTCATTCTTGACACACACGTTGTCTGAAATTGGCTTTGCCGGGGCCGCCTTTGGGATCTTTATGGGTTGGACCGCTTTAACGGGGATGCTGATTTTTACCGTTGTTAGTTCCGTGATCGTGGGGCAGATGAGTGTTAAACAGTCCCGACGTGAGGCGTCAATTTCGGCGATTTCAGCGTTATTTATTGGGTTAGGAATTCTGTTCCTCTCACTATCCAATCAAACGTCGAGTTATGCAACGAGTATTCTATTTGGGAGTGTCATTGGGATTGCGCATGCGGATGTGATTCGGGTCGCGGTGTTATCCGGCATTGTGTTATTAGCGATGCTTGGCTTATATCGGCCTTTAAAATTTGATTCGTTTGACGCGATTGGTGCCAAAGTTAGTGGCTTATGGACGACTGGTATTTCAGTGATCTTCTTAGTCCTAGTTGCGATGAGTGTCAGTGTCGCGGCACAAATCGTGGGGTCATTATTAATTTTCATCCTGCTAACTTTACCGGCGGCGGCTGCACGATATTTCGTGCATACCGTCAGCAAAATGATTGGTTTGTCGATTGGATTTGCCTTAGTTGGGGTTTGGCTTGGCCTGTATCTCAGCTATGTCACCAATTTACCAGTCAGTTTCTTCATTGCGTCTATCGAGTGTCTATTCTATATCGCAGCCTTAGGGTATCAACGGCTACGCGTCGGTAGTTAAATTGTGTCGGATTTGTGTTGATTTGTGTTGCCACTTCGGTTGGACTGGCTTGACGCTGGAACGTGGTGGCGCGTTTGTGAGCCATAGGACGGTCTCACAAGCCGTGCTTTTTCTAAGCCGGAAAGTCACCAACTAAGAAAAATTTCACCACTGAGCATCAGGCCAGTCCAACCTGCGTTAAATAGTGGCAATGTTTATGATTGATTTTAAGCCAAGGAACCGGGTCTTGAGGTTTCTGAATGCTACTGCTCATATCTGAACATTTAAGGTGTGGGGGCAATTAGATTGATTTTAGAACACGTTAGCTGGTCTCAATAATAACGTTCAAAATTAGCTTTGTATCAAAAAAGGATTACAGTTTAACGTCGGGCGGTCTGTCATTGGCTCACAAATGTGGCCACCACGTTCCAGCCGGTGACGGACCAACCAGAGTGGCAAACTTAACTCATTTATTTTTCAATCCGCTAGATTTCAAACTATTTAAATATTAATGAATTTTACCTGCTTAGCACTAATCAAATTCGATTAGTGCTTTTATTGTTCTCAAATTCCGGTATAAGTTCCGCATAAATTCATGATTTTCTCAAAATGATTAAGAAATTCCGATTGTTTCGTAAAAATATGCTAAAAGACTACCTAATTCCCGAACGTTTGTGTTATCATTTTGCATGGACTTTAAAAAAGATGATTTAGGTTGAGGTGGAAACATGAAAGTACGTAGAAGCGAACGTTTAATCGATATGACGCGTTATTTATTAGAAAGACCCCATACGTTAGTTTCACTAACGTTTTTTGCAAAGCGCTATGAATCGGCGAAATCTTCCATTAGTGAAGACTTGACGATTTTGAAGCGCACCTTCCAAATGCGTGGCACTGGGATTTTGGAAACGATTCCGGGAGCTGCCGGGGGTGCTCGTTTTATTCCTTATATTTTAAAGGAAGAAGCACAAACCTTTATTGATGCCATGACGGCAAAAGTAGCCGATAAGAGTCGCGTGTTACCTGGGGGCTACGTCTATCTTTCAGATATTCTAGGCCAACCAGAAATCTTGCGCCAAGTGGGTCGGGTGATTGCCACGCAATACTTGAACCAAAAGATTGACGCGGTGATGACGGTCGCAACGAAAGGAATTCCGATTGCGCAAAGTGTTGCCACTTACTTGAATGTGCCGTTTGTCATTGTTCGGAATGATTCAAAAATTACTGAAGGCTCAACAGTTAGTGTTAATTATGTGTCAGGGTCATCTGAACGCATTAAGAAGATGGAACTTTCTAAACGTAGCTTGACTGAAGGCGCCAATGTTTTAATCGTGGACGACTTCATGAAGGGTGGCGGAACTATCAATGGGATGAAGACACTGATTGAAGAATTTGATGCGAACTTGATTGGGATCACCGTGTTTGCGGAAGCCGCCTTTACTGGTAACCGGTTAATTGATGACTATACATCATTGTTGCGGGTTACGAATGTCAACGATAGTGAAAAAGCCATTAAGGTGGTGCCTGGAAACTATCTTGAAACGGTTTTTGGTGCCGAAGTTTAATAGGACCATGTTAACTATACCAATTTTTTGGTATAGTTAAGTTATCTGAAGACTAAGGAGAAATTTTTAATGACAACCAAAAATGCAATCATCATGGCCGCCGGTAAAGGGACCCGGATGAAATCCAAGTTAGTCAAAGTACTGCATCAAGTTTGTGGCAAATCCATGGTCGACCACGTGTTGACCCAGGTTGAAGCAACCAAGATGGATAACATCGTGACCATTGTGGGCCATGGCGCTAAAGACGTTGAAGCGGCGTTAGGTGACCGGACGCAATATGCGGTCCAAACGGAACAATTAGGAACGGGACACGCCATTTTACAGGCGGAACCACTTCTCAAGAATGAAGCCGGCATGACGCTAATCGTCAGTGGCGACACGCCATTATTCCGCGCTGAAACGTTCCAAGAACTATTTGAATACCATCAAGCTAAAAAAGCAGCCGGAACGGTTTTAACGTCCGAAGCACCAGACCCACAAGGCTATGGCCGGGTGGTTCGTAATCATTTGGGCATCGTTGAAAAAATTGTGGAACAAAAAGACGCGACTAAAGAAGAACAAGAAATCCATGAAATCAACACAGGGGTTTATTGTTTCGATAACCAAAAGTTGTTTGCGGCCTTACATCAGGTCACTAACGATAACGCGCAAGGCGAGTATTATTTGACTGATGTGATTCAGATCATGAAGGATCAAGGCGATATCGTGGCGGCCTATCGGATGTCAGATTTTGACGAATCCATGGGAGTTAACACGCGTTCAGCCTTAGCCCAAGCAACGAAAGTCATGCAAAAACGGATCAATGAAGCGCACATGGCAGATGGCGTTTCAATCGTTGACCCAGCAGCAACTTACATTGATGCTGGCGTCAAAATTGGTGCGGATACCGTGATTGAACCAGGTGTTTTGATCAAAGGTAAGACAACAATCGGTGAAGATTGCTTCATTGGCGCCCATTCTGAAATTCATGACATGACGATTGAAGATCGGGTCACGGTCACGGCTTCCTTCTTGGAAGATTCAATTATGCATGCGGATAGCAATATTGGACCATACAGTCATTTGCGGCCACAAGCTGAGATTGGCGAACACGTTCACTTAGGCAACTTTGTGGAAGTGAAGAAAGCCCAGATTGGCGCGCGGACTAAGGTGGGACATTTAACTTATGTTGGTGATGCCACTTTAGGCAAAGATATCAATGTCGGCTGTGGTGTTGTTTTCGTCAACTATGACGGGGTTAATAAGCACCATACCAATGTTGGTGATTCGGCCTTTGTTGGCAGTAATTCTAATATTATTGCGCCAGTTGAAGTGGCGGATCATTCCTTTATCGCGGCCGGTTCAACCATTACCGATGATATTAAGTTCCATGAAATGGGCATTGCGAGAGCTCGGCAGACCAACAAACCGGACTTTTGGAAACGTGTCCCACATGAACCTGAAAATATGTAATTTAAGTCATTAAAAAAATATTGAGTCTGGCAAAAATGCCAGGCTCTTTTTTAGGCTATTCAGGTGATAACGAAGCGATTTCAGCTAAGCTGGCTTCCAAACTGGTCAAGAAAATGGTGACCAAGTCTTGTTCGTTTTGGCCTAGGGTCTGATTACTTGGGAAAGCGATGAAATAGTTCAAAGACAATAAGCTCGCTGGTAGGGGATAAAGATTATAATTTTCTGGATCAGGACGAACGGTGACACTATCGGGGAGAAAAGTAATCCCCAGTCCTTTTTCAGCTAATTTGGCAATGGTGAAGGTGTTCGTGCTTTCAATCACAATCTGCGGGGCAACGTGATATTTTTGTAATAAATAGTCGACTTGTCGCCGAATCGACGACCCACGTGGTGACAAAATCAAAGGTTCATGCAGTAAGTCCGCTATCGCTACCGTCCCCGGATTAATGTAGGCCTGTTGGGGATGATAGTATTTAGAAGTTTTAGGAATTACTGCATAATAGCCATCTTTGCCACGGTCGTGAATGGTTAGTCCAGGAGCGACCGTCTCAGGATTCTGGCCGACTAAGAAATCTAGGTCGCCATGCAAAAGCCGTTGCTCGTTGCGGGTTGAAATGTCTTCGGTTAACTTGATCTTTACCTCTGGGTGGACTTGTAGATAAGTCGGTAAAAATAAAGGCAGTAAGTAATAACCTAGACTTGAAAGAATTCCAAGGCGAATCGTCTGTTGTGCCGGGGTGGTAAATTGACTGATTTGTTGATGAAATCGGTCTTTTTGACTTTCTAAAGTCGTTAAGTATTGATAGTATAATCGCCCGGCTGGCGTGAGTTTTAAAGGGGCGGCTTCGCGATCAATAATTGTGACACCTAGCTCGTGTTCAACACTTTTGATGGTTTGGGTTAAGTAGGGTTGTGAAATATACAAGTCTTTCGCCGCTCGCGTAAAATTACCGTGCTTTAATAAAACATCCAGAAATTGCAACATGTTAGTTGAATCAGTTTTAGGCAATCAAATTCCTCCCAACCGTGATAGCCATTTGGTTATGACGTGATAGTTAAATAAATATTTCACAAGCAAATGCTTTACGCCTAAACTAAGGCTATTAACTGGTCTCGTACAACGTTTAAAGGTTGTGCGAGTTACCCCAGAATGAAACGGATAAAATCACTTATATTTTAGCATAATATGAGTGGCCCATTGAGAGGATGTTTTATAAATGAAATTAGTCGGAATTGTTGGCACGAATGCTACGGCATCAACCAATCGTCAATTGTTACAATATATGCGCCAACGCTATGCTTCTAAGGCCACGATTGAAGTTGCTGAAATCGCGGGCTTACCGGCATTCAATGAACCAGAAGACCGTACTGCACCGGCGTCGATTCAAGCACTATCTGATCAGATCAAGGCTGCGGATGGAGTGATCTTTGCCACACCAGAATATGATCATTCCATTCCGGCGGTACTCAAAAGTGCTATCGAGTGGTTATCATACACAACACGGCCTTTGATTAGTAAGCCCGTCCTGATTGTGGGGGCTTCGAATGGTGCGTTAGGCACCTCGCGTGCACAAGCCCATTTGCGTCAGATCTTAGAGGCACCAGAATTAAAAGCCTTAGTCATGCCGAACGTGGACTACTTGTTGGGTCATTCACTACAAGCTTTTGATAAAGCCGGTCAGCTGAAAGATGCTGAAAAAGTGGCCGAGCTAGACAGTGATTTCACCGCATTTTTGGCCTTTGTGGCGTTGACGGCGAAAATAACGCCAGAAAATAAGTTTGTCGAGAAAAATCAACAATTTTCTTGGAGCCAAGTGACTGATGGGAGGGATTTCTAATGAAGTTTATCGGAATCGTGGGTACGAATGCTAAAAAGTCCTATAATCGGACCCTATTAAAATTTATGCAACAACATTTTGCGGCGAAAGCTGAGATTGAAATCCTGGAACTGACGGATGTTCCCATGTTTGATGAATCTATTGACCAGTCACAAAGTCCAGTAATTCAAAATTTTGTCACGAAAATCACGGCGGCGGATGGCGTCATCATTGCGACACCGGAACATAATCATTCAATTCCGTCAGCGCTAAAAAGTCTCATCGAATGGTTATCGTTCAAATTACATCCGTTAGATGGTAAACCGGTGATGATCGTGGGCGCGTCATACAGCGTTCAAGGGTCGTCGCGAGCACAATTACATTTACGCCAAGTCTTGGATGCACCAGGGGTCAATGCGAGCGTCATGCCAGGGTCAGAGTTCCTACTTGGCCGTGCCCAAACGGCCTTTGACGCTACCGGTCAGTTAAAGTCAGCCGGGACGATTGATTTCTTAGAGAGTTGTTTTGCAAAATTCATGAAGTTTGCTGACCTAGTGGCTGCCATGGCCGCACCGACAGCGGTTAGCTATCAACCAGGGACTTACGATGTGACCGCGACCGGCCATAACGGTGATCTACCCATGGCCGTAACTTTATCAGCTGATCGGATCGAGTCGATCAAAATTGATACCAAGAGTGAAACAAAAGGGATTGCGGATGTGGCTTTCAAACGTATCCCACAAGCCATTATTGATGGGCAGACTTTGGCCGTCGACGCGATTTCCGGAGCTTCCATCACGAGTCATGGTGTCATTGATGGGGTCGCACAAGCAGTCAAACAAGCCGGCGCTAATCCCGATGATTTGAAGAAGCGGGCGCAACCGCAAACGAAGCCACAACAGAATGTGATAGATATTACGACGGATGTGGTGGTTGTTGGTGCGGGTGGTGCCGGGTTAACGGCCGCCGCCAGAGTGTTACAAGCGGGTCGTAATGTGTTAGTACTCGAAAAGTTCCCCGCAGTCGGTGGCAATACGGTACGCGCCGGAGGCCCCATGAACGCTGCGGACCCTGATTGGCAGCATCAATTTGACGCAATTCCCGGTGAAAAACACACTTTAAAAGAAATTGCGGCGATTGACGAGACCACGATTGACCCTGAATATTTAGCTGATTTTCGAGCATTAAAGACGCAAATTAAGGGTTATTTAACCGAAAATGCGGATCAACGCGGGTATTTATTTGATTCAACCTTGTTGCACCGAATCCAAACTTATTTAGGTGGGAAACGTACTGACCTCAACGGGACGAAAATCTACGGTCAATATGACTTGGTCAAAGAATTGACGGATCATGCTTTGGATTCCGTAAAATGGCTAGAAAAAATTGGGGTCAGGTTTGATCAATCACAAGTGACGATGCCAGTTGGGGCGATTTGGCGCCGTGGTCATAAACCAATGGGTGACCTTGGCTTTGCTTATATTCAAGCACTACAACCGTATGTGACGACCCACGGCGGCCGGATCATGACTGAAACGGCTGTCAAATCGTTGACGACTACCAATGGCAAAGTCGATGGCTTGATTGCGGATGGTCCTAAACATGAAAAAATCATCGTGCATGCCAAGGCAGTGATCTTAGCCGCCGGTGGTTTTGCCGCCAATACTAAGATGCTGCAACAATACAATACCTATTGGACGGCGATTGATGACGATATTAAGACGACGAACTCGCCAGCTATGACTGGTGATGGGATTCGGTTGGGAACGAGCGTTGGCGCGGACTTAGTTGGCATGGGCTTTTCACAAATGATGCCAGTTTCAGATCCTGAGACGGGCGAACTGTTTAGTGGCCTCCAAGTGCCACCGCAGAATTATGTGATGGTCAATCAAGCTGGTAAACGTTTTGTCAATGAATACGGTAGTCGAGATGAGTTAACCCAAGCGGCGATTGATAACGGCAACTTGTTCTATCTGATTGCGGATGATGCCATTAAAGCAACGGCTTACAATACGACTCAGGCCAAAATTGATCAACAAGTTGCTGCCGGAACCTTGTTCAGAGCGCCTAGTTTGTCAGCCTTAGCTAAACAGCTCAACATGGACCCAGCCGTATTGATCAAAACGGTGACTGATTATAATTCGTATGTGGATGCTGGTGAAGATCCAGAATTTCATAAAAATGCCTTTGATCTCAAAGTTGCAGTGGCACCGTTCTACGCCACGCCAAGAAAACCGGCGACCCATCATACCATGGGTGGCTTAAAGATTGATACTGGTGCACACGTGTTGAATAAACAAGGCGCCATCATTGACGGCTTGTATGCAGCTGGCGAAGTGGCTGGCGGCATTCATGCGGGTAATCGGCTTGGTGGTAACTCCTTGGCTGATATCTTTACCTTTGGCCGAATTGCTGCGACAACGGCCATGCAAGATGAACTGACGGTCACATCTTTAGTAAATTAAAAAGTTAGACACTAAAAAGCACATTGCCAAAATCGGCAATGTGCTTTATGTTGATCAATTAGACTGTGTGGTTTAGAGTGCCCAAGCTTGCATGCCTTGAACCCGGTAAAGGTTAACAGCCGCATTGACTTGTTCTTCAACGGAACCACCATTAATGTGCATGTTTTGGAATAAACCATAGGCCCCACTGCTACTGTTACGTACAGATGGTTGCCAGTTAGATTCACGCGTGATGATGTGATTCCAAGTTGCCGCTGAAACGCCGGTCCGTGCTGACATTTGGCCTAAAACATAGCTTTGTAAGTTACTACCAGTATAGCTTGAGCCAGCTGTCGTTGGTGCTGATTGAGTAGCTTGGCTAGTAGCTGGTTGCGCCGCTGGTGTTGAAGCTGCCGCTTGACTAGTGGTCGTTTGTGTTTGTGCCACTGGTGTTGAAGTCGTTGCTGCTGGGGTGCTCGTTGACGTGGTGTCATTGGCCCCAGGAATAGCTAATTGTTGTCCTGGTAAGATCAAATGGCCTTGGATATGGTTGGCTGATTCGATTGTGTTAATGCTGCTATGATATTGTTGTGCGATTGCCCAAACGCAATCGCCTGCTTTAACCGTATAAGTTGAGTCGGCGTTAGCAGTTACTGCACCGGCTAATAATAATCCCATGGTTGCGGCTGAAGTCGTAATAATGGTACTCATGAATTTTTTCAAAATAGTCACTCCTATAAGTGTGTAAACCGATTAGTGTCAAACGCAAGTCTAAAGTAATTTTTGCCTTCTTAATCAACGCCTTAGAGTCTAACGGATGACTATTACAGGAAAGTAACAGGTGTTTTAAAAATAGGCCGGGATTGTGTTGGGTTTGTTAAAAAACTGAAATATCCGTAACACTGCGCTTGTCAGGTTAGTTTATTAATAGTTGTACTGAACGGCATGGTCAAGCGGTTCCAATTGGTCTTAACCAATTCAAGGCTATGTTACGAAAATCGTGATTTGGGGATATTTTAAGCTGACATGTAATAATGATGAATTTTCGGTTCTCGTAACGGCTGATTTTGAAAGATGTTCTAGATGAATCGCTTAATAGCAGGCGCTAAACGCAAAATATGGTCGTCAGGCGTCCCATCTATTGAAGAAAGTTAGCAAGTTGACTTAACGTAAACGTGTAAGGATGATGAGGACTGTAATTATTTGAAAAGCCACTAACCATCAGGACTTCTGGTTGATAGGTATCAAAACGTCGTTAAGATATTCAGCACATGACCAAAATTTCGAAACGATGCTCATGAGAAAATAGGGCCACATAAGTTTGTCTTTTTATGAGGATCGTTCTTTAGGCAGCGCTACCATGATAAAGCCCGTCAGACCGATAGTTCCCGGAAATCGACCTCACGAAACTTTAATATTATAGTAATATGTCCGTCGAAAACCCGAAATGCCCGCCTCCAGCCCAGTCTAACGCAATTTATAACCGTCAAGGGGGCTTGCTTTTCACCCTCAAAATGCATATTATTTATATGTAATAAATTTCGAATGGAGGAAATTATGTCAGAACAGTATTTTGATCCAAAGTTAAAGATTTTTGCTTTGAATTCAAATAAACCATTGGCAGAAAAGATTGCTGAAGCCGTTGGTGTTAAATTAGGTAAGACATCAGTTGATCGCTTTAGCGATGGCGAAATTCGCATTAACATTGAGGAAAGTATTCGTGGTGATCAAGTTTATATCATCCAATCAACTTCCGCCCCAGTTAATGATAACCTAATGGAATTGTTGATTATGATTGATGCGTTACGGCGAGCCAGTGCTAAGACAATCAACGTGGTCATCCCTTACTACGGGTATGCCCGGCAAGACCGTAAAGCTCGTTCACGGGAACCAATTACCGCTAAGTTAGTTGCTAACATGCTTGAAACAGCCGGTGCAACGCGGATTTTAGCGCTTGACTTGCATGCTGCTCAAATTCAAGGTTTCTTCGACATCCCATTGGATCATTTAATGGGTGCGCCACTGTTAGCTGACTACTTCTTAACCCATCATTTGGCTGAAAATGCCGTTGTTGTGTCACCAGATCATGGTGGTGTGACGCGGGCACGTAAATTGGCTGAATTCTTAAAAGCACCTATTGCCATCATCGACAAGCGGCGGCCACGGGCCAATGTTGCCGAAGTGATGAACATTATTGGTGATGTAAAAGGTAAACGGGCCATCATGATCGATGATATGATTGATACGGCCGGTACGATTACCTTAGGTGCGCAAGCATTGATGGATGCAGGTGCCACGGATGTTTATGCTAGTTGTACGCATCCTGTACTTTCTGGTCCTGCCATCGAACGGATCGAAAAGTCACCAATCAAGCAATTGATTGTGACAGACTCAATCGAATTACCAGCAGAAAAGCAAATCGATAAGATCGTGCAAGTTTCTGTTGGCCAATTAATGGGTCAAGCCATTAAGTTCATTCATGAAAATAAACCAGTTAGTCCATTATTCAAGAATCGTTTCCATAACGAAGAAAACTAGACTAGCCTTATTGAAACGCCAAGTGGGTCTTTTGCCTGCTTGGCGTTTTTTTGTCTTGGTAAATACATCTAATTATCAAATGTATTCGAGTGACGTACCCGATTGGATTGGTGTAAAAAGGTCTCAAGTAGCACGCGTTAGAATGGTTAGCTTACTAAAATAGTCAGCGGCACGGTGACCGCGTATTAGGATAGCCACCATCATATTTAATTAAAATAAGATATTAAGTATCTATTTCCGCTGACCAGCACGTTAAATAGCGATTTAACAAGGGAACATTGATAAATCAAGTATCAACGAAAAATCAATTGATATTAAGGCTTACTGATTAGCGCAGGACGGGCTGGATGATGCTCAGTGGTGAAATTTTCCTTTGCTGGTGGTCTTCCAGCTTAGGAAAAGCCCGGCTTGTGAGACCGTCCTTTGGCTCACAAACGTGGCCACCACGTTCCAGCGTCAATCCAGACCAACCGGAGCGAGAAATTAAGCGCGGATACTTATAAATATGATACGGCACGCTAGGCTGTTAGAACGTTTTACAATCCAAGGGGGAGTAATGTTGAATACATTATCAGAAGTACAAACCACAACACACTTACTAAGTATGCGGGAAGTGGCAGAAATTGTGGGTGGTCGTTGGTTGATCACGCCGGCTGATGATCGTGATCTGGTCAAACATTTTGCGCTTTATTCAGGCGAATTGCTTAAGGAATCAGAAGCCAACTGCATGATTGCGATGGACACCAAAACTTGGCAACGCGGTACGGGAAACCGGGGCATCTATGCCAATATTTTTTCTGATTCCCATAATAGAATCGCCCGCTTCCGCCGTCTAATGAAAATGGCTATTGTGCAACGGTTGATTCCGGGTCTCGAAGTGCCGCAATTACTAGTGAAGGATTCTTATCAAGCCATTGTCAAATTAGCGCAGTATGCTGGAGCAAAACATTTCAGCAAAAATATTGGGATTACAGGTACGGTGGGTAAAACCACCACTAAGGATTTGTTGGCTGGCATGTTGGCCGTTAAACATTCAACGGCCAAAACGCCGTTCAGTCATAATTCACGAACATCAACAAAAATTACGTTAATCAACAGCTTAGCTGCGAAGTACGATGTCTTTGAAATGGCGATGGCAGCACTTTGGTATGGGCCCAATAAAGTGGGGGTTGCGCAAGAAGTTCCCATGGACTTAGCGATGTTAACCCAAGTGGGTGTCGGTCAACGTGGTTATGATGAACGCCAAACTGCAGATTTCAAGACACGAATTGCGTACGGTCTTGGTGAAGGCAAACCATTTTTAGTCAATGCTGAAATTAGTAACATTGATGAAGTGATTACGCTGGCACATCGTTATACGCAGACGATCGTGACGTACGGTCGTCATAAGACTGCGGATTTTTATGGCGAGGTTCAAGATGATCATTTGAAAGTTTACTATCAGGATCAGTGCTTGGCGGAAGTGATGGTGCCTAACTTCGATCAAGGCTTGATTACCAATATTATTGGCGCGATTGCGGCTTATCGGTTACTAACGGGAACTTTTGATCTCAAAACAGCTGATTTGATGGCGATTTGTCAACGTGAAGCGATTCGCAATATTCGCGAGTTTACAGTCAACGCGCATCAAGTTGCGGTTATTGATGAGACTCATAGTGCGGAACTACTTTCGATGACTAATTTTATTAATTATGCGAATTCCTATCAAACCGCCCCAGGAACGAAGAAGATTTTTATTGCCGGTCGAATCGTTAATTTGGCGGACAAATCACTCGCGATGCATCGAAAGTTGGCGATGCAACTCAATCAGAGTCAGTTAGATAAGATTTATACTTATGGGCCCGAAATTAGTCAGGTAGCTGATCAGTTCAATCGCGAAAAGTTCGGCGGCCATTTTGAGAGTTTAACAGCATTGGTCAAAGCGGTTGCCGCAGAATTCAATCAGGATACCGTGGTCTTCATCAAAGGCTCACATCGTAATTCTGAGATCGGGCAGGCTGGTTGGCAACTAGTTCGTAACAGCGCCTATTATGCAACGGGAGCGGATCGGCTGGCAATTTCAACACTAGCACCCAATGCAGTAGCTTATACGCGTAATGGTGTTGGCCGTATGTTAGTTATCTTGGCATGTTTGCAACGCCTGACAACTGGCAAGTTGCGGTTAACCGATCTGGTTGAGGTGACTCAAGACTTAGCTGGTGATGCCAGTCCAAATAAAATAGGTCTGCATCGTGGCGATCATTGGCAATTACAGACTCTCTTAGCGGTGGCAATCGTGGCACCAGCGCCAGATGTTATCATCAACTTGGCTGAGTTTGTCTTTGGTGGCAATCAAGCAGCTGTGACTGGGCTCAAACGTCAGGCTAAGGCAATGCAACTTTCTGAAAATGCCCTAATCAATCTCACCGGGCGACCAACGCGTCAGGGTCATCAGCGGACGTTCCTTAGTGATCTGATGAAGATTGGTACGGCGTTTACGCAATTGCCAAATGAATTTTTCAGCCTGCTACAGGCTCAACGGGCCGCACTTGATCCACGAGGAAGAGTCTATCAAAAACGGTCGCAATTACTGAAAACAGGTAAAGCCAGTGGGTCACTCTTTTTCGGCGTCCAAGAAACCAATGGCTTATTCTTCTATGAAAAAGGTGGTCAGCGGCAAATGATCGCCTTTATCAATGCCCCCAGTGTGAATTATATGGATGCCAAGATGGAGCAATTGATCGACGGCGGAATAACGGCCGCAACGACCGCAGCTCCGAATGAGTCAATAACATTGAAGACGCCAGTGATCAACGTGTTGAGTGATACGTATTTTGGTGAGATGTATACGCGGGCACGACGGCATCAAAAAGTGGATGATGCGTTACAAAAGCACGGTTATCATTATTCGTTTGAAAAGCTAGGGCGATTCTTCAAACCTGACGATTATAATATTTTTAATTTTGAAGGCGTCTTTTCGGATGACGGGCAAAGTTCGTTAAAGGGGATTAAGCCATTTGTTTTAGATGCGGATGCCGAGCAAACGATTCCTGAATTAAAAATGCGGCATTTGAATTTAGCCATGATGGCCAATAACCATGCCAAGGATTGTGACGCACCAGCCTTGGAAAAGAGCCTCCAGCAATTTCAAACGGCAGGATTCAAAACCGTTGGCGCTGGTCTGAATCAGTTGACGAGTCGTCAGATCATGACTTTTGACTATGATGGGCAAAAGATTGCCCTCTTCAACGGCTACTGGTACCGGAATCCAGCGTACAATTTATTTAATTTTTATGCGAAGTATCAAGAACCCGGTGTCAACTGCCTAGATACTTGGGTGTGGGAAGATGTCCGCGCTTATAAGCAGGCTCATCCGGACACCAAGATCATTGTTAGTGCTCATTGGGGCGCCGATTTTCAGCCAATCTTGGATCCGCAACGGCGAACGGCACAACGACTGGTGGAAGCGGGCGCTGATTTGATTATCGGTCATGGGCCACACATCTTACAACCGATTGAATATGTTGGCAAAGTTCCGGTAATTTATAGTATTGGCAACGGGGTCTTTAATAATAATGGCGAATTTGTGAAACGTCACTGCTTAGCTTACGGGGCAACGGTTCGCTTGAATTTGGCACAGCGTAAATTGTACCTATGCCCGTTTTATGCCAATAATCGAGAAACATTCTGGCAACCAGCATTTGTCAAACCGGCTGATTTTGATGAAGCCCGACATGAGTTTGGGGACCAGTATGCCACCACCACGATTGATGACGATATTTCGGCAGTCGTAATTCCATTTTAAGATTTGCTCCAAAGTACCGATTAGACTGAATTAAGTCTTAGTCTAATCGGTACTTTTTTTACGTTCTATCGGTCAGATAAGTCGGGCTGACCGAGTGTGAAACAGTTTAGTTTGTGCCATTAGGCAAGGTAAAATTGGTCTAGAGCAGGACTTCTGAAATATGAGTGACTTTTAGGTATAATCAAGTTGTTGAGTAAAGAAGGTGGGTTGTGTGAATTGGTTTTATTGGGGTAGTTTAGCATTGGCCATTGCCATAACGTTGCAATGGACCGATCGACGTCGCTGGTTGACGGGGCACTTTTTCCTCCTAGCCGGAATTAGTTTCGCGTTAGCGGCTTATCGCAAGGTGAGTGACCAAGCAAGTCCACTTTGGCAGTTTATGATTGTCGGCTTAAAAGTTGCGGCATATGGTTTAATGCCATTGATCGTACTAGTCGTGGCGATTAGTTTTATTCGTTATAGCTATCGGTTGATTCGTAAAGAAGGCTGGCAGTTACACTACAGTTTGTTGGCCATTGTTGGGATGCTAATGGTCGGCATGTTAGGACTTTCGGTCTTAAATGGCGTTTATTGGCATATCACTTGGCTATGGCAACTGTTAGGATTAGCAATTTTATTGACCGCTTATTTTGCCTTTAGCTTTCTAGCCTATTTAGTCGCCTGTGTGACGACGCGGTGGGGACGACATATCCCAGTTACGGATATTATTGTCTTAGGTGCCGGCTTAATGCCGGATGGTCGTCCCACTCGAACGTTGAGTTATCGTTTGAAGACGGCCGCAAAACTTTATCGAAAACAACGTGCAAAAGATCATCATGAAGTTACGATAGTGGTGTCCGGTGGTCAAGGAGCCGATGAAGTGATGCCCGAAAGTACAGCGATGCGCCAATATTTAGTTGATTTAGGAATTCCACGAGACGTTATCCAAGAAGAGAATCAGTCCACTTCGACGGTGGAAAATCTCAAATTTTCGCATGCCCTGATCGTTAAGCGCCAACCGTTGTATCGTGCGGCGATGGTCACAAGTGATTACCACGTTTTACGGGCGAATATTTTTGCGCGTCAATTAGGATTGCCGATCTATGGTACTGGGTCTCGGACACCTTGGTATTATTTGCCGTTTGCCATGTTTCGGGAATATTTGGCATTGATCTTGCGCTTCCGGTGGTCAAACTTAGGACTAGTACTTGCGTTGAGCTTGTATTACCTCGCAGCGTTAGTTAAGATAATTTAATAAACTGACACCGTTCGATGAATTTAATCGTTCACGAGTAGTTAATGTTATAATGAATGCAGTTTAAAAGGAGGGATTTGCCGTGAAGCAGGCACAACGGTTACCTTTAGGGCTGATAGTGATCATGCTGATGAGCGTGATGGCTTTATCAGGTTGTGCGAAATTCACTGGCGGGTCTGTTGATAGCAACTCCGCTTCGACGACCACCAGTAGTACTGCGACGGTTTTGACTAAAGCCGATCAACAAATTTCGCATTCAAAGATTGCTGCCGCTCGGGAGACCTTAGCGGCAGTCAAAAACCCGAATGCTAGTGTCCAAAATTTAGCAACGGGTTTGAAACATTATCAAGAAGCAGCTGAAGCATTAAATAATAATCAGCTTAGCTTGGCAAAGCCGTATTTTAATACGCTTGAAAATTATCAAGGGACGACGGATGCTAGTTTCGTCAAAGCCCGTTCGACCTTGCAACATCAATATCAACAAGTCAAGTTAGCCAATAGTTATTATAATACGGCGCGTGATGATTTAAGTGTCCATGAATTGTCCGCAGCTAAAACCAGTATTGATAAGTTAGATCAAATTGATCCGGTTCATCCAGTCATCAAGCAACTTCAAAAGAAGACTTTGGCGATGAAACAAGCAATCATGAACTATGAAGCGTCACAGTCCACGAGTTCTGGTAGCGACAGCTCGACGGTGGTTGCCTCAGCAACGAGTAGTCATGATGAAGTTGCGGTGACAAGTTCAACGAGCACCAGTAGTCATTCAACTAGCAGTGAGAGTAGTGCGAGTGGTACCGAGACGAGTTCGGCGACGAGTTCAACTAGCAGTAGTCATGCGATGACTACCCAAGATGTGCTGGATGCTTTTCAAACTGCAGCTGGCGGTCATTTTACTAAAACGGACCAGTTTAATATCATTAAACAGACGAAAGATTATTATCAAATTGATGTTTTACATGATAGTGATCCGGCTGAAACAGATACCAATTTGACGGATGTTTACCGGTATTATCCGAACAGTGGTAAAGTGACGAAGCAAAATACCGTTAATGGTGAATTTAAATAAGGATTAGGACACAATCGCGGTTTGGCGGTTGTGTTTTTTTGGCCAGTAAACTATCAGTGCGAAAAAGCCAACCAATTTTGAGGGTTATTCTCAAAATTGGTTGGCTTTTATTGTGGCAACGTTATGGCTGCTTAGATCGACTAAGCGAGTGCCCAAGTCTTAATGGCGTGTGCAACGCCGTCTTCAACATTGGTTTTGGTTTCGTATTTTGCCGCTGTTTTAACGTCGTTGATGGCATTACCCATGGCGACACTATTAGTGGCGTAGTTGATCATACTGAGGTCGTTGCCTTGATCACCAATTGCCATCACTTCATCGGGGGTTAAGTTTAAGCGTTCTGCTAAAACTTTTAACGTCCGTCCCTTGCTGGCAGCTTTGTTCATTAATTCCAAGAAAAATGGTTCTGATTGCACAATGTAGTACCGGTCATGGAATTCGGCGGGGACTTTGTCAATTGCTGGCCCCAAAATACTAGGGGTGTCAATAAACATACATTTAACGATTGGTAAATCGGCCCGCATTTGATTAGGACTCCGATAACGAATTGGCATGCGGACAAGATTGCTTTCGCCAACAGTATAAGGGCTGATATCGGCATTTGCGGTATAAATGTGATCTTCGCTTTCAACGTGGCAATGGACGCCAAGCTTGCGACTTAGCGCTTCAATGTCGATGTAATCGTTGTGCGTGAGCGTTAGGCTAGTGATGACCCGCCCTTCGACGGTTTGCGCCATGGCGCCGTTAAAGGTAATCACGTATTCATCATCACCGGTGAGGCCGAGTTCTTTGATGAACGGCGTCACGCCGCTGAGTGGTCGGCCGGTACACAGGACAACTTTGATGCCTTGCGCTTGTGCGGCGTGTACCGCTGCAATCGTTGCCGGGTTGAGTTCACTGTGTTCGTTGAGTAGGGTGCCATCCATGTCGATGGCAATGAGCTTGATTGACATTAAAATTCCTCCAAATAAAAATTAAACAATTAACCGATCATTTTGAATGTGCTTTTGAAAAGCTTCGTAAATTGGGTCAAAGAGATCCACTTCGGCATTGCGACTGAGCATCTCTTTTGGGAAGAAGAAACGTTGGTCGCCAGAGACTTTGCCGGTAATCGCCCGAACGAGGTCACTGACAGTAGATAATTCCACCAGGGAGCCATCTTCTTGCATCAGTTCGATCTGTGTCCGGGGTTTTTTCATCTTCGGATCATAGGCATCGTAGGGTAAATCATAACTATCGTTGATTGCCGTGTAGTAGTGGCTGTTGAAGCCAGCCCGTTCAATCAGTTGTTGCAGATCAGGCACGAGGTCCTTTGTTTGGTCATCAATGCGGGCTGATTTAAGCGGTCGCCGGTCCAAAAAGCGAGTAGCGAGATCAGCTAAAATCTTATCCTTACTATCACGCCAATGATTAAAGTAAGTGTTCAAGACACCATCATCTAAGCGTAAGTAGTCTTGTAACGTGAAGTCGTTATTGAAAAATGGCAGCAACATGTGGGGCGTCGCTTCGGCGTCAACGTCATGACTTTGATACAGATCGTTGGCACGTTCCAATAAATGATCTAGGATAACTTCCATGGACCGAGAAACCGGATGGAAATAAACTTGCATGTACATTTGAAAACGGCTGACGATGTAGTCTTCAACGGCGTGCATGCCTTCCATGGCAAAGGTAATCCCTCCCTTGTAAGGCTTCATGACCCGTAAAATCCGGGTGAGATCAAAATTACCGTAGTTCGTCCCCGTAAAGTAAGAATCACGTAGTAAATAGTCCATCCGATCAGCGTCGATCTGGCTAGAGATCATCTGAACGACTTGTGGATTCGGATAAGTTTTCTGAATTACCGCGGCCACTTGGGTTGGAAACTCTGGTGAAACTTGGCGTAACACTTGGTTAACTTCGGTTTCAGGTGAAGTCAGAATCTTGACCGTCAAAGCCTCGTGATCCGTATGGAAAATATGTTCGAAAGTATGTGAATAAGGGCCGTGGCCAATATCGTGCAATAAGGCTGCACAGAGCGCAACGAGGCGTTCGTTATCGTCCCAGCCGCCGTCGCCAGGCGTTTTAGTGGGATAGTTACGTTCGAAATTATCACAGATACGCCGGGTCACTTCGTAAACACCGAGGCAATGACCAAAACGTGAATGTTCAGCGCCATGAAAGGTCAACGAGGTGGTGCCTAACTGTTTAATGCGCCGTAGTCGTTGAAATTCGGAAGTATTGATTAAATCCAAAATAATCTGGTGTTGAATATAGACGTAGTCATGAACCGGGTCGCGAAAGACCTTTTCCATGGGTAAAAGTTGATTACGATATGACAAATAAATTCCTCCGTTCAATCAGTGAGTTGTCAGGCGTGCCTGGCGTCGTTGCATTTGGCGATAAGCGGCAGCTAAGTGAGCTTGGAACTCAGGTTCTTCAATTAATTTAGGTAAGACTTGTTGGTCAAGGGTTCCGTGCTGAGTGAGCACGTGATTAAAGCGTGCAATTGCGGTGTCGACCGTTAACACCGCCCCTAACTGATCTGCCACAGTTGTCATGACAGCGGGATCAACTTTTGGAAAGCGGTCATCCGTTTGTCCGGCTAAACTGGTTTGATAAAAATGACGAATCAGTTGGCTGCGCTGATCTTGATTGCCGTTAATACTAATGTATAACATGATCACGAGGGCCGATTCTGTTCGACGTTGCGACATGCCAGCGATTTTTTGACCATTGAGGCTCAAATCATAATCGCCGGGGCAATAAGACTGGCTGATTTCGCCAGTCGTCAGATTCAAATTGGGCCAGACCGCTTGAACGTAGTCGGCCATCAATTGGTAAGCGGCGGTAATCGAATAGTCGCTGCGATGGGCAGGCAAGAATAGGGAAACGTTGAGTACGCCTAAATCGGCCACTACGGCGAGGCCGCCAGAATTTCGTAGTAGTGTTTGGTAACCAGCTTGCTTTAATTGGGCTAAACCGGCGTCCAGTTGTGGTAACTTCTGGTCTAGTAGGCCTAAAATTACGGTCTGTGGGAGTTGCCAATAGTGGACGATTGCTTGTTGGCGTTCACTCGTTAGCCATAGCAAAGCATTCATGTAGGCGAAACTGTCGAGCATCTCTTCGGGTTGATAATGTTGTGTTAAGGTTGCAATGGTTGTTTGCGTCAAATTTGGATCACCTCATCATCTATCGGTTTCATCAATTAATTATACCCGAAATCGCTAACCGTCACAGCTAAATTGCCGGGTTAGGTGGATTTTTAGGCATTTTTAGCGAGATGGCTTATAATTAATGACGAGATAACATAGGAACACTGGCGAAGACCGTTGACAGGTTGATATCCGCTGGACTGTCGAGTCGTTAAACGGTAATGGACCCATGACCTATGTAATGATGGACAAAGTAGGAGGACCAGATTATGGATGATTTAACAACGGGCGTACCAGTGGCCATTCATTTGGAAACGCAAGCGACTCAAGATGGTGATACCGCTAATTATGCGTTGGATGTCGATGGTCAACTCGTTCAAATGGGCGATGCTTTTTATTTACGTTACAAAGAAGTCAGTGATGCCACGACGGAACCGATTCCGGTGACCATTAAATTGGCTGCAAATGGCGATGTTGTTTTGACACGTAGCGCTGAGAATCGGTTGCGACTGCATTTTTCGAATGGCAAACGAATCCAAGCACGCTATCGGACGCCGATGGGGGTGCTACCTGTCGAAACAGTCACACCAATGTTACAGGTGCGTTTACGGGAACGCCCATTTTCCGGAGCAGTCAATATTGACTACGAATTATACGCTGGCGAACAGCTTATCGGTCAATACAAGCTACGATTGCAATTCACGGCTTAATTTGTTATTATGTACTGTAAACTGTGGAAAGGACGTGCACCAGTTTGGAACTAAAACAATTTGATGGACAGAAAAAGTCCGAATTATCTTTAATCGAGGTTGCGCATGCTATTTTGGCGCAACACGGCGATGCCATGGGCTTTGCCGACATTACCAACGCTGTACAGACTTATTTGGGTAAAAGCGACGAAGAAATTCGGGAGCGTTTATCACAATTTTATACCGATTTAAATATCGATGGTAGTTTCATTTCGCTCGGTGACAATATGTGGGGCCTGCGTGCATGGTACCCATTTGAATCCATTGACGAAGCTGTAATTCATACCGATGATGAAGAGGATGAAGATCGGCCTAAGCGTAAAAAGCGCAAGAAGGTTAACGCCTTCTTAGCTGACGCCGGCGATGATGATGATGTCATTGATTACGATGATGATGATCCTGAAGACGACGATAATTATGAAGATGACGACGACAATTCCGATGACGACGATGATGACGATTCAGAAAGCAGTAGTAAGTATGATGAATTATCCGGCGTTGATGACTCGGATGATGACGCCGCGGACGAAACTTTACCAGATGGCATCGAAGGTCAATTGTCTGAATTAAATGATGACGATGATGACGACTACGATGATGACGATAGCGACGATAACAAGTAATCAACGTTTGTGATTTAACTTGACGAATGCTGAATGGACTTGTATTATCTTTATTGGGCTCTCTGGTAGTAATACTAGAGACAAGCGAACGAAATCAAGCTCCCTATTCACTGAATAGGGAGTTTTCTTTATTTTATCTAATCCCCACGAAATAAATCTTTAAGGAGTTATCACATGACCAAATATATTTTTGTAACTGGTGGCGTTGTGTCGTCAATTGGTAAAGGCATTGTCGCAGCATCATTAGGGAGATTACTGAAAAACCGTGGCTTAAAGGTCACTATTCAGAAGTTTGATCCATATATCAACGTTGATCCTGGTACGATGAGTCCTTACCAACATGGTGAAGTGTTTGTCACCGATGATGGGACCGAAACTGATTTGGACCTGGGACATTATGAACGGTTCATCGACATTAATTTGAATAAATATTCAAACGTCACGACCGGTAAGATTTATTCTGAAGTTCTTCAAAAGGAACGACGGGGCGATTATTTAGGGGCCACGGTCCAAGTGATCCCACATATTACCAACGCAATTAAGGAAAAGATCATGCGGGCCGGAACGACCACTGACTCTGACATTGTGATCACTGAAATCGGTGGGACGGTCGGTGATATCGAATCCTTACCATTCATCGAAGCTTTGCGTCAAATGAAGAGTGACTTAGGTTCCGACAACGTTTTCTACATTCACACGACTTTAATTCCTTATTTAAAAGCCGCTGGCGAAATGAAGACTAAACCAACCCAACATTCTGTTAAGGAACTCCGGAGTTACGGGATTCAACCAAACATGTTGGTGGTACGGACTGAAAAGCCAATTACCCGGGAAATGCGGAACAAGATCGCGTCATTCTGTGACGTGGAACCCGAAGCAGTTATCGAATCCTTAGACGTTAAGACCATCTATTCGATTCCATTGAACGTGCAAAAACAAAATATGGATTCAATCGTCTTGAACCACTTTGGCATTGACGCGCCTAAGGCCGATATGAGCGACTGGGAAGAACTTGAACATCACGTGCAACACTTATCCCGGACCATCAAGATCGCTTTAGTTGGGAAGTATGTGGCGTTACAAGATGCTTACATTTCGGTGACCGAAGCTTTGAAGCATGCTGGTTATACGGATGATGCTGAAATTGAATTAAATAAGATCTCGGCTGAAGATGTGACACCAGATAATGTGCAAGATCTACTTGGCGATGCTGATGGGATCTTAGTTCCCGGTGGTTTTGGTGATCGGGGCATTGAAGGCAAGATTACCGCGATCAAGTATGCGCGTGAAAATGACGTGCCATTCTTAGGTATCTGTTTAGGGATGCAAATGGCGAGTGTTGAATTTGCTCGCGACGTGCTGAACTTGAAAGAAGCCAACTCCGCTGAAATCGACCCAGATACGCCAGATAACATCATTGATTTGATGGCGGATCAAGAAGATGTTGAAGATATGGGCGGGACGCAACGTTTAGGCGCTTATCCTTGCAAGTTGAAGCCCGGCACGGTTGCGGCTAAGGCTTATGGCAATGAAGAAGTGGTCATGGAACGACACCGTCATCGTTATGAATTCAACAACAAGTACCGTGAAGCGATGAAGGCCAAAGGGTTAGTATTCTCTGGAACTTCGCCAGACAACCGACTCGTTGAAATTATTGAATTACCAACTAAGCGCTTCTTTGTTGGTTGCCAATATCATCCTGAATTCTTGTCACGGCCTAACCGACCAGAAGGCTTGTTTAAAGCATTCATCGATGCGGCTAATGCGACTGGTAAAACAAAATAACGTTACAGTATGATTCGAAGAGCCTGGGATAATAATTCTCAGGTTCTTTTTTTTCGGCAAAATAACGTCAAAAATTTGCAGTTTCTTAATGAAAGCGATTAAATGAGATAAGTTCTCGATTTTCTGGTTCGAAAAGATTACAGTTTCCTGATATTGGTTGTTTTTTTGCATGACATTCTTTATTATGGTTAATGATTGTATTGTACAGTGTGACACTTATTTAGCGAGGAAAGTTATGTTATGAAAAAAATGATTATCCATGGCGGAAAAAGACTTTCTGGGGAATTAACGATCGGTGGCGCAAAAAATAGTACCGTCGCACTGATTCCTGCTGCGATTCTTGCAGACACTCCGGTCCGATTTGATACGGTTCCGCATATCTTAGACGTTCACAATTTAAAAATTATTCTGGAATCGATGAATGTCCATTCCACTTTTGAAAACGATGTATTAACGATTGATCCAACTCAAATTATTGAATCCGAATTACCAAGTCACGCAATTAAAAGCCTGCGTGCATCTTATTACTTTATGGGGGCGTTACTCGGCCGTTTTAACCGAGCAACGGTAACCTTTCCTGGCGGGGACAATATTGGTCCGCGGCCGATTGACCAACACATTAAGGGATTTAAAGCCCTTGGTGCGAACGTGGTCGAAAAAAATGATTCTGTTTTTATCTCAACTGGAACAGAAGGCCTGCATGGCGCCCGGATCTTTTTAGATGTGGTTTCAGTTGGGGCAACCATCAACATTATTTTGGCTGCCGTCAAAGCACACGGGACGACGACCATCGAGAATGCTGCCAAAGAACCAGAAATTATTGATTTAGCGACTTTTTTGAATAACATGGGTGCCAAAGTACGTGGTGCCGGTACGGATGTGATCCGAATTGAAGGGGTCCAATCGTTACGGTCACGTGCAACGCACACCATTATTCCTGATCGAATTGAAACGGGAACTTATTTGTCATTAGCTGCGGCGATTGGTGACGGGGTCTTACTCAAGAACGTCATTCCAGAACATATGGAATCCTTCACTGCGAAAATGATTGAAATGGGCGTTGACTTGCAAATCAACGAAGATAGTATTTACGTGCCACGAGTCGGCGAATTAAGTCCAGTTCGGGTTAAAACGATGACCTATCCTGGGTTTGCAACCGACTTACAACAGCCTATTACGCCGTTATTATTACGTGCTAACGGAAATAGTGTCGTGATTGACACGATTTATCCACAACGAACGCAACATATTGCCCAGTTACGCAAAATGGGGGCAGATATTCATGTCCAAGACAACTTAATTGTTGTGGGACATTCGGCCCATTTACAAGGCGCCCACGTTGAAGCGGGAGAAATCCGTTCGGGGGCAGCCTTGATGATTGCCGGTTTAACGGCCAGCGGGACTACTGTCATTTCCCGTGCAGATAATATCTTACGGGGGTATGATCGCGTGATTGATAAGTTGCATACCTTGGGAGCCGATGTCGAGATTGCGGCGGATGAACAAGAGACCGTGTAAAGCACAGCCACTGAATATGTTGCAGTGATCCAATGAAAAACGTTAGGAAGTAGTCTATTGTTTTGTTGAAAGCTAGCCCGACAAACAGTGGCGCGTCACAACAATTAACTAGGTCGAAAGTACGATTTCAACAGCCAATCACAAGCTGAGAAAGAGCAGTGATAATGGAAAAGATTTTAACGATGCACGACCTTGAGCAAAAAACACTCAAGGAAATCTATACGTATGCCCGTGATTACAAAATTCAATATTATTCACAAATGAATAAAAAGGAATTATCACTGGCCGTTTTACGTGAACAAGACAAGAAGCGCGGCTTTGTCCAAATGGAGGGTGTCCTCGAAATAATTGGGCAAGAAGGCTACGGCTTTTTGCGACCAATCAATTATGGCCCCTCACAAGAGGATATTTACATTTCGCAGTCGCAGATCCATCGGTTTGGGTTGCGGAATGGCGATTATGTCGCTGGACAAGCCCGACCGCCCAAGCCTAATGAACGTTATTATGGCTTAATGCGAGTCGGTACCGTTAATGGCAAGGACCCCAATGAGGCGCGTCAACGACCGCATTTTCCGGCATTGACACCTTTATATCCACACCGACAAATTAAACTATCAACGACCCAACAGATTTTGTCGACACGGTTAATTGATACCTTTATTCCGATTGGTTTTGGGCAACGGGGCTTAATTGTCGCACCGCCTAAAGCAGGGAAGACCACTCTACTGAAAAACATTGCGAACGGCATTATGACGAATTATCCAGATGCCAAGTTGATCATGTTACTCATTGATGAACGGCCCGAAGAAGTGACTGACTTAGAACGGTCGATCAAGGGTGAAGTCGTGAGCTCGACCTTTGATCAGCAACCGCAAAATCATGTCCGTGTGGCTGAATTAGTCTTGGAACGGGCCCGACGGTTAGTTGAAGACAAGCAAGATGTCATCATTTTGCTCGATTCGATTACACGGTTGACGCGCGCCTATAACTTAACGATGCCATCCAGTGGTCGGACACTTTCTGGTGGGCTAGATCCAACGGCTTTCTACAAGCCCAAACGGTTCTTTGGCTCTGCCCGAAATATTGAAGAGGGCGGTAGTCTAACAATTTTAGGGACTGCGCTCGTCGATACGGGTAGCCGGATGGACGACATGATCTATGAGGAATTCAAGGGAACTGGGAATTCTGAATTACAATTGTCGCGTGAGTTAGCGGAACGTCGGGTCTTTCCAGCACTGGATTTAAAGCAATCCAGTACGCGTAAAGAAGAATTGTTACTCAGCAAGGCTGCATTGGAGCCCGTTTGGCAAATTCGGCGGTCAATGGGTGGCAATTCATTGGAATACACTGAACAATTGTTGCAATTTTTGAAGCATTCTAAGACCAATCAAGACTTCTTGCATGATCTGGGCAGCTTGAAAATTGGCGGTGGTTCGGTGAATCGGCGCAAGCCACGACGGTAGGTCCAGCATTGATTACAAGTCACTGCCGCTTGACGTACCCTAGCTGTTCATGCTAAGATACAAAGGTTGATTTAAAACTATGATAATCTCTGTTTCAGCAAATGATTCAGGGCAAAGGAGCGTAATATTATGCAAAAAGGAATCCATCCAGATTACCACCAAGTTGTTTTCCAAGATTCAACAACTGGTTTCAAGTTCATCTCTGGTTCAACAGCAACGTCTGACGAAACTGTTGAATGGGAAGACGGTAACACTTACCCATTAATCCGGGTTGAAGTTACTTCAGACTCACATCCATTCTACACTGGTAAGCAAAAGTTCACCAAAGCCGATGGTGCGGTCGATCGTTTCAACAAGAAATACGGTCTCAAATAAGCATCGAATTTATAAAGCCAACCGACAATTGCCGGCTGGCTTTTTTAATAGTTTAAAGTTGTCCGTCTCCGTGGACCAGCACGTTCACCGTGGGGGCAGACCTGCAGCCAAGGAGCGGTCTGCAGGGCGCTTTCAAGCCGCAGTCCACGTCTTAAAAGTCGGCCAGACACTAACCTGGGCAAAACCACCCAGCTAAGTGTCTTGACACGGTGATCGTACTGGTCCACTCCGACGTCGAATAGTGATTTATTAAAAATAATATTGATAAAATCAGTATCAATGAAAGGCCAATTACATTAGAGTCACTAATTTAGCGCAGAGCGTCCCAAGCGGAGGGAACAGTTGGACCGAACACGTTTCGACTGCTGGTGAATTTTCCAGCTTAGAGAAAGCCCGGCTTGTGAGACCGTCCTTTGGCTCACAAACGTGGCCACCACGTTCCAGCATCAGTCCAGACCAACCGGAGCGGCAAGCTAACTGGACAACATGGTCGTCACACGATAAAAAAGCTGGTCATGGCAAATCCGCAGATTGCCATGACCAGCTTTTAAGTTATAGCTTGTTTAGTAACGTAATAATGCGAGAGCCGCAGTTTCAACGGGCATCCGTTCCGCGGGGATAATTCGGATCTGGCCTTGTTTACTCATCACGACGTCTACGAGGTCATCAATTAAGTTATCTGGTAAAGCTAAGCCAGTTGTTTGTAAGCCATCCGCAGTCATCGTGCCGCTGACTTGGGCATCCGCCGCGACAATCAAAGTGTCGATACGGCCGTGTAACGCGGGCGTGATCATGTCGAATGGATCATCAAGTGCTAGCTGGCGTGATTTAGCAGTGTCATAACGTTCTAACAAGATATCAGCCAGTTGCGTGTGCCAAGCGGTTTGTACCGGTTCGGTCGCAGTCTGGATCTCCGCAGTCGTTAAGTCATTTGGCGACCGTTTGACCATCAAATGTTGTGACAAATAAGGATTCTTGCTCAGCTTGCGGTACATTGCTTGATTGGCGGGTAAGCCCATCAGGATTAAGGGCCGTTGAGTTGCCTGCGACCGTTCACGAACATATTGATCCACTTGCAAGTAATAGTTGCGTTGATCGACGGCCCGTTCTTCCGCCTTGGCGTTATGGCCGTGATAATTGACCCCATGAGCGGGACTGGAATTAAAGTTTAAGTCACCGCCGCGTTTTTCTTCGCCGAGGGCTTGTTTCATGGTGGCGGGGGCGTCCTCAGGTAAGTTGACTTCAACGAAATCGCCTTGCCGTTGATGATACATGGCCATCGTGGTTTCACTGATAGCCAATAGATCAAAGTCAAATTGATGCTGGCGGTCTGCTAAAATTGGTCGGATTGGCGGCATACTATTGACACTCACGTGGTTTTCAGTTGGAATCTGTAAGTCAAAGATTCGTAAGGTTTCCGCGTTAACCACTAGCCCCGTTTGTGGCCCGGTATGTTGTAGCCAGAAACTATTGTCATCGGTTAAAGCATCTAGTTGGGCTTTAAAGGGGGCAAAATCGGTTTTAGGAAAGTGTTGGGCCAACTGGGTCTGGGCTTCAGTCACGAGTTGTTTGAGTTGTAAACGGCGGTGAGTTAAGTCATTTAGAACAGCTTCAGTATTCAGATAAATGGCGATGAATGGTCCCGCATCGCGCTGTTGCATTAATTGGTTAAGATCATTTTTTACCATAATATCCATAGGTCCAACCTACTTTCTTTAGTTGATACTATCAGGATAACAGACCCGATAATGATTATGCAAGCGTTATGATTTGAATAAGCTTTTTTTAATTATTGAAAAAAGTCAAGGCCAGTACTTTCTTATTGGCGCTAATTAAGGTATATTTACCGTAGACCGCAATTGTTTGAGTGGTTAAGCATATGGGAGGATGGAAAATATGAAGCCGAAGCAACATCGGGTTTTAAAGTGGTTAGGCCGCGTGGTGTTTGTGCTTTTGATTGCGCTGTCATTGGCATTGATCTTCAATGAACAAATCAAGAGTTGGTTGGTCAGTTCATACGCGCCCACGGTCACGACGAAATCCGTCGCTAAGAACAAAAAGAAAAAAGGTAATTTTGATTTTACGAAAGTGAAGTTGCTGGATTTTCAAACCGTCGCTAAAGCTCGTTTGAATAAGAGTTCGATCAATGTGATCGGCTCGATCTCGATTCCAGACGTTGACTTGTATTTGCCAATCGGTAAAGGTGTCAGCAACGAAACGTTGGCTTTAGCAGCGGGGACGATGAAAGCTGATCAGCAGATGGGGACTGGCAACTATGCGTTAGCCGGTCATCACATGATCAAGCATGGTGCGCTATTTAGTCCGTTGTACTATAAGAGTAAGGTTGGTCAGATGATTTATTTGTCCAACGCTAAGAGAATTTATGCTTATAAGACGAGTGAACGCACGTTTATTAAAGCAACGGATGTCCAAGTGATCAACGATGTGCCTGGTCAAAAACTGGTCACCTTGATTACTTGTGATAAGACGGGGGCTGGCCGATTAATGATCCAAGGGAAGTATGAAAACTCCTGGTCGTTCTCGCAAGCGCCAGCAAGCGTTCAAAAATCATTCACGAGTCACTTTAATAACAAATATTAAATTTTGACGACTGACTGTGGTTCGCTTTCGTTTCACGTTACAATAGAGTAGTAGTAAATTATTTGAGGAGGTCCCACTTGATGGTAGGATTAATTATTATTGCGGTCATTTTAATCGTGATTGCAGCCTATGTGATCATCTATAACGGGCTGGTCAAGTCACGGATGTACACGCAAGAAGCTTGGAGCCAGATCGACGTGCAATTAAAACGGCGGAATGATTTGATTCCAAACTTAGTTAGCACGGTGAAAGGGTATGCGAAGCACGAAAAGAGCACCCTGGAACAAGTCGTTTCATTACGTAATCAATTGACGCAACTGCCTGCTGGTGATCATCAACAAGCGATGGCCGTTTCGGATCAATTGACGAGTTCATTAAAAAGTATTTTTGCGTTGGCCGAAGCGTATCCTGATTTAAAGGCGAACCAAGAATTCAGTAAATTAATGGAAGAATTGACTAACACAGAAAATAAGATTGCTTATTCACGGCAACTCTTTAATTCTAGTGCGGCCAGTTACAACATGAAGTTACAACAATTTCCATCAAACTTGGTTGCCGGTGTTCATCACTTTAAAAAGGTTGAATTCTTGGCTGTTCCTGAAGCAGAAAAGGAAGCACCTAAAGTTTCATTTGATGATTAGAGGTTATGCCCATGTTATTTGAGCAAATTGCCCGCAATAAGCGGCACACGATATACGTGATGGCCGCTTTTGTCGTGTTAGTGGCCGTAATTGGCGCCGCGGTCGGGTATGTATTTTTTGATAGTACGGTCGCTGGCCTGATCTTGGCCTTAGTCGTGACCTTGTTTTACATTGGTATCATGGTCAGTGAGTCGACAAATATCGTCATGAGTATGAATCATGCCCGTGAATTGCATTCAGCGGATGATGATCCAGAATTGTGGCATATTGTGGAAGATATGGCGTTAGTGGCGAAGGTCCCCATGCCCAAAGTTTTCATTATTGAAGATGAGAGCCCGAATGCCTTTGCGACTGGCAACAATCCCGAACATGCGGCAGTTGCCGTCACGACTGGGATTCAAGCCCGTTTGAATCGTGAAGAGATGGAAGGCGTTATTGGGCATGAAATGACCCATATTCGCAACTATGATATTCGGTTACAGACGATTGCTTTAGCGTTAACCGCAGCGATTAGTCTCTTGGTCAATTGGGGGTTAAACTCTTTTTGGTGGGGTGGCGGTCGGCGCCGTGATAATGATCGTGAAGGTGGCAATGGTAGCGTACAGCTGATCTTGATGCTAGTTTCAATCGTTTTGATCGTGTTGGCACCGTTAGCTGCGAGTCTAGTACAATTGGCCTTGTCTCGAAATCGTGAGTACTTAGCGGATGCGGGGGGCGTGGAACTGACTCGAAATCCCCAAGGCTTGATTGATGCTTTGACTAAGATCGATGACAGTCAGCCCATGAAAGCCGCGGACCCTAGCAGTGCGGCGCTATATATTTCAGACCCATTTAAGGCCAAAAAATCGTGGACGCATTTATTTGATACACATCCACCGATGGCTGATCGGATTGCCCGATTGAAAAAGATGTGACAAAAGCCAGCTATTTGTAAGTGGACGGCTTATAATATAAATAAATAGATTGTTGAAAGAGTGAGTCCGGTGCAACGCAGATATATTTACGCCAATTTAGAAAAACTTGATAATTTAGTCTTTGCTTATGGCATTGACCAAAGCGATTTTGTGCATGGCATCAAACGGCTGCCTGACAATCTTGTCTCACTAGTCGGGGTTGACGACGATGTGCATGCGGTCAATGCCCATACTGGGTTGAACGTCATTAACGATGAGAATGAAATTCGGCGATACTTATTACAAAGTCATCCGTTGCCAGTCAAGTGGATGGACTACGATGAGGTTGGTGATTTAGATTTCTTGACCGCGACAGAGATTGCCGAAATCCTCTATCTTGGTCATATGGACCGACCGATTCGTTCCCCTTTTAATTATAAATTACGTAATCATTACGTGTTCTTGGAACAACGTAATGGCGGCATCAAGCTTTATTTCTATTATATTTCAGCTTTTAGTCATGTGTTGAGTGCTTCCATCGTGCGGCATACGTTGGCTGCTTATCGTGGTCGGCGGATGTTCATGCGGTCGTTGAGTGTTCCTAGGGTACCTGAGGACATTTTGAAGCAGTTGGTCCGTTTGATGCCAGATGGCTTGTTCATTTACTTTGATCAATTAATGGTGCGACAACGGCAACTGCTGGTGCCGGTGCATACTGAAATGGCGAATGACGATATTGAAGTCTTTGATCCAGCACGAACGGATGAGAACCGGCGAACCCATAACGTGGCGACGTTACGATTCAATCTAGTTTCTGGTGAATGGGGCTTGCAAGTCCATGACAAATTAGCTTTTGAAGATCATCTTTAAAAAATTGTTTAGCTAAAGCCCCCTTAGTTAGGTCAGTTGTCGCTGACTCTACTGAGGGGCTTTTTTAGTGAAAGTCGTTTGTTAAAGGGGAAAAAGCCTCCCGACATGGGTAAGAAGGGTCAAAATGGTCCAATAATATCGACGTAATTTAACCGTTCGTAGAGTCTAGACAGTCAAAGTGGTATAATTTCAAATGCGAGTAGCTAAAATTAATCGAGCTATACGAGAAGTAACGGACACATTAGTCAGTAAATTGGCGACTGCGATACTGGTCACCACGAATGGAGAGTTTAATTCATATGAAGATGCAAGTTACCGAAATTGCAAAGGCGGTTCAAGCGACTAACGCTGAACAAGCTTGGCCTGATGTCAATGTAACTGGGGTGGCTTTTGATAGTCGGCAGTTAAAGGCGGGGGACTTATTTATCCCGTTAATTGGCGCACAAGATGGTCATCAATTTATCCAAAATGCGATTGAACATGGGGCGGTCGCCACTTTATGGGCACAAGACCATGCGGACAGTGCCCCAAGCGACTTGCCAGTGATCTTAGTTGCCGACACTCTCAAAGCCTTGCAAGCCTTGGGTCGATATTACCTACAAAAGATTAATCCAAAAGTTGTGGCAGTGACGGGTAGTAATGGTAAAACAACGACTAAGGATATGATTGCCAGCGTACTAAGCACGCAATTCAATGTCACAAAGACGCATGCCAACTTTAACAACCAAATTGGTGTGCCGATTACGCTATTGAGCATGGAACCTAATACTGAAGTGGTGGTCGTGGAAATGGGGATGGATCACTTTGGCGAACTTGACTTCTTGAGTCGCCTAGTGGAACCAGACGTTGCTGTGATTACGATGATCGGAGAAGCACATATTGAGTTCTTTGGGACGCGTGATAAAATTGCCGATGCTAAGATGGAAATTGTCCATGGTCTTAAAGAAGACGGGACGTTCATTTTTAACGGTGACGAACCGCTGTTACAAGAACGGAGTGCGAAAGTCGATCAACGCAAACGGACCTTTGGTTTAAATGACACCAATACCTTAGCTGGGAGCGACGTGCAAACTAGTCGTGCCAGCACAAGCTTCAAAGCTAGTCTCTGGCCAGATGAAGCGTACACGATTCCAATGATGGGTGCCTATAATGTGAACAATGCGCTAGCCGCACTGTTGGTGGGAGACACGTTCCATATTCGACCAACGGCTGCTCAAAAGGCCATTGCGACCTTTGTCCCTACAGAAAATCGGACAGAATGGTTAACGGGTTCCGATGGCGAAGCGATTTTAAGTGATGTGTATAATTCTAACCCGACGGCTGCCAAACGGGTATTAGCAGCCTTTTCAGCGATCCCAACTAATGGCAAACGGATTGCCGTTCTCGGCGATATGTTGGAATTAGGGGATCAAGCAGATGTGTTACATGCTAGCTTGGCCAGCGAATTAGATCCAACGATGATTCAAAGCGTCTATTTAAATGGGTCACACATGGTTGCTTTAGCCAAAGCTTTAGCCACAAAGTACCCGGCAACGGCGATCCATTACTATCCAACCGCCGGCCAGCCCCAATTAATTGCAGACTTGAAAGCTGCGATTGGTTCAGATGATGAAGTCTTGTTAAAAGGCAGTCACGGGATTCATCTGGAAAACGTTTTGGCGGCGTTAGAAGCTTAGTTTAAATAAAAGTTTTAATGAATTTTCACCGATTGGTTTGAAAGGCCACTGGTGATTAACTGGGAAGTGGTGACGCTAACATAAATTAGCGGGCCACTTAACGCCGGTTAACCACCGGGGGTCTTTCTTGCTAATTTAGAATAACCGGTGTATGATAATTCAGTTGTACTATTTGAAAGTCAGGCCGTTGGCTTATATGACAGCGTATTACGGGGAACGGATTTTTTCCTAGCTGTCAGTAATCCCATGGCGTCATCCTTAGGAGGAAACATATTTGAAGTTTACAGAACTAGGCTTATCCGATAGCCTACTTAAAGCAGTTAACCGAGCAGGCTACGAAGAAGCCACCCCAATCCAAGCAGAAACCATTCCAATGGTGCTGAACGGGGAAGACGTGATTGGCCAAGCACAAACCGGTACTGGTAAAACCGCCGCGTTTGCATTGCCAATCCTACAACGTTTGGATTTTGATAATCATCATATCCAAGCATTGGTCATTTCACCAACGCGTGAATTGGCCATCCAAACTCAGGAAGAAATCTTCCGTTTGGGTAAAGACGAACGGGCGAAAGTCCAAGTTGTCTACGGCGGTTCTGACATCCGTCGTCAAATCAGAAACCTGAAGCAAAACCCACAAGTGATTGTTGGGACGCCAGGTCGTTTACTAGATCATATTCGTCGCGGCACGGTCAAATTAGACCATGTTAAGATGTTGGTCTTAGATGAAGCCGATGAAATGTTAGACATGGGATTCTTGGATGATATTGAATCAATTATCAAACAAGTTCCTTCAGAACGGCAAACGATGCTTTTCTCAGCAACGATGCCTCCTGAAATCAAACGCATCGGTGTTCAGTTCATGCATGAACCACACCATGTAAAAATTAAAGCTAAAGAATTGACTGCCGATACGGTTGATCAATATTACGTTAAAGCTAAAGAATATGAAAAGTTTGATATCATGACGCGTTTATTCGATGTTCAGGCACCTGAATTGACGATCGTGTTTGGTCGGACGAAGCGTCGCGTTGACGAATTGTCAAAAGGCCTTGAAGCTCGTGGCTACAATGCTGCTGGGATTCATGGTGACTTGAGTCAACAACGTCGGACGCAAATCATGCGTCAATTCAAAGCTGGTAAATTGGATATCTTAGTGGCAACCGATGTGGCTGCTCGGGGACTTGATGTTTCTGGTGTAACCCACGTTTACAATTACGATATTCCACAGGACCCAGATAGTTATGTTCATCGGATTGGCCGTACTGGTCGTGCCGGACACAAAGGGGTTTCATTGACCTTCGTGACACCGAACGAAATGGAATACTTGCGGGTCATTGAAAAGTTGACCAAGAAGCGCATGTTACCATTGAAGCCACCAACAGATGCTGAAGCTTTTGCCGGCCAAATTGCCGCTGCGGAAGCTGATGTGGATACGTTGGTTGCTAAGACCAAGACTGAAAAGTATGCGGATCAAGCTGCAGAATTATTGCAAAAATATGATGCAACTGATTTGGTTGCGGCATTGCTTAACGATTTAACTAAGGACGACGCTAACGCCGTACCAGTTAAGATCACGCCAGAACGTCCATTACCTCGTCACAAGGGTGGCGGCGGCAATCGTCGTGGCGGTGGTGGTTATCGTGGTGGTAACCGCAATCGTAATCGTAGCAGTAACAGTCATGGTGGCGGTAGCGGCCGTGGTGGTTATTCGCACAATGGTCGTAGCCGTGACCGTGATGATCATCGTAGTAGTGACCATCGTGGCGGTGGCGAACGCCGTGGTAATGATCGCAAGAGCAATGGTTACAAGAGCCGCAGTCGTGAAGACAACCGCAGCAACAACCGTAACCATGATGAAGGCCGTAAGCAAAGTAGCAAACGGAACTTCACCATCCGCACGAACGATTAAGCTGAATAATTGAAATAACAAACTAATTGATGTCTTAATCGTCGGTTAGCCGAAAAGTCGAGCGTATGCTCGGCTTTTTTTGTGGCGATTGATGCTAAAATTAGGGTAGTCGTTGCTGTCATCTGACGGTTTCTGGGCAGTAGACTTGCCGAGCTTTCATGATTTAATGAAAAGATTGCGTGCTAATCGCCCTGTTATGTCGGCGATAACTGTGGTAAATTGGAAACATCATCAATGAAAGGCGGCCGCGTAAATGATTATTGGCACAGGAATTGACTTAACTGAATTAGCACGAATTGCTAAAATGTTACAAGCTGGGTTGAAATTGCCAGAGAAAGTTTTGACGCCAGCGGAACTTGCCGTTTTTTCCGGCTATGGGCCTAAACGCCAAGTTGAATTTTTAGCCGGCCGCTTTTCAGCTAAGGAATCGTATAGCAAAGCCTTTGGTACGGGGATTGGCGCTAAAGTTGGGTTTCAAGATGTTGAAATTCTCGATAATGCGCTGGGTCGACCAGAAATCACCCGTCAACCGTTTACGGGCACGGCCTGGATTTCGATTTCACATACGGATCAATTAGTGATGACACAAGTTATTTTGGAAAGAGGCAAATCGTGATGGTTGTAATTGGGGAACACCGCCACACGCAAGTTAAGATTGACTTGCAGGCAATTAAACACAATATTAATGAAGAAATGACTCGCAAAGACCCATTGACAGAATTATGGGCCGTTGTTAAGGCGAATGGCTATGGACATGGGATTATTCAAGTCGCGCAAGCCGCCAAGCAGGCCGGTGCGACTGGCTTTTGTGTCGCAATTTTGGACGAAGCTTTAGCTTTACGTGCCGCCGGACTGGTTGAACCAATTTTAGTTTTAGGGATTACCGAACCGGAATATGCGCCGTTGATTGCTGAAAAAGACATTTCTGTCGCAGTTGGCTCACAAGCTTGGTTAGACCAGGCTGAAAAAGTTTTAGCGGCGAATCACGTTGCCCAACCGCTACATGTCCATTTGGCATTAGACACTGGGATGGGTCGGATTGGGTTTCAAACGCCGGCTGAATTAGCCGTGGCAGTCAAAACATTGGCTCAAGCCAACTCACCGTTTGATTTTCAAGGAATCTTTACGCATTTTGCAACCGCTGATCAAGCAGATGATACGTATTTCACTCATCAGTTGGACAATTGGAAGGCCTTGATTGCGGTTGTCCCAGAGTTACCGCGTTACGTTCACGTTTCAAATTCGGCGACTAGTTTGTGGCACCAAGCTTGCAATGGCAACATGATTCGTTTTGGAGTCGCTTTATATGGGTTGAATCCATCAGGAACGGATTTAAGCGCGCCTTATCAATTACAACCAGCACTTAGCCTGACCGCAGAATTGTCATTTGTTAAAAAGTTAGCGCGGGGCAAGTCTATCAGTTATGGTGCGACTTACACGGCTGATCAAGATGAATGGATTGGGACCGTGCCGATTGGTTACGCCGATGGTTACGAACGGCGGCTACAAGGTTTTCATGTCTTAGTAGCTGGTCAGTTTTGTGAAATTGTCGGTCGGGTCTGCATGGATCAAATGATGGTGCGGTTACCAAAGCCAGTTCCAGTTGGGACTAAGGTCACACTAGTTGGATCTGATGGTGATCAAGAGATTTCATTACAGTCAATCGCAGACTATTGTGGGACGATTCATTATGAAATTGCTTGTGGTTTAGCCCCACGATTGCCAAGAGTTTATACTGAATAATAAGTATTTTTATCGCCTGATAAGGGATGCAAAAAGCCTTTATTCAGGCTTTTTTGGTGATTTTGACCAAGGATGGAGTGGGTAAACAGTTGCTAAAAGTTAAGAGTTCATGCTATTATTAAACTCAAGTATGGTCACAGCTAGCGCAGGCAACGGGGAGGTTAGTTGGATCATTAGCATCAGTAAAAAGGGAGATGAGGCGATGGCCGCAGCTGACATTAAGCGTGGTGATATTTTTTATGCTGATCTTTCACCGGTCGTAGGGTCTGAACAAGGCGGGATGCGACCAGTGTTAATCGTCCAAAATAACGTCGGGAATCATTATAGTCCAACAGTGATTGTCGCTGCCATTACGGCTAAGGTTCAAAAGGCCAAAATGCCCACGCATGTGAATATCAATGCCGCTCATACCGGGATTGAAAAAAAATTCGGTTGTGCTTTTAGAACAGGTTCGGACAATCGACAAACAACGATTAAAGGACCGTGTCACGCACTTAGATGAACAAACCATGCAACGAGTCGATAATGCGTTGCAGATCAGCATTGGACTAGCTGACCGTGCCAAACGTCGACCACGCCGTACCATGCAACATTAGTTAATTGATGGGGATCGTCATTTACATAATTGATTCGTTTCGGTGTGATTTACCGAGCGCAACTAAAAAGCAGTTTCGCAATTAGTCAAAATGGCTAGTTGTGAAGCTGCTTTTTTTGTTGGTTTAGAATTTGGCTCATCACGGTTACCATCAATACATCATCGTCGCGTTCACATTTGAAATAAGTCCTTAATCGTCCGTCTCCGTGGACCAGCTCGTTTGCCGTGGGGCAGACCTGCAGCCAAAAACCGGTCTACAGGGCGCTTTCAAGCCGAAACCCACGTCTTAAAAGTCAGTCAAACACTAACCTGGGGAAAACCGCCCAGCTAAGTGTTTCGACACGGCAAATGAGCTAGTCCGCTCCGACGTTAAATAGTCGTTCAGATAAAGAGAAAATTCAGTGAAAATGAAAGACTAATTGATGGTTAGGAGTGCTAATTAGCGCAGGTTGGGCTAGAGGATGCTCAGTGGTGAAGTTTTCCTTTGTTGGTGGTTTTCCAGCTTAGGTAAAGCCCGGCTTGTGAGACCGTACTTTGGCTCACAAACGTGGCCACCATGTTCCAGCATCAGTCCAGACCAACCGGAGCGGCAAGTTAAATGAAAATATGAGTGTTGCCACACTGACATGCCAAAATATGGATGCTTTTTTACATCAGCAATTAGACTGTGGATAACTTAATTGATCACATGCTCTGCAGTCGTCGTCACTGTGACTAACGTCTTCAAAGTATCAAGGGCGGTGACCATTGTTTTAGCATGATTCAATGCCCAGAAAATTAAGGGTGCACCGGGTTCGGCCGCTAGACTAAAAATCACAGCCGGTGTTTCAGTTGGCAAGTTGGTCGGGGTGATCGCCACGGTCATAGCAATGTCTTGATCTTTAGCCCAAGCCTGTACTGCGGGCATCGCCCAAGTTTCTGAGTCGGTGATAATGCCGTCACTTAACTGCCAGTTTTCTAAGTGATAACTGTCGGCCATTGCGGTGTGCCAAGCTTGACCAAAAGTTTTCCCCAGGCCAATGGTTTCACCAGTGGATTTCATTTCCGGACTCAACTTGGTGGGCATTAGCGGTAATTTATTGAATGAAAAAACAGGCGCTTTGATAGCAACTTGAGCTATTTGGGGTAGCAAACCCGCTGGTAAACCTAAGTCGGTCAAGGACTGACCTAAAATCAATTTGGTGGCGAGCTGAGCTAATGGGCGTTTGAGAACTTTACTCATAAATGGCACCGTCCGGCTTGCTCTGGGATTCACGTCAATAACATAAACTTGATCCGTGATGACGAACTGAATATTCATCAAGCCGATACAATGTAAACTTTTGGCTAATTGGGTGGCAATCGTCACGATTTGTTGTTGAACGGCTGTGGCTAAGTTTTGTGGTGGATAAACCGCCATTGAATCGCCAGAGTGAACGCCAGCGCCTTCGACATGTGACATAATCCCTGGAATACAAACGTTGTGCCCATCTGCAAGCACGTCGACTTCACATTCTTGACCGGCCAAATAGTGATCCATCAAGATAGGTGCCCCATGTCCAGCCGCAACGGCCGCTTTGATGACGGGCGTTAACGCACTGGCCTTGTGGACAACTGCCATGGCCCGACCGCCTAAAACAAAGCTGGGCCGGACTAGCAGGGGATAACCCACTTTTATCGCAGCTGCCTTTGCTTCAACCAGGTTGGTGACCGTTGTTCCGGTTGCTTGAGCAATATGATGTTTTGCTAGCAAAGCAGCGAAGGCTTGTCGATTCTCGGTTAAGTCAGTGGCGGCCACACTAGTCCCTAGGATGTTGACGCCATGTGCAGCCAGTTGTTTAGCGAGATTAATGGCTGTTTGCCCACCAAATTGAACGATAACGCCTAATGGTTTTTCAAGTTGGATAATCGGTAATAGGGCTTCGAGCGTTAGTGGCTCAAAGTAAAGTTTGTCTGAACTTGAGAAATCGGTCGACACGGTTTCAGGATTATTATTCACCACAATGGCATGGTAACCAGCTTGCTGAATGGCCTTGACGCAATGGACGGTCGTGTAATCGAACTCAATGCCTTGACCGATACGAATGGGTCCCGCACCAAGCACGAGTACGCTATGTCCGAGCGGCTGACTTTCGGTCGTCTGCCCAAAGGCGGTGCTGTAGAAATAAGGTGTCGCACTGGCAAACTCACCGGCACAAGTATCCACCATTTTGTAAACCAAGGGTTGTGAGGCGGTCGTGGCGAGAATTTCGTTTGGCGTTAACCCACTATAGTGGGCCATCGTCGCGAGACTGAGACCGTATTTTTTAGCGGTTAAGAGTCGAGTAGCTGTCGGTTGCTGTTGTAGCCCTTGGATCAGACGACTAATGTGTTGTAATTTGCTTAAAAAGAATGGTGTAATCTGCGTCAAAGCGGCTAGTTTAGCGAGCGGCCAGTGTTTGGCGAACGCCGCGAATAAATAAAATAATCGTTGATCCGTCGGGTGTGTGAGTGCCGCTAACAGTTGTGCGGTCGTCACGTGACCCAGTGGTAAAAGCGTGGTCTGCACTGTGGCAGTCGTTTCCAATGACGCCACGGCTTTTAGTGTCGCTTCTTCTATCGTGGTACCAATCGCCATCACTTCACCGGTAGCCTTCATTTGGGTCCCTAAATGGGCATCCGCCGTTGGAAATTTGTCAAAAGCAAAGCGTGGAATTTTGGCGACCACATAATCTAGTGCCGGTTCAAAAGCGGCATAAGTGGTTTGGGTGACTGGATTCTTGATTTCAGATAAATTGAAGCCGACCGCAATTTCAGCGGCAATTTTTGCAATTGGATAACCGGTGGCTTTAGACGCCAACGCAGAAGAACGACTGACTCGCGGATTCACTTCAATGACGGCGTATCGTGAGGACTGCGGATCTTGGGCTAACTGAACGTTACAACCGCCTTTAATATCCAGAGCTTCTACAATAGTTAGCGCCACGGTTCGCAATCGTTGTAATTCGGTATCTGTCAGAGTCTGGGCGGGCGCATAGACGATGGAATCCCCAGTATGGATGCCGACTGGGTCAAAATTTTCCATTGAACAAACGATGAGCTTAGTGCCCAGATTATCACGCATCACTTCAAATTCGATCTCTTTGAAACCCGCGATACTTTGTTCGATCAAGCATTCATTGACCGGTGATAAGGTCAGCCCACGTTGTAAAATCTGAGTCAGTTCGGCTGGATTGGTTGCAATCCCACCACCAGACCCCCCTAAGGTAAAGGCTGGCCGCACAATGACAGGATAACCGATCTTGGCTGCAAAGGTTAACGCCGATGCCACGTGATGCACCGTTGTACTAGCCGGAATGGGCTGTTGGAGCTGGGTCATTAAGTGTTTAAAAGCAGCCCGGTCTTCGGCTTGATTGATCGTCTTGAGCGAGGTTCCTAATAATTGAATATGAAGTCGTTGCAAAATGCCAGCCTGATCGAGTGCCATGGCTAAGTTAAGGCCAGTTTGACCGCCTAGGGTTGGCAACAAGGCATCGGGACGACTCTTTTCGAGAACCGCGGTCACGCTGGTCAAGGTTAAGGGCTGCAGATAAACCTCATCCGCAGTCCCGTCATCCGTCATGATGGTTGCGGGGTTGGAATTGATGAGAATCACGTGGTAACCGGCCGTTTTCAAGCTTAAACAAGCTTGAGTACCAGCGTAGTCAAACTCGGCGGCTTGGCCAATTTTGATAGGGCCGGACCCAATCACGGCAACCGACTTAATTTTGGTATTTTTAGGCATTGGCAATAGCCTCCTGTTGGATGGATTGAATAAATTGATCAAAAAATTGGCTGGCTTCTTGTGGCCCCGGATGAGCTTCGGGATGAAATTGAACCGATTGGACCTTTTGATGGGGCAAAGTTAGCCCTTCAATACTGCCATCATTTAATTCGGTATAGGTGACTTGTAAGGGGGTGTTTGCAATAGAGGCCGGGTCGACCGCAAAATCATGATTCTGAGCAGTCATCATGACCGCCCCCGATGGCACTGCTTGCACAGGATGGTTTAAGCCATGATGACCAAAGGGAAGTTGATAAGTCGTGGCCCCAAAAGCACAGGCAATCAATTGATGGCCGAGACAAATTCCAGCTAACGGATAGGTAGCTGCTAACCGTTTAATGGTCGGGAGCACGTGGTGGTAAGTTTGTGGGTCACCGGGACCATTTGAAAGTAAAATTCCGTCGGGTTGATAAGTTGCGATCGTTTTAAAGGTTACTGTAGCTGGCACGCTGATGACTTGGCAACCGCGCGCTAATAGGGCATCCTCAATGGCTTGTTTTTCACCAAAATCCATGATAACAATCTTGGGTTGCTGACCAGTTGGCAGGCCCACCGGCAAAGGTCGGGTGGTCAGCTGTTTACGTGGAATGGCGGCGTATTCGGCCTGAAAGTCATGGACTGGTTGTGAAGTCAGTAAGGCGGCTTGCGAGCCAAACTTGCGAAGATGGCTGGTCACGTCGCGGGTGTCAATCCCCGCGATGCCGGGCACGTGGTGGGCGATTAGAAAATGATCAAGTGTTTCACGACTCCCGTAATGGTCACTAAAATCAGCGAGTTCATGCACGATAATCGCCTGGGCACCCACGGCTTTAGCTTGATCAACGGTCGGGTCGATGCCGTAGTTCCCAATTAAGGGGTAAGTAAATGTGATCAGTTGATTTAAGTAAGAAGGATCAGTAATGGTTTCTTGGTAACCGGACATGCCGGTATTAAAAATGAGCTGGCCAGCACCAGCGCGATGGCGATCACCAATCGCCGTCCCAAACCATTGTGTGCCATCTGCTAAAGTTAGAAATTTTTGCATGTCATCGCGCCCTTTCTGATAAATCGGTTAAAATGTTTTTTGATTGTGAGCTTAGTAAACAATGGTTTTAAATTAAAGTCAAGCTAAAAATACATAAATTGTGAATATAATGACTAAAATCAGACTAAATATGCAAATATGATAAATTATCTGAATATTATTTCAAAAATGCTTGCATTTATCATTTGATGAGAATATAGTGTGAAACATGCTAATCGCATAAATATGCATTAATAAAAACAAAATTTGATTATTTGAGGTGATTTTATGCAAGTTGCGCTAGTCGGTGTTAGCGGTTATAGCGGCATGACGTTGTATGCGTTGTTAAAACAACATCCCGCCGTTGACCAGATTAATTTATATGGTCATGCCGGGAGTCAACCCGTCGCATTGAAGACGGTCGCACCCATGTACCAGAAAGAAACCGCAGTTATTCGACCTTTCGATGCTCAAGCGGTGATGGCTCAGAATGACCTGATTTTCTTCGCAACTTCTGCTGGGGTCACTAGTCAACTAGCCTTGCCGTTGATTGCTGAAAATTTTCCAGTAATCGATCTATCCGGCGACTTTCGATTATCAAACCCGGCACAATACACTAAGTGGTATCACCGCGCGGCAGCACCTGCTGAGGCGTTGGCGAAAGCCAGTTATGGTTTGGCAGATTTCAATCCGACCTTGACCACATATGTTGCCAATCCCGGTTGCTATGCCACGGCAACGTTGTTAGGCCTAGCACCATTAGTGCAACAACAGTTGATCAATCCCAACAGTATTGTGGTGGATGCTAAATCTGGCCTGTCCGGGGCTGGCAAAAAATTAACGCCGACCAGTCAGTTTGCGATGGTCAACGATAATTTACAACTCTATAAAGTCAATCAGCATCAACATATCCCAGAAGTGATGCAACAATTGAAAAAATGGTGGCCCGCAATCCCGGCTATCGAATTTACGACGACGTTGATTCCGGTGACGCGTGGCATTATGAGTTCAATATACGTGAAGGCCGCTCAAGCCACGACGACCGCAACAATTTTAGCCGCCTTTGAACAAGTTTATGGTGATCAGCCGTTTGTACAAATTTTGCCGGCGGGTGAGATGCCGACGCTAAAAGACGTCATTGGTTCAAATAATTGCGCGATTGGTGTGAACGTTAATCCAGTGACGAACACGATCTTTGTGGTAAGTGTGATTGATAATTTGATGAAGGGGGCGGCTGGGCAAGCGATTCAGAATTTTAATGCCTATTTCAATTTCGCCCCCACGACTGGCTTACCCACATTGCCAGTCTTTCCATAAGAGAGGAAGTTATGTCGATGCAAGTTTTAACGACGCAAAAATTTCAAACGGTCGCGTTCCAATGGCCAGCTGGTTTCTACAGTGATGGGATTCATATTGGGTTACGGAAAGCTAAAAAAGATTTTGGCTGGCTGTTTTCTAAGGTGCCAGCGGCCGCAGCGGGGACCTATACGACGAACCAATTTCAAGCGGCCCCAACGAAATTGACTAAAAATATGATCAATCAGGATCATCAGTTACAAGGCTTATTGCTCAATAGTGCGGTCGCGAATTCATGTACGGGTCAGCAAGGCTGGGATAATGCGTTACAAGAACAGCGCTGGTTGGCGAATAAATTAGCCGTCGCGCCCAGTTTAATTGGGGTCGCTTCAACGGGATTGATTGGGGCACAATTGCCGATGGATTTGATCAAAAATGGGCTACCACAATTAACGCCAACGAAGAGTGATGCGGTCACTTACGCTGTTCTGACCACCGATAAGCAGCCTAAGACGATTAGTGTTCAATGCGAGTTGAGTGGCAAACTTGTGACGATCACTGGTTTTGCCAAAGGTTCCGGGATGATTCATCCTAAAATGGCGACGATGCTTGGATTTGTGACCACTGATGCGCAAGTTGATGGTGACTTGTTGCAAACGATGCTCAGTGACAATGTTGAGTCAACTTTCAATCAAATTACGGTCGATGGCGATACGTCAACCAATGACATGGTCGTCACACTAGCAAATGGCTTGGCGGACAATCCGACCTTAGTGCCAGAGACGACTGATTATGAGATTTTTAATCAAGCGTTGCATGCAGTTTTGGGACAATTAGCACAGCAGATTGCTGCGGATGGCGAAGGCGCGACGAAATTAGTTGAATGTAACGTCTTGCACGCGGCCAACGAAGCAGATGGGCAAAAAGTGGCCAAGGCCATTGTGGGATCTAATTTAGTCAAAGCTGCGATTTTTGGGGAAGATCCTAACTGGGGACGCATTATTAGTACGATTGGTGCAACGGATGCGGCCATTGATATTGCAACTGTTGATATTGCGATGAACGGCATGAAATTAGTGACAGACAGTTTGGCCGTGCCTTTTGATGAGGCCGCAGTCAAAGCCACCCTGCAACAAGCCAAAATCATGATCGATGTTGATCTGCATCATGGGTCGGCCCACGGTCAAGCTTGGGGTTGCGACCTGACTTATAACTACGTCAAGATTAATGCCAGCTATCATACTTAAACGGAGGGCGCTAATGCAAAATTTAATTATCATCAAGATTGGCGGACAGGCCATTCAACAATTGCGCCCCAGTTTCTTTCAACAATTGGTGAGTTGGCGTAAGGCCGGTAAGCAGCTTTTGATCGTGCACGGGGGTGGACCGATGATTACTAAGCTGACGCAAAAATTACAGTTGCCCGTCCATAAAATCCATGGGTTGCGAGTGACCGATAGTGAAACGCTGGCTCTGACCAAACTGGTCTTACTGGGTGATGCACAACCCGCTTTACTCACCCAATTAGCGCAGCATGGTTTGCCGGTCGTTGGCCTGAATGCTGCGGATAATCAGTTGCTAACCGGTACTTATTTGAATCGCGCGCAGTTGGGCGCAGTCGGCCAAGTGACAAAAGTTAATGTGGCCGAACTACAGCGGCAGTTAGCGACCCACATTGGGGTGTTGGCACCATTGGCATTAACGACTACCGGTCAGTGGCTCAACGTCAATGCGGATATGGCAGCAACGGTGCTGGCCCAACAATTACAGGCTGAAAAACTGGTTTTGTTGACGGATGTGCCGGGGATTATGCAACATGGGGCGGTCATGACCACGTTGTCGCCGCACCAAGCGCAAGCTTTAACCCAGCAAGCCGTGATCACGGCCGGCATGCGACCCAAAGTTCAAGCGGCAATTCAAGCGATTCAAGCAGGCGTTCAGCAAGCGATTATTACGGACGCTATTGATCAACCTGGAACAGCAATCATTCAGGAGGCGGTAATATGAAATATGTCTATCCAACGTATCAACGATTTCCCTTTGAAATCAAAACTGGTCAAGGCAGTCATTTGACCGATAACCATGGCAAAACGTACTTAGATTTTACGGCCGGGATTGGCGTCTGTAATTTTGGCGTCCATCAGCCAGCGATTCAAGCTGCGGTGGCCGAACAATTAACGCAGATTTGGCATACTTCTAATTTATATGAAAGTTCATTACAGGATACGGTCGCCAAATTGCTCGTGCATGGGGAGGACCGGTTAGTGTTCTTCGCCAATTCGGGCACTGAAGCCAATGAAGCTGCCTTAAAATTAGCCCGTAAATATACGGGTAAAACGAAAATTTTGGCGTTCAATCAGTCTTTTCATGGGCGGACGTACGGGTCAATGTCGATGACGGGTAATCCTAGTATTCGCGCGGGCTACGCACCGTTAGTGCCCGACGTGGCCTTCGCTAACTATAATGATGACGCCGCGCTAGCCCAAATCACGCCAGATCTAGCGGCGGTTATTTTAGAAGTGGTGCAAGGCGAAGGTGGCGTGTTTGCCGGCAAACCGGCTTGGTTACAAGCAGTACAAGCTAAATGTCAGGCACAAGGCGTTTTATTTATGATCGATGAAGTTCAAACCGGTATTGGGCGGACTGGTTACCGTTTTGCTTATGAAGGTGCTGGCCTCGATCCAGATATTTACACGGTCGCTAAAGGTCTGGCGAATGGATTGCCAGTTGGGGCGATGGTTGGTCGGGCAAAGTTTGCCACTGCTTTTGGTCCTGGTAGTCATGGCTCAACTTTTGCCGGCAATCCACTGGCGATGGCGGCGGCTCAAGCGGTACTAACACAACTAACCCCGGCATTTTTAACTCATGTCCGGGCTAAATCGCAGCAAGTTTGGGCTGCTGTGACGCAACAAATTGCGGGGCTACCCATGGTTAAACAGGTTACTGGCAAGGGGCTCATGATTGGGATTCATTTAACGACTGAGGTGCCGGTAATCAAAGTCATGACTGCCTTGCAGCAGGCGGGACTGTTGACGTTATCCGCTGGCGACAATACGTTGCGCTTATTACCGCCATTAGTGATGCCAGTTGAAGAACTCTTACAAGGAATTCAAACAATTGCGACTGTCTTGCCCCAAGTTGAAACGGAGGTTGAAGTCTAATGACACATTTTGCCGGAAAATCATTTTTAAAAGAGTGCGACTATACGCCGCGTGAGCTGACTTACTTGATTGACTTTGCCAGCCATTTAAAACAATTGAAAGCCAAGCATATTCCCCATCCTTACATGCAAGGTCAAAATATCGCCTTACTATTCGAAAAAACTTCCACTCGGACGCGTTCGGCATTCACGGTCGCTGCCAATGATCTCGGGGCACGCCCTGAATTTTTAGGCAAAAACGACATTCAGTTTGGTCGAAAGGAATCGGTTATTGATACGGCTAAAGTGTTAGGGTCGATGTTTGATGGCATCGAATTTCGGGGCTTTTCGCAACAGACGGTCGAACAACTGGCGGCATATAGTGGGGTGCCGGTCTGGAATGGTTTGACGGATGAGTGGCATCCGACGCAGATGATTGCAGACTTTTTGACCTTAAAGGAACATTTTGGTCACTTGACGGGTTTGACACTGGCTTATGTCGGTGATGGGCGGAACAACATGGCTAATAGCTTGCTTGTGACGAGTGCCATGCTCGGTGTGAATTGCCATATCGGTGCCCCAGTTGATTTACAGCCAAGTGCGGCCGTAATTAAGTTAGCGCAAGCCTATGCGGCCCAATCTGGTAGTGAAATCTTGATTACAGATGAGCCACAGGCCGCGGTCACTGGTGCGGACGCGCTCTATACGGATGTCTGGGTCTCAATGGGAGAAAATGTGGACTATGGCGCGCGAATCAAGCAACTTTTGCCTTTCCAAATTAATGCCAAGTTATTAGCGGCGACTGGTAAAACAACGACCATCATTATGCACTGTTTGCCAGCCTTACATGACCATCAAACGGCCGTCGGGGCCGCCCTAGGTAAAAAGTATGATTTGGCGGCAATTGAGATCACGGATGAGGTTTTCAATGGCCCACAATCGGTCGTCTTTGAAGAAGCTGCTAACCGGATGCCAGCAATCAAGGCAATTATGGCGGCAACTGCGGGTCATTTATTTATTCCCGATCGGTTGTTTGACTAAATTTGCGACGACTGCGGCTGCGTGCTATGATGTAACTCGCTTGTCATTTTTAAAACGTGGTTCGTAACCATCCCACGTTAAAAAACTAGGAGGCAGTTTATCAATGACGCAGTCAAAAATTCGGCCGTGGATTATTAATGCTTTAGTCGCGGCTATTTATATCGTTTTATCCGTCGGTCCCGCCGCGTTCAATTTAGCTTCGGGTGCCATCCAGTTTCGGGTTTCAGAAGGGTTGAACCATTTAGTGGTTTTTAATCGAAAATACATCTGGGGTATCGTGGCCGGTGTCGTCTTGTTCGATGCTTTTGGTCCGGGGGCGAGTTTACTCAACGTGGTCTTTGGTGGTGGTCAATCCTTGCTGGCACTGCTATTAGTGAGCTGGATTGGCCCTAAGTTAAAGGCCGTTTGGCAACGGATGGTCTTGAACATCATTTTATTCACGTTGTCGATGTGCATGATCGCCTGGATGCTCATGCTGGTTGGTGGGGCGACCGCTTTTTGGCCGACTTACTTAACGACGGCGTTATCAGAATTAATCATTATGTCGATTACGGCACCAATCATGTATGGGCTGAACCGAGTCTTACAGTTCAGCGAACGGATTGGAAAATAACGTTTTAGTCATCAAAGAGGCACCACAAACGAAAGCTTCGTTTGTGGTGCCTCTTTGATGACTATTCTGTTTGTAGATCTTCGACTTCAATGACTTTGAATTGTTTCCGATTCAAGTTGTCAGTAATTCGCTTGAGTTTTTCGGTATCCACGTCTTCTGGTAAGGTGAAGAGCGTCCGGTGACCAAGCGTGCCGTTTTGGACGTCTAGCGTCATACAACTGGCAATTGAAGTGTATTTCGTAATGATCTTTGCCATGGCTGCCAAATCACCACGTTCACCAATGGAAACGACCGTCAAAACATAGCTACCAACGTTGACGTTCCATGATTGTGAAAGCATGTCGAGCAAGCGAGTATGCGTCAGGATGCCATAGAAATAACCATGTTCGTCTAAAACAGCGATATAAGGTAAGTCTTTGATGGAGAAGAAGACGTTATAGAACGCGGAGTCGACTTGGATCGTCTTAGTCGCGTTTTTTAATAATGAGGTGACAGGCAAGGACATATCGCCACCTCGTGATTTATGTCGATAAATGTGCATTTTATAAATGTTACCACGGAAGATGTGCCCAGTTTCGTCTAAAATCGGCACACAACGGAAGCCAGAATCTTCAAGCACTTGTAAGGCTTCAGCTAACGTGGCATCGGCGTTCACCGTAGTTAAACGTTCTTTAGGTTTAACGAGAGTTTTTAATAACATAACGAATGATCCCCCAGATTTATTAGTTTGTTTTAATAAATAATACCATAAAACATGACCCGATAGGAGCGTTTTATGCGCGGGGTTATCGCCATTGATGCTAAAAAGTCAGTTATCGGCTTGCGATGACTGACTTTTTAAATTAAATTTAAATTAGAAAATAACGATCGGTGTTCCCACCGGAATAGCATGATACACTTTCGCCATTGTGGCGGGTGGCGTATTCACGCAACCGTGGGAGCCATGGCTTTTATACCAAGTGCCACCATATTGTTTTTGCCAAGGTGAATCATGAATGCCTTGACCAGTATCATCGAACGGCAACCAGTAAGCGACAGGCTGCGAATAGCCGGAGCCGTCATCGTTATCACCCTTTAAGGTACTGTTACGTTCTTTGTTCCAGATACTCCAGACGCCGGTAGTGGTTTCATGCTTGCCTGGAGTCCCAGTGACCACATCCGTGGAAACCTTGACTTGGCCATTAACATAGACCCACATGTGTTGGGCTTGTTTATCGACTTCAATATACGTGTCACCAATATCTTTTTGATCATTATGATAACCAGAGCCACTGATCAACGGCGAGCGGCTAAAGTCTTTGCCAGCCAAAATGTCTTTTGACAAGGCCGTGGTTTCCGCTGCTGTCTGGATGGTCCAACCGTAGAGCCCACCACTAATCTTAACCGTACCGCGTTGTGTGCTCTTAAACGTGCGTGTCGTATGATAAGTATGATATTTAGCGTCCAACTGATCGACGTAAGCTTTCACGGCCGCTTGTTTAAGACTCACCTTACCGGCACGATCAACGTTTAGCCAGCTAAGGATCGTGGCATGTGGAATCTCAAATTTATGACCATTGATATTGTAACTGGCCGTTTCGGTCGCGTATTTTTGCGTCTTCGTTTGGGCCGTCTTTAGTTGTTGGCTCGTACTGGTGACGGTCGGTGTGACGTAAGCTTTTTGTAGATCAATTGTGGTTTGCCCACTTGCCAATGCCTGTCCAACGAGTTGTTTAAGCTTGGGCTGACTAATTTGTGTGCCTTGGATTTCTTTTTTGATTTCAACTTGATTGTTTTGATAGACCAACTTAGCATTTTCAGTCGTTGTGCGTGACGTCTGATTTGCAGTGTGGGTAATGTTGGTGAGTAATTGCGCCATACTGGCTTGACTGACTTGTAGCTGACCGATGTTAGTCGTTTCCGCCGCATGTGCTGATTGCATCAAAGCAAGTGGCCAACGCCAATAGTTTTGACACTTAACTAACTTTGTCAGTTCTTTTTTAGACTTGATGGTGATACCGGCACTCTGACTATTAAAGGAATATAACTTTTTGCCATTTTCAGTAATATGGTAAGTGCGATGTTCAAGTGCCCGACTGACTTTTGGTGCGGCTTGGGCCGCAGTTTGACCACTGACGTTAATGCCAGCCACTTGAGTGTTGGTGAGAAAGGTTTGTTGATGCTGCCAAACTAAGCTGGTGGCAATGTATCCGATGGCGATTAAACCAACGACGCCCCCGGCAATGCTCAGCCCGCGTTTGTGCTTCATTTCAATTGCCCCCGTAAATGTGTGTCATCGTGTGTTCACCTTATAACACTTTGTGTGTAAGTGCAAATACCTTGCTGTAAACGTTGGCGGATTTCGAGTCAATACAAAAAGCACCTACCGGGGTTACCAGTAAGTGCGCATGAACCTTAACGATTAATTACTTGTTTTCAAGAGCAGCTAAGCCGTCCGTCAGAACCTTTTTCAAGGTAGCAGCGGAAGCTTGCATCTTCTTTAATTCATCTGCTGAGAGTGGGGATTCAATGATTTGTTTCAAACCAGTACCGCCAATGACAGCGGGTGTCCCGATGTAAATATCGTTCAAACCGTATTGGCCGTCCATGTAGGCACCAATTGGTAAGACCGCATTTTCATCACGTAAGATGGCTTTTGAAATCCGCATTAGTGCAGTCCCAATACCATAGAAAGTCGCACCCTTTAAGTTGATGATGTCGTAAGCCTTGTTACGAACACCATCTTCAAGTTTAGCTAAGTCTTCGTCAGAAACGCCTTGTTCCTTAGCAATGTCTTTAACGGGACGCGTCCCAATAGTGGCAGTTGAGTAAGCGGCAAATTCTGAGTCGCCATGTTCGCCCATGATGTAGGCATCCACGGAACGAGGATCAACTTTGAATTGCTTGCCTAAAGCAACGCGTAAACGAGATGAATCCAAGGAAGTCCCAGAACCAATTACGCGTTCTTTAGGGAAACCAGAGAATTTCCAAGTGGCATAAGTCAAAATGTCAACGGGGTTAGCGGCAACTAAAAAGATGCCGTTAAAACCGGAGTCAACGACTGGTTTAACGATTGAAGATAAGATATTTAAGTTCTTGTTAACTAAGTCTAAACGTGATTCGCCAGGCTTTTGTGGTGCGCCCGCGGTGATCACAACTAAATCGGCGTCTTTGCAATCGGCATAGTCGCCCGAGTAAATCTTCTTGGGAGCGGTGAAAGCTTGGGCATCTTCAAGATCTAAGGCGTCACCTTTGGTACGATCTTTAATGACATCGACAATTACAAATTCTTCAGCAATTCCTTGTTGTGCCATAGCGAAAGCGTAACTAGAACCAACGGCCCCGTCACCGACTAACACAACTTTTTGATGGTTTGGCATGCTTGACAAAATAAGTCATCCTCTCATAACGAAAATTTGTTTTTCAACGATTTGAGTATACCATGATTAACCCAACCAAGTCGCTAAAACGGCTGCGCTTTTAATGGAAGTGTAATCCTTGTGGGCGGGTCGGTTGCGACAATAACGGCTGTTGATAATGCGGCTGTTATGGTTGATTAAGTTCAGAAGGAAAACCTCCAAACTGAGCACTATTTTAGTTGGTCAAGCTGGCTTAATAAGTAGCCATTTAGATTGCTGCTTCGGTTGGCCCCCACACGGTTGGAAATTTCACCACTGAGCATCATCCAGACCAACCTGGGTTGAATCAGTAGTCCTTAATATCAATTGATTTTTTGTTGATATTGGGTTTATCAATGTTCCCTTGTTAAACCACTATTTGACGTCGGAGTTGACCAGTACGTTCGCCGTGTCGAGACACTTAGCTGGGTGTTTTACCCAGGTTAGTGTCTGGCCGACTTTTAAGACGTGGGTTCCGGCTTGAAAGCGCCCTGCAGACCGGTCTTTGGCTGCAGGCCTGCCTCACAGCGAACGTACTGGTCAACGGAGACGGACAATCAATGTACTATTTTAATAATAGTTTATCGGTTGTTAAGGGTTAAGTTGCTCCCTAAGGCATGAACTGATCATTGTTGCCAACACCGTTGGAGGCTATTGATGACTAGGGTGGCCTAAACGTTTCAAATGGGTATTCCGCGCCGGTTTGTGGTATACTGATTGCACTAAAAATGTGGCTACGGCCGGTTATTAATCAGTGGCTAACCAGATTAAAACTAAAAACGTTAATTAACCGTGCAAGTAATACTGCCGAATCAGTTTGAATCTGGTTCGGCCTGTTTTGCATGTCAACGGGACTATGGGAGTTAATTCTTAAAATGAAAATGATTGTTGGTTTAGGAAATATTGGTCAAAAGTATGCCCAAACGCGGCATAATGTCGGGTTTATGGTCGTCGATGAAGTCGCGGCAAAACTAAATGCGGCGTTTAAAACGAGTAAGTTTGAAGCGGAAGTTGCGACGGCTTTTGTAGCCGGTGAAAAGGTGCTATTGGTCAAGCCATCGACTTACATGAATGATTCCGGTCGAGCAGTGGGTCCTTTGATGACTTATTACCATGTTGAGCCAGCAGATTTGTTGGTCGTACATGATGACTTGGACTTACCACTAGGAGTGGTCCGCTTAAAGCAAAAGGGTTCTGCTGGCGGACATAACGGAATCAAAAGTATTATTGCCCATGTGGGTGACCAGCATTTCAAACGGGTCAAAGTCGGTATTGAACATCCGCAAAAGATGAGTGTCGTCGATTATGTGCTCGGTAAGTTCACACCTGCCCAGTTACCAGCATTCAATGATGCTAAAATCACAGCGGTCGCGGCAGTTGAAGTGTGGCTGACGACGACTGATTTTGCTGCTTTGATGAATCAGTATAATTAATAGGAGGAAAAGTCGCTATGGATATTGAAGCGATTGTTGAACAAACCCCGGATTTTCAAACGATTTTAGCGGGAATTAGTCCGGCCAGTCGTCAATTGATCACTGGGTTAAACGGCTCAGCGCGGACGGTGTATGTCAGTGCGTTATTCCATCAACTCACGCATTCTTTGTTGATCGTGACGGATAACCTCTTCCATGCCAGCCAGATGGTCGATGATTTGAATGGGTTATTGGCCGATAATCAAGTCTTTTTGTTTCCGGCCGAAGAAATGGTGGCCTCAGAGATTGCAACGAGTTCACCAGAATATCGCGCACAACGGGTGCAGGCGCTAAATGCCTTACAGAGTGATCAACCCGCAATTGTCGTGACCTCTGTTTCAGGGGCCCGCCGATTTTTGCCACCGGTTGACCAGTTTGTGGCGGCGCGGTTGCCATTAACCGTGGGTGACGAGATTGATTTGGCTGAGTTACAAGTGCGGCTCCACGACATGGGGTACGTCAAAGAAAAGTTGGTTGCACGTCCCGGTGATTTTGCCGTGCGTGGGTCGATTGTTGATATCTATCCGTTAGATGCGTATTTTCCGTTGCGGTTAGACTTTTTTGACACGGAGATCGATACATTAAAATATTTTGATCCTGAGACACAACGTTCTGTGGATAATCTCGAAACATTTACCGTGCTACCGGCCACGGATTTTATCTTGACGAAAACGATGCTGGCAGCTGGGGCGGACCGTTTGACGAAAGCCATGGCCGCCGAGAATAAAAAGTTATCTCCAGCTGATCGGCAAACTTTGACTGATAATTTAGCCCAACCGTTAGCCGATATGCAAAAAGGCTTGATCGGTAATGACTTACTATTATATGGTGAATATTTTTATCATAGTAAAACGAGCCTTTTTGATTATGTGCCAGATGATGGCATCGTGGTCTTTGACGAATATTCACGGATCTTAGACAGCGAACAACAATTATTACAAAGTGAAGCGGATTGGGTCACTGACCAGTTGGCGCATCACAAGGTCCTTTCAACGGCAAACTATGGCAATGATATGCGTGACTTGCTGAAAGCCGATAACCATGCGCAAATCTTGATCTCGCTGTTTCAAAAAGGGATTGGCAATGTGCGTTTGGCCCAGATCACCAACGTACGGACGCGCCCGATGCAAGAATTTTTCGGGCAATTACCAGCTTTGAAAACGGAGCTGGATCGTTGGCATAAGTTAAAACAGACGGTTGTTTTGATGGTTTCTGAAGCGGAACGCCTGACCAGGGTTAGCAATACCCTTGATGATTTTGAAATTGACGCGATCATGACGAAAGCTGAGAACTTGCAGCCAGAAGTTGTGCAGGTTGTGCAAGGCAGTTTACAGAATGGCTTTGAGTTCCCTGATGGGCATTTGGTCGTCATCACCGAACAAGAAATGTTCAAAAAGGTGCCCAAAAAACGGCCGCGTCGTCAGACTTTAGCGAATGCGGAGCGTTTGAAGAGCTATACCGACCTCAAGCCGGGCGATTACGTTGTTCATGTGAATCATGGGATTGGGAAGTACGTTGGCATGCAAACGATGGAAGTAGACGGGGTGCACCAAGACTACATCACGATTGCTTATCAGAATAATGCCAAGATTTTTATTCCTGTGACTCAGTTAAATTTAGTTCAAAAGTATGTCTCGTCCGAGTCCAAAACGCCCCGAATTAATAAGTTGGGTGGGACCGAATGGACCAAAGCTAAACGTAAAGTTGCGGCTAAGATTGAAGATATAGCGGATGAATTGGTTGAACTCTACGCTCAACGTGAAGCTGAAAAGGGGTTCCCATTCCCGCCAGACGACAGTTATCAGGACGATTTTGATAACGACTTTCCTTATCCGGAAACGCCAGACCAATTGCGCAGTATTGATGAAATCAAGCACGATATGGAACGCCCCAAGCCTATGGATCGCCTCTTAGTGGGTGACGTGGGTTACGGAAAGACGGAAGTGGCGTTGCGGGCAGCCTTTAAGGCGATCGAAGCCGGTAAGCAAGTAGCCTTTTTGGTTCCCACGACGATTTTAGCGCAACAACATTATGAGACAATGTTGAACCGCTTTGAAGGTTATCCGGTCAATGTTGGCATGCTGTCGCGGTTCCGCACGGGTAAAGAAATGAAAGAAACCGTCAAACAGCTTAAAGATGGTGAATTAGATATCGTTGTCGGGACTCATCGGTTGTTATCCAAGGATGTTAAATTTGCTGACCTTGGGCTACTGATTATTGATGAGGAACAACGGTTTGGCGTCAAACATAAGGAACGGCTAAAGTCGATGAAGGCCAGCGTGGATGTGTTGACGTTGACGGCCACGCCGATTCCCCGAACCTTGCACATGTCGATGTTAGGCGTGCGGGACTTATCCGTTATTGAAACGCCGCCCACCAACCGGTATCCAATCCAGACCTATGTGATGGAACAGAATTTCGGCATGGTCAAAGAGGGTATCGAACGCGAAATGCAACGTAACGGCCAAGTCTTTTACTTGCATAACCGGGTTCATGATATTGAAAAAGTGGTCGCGCAGATCAAGGATCTGGTCCCAGATGCTGCCGTGGCTCATATCGACGGTCAGATGCCAGAATCACAATTAGAAGGAATTTTATATGACTTTATTCGTGGTGAGTATGACGTGCTGGTCACGACGACGATCATTGAAACTGGGGTCGATATTCCGAATGTGAATACGTTATTTGTGGAAAACGCTGACCACATGGGCTTGTCGCAGTTGTATCAATTGCGCGGTCGTATTGGGCGGAGTAGTCGGGTCGCTTATGCGTACTTCACGTATCAGCAGAATAAAGTCCTGACTGAAGTTGGTGAAAAACGCCTGCAAGCCATTAAGGACTTTACCGAACTTGGTTCTGGCTTCAAGATTGCGATGCGGGATCTGTCGATTCGTGGTGCTGGGAATTTACTTGGCAAGCAGCAACATGGGTTTATTGATTCAGTTGGGTACGATCTCTATACCCAGATGTTGTCCGAAGCTGTGGCTAAGAAACGTGGCAAGCAAACGAAAGTTAAAACGGATGCCACGATTGAGTTGGGCATTGAAGCTTACTTACCAACCACGTATATTGAAGATGAACGTCAAAAGATCGAAATCTATAAGCGGATTCGGCAATTAGAAAATAATGATCAATACTTGGAAGTTCAGGCTGATTTGATTGATCGCTTTGGCGATTATCCAGCGGAAGTCGCGGGATTATTGGCCGTCGGTAAGCTGAAATTATTAGCGGATGACGCGTTGATCGAGAAGATTCAGCGACTTGATAGCGATCTTCATTTAACGTTATCGAAGCAAGGCACGGCTAAATTAGACACTAAAGATATCTTTAAGGCTTTAGCAAAAACGAACTTACGAGCGACAGTTGGCATTGATGATGATAAAATGAAGGTTAAATTAGTGATTCAGCCGAAAATGTCCGAGTCAGACTGGTTAGAACAGCTGACGTTATTCGTACAACAGTTGGGGGTCGTTTTGATGCCCGCTGTGGCGACACCGAGTAAGTAATCGGTAGAAGGGAATTGTGATGCCAAAAGATCACCTGAACACCATGTTCCGGGGGGCTTTGATACTTTCAATTTCGTCGTTAGTGGCGAAAATTCTTAGTGCGGTCTATCGGATTCCATTTCAAAATATGGTGGGTAACACCGGTTTCTATGTTTATCAGCAGATTTATCCCATTTATGGGATTGGCATGACCTTTGCACTGAATGGCTTTCCAACCTTTATTTCAAAATTAGTCGCGGAGCAGCCCGATGAAACGAGTAAGTCCTTAGTGACGCGACGTGCGTTCCATATTTTGAGTGGCTTGTCGTTAGTCATCTTTTTGGCCCTGCAACTAGGTGCCAATTGGCTAGCGGTTCGGATGGGTGATCTCAAATTAGCCCCCATCATTAGCGCGGTAGCATGGATGTTTGTGTTCATGCCATGGTTGGCGACGGGACGTGGTTACTATCAAGGAAAATTCTTAATGGGACCGACCGCCGTTTCGCAATTGATCGAGCAAATGGTGCGTGTTGGGGTAATCATTATGGCCGCTTACTTTAGCATCCATCGTGGTTGGGACGACTATCATATGGGTGCTTGGGCCATGAGTTCTGCCCCGATTGCCGCCGTTTGTTCCTCGTTGATTTTCGTCAGCTTCGGTTTGCGACATTTATTAGCGCCAGCCCCAGCCGCGACGCACCCGTTGCCGAGTTATCGAAAACTCGTGCATCGTTTTATCGTGGAAGGCGGAACACTTTGTTTGGTGGCCGCAGTCGTTATTTTGTTACAGTTGATTGACTCATTTTCTGTGATGCGTGGGTTAGTTCGACAAGGCTTGCCGATTGAAGCCGCTAAGTCAGTCAAAGGGGTCTATGACCGCGGCCAACCGCTTGTTCAATTGGGTTTGGTCGTGGCAACGTCATTTTCGGCGACCTTGTTGCCAGCGTTGACCAATGCGCTAGCGAAACGGCAATTTATTGAGTTCAAACGGCATACGCGGGCGATGGTCCATGTTAGTTTAGCGTTGTCGATGGCGGCAACGGTGGGCCTAGTCGCTTTAATGCCTCAGATCAACCGGCTCTTGTTTGGGTCGATGGAAGGCACGACCGCACTACGCGTGTATGTTTTTAGTATTTTATTTGCGGCACTGATCACCACCTATACGAGTGTCATGCAAAGCTTAGACCAGTATACGGCGATGATCGTTGGAATTATCGCGGGTCTAGCGACCAAGGTCGGCTTGAATTATTTGATGGTCGTACATTTTGGTATCAACGGGGCCAGCTTGGCGACGGTTGCCAGTCTTGGCGTGATGTTTGCGGTCATGTGGATTGGGTCGCCAGAAGATTTACAACAAGTTTTATTAGAAAGTGGCTATTTAGTCAAATTACTGTTTGTCAGCGGGTTGATGGGCGTTGTCGTATTGTTAACGAGTCATGAAGTACAAGCGTTAGTGGGACCAGTATTAGCGAATGATCGTGGGATGACCGGATTTATTACGCTGATTGGGGTCGTTGTGGGCGTAATTGTCTTCGTCGTTGGCGCTATTGCCTTACGACTGTTCACCATTCGTGAATGGTTAGTCTTACCCTACGGCAAACGGGTGATGAAATCAGTCATTAAAGGAAAGGAACATCATTCATGAGTATGCGTTTAGATAAGTTCTTAAAAGTTTCACGGATTATTAAACGGCGCACCGTCGCCAAAGAAATCGCCGATAAAGGGCGGATTCAAATTAACGGTAAAGTTGCCAAGTCCTCAACTAATGTGAGTGTGGGCGATGAATTGATCATTGGTTTTGGGAACAAAACTTTAACGATCAAAGTGAACCAATTATTGGAAACGACCAAGAAAAATGATGCTGAATTGATGTATGATATCGTGAGCGAAGATTATAAGACCGATTATCGGCAACCATTTAGCGATTAATTCGCTCACTTTAAAAAATCAATTAGTCCATTCAAATGGCCGTAAACATTGGTCTAATCATTATGATGTCGTTTACACCATCGATTGAAGTTGTTATAATTTAGTCAACACAATTTGAAAGGACTGGCAGAGGAAATGACAAACGGGTCACGCAATAACGTCAAACAGTTAGATAATGATTATTCGCGGCAAGTCGCGTCCAACCAACAAGGTTATTCAGACCGAGTGAGCAAAGTGCGGCGGCGACGCTTTATCTTGATCGTGGCGATTTTTGGGGCGTTATTATTGTTCTTTGGGTATCAGTTGATCAATACGCGGGCCAACCTAAGTCAGGTCAATCATCAAGTTGCGACTAGTCAAGTTAATTTGAAACAGGAACAACGGAAAAATGCCAAGCTCGATAGCCAGATCAAACAACTCAATAATCAGGATTATCTCCAGAAATTATTGCGGTCGAAGTATGATTATACGAAGAGTGGCGAAACGGTCTACAGCTTACCAACTGACAATGCATCAGATGTAACTGCCAATTAATCAATCTTTGATGCGGTTATTTGTAGGTAGACCATTTTCGAAAGGGCCCGTGAAAATTTAACTCAACATTTCACAAAGTATGCTATACTAAAACCATTATTTCATAGGAGGAACAACTTTTTTTATGGCAATTGAAGTAGGTACGAAAGTCACTGGTAAAGTATCCGGGATCACTAATTTTGGCGCATTCGTGAGCCTGGGTAACAATCAAACGGGGCTGGTGCACATCAGTGAAGTTTCCGATGGATTCGTTAAAGATATCCATGATGTTTTGAGTGTTGGCGATGAAGTGACCGTCAAAGTGTTATCAGTTGGTAATGATGGAAAGATTGGCTTGTCGATTCGTAAGGCTGTCGATCATCCTCAAGGTGAACATGAGCATCATGAACACCATAACAACAACCATCAAGGTGGCAATAACAGTCACCAAGGTAATAATCATGGTCGCTCTGATCGCAACGAACACCAAAGCAATGGTGGCAATCATCGATCAAACAATTTCCATAGTCGCGGCGGTAACGGCGGTGGTCGTTTCCAATCACGGCAACATGAAAACAAGAAGGAAGACTTTGACTCATTGATGTCTGGCTTCTTGAAGGATAGTGAAGATCGCTTAGCAACCTTGAAACGAAACACTGAAGGTAAGCGTGGCGGCCGTGGTGGTCGTCGGAGCTAATGAAAAGAGTGTGAACCAAGCCGGGTTGCTACTGAGCATCACCTAGCCAGGGACAAAATGCGGGTTAGGCATTATGTCCCTGGCGTAGTGAGCGGAGGTAGCAGGCTTGGTAAACACGTTTCAGAACACCAGCCAGCGGTTTCAAGCTGAAGCGTAGTGCTACTCGCCATTTAATTTAGTTAAATTCAAGTACCCATGCGAGACTAATCGTTGTCGCGTGGGTACTTTTTTTGTTTAGCGTGCAAGTTAAAATCAGATTTGCGTGTCTTTCCGCCTTACCGGTTGCCACTTTTTAGGGCTGGAACGTGGTGGGCACGTTTCCGAGCCAAACGGCGGTCTCGTAAGCCGGCCTTTGACTAAGTCGTCGGCAGTTACCGCCAACTAAGTCAAAGGTCACCACTGAGCCCTAAAAACCGTCAACTTCACGGCTAAATGGCGCTCTTAATTTAAAGTGGCCTGTATTGAAGACGAGTCTAAAGTAAGATTAAGTCATTCTCGACTAAGCGACTTTTTAGTTGGAAGATGAGGTAAGATGTTGGTATTCGTATCGCTGTAAAAAGATTATGTTCACTCATGACAAGTCAGCTTGAAGAAATTTTAGTATTAAACTCTGGTCGACTGGGGAAGTGATCAGTGGCTGATAAGAAAGGAAGACAACCCATGACTTTGATCCAACAATTTAATCGTGAATTAGCGAGTCAAAAATTATTATCGCCAGCTAAAACGATTGTGGTGGCAGTTTCTACAGGCGTGGATTCAATGGTGTTGCTGGATTTATTGTTGCAAGTGTCCGTGCAACAGCGACCGCATTTGGTTGTGGCTCATGTGAATCACCATTTGCGCGCGCAGAGTGCCAAGGAAGCTAAGTTCCTAGTGCGTTATTGCCAAGAACATGCGGTGACGTTGAAGTTGGCGGATTGGTTGGTGACTGATCATCCGCAAACGGGGATTGAAGCAGCCGGTCGCCAGTTTCGTTATGACTTTTTTGCGAAAGTGATGGCTACGACTGATGCGACTGCGGTATTAACGGCGCATCATGCGAATGATCAGGCGGAAACTTACTTGATGAAATTAGCACGGGGTGGGGATCTGGCGCAATTGCGAGGCATTCAAACGAGCCGTGAGTTTCATAACGGTCGTTTGGTGCGACCACTATTAACTTTTTCAAAGGCTCAATTACGGCGGTATGCGACTGAACGGCAACTGACTTTTTACGAAGATGTGACGAATCAGGATATCACTTTAACGCGTAATCGGTTACGTCAACGCGTGGTGCCAGAATTGATGCAAGTTAATCCGGAATTTTTAGCACATGTGACCGACTATGAACAACAACTAACTACCTTATTAGCTGCGAAAGCTCAAATGGTGGCGAGTTTATTGGCGACGGTGGTAGTTCGGCAACAGCTGGACCAACAGCAGTGGGTAAAATTGCCCAGCAAGTGGCGGTTGGCAGTCCTACAAGCTTGGTTACAAGAGCGAACCCAACTGTTGATGAGTGCGACCAAGTTAGGCCCAACTTCTCATTGGGTCGGCCACTCACCGGCGACTGCCACTCACTTACAATTGAATGGGACGTTTGAACTAGTGAAAGTCGCTGGTATGCTTGATGTTGTTCCTGTTAAAAAAAGGGTCAAAAAGTTAAGGCCCAGTGAAAAAATTATGGTAGACTTAAACCAATGGCAGAAAATTTTGCCGACCCAAATCGTGGGCATTTTCAATACCGCACCAACGGTCGAGAATCAGCCGTTTTCTTTGTTGCCAAGTGACCAACCTTTATATTGGCGGCGCTGGCAACCAGGGGATCAGTTGCAATTAAAAAATGGCGGTCATCAAACGGTGCGTCGGATTTTAATTGATCAAAAGGTCCCCCAAGCGGTACGATCAGACGTGCAGGTGTTAGTCAATGCGCATGGCACAGTGTTGTGGTTAGTCGGTCACAAGTTTAGTTACCGCAAACCGAACACCGTGGGGTCACAAACAGTCTTTTTAGCCTTAAAACATACGGAGTTGAAAGGAGTACATCTGAAACGATGAACAACGACATTGAACGAGTACTTTATAGTCGCGAGGATATCCATCAGGTCACGCAGAAATTGGGTCAGAAATTAACAGCAGAATATGCTGATAAAAATCCATTAATTATTTGTGTACTCAAGGGTGCCGTCTTATTTACCACGGATATTATTCGAGAAATGGATGTTTATGCCGACTTAGATTTTATCAACTTATCCAGTTATGGCAACGAAACCATTTCAAGTGGTGAAGTCCAATTAACGAAGGATTTAGATGATGATGTTGCCGGTCGCGATGTTTTGGTGATCGAGGATATCATTGATACTGGTCGGACATTGAAGTTTATGGTGGATTTGTTGAAACGGCGCCAAGTGAAGTCTGTAAAGGTCTGCACCTTGCTGGATAAACCCGCTGGTCGATTGGTGGACATTAAGGCTGATTATATTGGTTTTGAAGTTCCCAATGAATTTGTGGTCGGGTACGGCTTGGATTATGCGGAACGCTATCGGAACCTCCCTTACGTCGGAATCTTGAAGCCAGCAATTTACGAGCATAAATAATTGGTCAATGATAGTCAAATGTGCTATTATTTAGACTATCGAAGAATAGTACCGTGCTTTTAATAGGTTATAAAAGTTTCGATGAAGGAGGCACATATGAACAACAATCGACGCAATGGACTCTTTCGTAATAGCTTATTTTATATTTTGATCTTTCTAAGCTTAATGGGGATTATTTACTTCTTCTTTGGAAATAATTCCAGCTCTCAAACCCAAAATATCCGCTATAGCGAATTTGTCACACAATTAGACAAGGATAACGTCAAAAACGTTAGTATCCAGCCTAGTGGTGGCGTCTACAAGGTAACTGGTCAGTACCGGAAAGCACAAAAAGTTTCTTCAACTAATGCGTTAGGAATTAACAGTTCGTCTAGCAAGACGACGTCATTCTCAACCACCATGTTGGAAAACAACTCGACGGTCGATCAAGTTTCCAAGTTAGCTGCCAAGAAAAACGTTAAATTAACGGCGAAAGCTGAAGAATCTAGCGGGATTTGGGTCACGTTATTGATGTATATCGCGCCATTGATCTTGTTTGTGTTCCTATTCTATATGATGATGGGACAAGCTGGTCAAGGCGGCGGAAACAACCGGGTGATGAACTTTGGTAAGACGAAGGCTAAACCAGCCGATAGTAAGCAAAACAAAGTTCGTTTCTCAGATGTTGCCGGTGAAGAAGAAGAAAAACAAGAATTGGTCGAAGTTGTCGAATTCTTGAAAGATCCGCGTAAGTTTGTTTCCTTAGGCGCACGGATCCCATCGGGTGTCTTGCTCGAAGGGCCTCCGGGTACTGGTAAAACGTTACTTGCCAAGGCGGTCGCTGGTGAAGCGGGCGTACCATTCTTCTCAATCTCAGGTTCAGACTTCGTTGAAATGTTCGTCGGGGTCGGGGCTAGTCGGGTTCGTGACTTGTTTGAACAAGCCAAGAAGAATGCCCCATCAATCATCTTTATTGATGAAATTGATGCGGTTGGTCGGCAACGTGGTAGCGGCATGGGCGGCGGTCATGATGAACGTGAACAAACCTTAAACCAATTATTGGTTGAAATGGATGGGTTCACTGGTAACGAAGGTGTTATCGTCATGGCAGCGACTAACCGTTCCGATGTTTTGGATCCTGCCTTGTTACGTCCAGGTCGTTTTGACCGTAAGATCTTAGTTGGTCGTCCAGACGTTAAGGGTCGGGAAGCCATTTTGAAAGTCCACGCTAAGAACAAACCTTTAGCGGCGGATGTTGATTTGAAAGAAATTGCTAAGCAAACACCTGGGTTCGTTGGGGCCGACTTGGAAAACTTATTGAATGAAGCCGCATTATTGGCCGCTCGACGCAATAAGAAACAAGTGGAAGCTTCGGACTTGGATGAAGCGGAAGACCGGGTTATCGCTGGGCCAGCCAAGCATGATCGCGTGGTCAGCAAGCAAGAACGGGAAACTGTGGCTTACCATGAAGCTGGACATACGATCGTGGGGTTAGTCTTAAACGATGCGCGTGTTGTGCATAAGGTTACGATTGTGCCACGGGGTCGTGCTGGCGGTTACGCCATCATGTTGCCACGTGAAGATCAGATGTTGATGTCCAAACGTGATGCTAAGGAACAAATGGCTGGTTTAATGGGTGGCCGGGCAGCCGAAGAAATTATCTTCGATGCCCAATCATCTGGTGCTTCTAATGACTTTGAACAAGCAACGCAAATTGCTCGGGCAATGGTCACACAATATGGGATGAGTGATAAACTCGGCCCAGTTGAATTAGAAAACGCCAACCAACAAGCTGCTTATCAACAAGGTATGGGCTCTAGCGCCTTTTCACAACATACGGCTCAGTTAATTGATGATGAAGTTCGGCGTTTAGCTGAGGAAGCTCACCAAACTGCTACCGATATCATTCAATCGCATCGTGATCAACATAAGTTGATTGCGGAAGCCTTGCTGAAGTATGAAACGTTGGACGAAAAGCAAATTCTCAGCTTGTTTAACACTGGGAAGATGCCTGAGAAGACTGGTAGCGAATTTCCTAGTGAAAAAGCGGCCTCCTTCGAAGAATCCAAACGTGAATTGGAACGCCGTGAAGCTGAAAAGCAAGCCGACGCTCAAGCAAAAACTTCGGATGCAACGAGTGAAACCACTTTCCCAAGTGAGTCAGCGGCTGGTTCTGAAACGACTTCAAGTACAACAAGTGAAGCTGATTCAGCAACGCCTACGACAAGTGCGGTTAGTGAAGCAGATAGTGCTGCCTCATCAGCTGATGATTCTGACAGCCAAGTTTAATACGCAATCTAAAAGAGCTGAGACTTTGTCTCGGCTCTTTTTATGCGTTATGATTAATCGAAAGTTAAAACAGAGATAGGAGTTTATTGATGGCAGATTATTTAGTTAAAAGTGTGGCGGGAAACGAAATGTTTCGGGCCTACGCTGTAAATGCGACAGATACGGTGGCGGAAGCACAACGACGGCATGACACTTGGAGCGCTGCTTCGGCGGCATTGGGTCGAAGCTTAGTCGGTACTTTGTTATTGGCTACCTCGGTCTTAAAGGGCGATGAACGTTTAACGGTAAAAATTAATGGTGATGGCCCAGTCGGTGGGATTGTGGTTGATGGTAATGCCAAAGGTACTGTCAAAGGTTACTTGCAACAACCACATGTTCATTTACCATTGAATGACAAGCATAAAATTGATGTGAAGGCCGCGGTGGGCTCGAACGGATTTTTAGCGGTGACTAAGGATCAGGGCGTTGGGAATCCATTTACCGGACAAGTCCCATTGGTTTCTGGTGAACTCGGTGAAGACTTTACCTACTATTTAGCTCAGTCGGAACAGATTCCGTCAGCAGTCGGGTTGTCCGTGTTTGTGAACGAGGACAATACCATTGGCGTGGCGGGTGGTTTCTTAGTACAAGTGTTGCCCAATGCAACTGATGACGCAATCAGTTCATTAGAAGGCAAGCTGAAAGAGTTACCATTAGTGTCGAAGTTACTCCGGGATGGCAAAACCCCTGAGGACATTTTGACGTTGCTGTTCGATGGCGATGTCAAAATTTTAGATAAAATGCCAGTGAAGTTCGAGTGTGACTGTTCTAAGGAACGGTTTGCAGAATCTTTGATGGCATTGCCTAAGCATGAAGTTCAAGCAATGATCGATGAAGACCAAGGCGCCGAGGCAGTTTGTCATTTCTGTGGTAACAAATATCAGTTTTCGGTTGCCGAATTGCAAGCCGTTTTAAGTCGTTCACACGGCGATGCTTAGTCAATTAGCAACGCCTTGGCAAATTGGTGATGTGACGATTCCTAATCGTGTCGTTGTTGCGCCGATGGCTGGGGTAACTAACGCCGCTTTTCGAGTAATCTGCAAGGAATTTGGGGCCGGCTTAGTTGTTTGTGAGATGATTTCTGATAAGGGCATCATGTATCAAAATCAGAAGACTCTAGATATGCTGTTTGTCGACCTTAAAGAACACCCGATGAGTATTCAAATCTATGGTGGTTCCAAGGATACGTTAGTTGCGGCGGCCAAATTTGTTGATCAGCAAACGGCAGCTGACATCATTGATATTAATATGGGCTGTCCGGTGAATAAGGTAACTAAAACAGACGCTGGTGCGAAATGGTTGCTAGATCCAGATAAAGTCTATGAGATGGTAGCAGCAGTCACGGCCGCAGTGCACAAACCGGTGACCGTCAAAATGCGTACCGGTTGGGATCAGGATCATTTGTACGCAGTTGAAAATGCGCTCGCGGCTGAACGGGCCGGTGCCGCAGCAATTGCGATGCACGGCCGTACCAGGCAGCAACACTACCAAGGAACTGCTGACTGGGCCGTTTTAAAGCGGGTGGCCGCGGCGTTAACGATTCCGTTTATGGGTAATGGCGATGTCCGAACCCCACAAGACGCCGAGCGGATGCTGACAGAAGTCGGGGCTGATGCGGTCATGATGGGCCGTGCGGTCGAAGGAAATCCCTGGATTTTAACACAGACGACACATTACCTGGCGACCGGCGACTTGTTACCATTGCCTTCACCATTAATGAAACTAGCTATCGCGAAGGATCATTTAGAACGTTTAGTGGCATTGAAAGGCGAGCAGCAGGGCTGTCAGGCGTTTCGGGAGCAGGTGCCTTACTATTTAAAAGGTATTCCACGATCAGCGCGAACCAAAGTCGCTTTGATGGAAATGACGACGGTAGCAGAAATGACACGTCAAATTGAGGCATTTACGTTACAATTACAAACTTATTTGGCTCACCGCCCGGTAAAGTGAAGAATTCACTTGCTTTTTTACGTCCTGATTGTCAAAATTAACATGTAGTAGTTGTTTAGTGATATCCCGTTAATGAGATAGGCTAACTGGAAATGGAGGAACACTAGTGGCACGACAAGAACAAACGATGAACGACCAACTTAAGGTTCGTCGTGAAAAGATGAATGAATTACGTGAAGAGGGGATTGATCCCTTTGGTCATCGGTTTGAACGCACTGATTTAGCGGAAGATTTAACCGAAAAATACGGTGACATGGACAAAGATGACCTTGATGCTAAAAAGGTGACCGCAACCATTGCTGGCCGGATGTTGGCTAAACGTGGTAAGGGTAAGGTTGGCTTTGCTGACCTCTGGGACCGTTCTGGCAAAATGCAGTTATACGTTCGTAAAGACGTTGTCGGCGAAGAGGTCTATCATATTTTCAAGCGTTCTGATATTGGTGACTTTCTTGGTATTACCGGTGAAGTCTTCAAGACAGATTCTGGGGAATTAACGATTAAAGCAACGAATGTGACGTTCTTATCGAAGGCGTTGCGGCCATTACCTGATAAGTTCCATGGCTTACAAAATGTGGAACAAATCTATCGTCAACGTTACTTGGATTTGATCTCTAATCGTGATAGTTTTGATCGGTTCTTAAAGCGGACTAAAATCATTTCAGCGATTCGGCATCATTTAGATAGTAATGATTTCATCGAAGTTGAAACACCAATGTTGCATAACCAAGCTGGTGGTGCCTCAGCACGACCATTTATTACGCATCATAATGCTTTGAACATTGATCTCTACTTACGGATTGCGTTGGAACTACATTTGAAGCGCCTAATCGTCGGTGGTATGGAAAAAGTCTATGAAATCGGACGTGTTTTCCGTAATGAAGGGATGGATCGTGAACATAACCCTGAATTTACAATGTTGGAAAGCTACGTGGCTTATTATGATTTCCATGATGTCATGGCCGAAACGGAAGGTATTTTCAAAGCTGCTGCTAAAGCGGTAACTGATGACGGCATCATTACTTATCATGGTCAAACAGTTGATTTGAATAAGCCATTCAAGCAAGTGCATATGGTTGATGCTATCAAGGCCCAAACTGGGATTGATTTCTGGCAACCAATGTCCTTAGATGATGCGCGTAAATTAGCGGATGAACATCATGTTAAGTATGAATCTTATTGGAAGGTTGGCCATATTATTAATGCGTTCTTCGAAGAATTCGTTGAAGATACGCTTAATGAACCGACCTTTATCTATGGTCATCCAGTTGAAATTTCACCATTGGCCAAGAAGAACGAAAAGGATCCTCGATTTACTGACCGGTTTGAATTATTCATTTTAGGTAATGAATATGCCAATGCCTTTAGCGAATTAAATGATCCTATCGATCAACGCCAACGTTTTGAAGCACAGGCTGCTGAACGGACTGCTGGTAATGATGAAGCAGAACATATTGATGAAGACTTCGTAGAAGCTTTGGAATATGGGATGCCGCCTACTGGTGGTTTAGGTATCGGAATTGATCGCTTGGTCATGTTGATGACGGATGCGGATTCCATTCGTGACGTATTGCTGTTCCCAACCATGCGTCCTGAAGAAGATAAGTAGTTAATTTAAAGTCTCGTTGAAATTAGTTGTGACTAATTTCAACGAGATTTTTTTGGTTTCTAACATGTTTTGAGTCATTCTGTAGGGGCTTTTGGTTGATTTTAATGAGTTAACGTAATTTTTTTTAAAAAGTGAGGTAATTTTTTAGCCGAACAATTATTTTGACTGGTTGCGTAATCATCCATGGTTAAGGGGCAAGCTGCTACAAAACACGATTGTTTATGTGCCAAATATGTTGAATGACTACTAATATCCGTACATTTACAAAATGGCAATGTCGACATGGTAATATTGACTGGTTATTTTTGCAATTTAGGGCTTGCAATCTGCCCGGATAATTGGTAAATTAGTATACGTTGTTGAGGCGCACAAAGCGGTTAGCCGCAAGTCTTCAACGAAAATCAATTATAAAAAAGTTGTTGACATGTTGTTCTCAACTTGGTATGATGATTAAGTTACGTTGAGGTAATCAACCAACAAATTAGACCTTTGAAAACTGAACAAAGTTTCGACAAATCAAATGTGTAGGGTCTAGCAATCCTTGTGATTGTTAGCAAAACATTTGCGAAGTCAATTCGTGAAAACAATTAATAAATTTGAACCAACTTTTTAAATGAGCTTTTTTAGAACTCATCATTAATTTGAGAGTTTGATCCTGGCTCAGGACGAACGCTGGCGGCGTGCCTAATACATGCAAGTCGAACGAACTCTGGTAATGATTGGTACTTGTATCATGATTTACATTTGAGTGAGTGGCGAACTGGTGAGTAACACGTGGGAAACCTGCCCAGAAGTGGGGGATAACACCTGGAAACAGATGCTAATACCGCATAACAACTCGGACCGCATGGTCTGAGTTTGAAAGATGGCTTCGGCTATCACTTTTGGATGGTCCCGCGGCGTATTAGCTAGATGGTGGGGTAACGGCTCACCATGGCAATGATACGTAGCCGACCTGAGAGGGTAATCGGCCACATTGGGACTGAGACACGGCCCAAACTCCTACGGGAGGCAGCAGTAGGGAATCTTCCACAATGGACGAAAGTCTGATGGAGCAACGCCGCGTGAGTGAAGAAGGGTTTCGGCTCGTAAAACTCTGTTGTTAAAGAAGAACATATCTGAGAGTAACTGTTCAGGTATTGACGGTATTTAACCAGAAAGCCACGGCTAACTACGTGCCAGCAGCCGCGGTAATACGTAGGTGGCAAGCGTTGTCCGGATTTATTGGGCGTAAAGCGAGCGCAGGCGGTTTTTTAAGTCTGATGTGAAAGCCTTCGGCTTAACCGAAGAAGTGCATCGGAAACTGGGAAACTTGAGTGCAGAAGAGGACAGTGGAACTCCATGTGTAGCGGTGAAATGCGTAGATATATGGAAGAACACCAGTGGCGAAGGCGGCTGTCTGGTCTGTAACTGACGCTGAGGCTCGAAAGTATGGGTAGCAAACAGGATTAGATACCCTGGTAGTCCATACCGTAAACGATGAATGCTAAGTGTTGGAGGGTTTCCGCCCTTCAGTGCTGCAGCTAACGCATTAAGCATTCCGCCTGGGGAGTACGGCCGCAAGGCTGAAACTCAAAGGAATTGACGGGGGCCCGCACAAGCGGTGGAGCATGTGGTTTAATTCGAAGCTACGCGAAGAACCTTACCAGGTCTTGACATACTATGCAAATCTAAGAGATTAGACGTTCCCTTCGGGGACATGGATACAGGTGGTGCATGGTTGTCGTCAGCTCGTGTCGTGAGATGTTGGGTTAAGTCCCGCAACGAGCGCAACCCTTATTATCAGTTGCCAGCATTAAGTTGGGCACTCTGGTGAGACTGCCGGTGACAAACCGGAGGAAGGTGGGGATGACGTCAAATCATCATGCCCCTTATGACCTGGGCTACACACGTGCTACAATGGATGGTACAACGAGTTGCGAACTCGCGAGAGTAAGCTAATCTCTTAAAGCCATTCTCAGTTCGGATTGTAGGCTGCAACTCGCCTACATGAAGTCGGAATCGCTAGTAATCGCGGATCAGCATGCCGCGGTGAATACGTTCCCGGGCCTTGTACACACCGCCCGTCACACCATGAGAGTTTGTAACACCCAAAGTCGGTGGGGTAACCTTCGGGAGCCAACCGCCTAAGGTGGGACAGATGATTAGGGTGAAGTCGTAACAAGGTAGCCGTAGGAGAACCTGCGGCTGGATCACCTCCTTTCTAAGGAATATTACGGAAACCTTACACATGATTGTTGAAACTTTGTTTAGTTTTGAGAGGTCTAACTCTCAATTTAATAACGCTTTTGGGCCTATAGCTCAGTTGGTGAGAGCGCACGCCTGATAAGCGTGAGGTCGATGGTTCGAGTCCATTTAGGCCCATCGAGAACGCATAGTTCTTGTATCACTATGGGGAATTAGCTCAGCTGGGAGAGCACCTGCTTTGCAAGCAGGAGGTCAACGGTTCGATCCCGTTATTCTCCATTGACGACATTGGTCGTCAACGAAACTTGTTCTTTGAAAACTAGATAATATCAAATATATTTTTTCATAATGAAACCGAGAACACCGCGTTTTTTGAGTTTTTTAAAAGAAGTTTAATCGCTAAACTCAATTAATCGTATTTTCCTTTGGAAAATAAGGTTAAGTTAACAAGGGCGCATGGTGAATGCCTTGGCACTAGGAGCCGATGAAGGACGGGACTAACACCGATATGCTTCGGGGAGCTGTACGTAAGCTATGATCCGGAGATTTCCGAATGGGGCAACCCAGCAGTTTTAATCAACTGTTACCGCTAGATGAATTCATAATCTAGTCGGAGGTAAACGCTGTGAACTGAAACATCTCATTAGCAGCAGGAAAATAAAGAAATTTCGATTCCCTAAGTAGCGGCGAGCGAACGGGGAACAGCCCAAACCAGAGAGCTTGCTCTTTGGGGTTGTAGGACTGAACATTTGAGTTACCAAAAAGTTTGATAGTCGAAGGATTTGGGAAAATCCGCCATAGATGGTGATAGCCCAGTAGATTAAATCAAGCTTTCTCAGTTCAGTATCCTGAGTACGGCGGAACACGTGAAATTCCGTCGGAATCTGGGAGGACCATCTCCCAAGGCTAAATACTACCTAGTGACCGATAGTGAACCAGTACCGTGAGGGAAAGGTGAAAAGCACCCCGGAAGGGGAGTGAAATAGTTCCTGAAACCATGTGCCTACAATAAGTCAGAGCGCGTTAATGCGTGATGGCGTGCCTTTTGTAGAATGAACCGGCGAGTTACGATCCCGTGCAAGGTTAAGACTGAAAAGTCGGAGCCGTAGCGAAAGCGAGTCTGAAATGGGCGTTTTTAGTACGAGGTTGTAGACCCGAAACCAGGTGACCTATCCATGTCCAGGTTGAAGGTGCGGTAAAACGCACTGGAGGACCGAACCCGTGTAAGTTGAAAATTGCTGGGATGAGGTGTGGATAGCGGTGAAATTCCAAACGAACTTGGAGATAGCTGGTTCTCTCCGAAATAGCTTTAGGGCTAGCCTCGGATTAAGGATCATGGAGGTAGAGCACTATTTGGACTAGGGGCCCGTCTTGGGTTACTGAATTCAGATAAACTCCGAATGCCATTGATTCATATCCGGGAGTCAGACGATGAGTGATAAGATCCACCGTCGAAAGGGGAACAGCCCAGATCACCAGTTAAGGTCCCTAAATGTATACTAAGTGGAAAAGGATGTGGAGTTGCATAGACAACTAGGATGTTGGCTCAGAAGCAGCCACCATTTAAAGAGTGCGTAATAGCTCACTAGTCGAGTGATCCTGCGCCGAAAATGTACCGGGGCTAAGTATACTACCGAAACTGTGGATGTGACCATTAGGTCACGTGATAGGAGAGCGTTCTAAGGGCGGTGAAGCAAGACTGTAAGGACTTGTGGAGCGCTTAGAAGTGAGAATGCCGGTATGAGTAGCGAAAGATGGGTGAGAATCCCATCCACCGAATGACTAAGGTTTCCTGGGGAAGGCTCGTCCTCCCAGGGTTAGTCGGGACCTAAGTCGAGGCCGAGAGGCGTAGACGATGGATAACAGGTTGATATTCCTGTACTAGTTAAATGCGTTTGAACGATGGAGGGACGCAGTAGGCTAAGATGTGCATTCTGTTGGATTAGAATGTCCAAACAATAAGTCTTGTGAAGAGTCAAATGCTTTTCACTTTAAGGACAAGTTGCGATGGGGAGCGAAATTTAGTAGCGAAGCGTCTGATGTCACACTGCCGAGAAAAGCTTCTAGTGAGTATTTAACTACCCGTACCGCAAACCAACACAGGTAGTCGAGGAGAGAATCCTAAGGTGAGCGAGTGAACTCTCGTTAAGGAACTCGGCAAAATGACCCCGTAACTTCGGGAGAAGGGGTGCTGATCGCAAGATCAGCCGCAGTGAATAGGCCCAGGCGACTGTTTATCAAAAACACAGGTCTCTGCAAAATCGTAAGATGACGTATAGGGGCTGACGCCTGCCCGGTGCTGGAAGGTTAAAAGGATGGGTTAGCTTCGGCGAAGCTCAGAATTGAAGCCCCAGTAAACGGCGGCCGTAACTATAACGGTCCTAAGGTAGCGAAATTCCTTGTCGGGTAAGTTCCGACCCGCACGAAAGGCGTAACGATCTGGGCACTGTCTCAACGAGAGACTCGGTGAAATTATATTGTCCGTGAAGATGCGGACTACCCGCGACAGGACGGAAAGACCCCATGGAGCTTTACTGTAGCTTGATATTGAGTGTTTGTACAGCTTGTACAGGATAGGTAGGAGCCATAGAAACCGGAACGCTAGTTTCGGTGGAGGCGTTGGTGGGATACTACCCTCGCTGTATGACCACTCTAACCCGCGCCACTAATCGTGGCGGGAGACAGTGTCAGGTGGGCAGTTTGACTGGGGCGGTCGCCTCCTAAAAAGTAACGGAGGCGCCCAAAGGTTCCCTCAGAATGGTTGGAAATCATTCGCAGAGTGTAAAGGCACAAGGGAGCTTGACTGCGAGACAGACAGGTCGAGCAGGGACGAAAGTCGGGCTTAGTGATCCGGTGGTACCGTATGGAAGGGCCATCGCTCAACGGATAAAAGCTACCCTGGGGATAACAGGCTTATCTCCCCCAAGAGTCCACATCGACGGGGAGGTTTGGCACCTCGATGTCGGCTCATCGCATCCTGGGGCTGTAGTCGGTCCCAAGGGTTGGGCTGTTCGCCCATTAAAGCGGTACGCGAGCTGGGTTCAGAACGTCGTGAGACAGTTCGGTCCCTATCCGTCGCGGGCGTAGGAAATTTGAGAGGAGCTGTCCTTAGTACGAGAGGACCGGGATGGACATACCTCTGGTGTACCAGTTGTGCCGCCAGGCGCATCGCTGGGTAGCTACGTATGGATCTGATAAACGCTGAAAGCATCTAAGTGTGAAACAGACCTCGAGATGAGATTTCCCATTCCTATATGGAAGTAAGACCCCTGAAAGATGATCAGGTAGATAGGTTAGAAGTGGCAGCACGGTGACGTGTGAAGCGGACTAATACTAATCGGTCGAGGACTTAACCAAGCAATTGGTGTTCAGGTTCATAGGAGAAATTATTTGATATTAGCTAGTTTTGAGGGCACAAGTTCTCAATAGTGTGGCGACGATGGCAAGAAGGATACACCTGTTCCCATGTCGAACACAGAAGTTAAGCTTCTTAGCGCCGAGAGTAGTTGGGGGATCGCTCCCTGCGAGGGTAGGACGTTGCCATGCGAATATTCCGACATAGCTCAGTTGGTAGAGCGCTTGACTGTTAATCAAGATGTCGACGGTTCGAGCCCGCCTGTCGGAGTGACAGATGTTAGCCCCCACGGTGTTGACATCTTTTTTATATCATGCCGGCTTAGCTCAGTTGGTAGAGCATCGGTATCGTAAACCGAGGGTCATCAGTTCGACTCTGGTAGCCGGCACTTGTTGAGACGAGACGTGGTTCTCGTCTTTTTTCTTACACGAATTCAATTGTGAGGGTGATCATCAGTCAATGGTGGTCATCCTTTTTTAGATTGTACTGATGTCGTGTGACGCGCATGGTTGCGTTCGTTCGGCAAACAAATTTCCGATGCTTCGATAGTGACACGGGTTCAATTTAAACGTTGAAATCGGTCTGGTTCTTGATCAATCAGAGCCACAACTAGATTTGTTTAATTAGATTTTGACAGTATGATAGCCTTCATTGACCCTAAATTACAGTTGACTACTAATTTATAAAATTAGAAATCAATGTTATTAAATAATTAATGTAAGTCCGCACAATTGCCTAAGAGACTGTATTTCGGTAATTTGACGGGCTTTTTGTTTATCACATTATTATGAGAAAAGCTTTCATTAATGTGTTATAAATTAGAAATTAGTTAAAGTCGTTGTTGAATAAGATTAACGCTAGTATAATAGTTATTATGTTTAATTAAGAAACGAAATTTGTTACTTTTAAACGAAGTTCAATCTGCTTGAGGAAGTTTGGAGGAAATTTAATTGGATAATGAGCAAAAACTGGATCGGTCGTTCTTTGGCCAACCACGCGGCTTGCGGACGTTGTTCTTCACAGAAATGTGGGAACGATTCAGTTACTATGGGATGCGCGCGCTGCTGATCTTTTATATGTACTACAGTGTGGCAAAGGGTGGCCTTGGATTTGATCAAGGTACCGCGGCATCGATTATGTCGATCTACTCAGCTTTAGTTTACGTTTCCAGTGTTCTGGGTGGGTTTTTATCTGACCGGGTCTGGGGAAGTCGTAAGACGGTCTTTATTGGTGGGGTCTTCATTATGTTGGGCCACATTGTCTTATCGATTCCAGCCGGTGTTAGTACGTTATTTGTTTCAATTGCACTGATTGTTATTGGGACTGGGTTATTAAAGCCTAATGTTTCGGATATGGTTGGTCAGTTATATACTGCCGAAGACACACGACGGGATGCTGGTTTCAGTATCTTCGTGTTCGGGATAAACCTTGGGTCACTTGTTGCGCCAGTCTTAGTTGGTCGTATTGGCCTGAACTTTAACTTCCACGTTGGTTTTTCACTTGCCGCAATCGGAATGTTCTTTGGTTTATTACAATATTACTTTGATGGTAAGAAGAACTTAAGCACGGCTAGTTTATATCCAACTGATCCATTGGAACCCGGTGATTTGAGTAAAGTGATCCGCCGCGTTCTTATCGGTATCGTTGGTTTGGGCTTAGTCTTGCTCTTAATGAACTTAATGAATGCTTTGAACTTGAATAATGTGATTTCATTGATTAGTATTCTGGTTATTTTGACACCAATTGTTTACTTTGTTTTGATGTTAACTTCGGAGAAAACTAACGCTAAAGAACGGTCACGTGTCCGTGCTTATATTCCATTATTTATTGCCGCAGCACTGTTCTGGGCAATTGAAGAACAAGGTTCCGCTGTTTTGGCCTTATTTGCCGCTGATCGGACGAGTTTACACATCTTAGGCCGGACTTTAGCAGCTTCTGATTTTCAAATTTTGAACCCACTGTTTATTATGCTTTATACCACACCATTCGTTTGGTTATGGACGAAATGGGGTAAAAAGCAACCTAGTTCACCAGCTAAATTTTCTGCTGGACTAGTCTTCGCTGGGATTTCTTACTTGATTATGGCAATGCCAGGGTTCTTCTTTGGGACCGCTGGTAAGGTTAGCCCATTGTGGTTAGTCGGTAGCTGGGCAGTTGTAGAAATTGCTGAAATGTTGATTTCACCAATTGGGTTGTCAGTCACGACTAAACTTGCGCCTAAAGCCTTTGCTTCTCAAATGATGAGTATGTGGTTCCTGACCGATGCGGCCGGGAGTGCGTTAAATGCGCAGATTGTTCGTTTTTATTCAACCAAGACCGAAGTTCCATATTTTGCGACTATCGGGATCGTTAGTGTCGTCTTAGGGATTATTCTCTTTATGATGGTACCAATGATTAAAAAAGCGATGCAGGGCGTTAGATAAACGTGTTTTAATGAAGGTATGTTATCTTAGTGATAGCATATCTTTTTTGTTTGGAGTGAACAGTGTGATACGAGTTGCTTTTTCCAGTGATAATCATTTTGATGTGAATAAAGTTGACGTACAGGCGACAATGGCTGTGCAGGCTGAAATATTGTTAGCTCACGGCGTGCAATTCTACCTGATTGCGGGCGACTTGTTTAACGACTTTCAACGAAGCCAGCAGTTTGTCGTCGATCTACAGGCGTTACTGGGCACTCAAACGCACGTTTACTGGATTGCGGGTAATCATGACATGGTTCATGGCATTTCGTTTGATGAGCTCGAGACAGGGCAATTTGCAGGCTACTTACATAATCGTTATGTGGACCTGCCGCACAGCGACTGGCGGTTAATTGGGCACAATGGCTGGTACGACTATGGCTTTGCTCAGCAAATTCCCGGGGCGACTGTCGCTGACTTTGAAATGTGGAAGCATGCTTATTGGATTGATCGTGCTATTCAGCAGCCGATGAATGATCCTGAACGAGCAACCCTAATGCTCAATCAAGTTGATGCCCAGCTCGCGTTGGCTAAGGCTGAACACAAGCGGGTGATTTTCATGACCCATTTTGTCCCCAAAATTGACTATTTACGTTTTACGGCGGACAATCGTTTTTGGAATATGGCCAACGCTTTAATGGGCACGCCACGCCTGGGGACGTTAGTTGAACAATATCAGGTTTCGCATGTCCTGTTTGGTCATTTACACATTCATCCACAACCAAGGCAGTTTGCGCAAACGATCTATTATGATCAGGCAGTTGGCTATGGCCGCCCACGACTCAACGAGTGGCAAGAGTCGACCTTCATGGCGGAGTGGCAACGAGACCTTGAAATATTAGATTTAGCTGAAAAATAAAAAAACTTTGCAAAATGGCTTGATTTTTTATTCAAAGTTTTGTATTCTAATATAGTTGAATGATTCACGGAGGGGTAGCGAAGTCTGGCTAAACGCGGCGGACTGTAAATCCGCTCCTTCGGGTTCGGTGGTTCGAATCCACTCCCCTCCATTTTATCATTGGGCTATAGCCAAGTGGTAAGGCAACAGGTTTTGATCCTGTCATGCGCTGGTTCGAACCCAGCTAGCCCAACTACCGAACAGTCACTACGGTGGCTGTTTTTTTGTGTCTTCATACGTTATTTGTGAATTTATATTAATTTGATTGTAAGGTTATGGTTCTGCCTAATTAGTGAACGGTTCAGGCACGGTAATCTGAGCAGCCACTGTGAGTTGCGGCTGGAAACTGGGGCCGTCGATCGTTAAGTATAAATTGGTTTAGTTGTTAGCGTTAATTATTAGCCCAATCGGGGACTGGTATAGTACAATTGGCCTAGTGAGTTTTTGAGAAAAATGAATCAGGTTACTAGCAAAGTAACGATCAATGAATAGAGGGAGTTTTGACGGATGAAAATTGGATTTATCGGTGCTGGCAATATGGGCCGCGCCATTATTGATGGCTGGCTAAAGACCAAAGCGGTTGCCCCAGACGATTTATATATTCACAGTGCCCATGCTGCCAGCTATGAACCTTATGCAAAAGCGAATGGGTTGCATGCAGTTGAGTCGAATCTGGCGGTCGTGAAGGCGGCTGACGTGATTGTACTAGCAATCAAGCCTGATATTACCTTAGAAGTACTTGAGAGCGTTAAACCAGCGATTACGGCTGGAAAATGGGTTATCACGATGGTTTCCGGAATTGAACTAGCTGACTATCAAGCTGCGGTTGGGAATCTCCCCATCTTACGGATTATGCCAAATGTGAATGTTGCGATTGGTGCTGGGATGACCGCATTAGTAGGAAATGCCAGTTTAACTGAAGCTCAATATGCAGCGGGCCAAGCGTTATTTAACGCCATTGGCGAGACTAGTGAAATTTCTGAAAAGCATTTTAGTACGTTTTCAGCACTCGCCGGGAGTTCGCCTGCTTACGTTTACTTTTTCATTGATGCCATGGCGCGCGCTGGGGTCAAACATGGTTTGGACAAGGCGACAGCGACCAAGATTGCGGCACAAGCCACGTTAGGCAGTGCCAAAATGGTTTTGGCTTCAGACAAAATTCCGTTTGACTTAATTGATCAAGTTTCTTCGCCAGGTGGGACCACGGTTGCCGGGCTACTAGCCATGGAAGAAGCCGGCTTTATGACTGCCGTCGTCAAGGGCATCGACGCGACAATCGCTAAGGAACTTGGGGACTAAGTTTTATCGAAACGTGCTCAGAATGCCTGCGGGTTCCGCTTATCCCGGTTGAGCAATCACTCGGGAAAACACCAAGTGATGACTTAACCACGATAATGCTCGCCAGCACCCGGCACTCTTCACACTCTTATTGAAACGTGCTCAACAAACCAAGGCCTTGCGCTTAGCGACACTTGGTCACCATTCGGAAAAACGCCAAGTGATCACTTAACCATGATAACGCTCACCAGCACCCCAGCATTCTTCACACTCTTTGTGGTTGCATATTTGGTCTATACCGATTATAATGAAACCAGTAAATCCAAGGAGGAATTGTTCATGAGCAAAGTTTTAAAACATGCCATCATTTATACTGGTCTAGAAAAGATTGATGACGGCTACATTCGTTTCGGTAAGGAAATTGAAGCGGTCGGGCCAATGGACGAGTATGTTGCCCAACCTGACGATGATATTGAATTTGTCAGTGGCAAGACAATTGTACCTGGTTTCATCGATGTGCATAGCCATGGTGGTTATAGTTTTGATTCAATGGATGGGAATCCAGCTGAAATTAATGAAATGGTCAACGATATGGTTGCCCGTGAAGGGATTACGTCATATTTCTGTACCACTATGACCCAATCTAACGAAAATCTGGATCATTCAATGGCCGGTATTAACAAGGCTGCCCAAGAAAACCCAGTGATTCAAGGGGTCCATTTGGAAGGCCCATTCATTTCAGCAACGTTTAAGGGTGCCCAACCAGAAAAGTATATTAAGAATCCCAACGTTGAACTACTAGACAACTGGAATAAATTATCTGGCGGTCGCGTTAAATTAATTACGTATGCTCCTGAAGATCCTGGTTCACGTGAATTCGAAAAGTATTGTTTGGAAAACGGCATCGTGCCTTCAGTTGGCCACAGTAATGCGACTCGTGAACAATTATTAGCAAGTAAAGCAACTCATGTGACGCATTTATACAATGCGCAACGGGAATTTAAGCATCGCGAACCCGGTGTGACTGGGCACGCCATGCTTGAAAACAACATGTATTGTGAATTGATTTGTGACGGTTTCCATATCGTTCCTGACATGATCAATCTTGCTTATGAACAAAAGGGTGCTGATCGCATTGAATTGGTCACTGACTCGATGCGTGCCAAAGGTGAACCCGATGGGATTAGTGAATTGGGTGGTCAAAAAGTCATTGTTAAAGACGGCCAAGCACGTTTGGAAGCTGGCAACTTAGCTGGTTCCGTTTTGACTTATATCAATGCCTTTAAGAATATTCAAAAATTCACCGGTTGTGGCATCTTCGAAGCAGTTAAGATGTCATCAGTTAACCAAGCTAGAGAATTCAAATTAACTTCTAAAGGGACTTTGGAAGCTGGCAAGGATGCTGATATCAACGTTTTGGATGCCAACCAAGACTTAGTTGCAACTTATAGTTACGGCAAAAAAGCAGTTAAATAAATAATAGAAGTAAGGGATGAGATCCATGAGTTCGCCAATTTATATTCAAATTCACAACCAAATCAAACAAGCCATTGAAGCCGGTCGCTGGGCAGTTGGTGACCGTATTCCATCCGAACGGGAGCTGGCTGTTCAGTTTGATGTGAGTCGAATGACATTACGCCAAGCGATTCAAACGTTGGTTGATGAAGGGATACTAGAGCGGCGAGTCGGCGCTGGCACCTTTGTTGCGAACCAAAAAGTGCAGGAAAAGATGTCTGGTGTGACCAGCTTTACTGATTTAATGCTGGCTCAGGGTAAAGTGCCTTCCAGTAAGACGATTTCGTATCATGTGACGAGTCCATCACTTTCTGAAAGTGAGAAGCTGGCGTTACAACCGAATGAGCAAGTGTTACGGATGGAACGCATTCGCTATGGTGATGATTTGCCAATTTGCTTTGAGGTTGCGACGGTGCCAGAACGTTTGGTTAAGCAATTTACCAAGGATGAGGTCACTAGTTCGTTGTATCGGACTTTGGAAGAAAAAGCCGGCTTCGTCCCGGGTAAAGCCCAACAAACTGTTTCGGCCATGTCGGCTTCTGAACGCATTGCGGAGTTTCTGTCCGTCCGTCGTGGTGACGCGTTATTACGATTACGGCAGATTTCTTACCTGCAAACGGGTGAACCGTTCGAATATGTGCGGACCCAATACGTTGGGAATCGGTTTGAATTCTATTTAGAAAAATAAGCTTGTAAAAAAGCGATTCACCAGTTTCAAAAACTGATGGATCGCTTTTCGCTATTTATTTTGTTGGCGCGCAATTTTTTTAACCAAGCGCAAATACCGTGGTAGGACTAACATTCGTTTGAAGCGGCTCGGTTCTTGAATCAAACGATAGAGCCATTCGATATGGTGCTTTTGCCAGAATTTAGGCGCTCGTTTAACCGCGCCAGCTAGCACGTCAAAACTTCCACCAACACCCATCCAAAGGGCATCCACGCGATGACGGTATTTGGCAATGAAGAATTCTTGTTTCGGAAAGCCGGTCGCAATAAAGATCATATCCGGTTTAGCGGCCACGATTTGGTCCACGACGGCGGCTTCATTGTCATAATAGCCATCTAGTGCGCCCGCAAGGACTAGGTTGGGTGTCGTAGCCTTTAAAGTGGCGACGACTTGTTTCAAAACGGCTGGCTTGGCCCCAAGTAGGAAGAGTCGTTGGTGATGTTTGGCGCCCCATTGCAGCAGGCTAAGCAAAGTATCATAACCGGTGATCCGTTCCGGGAGGGGTGTCCCTAAGATTTGCGCACCCTGAATGACACCGATCCCATCAGGTGTGATGTAGTCCGCTTGGTGCAACACACGCTGATAGTCGGGATGCTCACGGGCATACATTAAAATTTCAGGGTTAGCGGTGACGACAAAACGATTTTGATGCGCTAACACATCTTGTTCAAGCTGGGTCAAAAAGGCCCGGTTCGTGGTATTAATAAAGGGCACGTTTAGGATGGAAATCGTGTCAAACGGGACAGACATAGGCAGCCTCACTTTCTGATGTTAATTAAAGTATAGATATTTCAGGAATTTCTGCAACTTTTTCAGGTGCTTACATTCATTAGTTTTCAAAAAAATGATAGAATAGGCTTAACTTATTATAATGTCGTTTACAACCTACGAAATGGAGAATTAAACTCATGACTCAAATCTATCCGGATGATAGTTTAACCTTGCATACGGATGCTTACCAGATCAACATGATGCAAACTTATTGGGAACAGGGAATTCACAATCGACACGCGGTGTTCGAAGTCTTCTTTCGGAAGATGCCGTTCCAAAATGGCTATGCGATTTTTGCTGGTCTTGAGCGAGTAGTTAATTATATCAATAATCTCCACTTTACGGATACGGATATTGCGTATTTGCGTGAAGCTGAAAATTATCCAGAAGGTTTTTTGGAATATTTAAAGAATTTTAAATTTGATGCCACGATTCGGTCTGCTCGCGAAGGCGATCTTGTTTTCAATAACGAGCCGTTAATGCAAGTTGAAGGGTCACTAGCCACTTGCCAATTGATTGAAACCGCCTTATTGAACATTATCAACTATCAAACGTTGATTGCGACTAAGGCGGCACGCATTAAATCGGTCGTTGGTGAAGAAGACGGTCTCCTTGAATTCGGTACGCGTCGGGCTCAAGAAATGGATGCGGCTATTTGGGGCACTCGAGCGGCTTATATCGGTGGTTTTGATGCGACAAGTAACGTCCGCGCTGGGAAGATTTTCGGAATTCCGATTAGTGGGACCCATGCGCATGCCTTAGTACAGACTTATCGTAATGACTATGCGGCGTTCAAAGCATACGCTGAGACCCACCATGACTGTGTCTTCTTAGTGGATACGTATGATACCTTGCGTAGCGGCGTGCCATCTGCCATTAAAGTGGCTAAGGAAATGGGTGACAAAATTAATTTCCAAGGCGTACGGATCGATAGTGGCGATATGGCCTATCTCTCTAAACGGGTGCGGGAACAACTAGATGAAGCGGGCTTCCCAGATGCAAAAGTCTATGCCTCCAACGATTTGGACGAAAAGACGATTCAAAACTTGAAAATGCAAGGTGCCAAGATCAGTGTCTGGGGTGTTGGGACGAAGTTGATTACGGCGTTTGACCAACCGGCTTTAGGGGCTGTTTACAAAATGGTTTCGATTGAAGACGATAACGGCAAAATGGTCGATACAATCAAGTTGTCCAACAACGCCGAAAAAGTGTCGACACCTGGGCGAAAACAAGTTTGGCGGATTACTAAGCGCGCGGATGGTAAGTCGGAAGGGGATTATGTGACCCTTTATGATGAAGATCCACGTAACGAAGAATCTATTTACATGTTCCATCCAAGTTACACGTATATTAACAAGACGGTTAGCGATTTTGATGCGCGGCCGGTCCTAGTGCCAATTTACGATCAAGGCAAACAAGTCTATCAGTTACCAGCACTAAAGGAAATCAAACAGTATGCGTATGATAGTTTGGATTCTTTATGGGACGAATATAAACGTGATTTGAATCCTCAAGATTATCCGGTCGATTTATCACAAAAATTATATGATCACAAAATGAATATTATCCATTCGGTCCGAGATTGGGTGAGCAAAAAAGATTATTAGGAGGAATTTTGCCGATGCGGCCATTACAAACTGAAATTATTACTGCCTTGCACGTCAGCCCCAAAATTGATCCAGAAACAGAAATCCGACGTAGTGTGGATTTCTTAAAAGCTTATTTAAAGAAGAATTCATTCTTAAAAACGTATGTATTAGGCATTTCGGGCGGCCAAGACTCGACGTTAGCCGGTAAAATGACTCAAATGGCCATAACGGAAATGCGGACTGAAACGGGGGATAACGACTACCAATTCATCGCGGTGCGGTTGCCTTATGGCGATCAATCAGATGAATCGGATGCCATGGATGCGATTAAATTCATGCAGGCTGATGTGGTCGACCGCGTGGATATTAAACCCGCTACGGATGCGATGGTCACGGCTTTAGAAGCCAATGATTTAACGATTCATGATTTTAACAAGGGTAACATCAAGGCTCGTCAACGGATGATCGTCCAATACGGTATTGCTGGCGAACGGCATGGCGCCGTTGTCGGCACGGATCACGCTGCTGAAGCTGTGACTGGCTTCTACACGAAATACGGTGATGGTGGGGCAGATATCGTGCCATTATATCGGCTAGATAAACGTCAAGGTCGTGCGATGCTCGAAGTCTTGCAAGCACCTGAACATCTTTACAAGAAGGTGCCTACCGCTGATTTGGAAGATGACCGACCAGCATTACCCGATGAAGTCGCATTAGGGGTACATTATGACGACATTGATGACTATTTAGAAGGTAAAACGATCGCTGTTGCGGCGGCAGAAAAAATTGAAGCTTGGTATTTGAAGACGGCGCACAAACGCCATGCGGCCATTAACGTTTTTGATGATTTCTGGAAATAAGTGCCGTGAAAATCGCTGACCACTGACTAGTGGTTGGCGTTTTTTTACGCGTGAACAAACCGACTGAATTAAAATAATCGTATCAGTAGACAGTCTGCAGGTTATCTGGTATATTAACCTTACAATCATAAGGGAGTAACTAGCAGTGTAACTGCGGCAATATCGTCAGCAAGAAGCCAATCCGGTATTGTCTTAAATAGTGAGACTTATGTATGTCACAATTACACGTGCATACATGAGTCTCATTTTCTATATCTGGTTGATTTAGAAAATGGGGCTCGGATGCAAGGAGGAGACTTACATGTCAAAACAACCTAGGTACCAACAATCATTACCAGCGATTTATGAGGATTTGAAGGCCGATGAACGCGGGTTACAACAAAGTGAAGCCAGTCAGCGTTTAGCACAATATGGGCACAACGCTTTAAACCAACAAAAGACGACTTCTATGTTACAAAAGTTTATGGCACAGTTTAAAGATTTCATGATCATCGTCTTATTGGTGGCGGCGCTGATTGCCGCGTTCACCGGTGAGGTCGTGGATGCCGTAATCATCTTACTGGTTGTCGTTTTGAATGCAATCTTTGGGGTCTTCCAAGAATCCAAGGCGGAAGAAGCGATTAATGCCTTAAAAGAAATGGCCGCACCAGACGCGACCGTCTTACGTGATGGTGAATTTAAAACGGTCAAGAGTGACGAACTGGTGCCGGGAGATATTATCACCTTAGAAGCCGGCGATATTGTGCCCGCTGACGTCCGGTTAATTGAAAGTGCGTCATTGAAAGTGGAGGAATCGGCACTGACCGGTGAATCTGTGCCGGTTGAAAAACAGGCGGAGCTGCTGACTGCTGACGATTTAGCCATTGGTGATCGGCTCAACATGGCGTATATGAACAGTAATGTGACCTATGGCCGGGCCACGGGGATCGTTGTGGCGACTGGGATGCAGACCGAAGTGGGTCGTATTGCTGGCATGATCGAAGCTGCCGATGAAACCACGACGCCACTACAAGCCAACTTAACGCAACTTGGAAAATCACTAACGATTCTCATTTTAGTAATTGCGGCCGTCGTCTTCGGCATTGGGATGCTACGGGGTAGCGAGAGCCTCATCAATATGCTACTAACGGCGATTTCTTTAGCTGTCGCAGCGATCCCAGAAGGTTTACCAGCTATCGTGACCATTACCTTGGCACTTGGCACACAACGGATGGCGAAACGCCACGCCCTAGTGCGGAAACTGCCAGCTGTTGAAACGCTGGGAAGCACTGATATCATCGCTTCTGATAAGACTGGGACGTTGACACAAAATAAGATGACCGTTGAAAAGTTGGTCGTGAATCAAGAACTCGTTGATGCACGGTCCACACATTTACCAACGGATAGTCATTTAGCCCAAGTGATGATCTTAAGTAACGATACTAAGATTATGGCGGATGGCTTAGCCGGTGACCCGACCGAAACCGCGCTGGTACAATATAACTTAGATCAGGCTTATCCAGTTGATCAGTTATTAAAAGACCGGCCACGAGTCAGTGAAGTGCCATTCGACTCAGAACGAAAATTAATGTCCACGGTTCATCCGCTTGATAACGGGAAGTTTTTAGTCGCCGTTAAGGGCGCACCCGATGAATTACTCAAACGGGTCACGGCTGTTGAAATTAATACTGAAGTACAACCATTGACGAAACCACTACGTGACCAAATTTTGGCGACAAACCATGACTTAGCCACACAAGCTTTACGGGTCTTAGCCTTTGCCTACAAGGTGATTGACGTTGTGCCAACCACGGTCAATTCAACCACGCTGGAAAATGAGTTAGTCTTTGCTGGTATGGTCGGCATGATTGATCCTGAACGTCCAGAAGTCGCTCAGGCGGTCGTTGAAGCCAAATCGGCCGGAATTCGACCATTAATGATCACGGGTGATCATCGTGATACCGCCGAAGCAATTGCCGTTCGTTTAGGCATTATCGCTGCAGGTGACGATGCCGCCGTGATTACCGGTGCCGAACTTGATGAGATGAGTGACGCAGAATTTGGCAAAAAAGTTAGTGACTATTCAGTTTATGCACGGGTCGCGCCTGAACATAAGGTGCGTATCGTGAACGCTTGGCAGAAACGCGGCAAGGTCGTTGCGATGACCGGTGATGGTGTGAATGATGCGCCCGCTTTGAAAGCCGCAGATATTGGAATCGGGATGGGAATCACAGGGACTGAAGTGTCAAAAGGTGCCAGTGATATGGTCCTTGCCGATGACAACTTTGCGACGATCGTGGTAGCCGTTGAAGAAGGGCGAAAAGTTTTCGCCAATATTCAAAAAGCGATTCAATACTTGCTGTCAGCCAACTTAGGTGAAGTCTTGACGTTATTCATGATGACCATGTTGGGTTGGCAAATCTTAGCTCCCGTTCACATTTTGTGGATCAACTTGGTCACGGATACTTTGCCAGCGATTGCGTTGGGGGTTGAACCGACAGAGAAAAATATCATGGCCCACAAACCGCGTGGCCGAAATTCAAACTTCTTCTCGGGCGGCGTATTCTCAAGTATCATTTATCAAGGGTTGCTTGAAGGTGGCATCACCTTATTGGTCTACTGGTTGGCAATCACGTATCCTGTGCATGCCAATGCAAGTCTGGCCCATGCGGATGCGTTAACCATGGCTTTTGCAACTTTAGGCTTGATTCAACTGTTCCATGCTTTCAACTCCAAGTCGATTCATGAATCCTTGTTTACCGTTGGCTTGTTCCGTAACAAGTTTTTCAACTGGGCAATCTTGATTGCCTTTGCGCTCTTAGCCATGACAATTGTTGTCCCAGGCTTTAACAGCTTGTTCCACGTGACGCATTTAGATGCTTACCAATGGGGGATCGTGTTTGCCGCGTCATTGGCAATGGTGATCGTTGTTGAAATTGTTAAGTTCTTTCAACGCCGTCATCTGCGACAAGCATAATCGTGAAGAATAGGGTAAAATAAGCAGTAACTTAATCTAAGAAAAGAGCTTATAACATGAGAAAAGCAACGATGGCAACTTATATGCCAGTTCTATCTAAAGTGATCGAAAGTACCGAAAAAATGGGGGAAGAATTGAATCCTTCATTTGAAAAGTTACGGCAAGCAATTGATGATGACGCAGTTGCTAAGATGGTGCCCGCTGAATTCAATGATATCCAGATGGAATTCACTGATGGGACCGAACAGTACCAACAAAACTTGCAAAAACTACAAAAAGCTGGCGTTCCGGCCCGCTTGATCGGTCGGCATCGCAATTTGATTGCTGCCTATGAAGCGTATGCTAACGCCTGCGCTGCCATGACTGCGAGTTTAAATATTACTGATCAAACGGTTGATGTGGCTGCCTTTAATCAAGCAGAAAAAGATCAAGAAACTGAAATGACGCACGTTTCCAATGATGTGCAACGCATTATGACCATGATCGGCTAACCGAGATTAAACGAAGATCAATGACTGAGATTTTTCAGTGATTGGTCTTTTAATTTAACGAAAAATTGGGGTTAAGCGCGTATAATAATAGTATTAAGCAAGTCAAAGATTGGGTGAAAAAATGGATAATCAAATTTTAAAACTCGTGCAACAAGCACTGACGAATTTTAAGCCGCAACAGATTAAAGCGGTATTGAGCATGATGGACGAAGGCAATACGGTACCATTTATTGCGCGATATCGAAAAGAGCGGACGGGCAACTTAGATGAAGTTGAAATTCGCGACATTAAAGAAAATTATGATCGGTTAGCCAGTTTGGAAGGCCGTAAAGCGGATGTCATCAAATTAATTTCTGAACAACAACAATTGACGCCGGCATTGAAAACGGCGATTGAAAAAGCCGATAAATTACAAGATGTGGAAGATTTGTATCTGCCGTATAAACAAAAACGGCGAACGAAAGCGACGATTGCAAAAGAAGCTGGTTTGGAACCATTAGCGGCTTGGTTGCTACGCTTTCCACAAACGGCACCAATCCAACAGGCACAACAATTTATTAACGCCGAAAAAGACGTGCCTGATGCCTCGGCAGCTCTAGCAGGGGCGCATGAAATCTTGGCCGAAGCGTTTGGGGATAATGCCCAATTACGGAATTGGATTCGTAACGAGACACGCCAACGTGGTGAACTAGTCGTCAAGGTCAAACCGAAAGCCAAGGCTTTAGATGAACAAGGGGTCTATCAACAATACTATGATTTCACTAGTCCAATTAAGCAGCTGGTTTCGTACCGCGTGTTGGCGATTAATCGTGGCGAAAAAGAGAAAGTATTGCGTGCAAGTATTCAGATTGACCAAACGGGGATTGAGCGTTATTGCCACTTCCGGTTTATTGGTCAACATCAAGGACCAGCTGTTGCATTGATTGAAGCTGCTTATCAGGATGCTTACAAACGTTTTATTGGCCCGGCCATTGAACGCGAATTGCGTAACGAATTATCGGATGCCGCGGATGAACAGGCGATTAAGGTCTTCGGCGATAACTTGTATCATTTATTGATGCAAGCGCCATTAAAGGGACGGGTTGTGCTTGGCTTTGACCCCGCCTATCGAACGGGCTGCAAGCTGGCAGTGATGGATCCCAACGGCAAGTTTTTAGACAAATTAGTGATCTATCCACATAAACCTGCGAACGCCGAAAAGCGGGCCGCAGCGGCGGGTGAATTTAAAGTCTTTTTGGAAAAATACCAGGTAGAGATGATTGCGATTGGTAACGGGACCGCTTCACGGGAATCCGAAGAGTTTGTTGCCAATGTATTGAAGACAATGACCCGGCCGGTTTATTACGTGATCGTTAATGAAGCGGGAGCCTCTGTCTATTCTGCTAGTGATAATGCGCGGGCAGAATTTCCAGAACTCCATGTTGAACAACGTAGTGCCATTAGTATCGGTCGGCGGTTACAAGATCCACTAGCCGAATTAATTAAAATTGATCCAAAATCGGTCGGGGTGGGGCAATATCAACACGATGTGCCACAAAAAGCCTTGACTAACCAGTTGGATATTGTGATTGAAACAGCCGTTAACCAAGTGGGTGTCAATTTGAACACGGCTAGTCCCGAATTATTGACGCATATTTCTGGCTTATCGAAAACGATTGCCCAAAATGTCGTTGCTTATCGTGATGCCAATGGGGAATTTAGTAGTCGACCACAATTGAAGAAGGTGCCACGACTGGGGCCTAAAGCCTATGAACAAGCCGTGGGGTTCTTACGGATTATTGATGGCAAGACCATTTTTGATAATACTGATATTCATCCAGAAAGTTATCCGGCAGCCAAAGCCTTGCTACAAGCGACCGGTTTAGCGACGACGGATGTTGGAACGGCTAAAGCTCAAAAATTATCACAATTGGATTTGACGCGACTAACTACTGAAACTGAGGTCGGTAAGTTGACACTACAAGATATCATCAGTAGTCTTCAAAAGCCTGGCCGTGACGTACGTGATACCATGCCGGCGCCGTTATTGCGACAAGATGTGTTAAAGATGAGTGATCTGAAACCAGGGATGCAACTGCAGGGTACCGTTAGAAATGTCGTGGACTTTGGTGCGTTTGTAGATATCGGTGTGAAGCAAGATGGGTTAGTCCATGTATCCAAATTAACGACTAAATTCTTAAAAGATCCGCGTCAAGCGGTCGCAGTGGGCGATATCGTGACGGTTTGGGTCGAAGAAGTGGATGAACAGCGGCAACGGATCGCTTTGACCATGGTCGACCCGAAAGTGTCAGCACATGACTGATGGCCAACTACAACAATTAGTTAGCCAAATCTCCTTGCACGATTTTAAGCGGCCATTTCGCCACCGAGCTTATTTTAATGCGCGATTGCGGACAACGGGTGGTCGTTACCAATTGGAAAGTCATAATATTGATATTAATCCTAAAATGTTGACGGATTTTGATGAGAAAACACTGGTTGGGGTGATTAAGCACGAGCTTTGTCACTATCATCTTCATTTGACCCAAAGGGGGTATCAACATCGCGATGCTGATTTCAAACGTTTATTGGCCCAAGTAGGCGGCTCGCGTTATGCACCGACCCCGAAGAAACAAACCCGATTGGCGTATCGTTACACTTATCAGTGTCAACGTTGCGGCCTAGTCTATCATCGTAAACGACGCTTGGATACACAACGGTATACTTGTGGTCGTTGTCGCGGGCCAATCAAGCCCGTTTGAAAAGGTTTGCTTATCTGGTGGGGATTCGATAGAATTAGGCTAATTATAATGACTATATGGAGGGATTATCGATGGAAACAATTAAAATTGGGATCGTCGGGCTCGGCACCGTCGGGACTGGCGTGGTCAAAATGCTCCAAGCCCATCAAGCTAAAATTTCTGAGATTACGGGACGTAACCTGGAATTAGCCTGTGTGGTCGTCCACAACTTAAAGAAGCATCAAACGACTGATTTGGGGGACGTGCGGTTGACCGACCAGATTGAAACTTTGATCGATGATCCTGAAATCCAGATTATGGTTGAAGTGATGGGGTCGATTCATCCGGCCAAAGAATACATTACACGTGCCTTGCAAGCTGGGAAGCATGTGGTAACTGCCAATAAGGATTTAATTGCCCAATATGGTCGCGAACTGGTCCAAATTGCGCGCGAGAATCATCGGGATCTATTTTACGAAGCCAGCGTGGCTGGGGGTATTCCCATTCTGCGGACAATTGATAACAGTTTTGCTGCGGATAAGATTCAACGCGTGATGGGGATTGTCAATGGGACGACCAACTACATCATGACGCAAATGTTGACGAAAAATTGGTCGTATGATCAAGCGTTGAGTTCTGCGCAAGATTTGGGTTTTGCCGAAAGTGACCCAACCAATGATGTCGAAGGTCTGGATGCGGCCTACAAAATGATTATTTTGACGCAATTTGCCTTTGGGATGAGTTTGTCGATGACGCATGTCAAGGTGCAGGGGATTACTAAGATTAGTCCTGAGGATATTGCAGAAGCCCATCAGTTAGGCTATACCATTAAGTTGCTTGGAATTGCGGAAGAAATCGATGATCGAATTGCTGTTTCAGTTGGCCCAGTACTGGTTTCAGATCATCATCCGTTAGCAACCGTGCAGAATGAAAATAACGCTGTTATGGTGACCGGGACCGCAGTTGGCGACACGATGTTTTATGGGCCCGGTGCGGGTGAATTGCCGACCGCCAATAGTGTTTTGAGTGATATTACGACGGTTGCCAAAAATATTGCGCTGAATACGACGGGGAATACGTTTAATTCCTATCGGCAAGAAACTGTTTTGGCGGCACCGACGGATGTGATTTATCCGCACTTTATCGCCTTGAAGATGCGTGATGTCCCTGGGATGATGTTACGATTAACTGAAATTATGACGCGAGCGAAAGTCTCGTTTAGCCGTATCATCCAAAATCAATTGGGGGACGGCAACGCGCGGGTGGTCATCATCACCCATGCCATGAATGATCAGCAGTTAGCGGACATTACGGCAGCCATTGCTGGTCAAACGGACATGCATTTATTAGCCAGCTATAAAGTTTTGAAGAACGAGTAGGTGAGTAGATGTTAAAGATTTCAGTTCCAGCAACGTCCGCTAATTTGGGTCCAGGATTTGACTCAATAGGGCTAGCGTTAGCCATGCCATTGACAGTGACACTGTTAGGACCTAGCCAAGACTGGCAAGTTGAACACCCATTTGGGGCAGCCGTCCCGACGGATGAACGCAATTTGATTGTTAAAACCGCTTTGAGCTTAGCTCCGGATCTGGCACCGCAACGGTTAAAAGTGACTTCAAATATTCCACTAGCTCGTGGTTTAGGCAGTAGTTCGACCGCGATTGTGGCGGGTTTGGCAGTTGCCAATGAATTATCAACCAAACCTATTTCTAAAAATGACTTGTTATTGCGAGCGACCGAATTAGAAGGACATCCTGATAATGTGGCGCCGGCAATACTGGGCGGTTTAGTTGTGGCGACTTATGTTGATCAAAACGTCCAAGCGGTTCAATTGCCAATACCAGAGTTGTTCGCGAGTGTCTATGTCCCTAATGAGGAATTGTTAACGTCGGCTAGTCGCAAGGCGTTACCGGTACAGCTCCCATTTAAACAAGCGATTGCTGGCAGTAGCATTGCGAATACGTTGGTTGCGGCGTTGGCAACCCAAAATTGGTCATTGGCGTTGACATTAGTAGAACAAGATCGGTTCCACGAACAATATCGTGCCAAGCTGGTACCAGCCTTAGCAACGATTCGGGCAACGGCACATGCAATGGGAATCGTCGGAACTTATTTAAGTGGCGCTGGGCCGACGATTGTGACTCTCGGAACGCAGGTAGACTTGAAAAATTTACAAGCAAAATTGAAACAAAACACGTCATTGACTGGACAATATCATCTGCTACCAGTTGATGCTCAAGGGATTAAGGTTGATAAATCTTAATTAAGCCTTGTCAGACTCACGACATTTTGTTAAAATGGTTTTTGTGAGTTATTGATGCGGCCATGGCGGAATTGGCAGACGCGCAAGATTAAGGATCTTGTGAGGGTTAACCTCATGGAAGTTCGAATCTTCTTGGCCGCACTAAACTTTTGAAGCATTACAAACGTTGTTAAACCGGCGTTTGTGGTGCTTCTTTTTTGTCGTCGAGCTTCGAAATGGCTTGCTGATGCGTTTTTTGATGACAAAAAAGTGTGCTAGAGACTGGTATAGAGAGGTTTCAAAGGGGTTGAATTTGCATCGAATTTGGTATTATATGGATTTTAAGCTAAAAACAAGCCGTTTTACCAACGAATGTTATCACCTAAAAACACCTAAATTTAAGAGTGTGAAGAAGAAAAACGTGAATCACATTGATAGTCATTCACGTTTTTTTGATATGAAATTGATGTTAATTTGATTTATTCAAAAAAGTTAACTTGGCCGATTTTTCTTTGCACACTATCCATGGTATGAAGATAGTGTTTGGCAAAGGTTTCCAGCGTATCTCCAATACTAGCCGCAATTGCTTCGGCGTCTGGATTAGCATGGTAGGCCAAGGTTGCGTAAGTGTGACGTAACGAGTAAAGGCTGTATTTAGGTATCATCGGACTAGTATCACGAAGTTTCGGCCATAGCTTAGAGCCTAAATAGGAAACTCGGTAAGGTAAGCCATCGCCATGGGCAAATACCATGAAGAGCTTTTCAGCACCCTCATCCATGCACCAACCGTAATCTGGATTCTTAGCGGCACGGGCTTGGATAATTTTGTATTGGCTGAGTAAAGCCTTTCGCACGGTTTCATTAAAATAAACTCGACGGTGGACACGGTTTTTAGTAGTTTTAAATAGCTTAGCTTTTTCTTTGGTAGCGGTTATTGCTTTATTAATCCATAGATAATTTTCTTCCCAGTTAACCGAATGTTTGAAATCAAGTGCCGCCATTTCTTGATCGCGTAATCCAGTTCCAGCCATGACAGTAACGAAATTCAATTCCCACTGTCTAACTTTAGGACTAGCCTTTAAGTCATCCATTAATGTCTGCAATTCAATTTGTGTATAAGCGTTACGAGTAGTGGACGAATTAATGATTTTATCTTGCTCATTAGCGGGTGGGATAATTTTATCCACGCTGACATGTCGCATGTTGTTCTTTTCGATGTAGCCGGTCTGCACGGCAAACGTTAGGATATTGCTGAGCGCTCGCTTGTAATTGTATAAGCCACTATGTGATAACTGTTTATGAGTAAGCTTGGTATAGCGTTTGGTCGCGTCGATTAAAAATTGATTGAGAAATCTAAAGCTTAATTGGTTAAGCCGTTTCTTGCCGATTAAAGGAATGATTTGGCTGTCAACGGTTGAGGTGTATCGCTCAAAAGTAGCGGTGCCCCGATTAGGATGCTCTTTACGCCAGACATTGTTGATGAAAGCTCCTAATGTTGGAGAGTCGCCTCGGCCTTGGTCAAAGGCTTGTTGGGTTTCTTGCACCCACCTATTAGCAGCCCTTTTAGCTTCTCTAATAGTTCGAATATTTTCTTGCTTACCGAATCGCTTCGTTCGAAGCTTGGTGCCGCCTTCAGGTTGTTCAAATCGATATTGTAGAATCCAACCTTGTTTCTTACTAATTTTGCGAAGGTTAAGTGTTCCCATGATAAATCCGCTCCAATCATTTTTAATTAAGTCTATGTGATGAATCATAACGTCAGACGTTCGAAACATCTAGTCGATTTTTATCACGTTTCACTTTTAAATAAAGTGCATTGTATCAGCATGAACAATAGCGGTATGATGAAATAGTGAAGAATATGATGACCAAAAATGGAGAAGTAATATGACAAAAGATGAATTAGACGACGGGATTGCGTTAATCAAAGATAAGACGTCGCTAAATGATGCAATACTTAAATATGTTAAAACTCAAACTCCTGAGAAGAAGAACCCAGAAGGAGCGGCTGACCTTATAATTGCCATTATCAATCAACAGATGAAGTCTGTGGTTGAAAGGTATCAGCAGAATTGGGACAAGCTAGACCCAGCGAATATCGATAAGGAGAAACAAAATCTGGAGTATGGCATTATAGGGGCAGGTAACTTACCGCCTAACGACCCAGAAGATGATAATATCACTCATCAAGTAATGTCTATCTTGAATCCATTAGTCGACGAAATTGATACGTATTTTCAATCATCAAACCATGATATTAAAACTAAAGCAAATGGCACAATAACTGATGGCTTGGAGATACTAGATGACTCGGAACCAGCGTCAATTAAGCCATTTAATATTTATTGTTCAGATTATGAAAAGTTCCATCGAAGCTTACAGAATCAGATTGAACAGGGGGAAACGGATAAGATTGATGCAGTTATTACTGACCCGCCGTATTACATCAATCTAGCGTCTTGGGATAAAGAGTTGCCAGACACTAGTGATGATGATGGTGTCGCAAGTAAAGAATCAGAATTCAAAAATTATCTATTATCAGTTAACCCATTGTTAAGTGATGATGCTTTTTTGCTAATTTTTAATACCTATGAAAATGTCCAATTACTGAATGCTCTAATCAATAAGTTAAGTGCTAGTGCTGATTACCCAACTTTTAACTACCAAACAGTCAATTATGAAGAGTGGGTGAAGACTAATCCAGATCGTAAGTCTGATTCTAAATACAGGCAACGCAGTGAATATGTTGCTATCGCCTACCGAGACACCCCAGCAGGTCGAGAAAAACATCAAAAGTTGAGTAATGGGAATGAGAACCAGCTGTATGAATCATCAGCAAAAACCAAATTGTTTGATGATAATAAGAGGATTAACCAGACACCAAAGCCGCCGCATATGTTAATGCGGTTAATCCAACGTTATACCGAAGTTGGAGACACCGTTTTGGACAGTTACAGTGGTAGCGGGTCAATTATGTTAGCTGCTTATAACCTTGGACGTAAGGCTTACGGCTGTGAACTGAGCCGTTATACTCAAATTAAAGGAACTAACCGTGTAATGCGTTTCAGGCGCTATGTTGGGCAACGTATACTAAGAGCTGAACCTTGGATTGATTTAAAGGGGTTTGATGTTACGCCAGATGAACAAGAGTTGATTGATGACACGGTCTGGAACACACTGCAAATGTTGCCTGACACTCAACAACGAGTAAATTTAATCAACGAAGCGTTAATTAAAATCAAAAATGATTTCAGGAATCGGCGGGTTAATACCCAAGTTGATGCTGACCTTGCTCAGCTGGAACAAGTCACCCCTACACAACGTCAGGCAAAAACCGTTAAGCGTCAAAAGAGCGTTGAATATGCACTATACCAAGACTCAAGGTTAACAAAAAATGAGTTAGGAACATTACTTGGATTTGGTCAGGTTTGGGGAGCAACTAAAGATGACCCAATGAGTTCTTTTAAAGATTTATTTGGCGTTGATAGTGATGACATTGACAAAGTGGAGCAGTTGTTTGACCCTATTGCATTAAATTTAGCAATTCGTTTTCGATATCAGCACATGTTAAAACGTCATACGATGGATTTTTCAGAACTAATGTGCCAGTTTTCTGATAGTTTGCATGACCAAAAACACAAACCAACCGATGACCAAATAATTGAATATGAGCATTATCTACTGCAACTACTAAATGATTTGAACAATTATGAAAACCAGGTTCAAGAACAGCAATTGAATTATACGTTGAAGGCTGGCAAGGAGCTTGATAATTCTGAATCACAGGAGATTGTCGGTCAGATCAAATACTTCTATCGAATTGTCGGCATTCTGTTACGAACAATAAACGCTATCCATTATTATTTATTACTGAACCATGAAAATGATGAGGGTGCGGAGCCCGAGTATAATTTTATGGCGGATATTCAAGCAATCTTAACCGAAGAGCATTTCAGAAATGGTGACTACAACAAAGAGATTATGAGAAGCGCTGTGACTGGTGATACTCGTATCTTTGATAAGCGATTATTAAAGGATGATTTAGGCAACAAGTTAAAATCGCAGGGATTGAGCAACGGACTAAACTACTATAATGATTTTATGGCTAATAAGTTGCAGCGAAGTAATCCACATATCTTTGAAATCCCAGCACTTGCACCAAAGGCCATTATCAAAGGCTTGAAACTGAAACACGCCGATGCTAAGAAATACAGCATGTATAGTTTATTGGGCTGGTTTAAGGCTGGTAATAAAACTACTAAGGCAGATACTGAAATTGTGCGAGAAAAGTTTGAGAACAAGGTCGATGAAAAGCAGTATCTTAAGTCAACAATAGCTGATTTAAAGCACAATCGACATATGCAAGTGGCAGAAATTGCACGTCGATTGATGCTCACCCAATCAACGGTAAATAATTATTTGAAATCCGAATAACCAATGACACGTCTAGCTAAAATTGCTGGACGTGTTTTTATTTGATAAAGAAACTGAGACAACCTAAAACCTTGAAGTTACACTTGGGTTAAGAAGTAAGGGTTAAGGACGATTTAGATAGAGACTAGGGCAATATGGGATGAAGCAAGATTAGATTAAGACTGATTAGCAAGTATACCAATTATCAATCAAGGGTGACAACTGATTAAAATATGACAACTGAATAATTGATAAGTGATACCAACATGAATTAATTGATAGAAATTAGTTGATGAATGAAACTCGATATGATTAGGTGAATATTTAAATAATATTGAGGAGTGGAATTGATTATGAAGACTATTAAGGTAGGATACGCACGGGTTTCGACAGGTGAAGATAAACAGAAGTTAGGTTTAGACCTACAGAAACGTGCGTTAAGAGAGCAACGTTGTGAGTTTATTTTTTCGGAAGAGGAATCTGGAACGAAAGATAATCGACAAGAGTTTAGCAATGCCATGCAAGCTGCTAAGTATTTAGCTGAAGAAGGCTACCATGTTAAGTTTGTGGTCTTAAAACTAGACCGGCTGGCCAGACATTTAGTGCGTTCAGCCATGGTAATTGATGACTTGCAGCACTATGGGATTCAGTTAGTGTCCCTAAAGGAAGATATTGATACGTCAACGCCGGGTGGTATCTTGCAGTATCAAATGCTAAGCATGTTTGCGGAATTTGAAGTTAATCAAACTAAACAGCGGACTAAGGATGCACTGGCAGAATTGAAGAAAGAAGGGAAAGTGTTAGGGCGACCTAGGATTGACCCTAAAGTTGAAAAAGAGGTTTGTCGGCTATATAAACGAACAGAATACCCAATTGCTAAGATAGTTAAACGAACTGGAGTTGGTCGATCAACGGTATTTATGATTGCCAAACGTAATAATCTTAGCCGACGTCGAAAAAGCCTGACCATTTAACTATGATTTATGTTAATATAATTTATGTAATCAGCTGACCGCTGGTTTAAAAATCGAGCGTTTTTTAGACCTTATTTACATAAAAATAAACACTATCCGAGTCCTTGTTGTGACTGCATTAGCAGTTATAGCAAGGGCTTTTTTGTGCCAAAAACAAGTAGTTCATAAAACGCTCGTTATTTAGACTTGGGAGGCTGTATGGCTATACCTATCAGGCGTAAGTAGAATTTTAGAGAAGAAAAAAGGGGACGTAGATGAGTCAGAATAAAAAATATATTGTTATTGAGCAGGATGCCGAACCGGAATCTAGTGTTGGCTTCTTTACCAAGGTTAAGGTTTATCTGCTTCTAACGGTTATTAGTGTGGTCATCGGTGCGTTCTCAGCGCCATTTGGTTGGTTGTTTTTCTTGCTAAGTGTTGTCATCGCACATCTTGTGATGAAGGACTAGTCAAAAAAGTTTGGAAAAATTCTTTTCTTACAGCCACTAAGTGCACTTTGATCATGGATAACTAATTTGATGAAAAGTGATAAGCATTTTGACACAAGGATGAAGCCTGAAGTTAACATGTGTTTAGTTGTTAAGGGTTAAGGACTTTCCTAGACTTATAGGCACATTGGCACAGAGTAGAAGGATGTTGGAAGAGTTAGTTAGATGACCAATATGACTGTCAGACTGACCAAGCAAGATAAGCACTATCAAAAATAAAGTGAATTAAGTTGTAAAGACAAAAAAGGAAGAAATAGGGGTATTTCAATCATGAAGAACAAGTTTTTCACATTTTCCGCATTATTGTTAGCAGGCGCGGGATTAGCATTCGCCCGTCCTACCAATGTTAAAGCTAATGACGGGGGTACCAACGGTGCCGCCGCTAACGATATCAAAGTAACTGCTAAAGCTGGCGATACAGTTTGGGGTTTTGCGCAACAATACAACTCGACGGTGGACAACATTGCGGCCGCTAATAATCTGTCCAATCCAAGTTTCATTTTAATTGGGCAACAATTAGTAATTCCTCATTCAAATGAAGTAGTTTACATCGTTAAGTTAGGCGACACGATTTCCGAATTAGCCCAAAAGTTTGGTGTTAGTCAGAGTTCAATTGTTAGTCGGAATAATATCAGCAATCCTGACTTCATCTTAGTTGGTCAAAAGTTGATTATCCCAATGACAAGCAATAGTAGTTCTGCGGTTAAAGGATCGTCTACGTCAGCATCCACTAATTCTGGCGCTACAACTCAAACTACTACCAACGCCAAAACTTCAACTACCAATGGGACTGCTACTGGCTCAGTTAAGCATGTTCACCCAGTTGGCACAGTAACTACGGCACCTGCTAAAGCTACTAATTCTACCAAGACGTCGAGTGCCACTGAAACTGTTGTATCTGGGGATAAAGTAACCGCACCTGCAACGGGAACTACCCAGAATCAATCGAAGCCAGCGACAACTGTAACAAAACCAGCGACAAGCAACTCAGCAAGCCAAGCAACGAGTGCTTCAAATGGTAATTCGGCTAGTCAAGCAACGAGTTCATCAACTAGCCAAGCACAGAGTTCTGCTATGAGTTCTTCTAGCCAAGCAACCAGCAATGCAACGAGTTCTAGCTCAGCGGCAACGAGTTCATCAACTAGCCAAGCGACTAGTTCAAGTGCAAGCAGTTCAGCAAACTCCGGCAGTTCATCAAGTGCAGGTTCTGCAACAAGTTCAGCGTATAATCATGATGCAGTAGTTCAATCAACAATTAGTTTATTGAACCAAATGCGGGCTAAGAAGGGTATTGCACCTCTAGAATATGATGGGACTTTACAAACAATTGGGGATATTCGAGCACAACAATTGGTAACAGAATTCAGTCATACGTATAAAGGAACTGATGCAAGCACGGTATTAGCCAAGCAATATGGTATCTATGATAGTTATTATGCAACCGAAGATTTAATTACAGCACCAGTAGGAGCAACGAATGCTGACACAGCGAGTGCAGTAGAAGCATTTGATGGGGCACATATGGCAGATGTAATGAATCCAAGTTTCAGTAAGATTGGTGTAGGTATGGTAAAGGATGGAGATACTGATGGATACATGGCAATCCAACTAGGATTCTAGGCTATCGAATTAAAGTAACGTAATCTAACTTAATCAAGTTTCAAAAGGGGCAAATCCAGCGATGGGTTGCTCTTTTGTTTAGATGATTTATACTGGTTACTATTGAATATAAAATCTACAGTTAAACAGGTAGATTCTTAATATTTTAGCCTAGATACTCCGTTATTACCCCTAGCAAGCAAAATAGTTTGAAATGTTAGTTGTAAAGAGATATACTATTTGTAGTGATAGAGAAGCAATTAGGAATGCTCCTGCCATAAGTGGAGACGATAAAATTGGAATGCTCCTGCCATAAGTGGAGACGATAAAATTGGAATGCTCCTGCCATAAGTGGAGACGATAAAATTGGAATGCTCCTGCCATAAGTGGAGACGATATCTGGATTTGGGGTTGCGGGTTGCAACCTCTTTTTTGTGGATATTTTGAAGGAGTAGTTTTGGAATTTGGCTATGTAAATACTGATTATATCAATTATTTAAGGCAACATGAGCACCGGATATTAATAAATAAGAGTCATCGGCCTTACTTAGGTATTGTTTTAAAATTTGGAAAGTATACTTACTTTGCACCTTTAGAGTCAAGGAAAACTAGTAAAAAAGTAAATGGGCAAGTTACTTTAAAAGTTTGGGGAAATCTTGATAAGAATGAAGACCTATTGGGCTACTTGCTATTGAACGACATGATTCCAGTAACAGATAATAATTGGACACCCTTGGATTTTCATGTTTTTGAGCAATCTGACCCTAAACGGTACTTATTATTATTAAAGGAATGGCAGTGGGTTAAAGTTAATGCTGACCGAATTAAAAATAAGAGTGCTAGGGTATATGCTTTAAGGTGCAATCGAAATATTCCATTTATTAATTCTATATGTATAAATTACAAGCAACTGGAACCCTTGTGTCAGCAATTCAATAGTTCTTTGGGTAATTAAGTATAATTGTCTAAGAATATTTAAGGGTTAATTACTGGCGTTTTAAGAGTTAGAATGTATCTAGATTACTTTATTATGCAATGTAACAAGTTTCCAAGGTGATGGTCATTGGAATGATGTAATTAATCCATCCATCAGCATCAAAGATTGGTATTGGGATGGCAGAAGACCCAACGAACCCCGGTGACTACTATGTAGCGGTAGAAATGGGCTTCTAGGCTACTGAATTAAAGTAACGTAATTTAATATAAATTTCAAAAGGGGCAATCCAGTGATGGGTTGTCTTTTTTTGTTTTACCCTAAAATTACCCATTAAGTTTGAGTGAATGATGACCGATCAGAATATATTGTTTGGATCAAACTAAATATTCCACTGTTAAACATTGATTTTTCTAGCTCCACACTTTCGCGCCCTATGATTTAGGCCATCAATTGCTAAGATTATTCCTGTTAAGATGACACCCCCGACAGAGTGCCACACAGGCGTTTCAGAGTCCTTGGGTATAATTATTCCAAGTAGATGGCAAGAGGCGACACATGGCCGGACAAGTGCCACACGATTCGAATGGAGTGTTCTTAGTTACCATGGAGTTCAGGGTTAAGGATGGCCTATGAGTGCCAGTTTGACAATGCTCCAGACCAGATGGCGATTTCTGAGTAGCAAGATAAATGACCAATTAATAATTATATAGATGACCAATTACTATAATTAAGCATGACTAAAATGTTAGGCGAGGAGTCATTCTTTTAGGATGGCTTTTTTAGTTTGTCTAAAATTGGATGACTTTCGATGGATTACCTTACTTTGATCCAGAATATGAACTGTTTGTGCTAAGAATAATGCCCAATTTTACTACCACTTGGTTAATTATGAAGATTACGTCAGTTAAATGGAGTCCCAACACAGTGGCACACAGGCTAACAAATTTGAAACCTTAGTTTTTTGCTTCCAAATTGCCTAGTAGAATTTGGAAATATATATGATAAAGTTAAAGCAATTCTATATTTAGGTGGGGATGAAGATGAATTTATTAGACTCAACGAGTGTTGGTAAACGAATATTACGTTTCTTAGGTGAAATAGGGTATGCAGTTTTTATGGGGGTCCTTGCTTTTGGAGGTCGGGAATTAGCATTCCTGTATGTAGCAATTGATGTGTCACCCAAAATGTTATATTTTGTCTTATCATGTCTTATAATACTTTTTGTTGTTAAGAATTGTGATGATTATTTTATGCAAGACACCCATCGTAAGAGGATATTCTTGTCGTTCGTGATAGTGGAAATGCTTTTTTTAACTATTGAAGCTTTTGCAGCTTTTTTTGCTCACATGCATGTTTACATGTGGTTTAGATTATTGGGTGAGATTGCCACAATTGGTGTATTGATAACATGGTTGGCACAGGTGATTCAACGGGTGGGGTATACATTTATGTGGATGTTCTATCCGTTTATTGTTGATAAGCGGTATGTAGTAAGTGTGAAGACTTTTCGTATTATTGGGAAAAACAGTCGCTTTCTAAGTTATAACGATATGGTGACTTATACATTGTTAACAATCGTAAGGATTATGCTCTTATTATTTTTCGATATTTATGTATTGGAATATTTTGCAACAATTGATAAAGTGGTTAGAGATGCATATGGTTCATTTCTCTGGATTGCAGCTGTAATTAAATTGAGTGATAGTTATAACGTGGTATCTTTTATAGGATTTTTAGCAGTCGTTGTTTCGATGGAAAATTACATCTATAAGTTTCAGAACAAATTGTATAGGAAAATTGACAGAGGGTTACACAAGTTTGTTGTGGTAAAACGAAAAAAATGTATGGTGCGTTCTGATGCACTATTAAAAATATATGAACAGTTAAAGTAGCCTGTATTAGCTAATACTATTTGATGTTTTATTCTGGTTTATGTAATCATCCTTTCATAACTTAGAATATCACTAGTCCACTTACCAAGTTTATACCTGTTAAGATAACAGTCCCCGCGGAGCGCCACACAGGTGCTTCAGGACATTTAGGTATAATTATTCCAACCTAATATGAAGAGCCCACACGCGGTTCGACAAGTGCCACAGGATTCGAATGGGGTGCTCTTAGTTACCATGGAGTTGGAGGCCAAGGATGACCAGCAAGTGCCGGTATTCCAGTCTGGGTGGTGATTAATGGGTGACAATAAAATGACCAATTAATTACTATAAAGATGACCGATTTCTTTAATTGAATATGACTAACAATGTTGACGACTACTAGGTAAGAAGTCATTCTTTTTAGGATGGCTTTTTTTGTTTTATCTAAAATTCGATGACTTTGGATGGGATACCTTACTTTGATCCAGAATATGGCTTGTTTGTGCTAGAAATATCGCTCCAAGTTTGATATTACTTGCTAGTTGCTAAGATGACGTCGGCTAATTGACACCTCGACACAGTGGCACACAGGCCATCCAATACTATTAGGTGTAATTATTCTGGCTGGGTGGCAAGAGCTGACAGACGTCTCGACAAGTGCCACACAAATCGACCTGAACAGCCTGTAACCCAGATGTGGCAAGACTTTGGAATGATTAATGTAACAGGATTTGGTGACCGAAGACTATAAATAATTGCAAAAAAGTCCTCTAATTAAAAACTAATTTTTGAAAAAGTTGTCAAAAGCTTGCCATAAATTTATACAAATATGCTGGTAATAGTTGGATTATACACATGGCCCGTTCGTAAATGTGCAAATTAAAGTAATCGGAATGCTGTTAAACTGGCATTTATACATTAGAAAGTTCTCATAATTACGTGAATTGGAAAATCACGATTGTTAGAATTTGTGCACTTAAACCCTTGCTGTAGGTCTGTCTTCATCCCCAAAATTGGCAAACCTAAATTGATGAAGACTGCTGTAGGACAGGCGTTTCAGCGGTTTGCCAACCTATCGGAATGGGATTACACTTGCGTTGTTAATTGATGAGGCGCCGGTGCTTACACAATAACAAATACGTAAATTTCAAAAATAATAAATTTAAAAAGGGTAAGGTGTTTTATCATGGTCAAAAATCAAAAATTAATCAGTGCAGTAGTAAAATTAATCGATAACAATCAAAGTGGGCTATCAGCTTGTGCTTTGCCACAAATCTTGGGCGAGTATTATGAAACACAGGTTCCCAATCAAAAATATGTAGATGTGTTACATGACAAATGGCATCGAAATGGTAATGTTTTTGCGTTGGATTATGATGAATTTGGGGAGGAACCTTCACTGGACTATGTCTCATACACGCTATTGTTACATCTTGAAAATCCCAGCAAACCTTATGTAACATTTCCAATTGTTGCTCATGGGGCATTTAAAGAATTAGTTACATCGCCATTAGATGCAGAGTTTTTGGAAAATGTTTTTTTACAAATGCCTGAAACTTCTAATAATCCAACTCGTGCGCAACAACTGGCCGATAATAAAAGAATCAGTTATTCAATACCAGTAGTTGAATATTAAAAAAGTTTAATTTTAGCCAGTTTGTATTCGTAATTAGTCGTCCGTTAATTTGGGCGGCTTTTTGTGTTTAAAATGCTTATCCAACATCTATGTCAAAAGATGCGAAACCGGCATTAGGATGTTACAACAGTGATGGCTAGATGGGACAGGAGATGAAGCAAGGATGATTAAATTTATTAAGTTTTATATGGAATATCGGCGAGAAAGCAAGTTAGTAGTTAACCGTCGCATTCGCCAACAACAACAACCTTTAAAGCCAAACTGGAAATCTATTCGGTTATGTTACAAATATGGCTATTCGGGTTCAGATGCAGCTTCCATTTTAATTTAGGGCTGGTATTAACGAATATTAGATGACAGGTGACTGGCAATTATCCGACACAAATATGAAGACTTAGATCAAGTAACAGGATTTAGATGAGAAGGTCGTTGTCATCTGATAAAGCAAGGTGCTTGTTAGTAATATTGGTTATTAAGATGACCCAGTGGTTTTGGGAAATCTTGCTCAAAGGGTGTCAAATAGGGACCTAAGAATTATTTCAGGAACGATGAGGAGGACAAAATGAAAAAATCAGACCGCCAAGCAATAGTATCAAAAAAGCTTGGTAAAAATGAACTGTTATATACGAACAAGCTAGGCGTCAAGCGGATTATGGGGCAAGATGAACTGCTAAATTTAGTCATGAACTTAGGAACAGTCTCAAATGAAGTGTTAGCTAATTTGACCGCTAATAATGGGGTGCACGTGTTTCAATCTCTGTTTAAAAATGAAGCAATTAAGAAAAGGCGTGTATATGGAATTGCCGGACATCGAGTTCAGAATGCAATATTCCCCCAGCAAGTTGACCTATCAGTGCTAGAACATTGGACAATTTTAAGCAAGGCCATTTGGTTTCTACGCGAGAAAGGAGTGAAGTTAGGACGAGTAATAAGGGTTGATAATGACTTGCAAGCAGTCGCAACTTTCGATAATCAGCATTTAGTTCATTTGCAGTTTAAGTTGATTAATGATGATAATATGACCGATAAACCGGTAATTAACGATGGAAACGCCATGGTTGCAGTGTTTGAAAGCTATGAGTTAATGGCTGAAGTTCTAAATAAACATGCCGATAAGTATCTGAATGCAATTATAAATGGCTGTATTGTGATGTGCTTACGACGAAGACAAGACTTTGACACGATAGAGGGCTATATATTAATCACAACAAAAGTGGATGGCAAATACCAACTGAAGCTACAGCCAATTGTAACTATTGATGACTTGGTAAGAACCAATTTTAAATTGATGACTGAACCTACTGGCAATGAATTAGAACAGTTGGAATGGGAATATGACGAAGCGCTAACTCGAACTAATCAGAGTAATCATCTTGCTAAGCCAGCAAGTAATGGTATGTCAAATGATGAAACAAAGTGAGTTTGGCGAATTTATACATTTTCTACTTTTACGGTTAAAAGAATGGCTCACGGCAAAAATTGGAGATGATCGGGCAAAGGAGCTGAATCATCAGTTCAAAACTCTTGGTCATTTGCTAGCAAGAACTTACTTTGAGAATATCTATTTAAACGCTAAAAATAGGCTGATTCAAAAAGTGAAGCAGCAATATCGTTGGGAAATTATCACCCATTCTAGGTTAAAGGTAACGTTGCTTGTGGTAGCCCTCCTATTATTAACATGGTTAATGCGGTGGTTAGTAGTGCTTGATATAGGCTTGTTATTAGGATTTCTGGCATTCCGGCATTACCAATATGAACATGACATAAGTCACGAAATGGTCGAACTAATAATGGATGACCTGCCACAAACGTCCCTTAGCCGTCGCAACTATAATTACCCGTTAAAGGCATTAAAAGAGTTAGTAGGATTATATAAAGATTTATATATTGATAGGCAACGGATTAGTATTGATGATTTTATATTCGCTGATACTTTAGAGAGTCAGCAAATACCTAATTATGGCAAGATAGTTCAAATTCAATTGTCGGGGCACAGCCCAGTTTTAAGCGCGCGAAACATGAAAGATTATTGGTTGATAAAATATCGATTATTACCTGAACCAAAGTTGGGGTTATACATAAATAAAGGCTATGTAAATATTGATTTAATATCAGTTTTGGCAGATGAGTCACCAGAAAAGTTAGCAAGTAGAATGGTTTCTAGTGGCTTCTTTAACCAATATATCGAAGTAAGAAATATGGTGGCAAAAGATGCCCAAACGAAGGAACTTAATGAGAGACAGGAGTATATAATCGAGCGTGGGTTGCCAACAAAATTGAATAATATTTGGCACTACTTTGACATTCATTCGACCGAAATAGGATTTACATATTGGGACAACAATGGAAAATCGGTAGATGGCAACGATAATTATTTGCGATTAAGAATGCGTCTGGTTGGTGATACGACTTTTGATGACGCCAAGAAAAAGTCTGGACTGGTAGCCAAAGAACTACGTTGCAATGTGATGGTTAAAGGAATAGCAAGCGACCCAGGGAGCTTTTGGATGACTTTCCTGCTTAAAAATATTGAAGCACCAAAGACTGCTACTATTGCACAAATTAAAGAAGATGCCAAAACAGGGAAAGTTCGGCTTGGCAATTCTCGGACAGGTAGCTATCTGATGAATCTGCCCCGAGGAGACTCATTAACTTCATTATTGTTAGGTGGCTTATCAAGAAGTGGTAAAAGCACTTTAGCGACACAGGTAATTACGGCATTGCTCTATCTGAAAACTGGCGGCACCTATGACTATTCAGATGTTTATGTAGCTACAGTGAAGCCAGAGGATTATCAGTCCAATGGTTTTGAAGCCAGTGGCATGGTGGTTAAAGGTAATCCATCAGACATATATGACATGTTAAGTTACGTCGACGAAAAAGCAACTGCTAGACGTGATTTGTTCACAAAAAATGGTTGTAAGAATATATCGGAATATAATAGTAAGTTTCCGACTAAACGATTAGGAAAATGGCTAGTGGTATTCGACGAATATGCTAACACAATGGCTGCAGCAGAGTCTGAAAAGGTTGAAATAGCCGGTAAGAAAGTGAAGTTAAGCATTGCAATTGAAAACTTGGTAGTTAAGATTACCCAAGAACACGCCAGCCGTGGAGTCTCATTTATTTGTATCACACAACAATTCGCAAAAAATGCAATCGGCCGTGTATTTGATAATTTTAATGCCCAAGTGCTTGGTTACGCACGGAGCAATGTTTGGAACTCAGTCGATTCGACTCAAGAAATGAGCAAGTATATTGACGCTAGAGATGATGAACGTCGAGGAATGTTTTTCATCAATGCTCCAGATTATCCCGTTGACATACCGCAAGTTACCTTTAATTCAGGTTTTACCGAAGTCAAAACAGCTAATATCATTACCGATGAAGTGAGAGCCGATTTTGATCGAAAGTTTGATACTGCTAAGAAATACGGAGGGAATGATTCACCTACAAGTATTGATGCACCTGCATTAGAAGCTTTATTCAAAATATGATAAGAACTGCCTAGATGATTTGTAATAATGACGTTAACATGACATCACAAATCTAAGAGGGGAGTTCTTTTTTTGAATTTAAACGATGATGATAAGACATGCTTGATTGCTAATATTGTAGCTGGATATGAGGAAGGTCGGTTTGAGGCAGGAGTTCAAAACCAGTTAAATCAACTACTGGGCTACCAAGTTGAACCGAGTGAAAGCTGTTACCAAGACTTACTGAGTTTGTATTTTAAGCTTGGTGGTGGTGCCGGAATTAAGAATTTAAGCGGATTAGATTTTAGCCATGACGACTATATTAAAATGGTGAAATTGGACAATCGGATTAGCATTGAAACTTATGTGAGACAACGATTTGGTTCAGGGTTAACCGTAACAAGGACAGTATTTGATACGTTTGTGGTTTATTAGTGATGAGTAACATGATAAGAATTGAAACACAAACTTAAATGGTGACGGTAAGATGACAACAACTTGAATGAAAGAAGGTTTTTTGAGTGGCAAGCAGTAATAAGGTTAAAAGTTTTGAAGATTTAAGTATTGATGAGGGGAATGAACTGGCCGAAGGAATTATGAATAGTTATCTGGCTGGAAAATTTGACAAAAAGACTAAGCAGACTTTGGATGATTTGGGTGAAGAGGACGATATCCATAGTTATGAGTATCTTAGCTTACTATCGCTATATTATCGATTGAATCATTGTGAAGTAGTATTCATTAATGAAACAAAATATCAAATGAACAGTGATGACCGTATGGTATTGATGAGGCATAGCTCACCAGAGGATTTGCGGGAACACTTTAAGTTGCGCTTTGGTAATAATGTGGCTTTAGAAGTTCGTGAATTTGGTGCTTATGCCTTGGTTTATCGAGATAAATATTATCGCATGACACAGACATTTGGCGAGCCTGAGGGTTATACCGGTTATATTGGTTAGGAGAAATTTATGACAGGTAAGAGTATTAAAGAATTAATGAATAGAGCGACGGAAGACCAGAAACTAAAATTAGCTGCTGGAATTTTTGAAGGATATGACACTGGAGAATTCAACCCTAACATTCAAATTATGGTCGATAGATTGTTAGGTAAGCATGCTGAACCTAACAGAGAGAATTACCCGTTTTTCAGTAACATTTTTGAGTATATGGAAATCGGGCAAGGACTGTCTATAAATACAAATATTTATATGAGTAAAGCCGAACACGACAAAATTAAACAGATGAATTCGTTGACTGAAATTCGAATTTACATGAGAGATCATTATCATATTAGGGTAGCTGTGGAATTACGCGAATTTAATATGGTAGTAGTTTCAGAACTTGATGATACGGTATTTTAATAAGGGAGATTTATAGATATGATCGATGAAATTGATTTGAAAAATTGGGATGCAAGAGGATTAACGATTCTTAGTCTGAATATACGGCAGCGAGGACGGCTATCCATGGGTATCGTTGATAGTTATCATCGAGGAAAACTTGATGATTATACACAAGCAGCTGTAAATAAGATTACTGGGCAAGATGTTTCAATTGATGATTATTCAATGTTGAACCTAATTTACTGTCGATTAGGTAATCAAGCTCAGGTTGTTGATGAAACTGGATTATTGGTGGAATCAGATATGGTGTATATTGACCAACATCCATTTCAAGTTGGCATTCAAACTCATGTCCGGCAAAAATACGGGTCATCATTAGTGGTTGAACAGCATGAATTCAATACATTCGTTATAAGCTCACTGTTGAACCAACAAGACTTCAAAGATTTTGTTGCACAGGTAATGGCTGGAAAAATATAAATCATGGGTAATAGTAGACGAGAATTAGTTGGTAGCTAATCCTCGTTTTTGTTCATGAAAAAAATTTGTAGCGTTGAACACGCTTTCACCTGTATCATACTAATAACTATTGAAATGGAGATGAGTTTTGTGTTGGACGATCTTAAATATATAGAAAAGAAAGTTTCACGGGAGAAAAAGTTAACGCGCTTGAGAATTGTTACTGACTTAAGTATTTTACTGGATGGAGCGGGGGTAGTAGCATTCTTTTATCTACTTGGTTATTTTAATGGTAATGATAGAATACTTTTTTCAATAATAACAGGTATAGTGCTTGGATTGACACCAATTATATTGCGGGGAATCAGTAAGGTTCCAATTGAAACTAATGAATTAATGGTAGATGATTTTTGTGATTTTCTGAAGATTCTGAATCTCTATTCAAAGACATTGATACTTAAATATGAATCGATTGAGAAACAAAAAATTGATGACGCAAAACGCGAAAATAATGGGATACTTGCGATTATCGGAGCTGCTCTTGTAGTATGGTTTTCGATAATGGGGGATTCCGTGCTTAGCAAGTATCAAAACGAAAGCATATGGACAGTTTTGGTTGCTGCCAGTGCTATTGTCTTACTTATAGTATGTGCGTTGACACCATATATCAAATGGGGTGGAGACTATCTTCTTAGGTTGGGATATCAAGTTCGAACTGAGACGTTAGAATTACTAAATGCAGCAGAAATAAGAATCATAAAGGAACAAGAAGATGATAGCAATGTAACAAATACTCCTATCCATCACCCTAGAAAAGGCTATTAAGTATTGTGGAAACATGCACTAGTCTCTAAGTAGTAGAGCCGTTTAGTTGAATAAAGATATTTAAATGAGTGCTGGCTGATGCTAACACTCATTTTTGTTTACTAGTAGTAAGTCCGAAAGTTAATGACTGTTGAAAGCTTGAAATATAAGCATCAAACGATAAGAAGACGATGCTTATATGAAAACTAAAAAAGGTGACAAAGTGGTAAACCTAGAATGGTTTGCTGCCGAGTGTCGGGCGGGGCAGTGGTTTGATGACCATGACTTTAAGTGTGAGCAAGCAAAAATCGGCAATAAAGGATGGGATTTGTTAGTGAATGACAGTATCACAGTTAATGTTAAATATGCCAGCGGACAGAAGAATAACCATGACAATCTTGAGTTTTTCTTCCATTATTTACATCAGATTTGCAACACGGATTATTTTTTGATAGTTTTCGCACACAATTTTGACAGTAATAAAATGGAGCGATATTTGATTCCAGTCGGTCAGGTAGCTGATACAACGGTCTTACATTTCAATCGGTATGATATTCCTGACTGGTTAAAACGTTTTAAGCTGACCAAACAGGAATGTCTGTTGCTTTTTGACATTAAGCCCACAGGATTAAGTCTTTGAATCGAGTTACAACTAGACCATCAAATAAAAAGGTGGTCATTAAAATGAGTGCAACCGAAGAAGTAATCAAGCAATTGCCAATCGTATTAAAGGACGGTCAACCGCAGACCCAAGCTGAAATTTGGTCTGAACTAATTAAGGATACGCGGCTAAAATCAATGCTATTTACAACCAGCGGAAAGGCTCGGAAAGGTGTCCTGCAGGGTATCACAACGCGGATTAAGCAAGGTAAACTTAAAGGATTGGCGATGACAACTAATGAGGCCGGACACAGTGCCATTAGTTATGTTGGCGTGAGTGTTAATGAACGATTGAGTCGGTATCAGTTCATGTTAACGGGACTGGGAAATTTAGATATCAAAGCAGATTTAAGTGATAGTCAACGCAAGCAATGGGAACGATTAATGGTTCAGACGGTTAGTCTACACCGCAATTTGAACAAGTTTAATGACCAATTTAATCAGAATAAAATGACTGAAATATTCTATCCTAAAGACCAAAAATCGGTGGCTAAAGAGAATGATACTTACCCAATTAGCAAATTTAAAAGTAAGGCTAATAAAGCTAAGAGTGTTAAGAAGTAGTTGTGCCCTATTAATAGGAAGAAAGTGATTGAGTGCAAAGTGCGGCACAACAGGTAATATCAAAAATGAAGATAATGTTGGCTGATCGGCAAGTTACTGCCGGTCAGCTTTGGTGTGAGCTCATTAAAGATGACCAGCTTAAAAATGTGTTAATAGTTAATGGTAAGCCCAGGAAAGGCGTGCTACGGGGTGTTTTACAGCGTATTAACAATGGTAAGGTGCCAGGCTTAAAGTCGATAATCGATGATAATGGTCACCGAAAATATGAGAAAGATGATAATAAACTGGTCGATATGGAGAGACATTTTGAGCTTCTGGCAAATGAAGTTGAAAGTATTGAGATTGATGATAACAAGTTAAATGGTAATCAGCGGCGATTAAGAGACAAGACCGCAAGGGATATACGGGATTTAAGGTATGATATTAATGAGATAAAGTTGGCTTTTTAAGCCGTAAGATACTGGCTGATTACATATTTGATGACAAAAAAAATCTGACTAAAATAGATTGGAAGCATGTTTAAGAGGAGCTTAAGCATAGGGACTGTAGCTGTTGCGGCTGTGAGTGTCATCAGTGAAACCCCTGATTTCTGATTAGCTTTTTGATGACAAAATATTCAAAAAAGTGCATCCTACTAGTGAATTTCAAAAAGTCGAATTGCTCAATCCCTTGTGGCTGTAAGGGTAGCACGTTTTGATTTTCGATTTGAGACCCATGGAAGTTCGAATCTTCTTGGCCGCACTAAACTTTTGAAGCACTACAAACGTTGTTAAACCGGCGTTTGTGGTGCTTCTTTTTTGTCGTCGAGCTTCAAAATGGCTTGCTGAGGCGTTTTTTGATGACGGGCTTTAGTGGTGTGTGGCAGCGGACAAATACTGATGTAGAAATGCTTGAATAAAGATGATTTTGATGCTAGAGCTAGATGATTGACTAGATATCTGAATTTTGATAACATTTATTTGTAGGAAAGTAGTTTTCTTCAGTTGTTCAGGCAACTATAAAATCAGATAGTTGTTAGATGATTTAATCTAACGTCCGCTGGGGACAGAAAATTCAGATAGTTTTTGCTAGTTAACCAACTAGCGTTCGCTGAGAACAGAAAAACCTGATTGGGATTGTTAATGAGTCTTTAAATTGGACTTGTTGGCAATCTCTTTATTTTTGGTTGGAAATGAGTAGATATCTTGAAACAGCCACAAGCATATAGGCGTGCAACGCCACAAGATCTTAAACGTATCAGGTTGAAAATGACTGATTTGAAGGTGGCTTTTAGCTATGTAGAAGCTGATTTATGTGATCGTGAGCGATATTATTTCTACCAGAAGGATGGCAGAATAATGTCTATGCAATTGAAGGTTAAACGAGAAAACTTCATGCACCTTTGTGGATTGAGTTACAGGAATGGTGGGGCCAAACGTTTTTGGCATGATTTGAAGCACAATCACTTGATTTTAGAAAACTTACAGGTAAAAACGGATGGGACGACATTTCAAAAACTACAGGTGATAAGTTTATTACCTGAGTTGAGTAAGTTAGATGTGAAAATTACTAGCGCAGGTAAATATTTGAAGTTGCAATATGATCATGCCATTAGAACTAAAAGAGAATTAATGGCAATTGCTTTTCAGTTTGATATTGATGGCTATGTTCCAGTATCCCTTTTGAATTTAAGTGATACCAAATTTAGAAATAATACCATATATGGCGTTTTAGCTATTGTAGATTGTTTTGAGGACGCCAATGTTTTAGTGGCCGGGTCTAAGACAACAGATTATTGGCTAACAAGAGCTAGAAGTTAGTCAGGTTTAAGTGAAACGTGTGTTTGACATGAATTTTATTTTTAAGCTAAATAAGTGAGACATCAAAAGAGCAATCCGCTAAAAAGGGTTGCTCTTTTGTATCGCCCAAGAATCTGTCAGCCAGTCTACACTTTGCAAATCAAATGATAACTGGGGGAAGATATTGTTCGGATTAAGCGTGTTATTTTATTGGTCAAATTTGATCTTTCTGAAGTTTGACTTAGCCATTGGCTGCTTCTGAGTTTGTTTGGTCGCGTCGATTAAAAACAGCTTCAAAAAAGACGCTTTTCATTTCACTTTCATTAAAATATTTATAAGCAACTTTACTACAACCCCACAATTGCCAGCATTATAATCAACCTAATCAAATAGAAACTAAACTAACAATCAAAGAGGCGGTTAGGATGGGGAACAAACAATGGGGCTTAGTTGGCGGGCTCAGCCTACTATTGGGTCTAGGGCTTAGCCAAGCACAGATTGTCCATGCGGCTAGTACTGATCGAATCACGGGAATTCGTACAACGACGAGCCAAACTTTTCGTACTAATAGTCAAACGGGAAAAGGGTACCATATCACGGTATTACCACAGCAACGAGTCCATTTGCGACCTAATTTACAGTTGAGTCGCCATCAGAATACGATTTGGACACGGTCAGAACAAGCAATGATTACTCATAATGGTAAAAAGCAACTATATTATTATGTCAAAAATGCTGCGGGCCAAAGTGGTTGGATCTGGGAGGGGTATCTGACCCCAGCAAGTTATCGGTTGAAAGTCCCAGTGGTCAGTCAACTGCCGGAACTCCCAACGGGTTGTGAAATTACAGCGGTGGATATGATGCTCCAATACGCTGGCGCCAAGGTTAATAAGAATCAATTAGCCAATGAAATGCCGCGTAGCGATGATCCGAATGAAGGTTTCGTTGGAGACCCACACTCTGAATATGGTTATGGGCTATATGTCTATCCCCGCGGGCTCCTGACAACGGTGCAGCGGCATGCCGGTAGTGCCGTTGATCTGACCGGGATTAGTTTGACTCAATTGAAGGCGCAGATTACCCGCGGTCATCCAGTGGTGGTTTGGGTAACGAACATTGATGGTTTTGCCAGCCATGCACTAACCGTGACTGGTTTTGAGCCGATGCGGATTTATTTCAATGACCCGTGGACTGGTCAGGCGGCTAGCTTATCTAATGACGCTTTTAATCTGGCTTGGCAGGGAAATGGCAGTCGGGCGCTCAGTTATTAAATCATTTAAAAGTTAATCTTAAGATTATCAACTGTTTCATAATATTGTATTAAGAATACACTAATTTGATACACAAAAGCTTTTTAACATAGTGTATCGCTACTAGTGTATCGTTCAAAGGACAATGATACCGGTAATCGGCATTTAGTGTATTTTGGCACGAAACTTGCATATATATTAGTGAGTGCGAAAAAGACTGCGCTTACAGTATCAAAATAACTTAGGTTACAGGCTATTTAGAACTTATTTATTCATTTCCTATGACTGTAACAAAAAAATAGGAGGTACAAAGATGGTAAGCATTATCATTGCTAGTCATGGCGAATTTGCTAAAGGCATCTATCAATCTGGTTCAATGATTTTCGGCGAACAAGAAAACGTTCAACCCGTTACGTTGATGCCTAGCGAAGGCCCTGATGACATTAAGGCTAAATTGGAAAAAGCAATTGCTTCTTTCGATGATCAAGACCAAGTCTTGTTCTTAGTCGATCTTTGGGGTGGTACACCTTTCAACCAAGTCAACGGCTTGTTTGAAGCACATAAGGACAAATGGGCGATCGTTGCTGGTTTGAACCTACCAATGTTAATTGAAGCCTATGCATCACGGCTTTCAATGGACTCTGCTCATGAAATCGCCACTCATATTATTGAAACGGCGAAGGATGGGGTTAAAGTTCGTCCCGAAGCATTAGCACCTAAGGAAGCCCCTAAAGCGGCTGCTAGTGGCGCAAGTGCTGGTCGTCCCGGCAAGTTCGAATATGTCCTTGCACGGATTGACTCACGTTTGTTACATGGTCAAGTTGCAACGGCTTGGAGTAAGACGGTTAACCCAACGCGGATTATCGTTGTTTCTGATAACGTTGCTAAAGACAATTTACGGACCCAAATGATCATCCAAGCGGCACCAAACGGGGTTAAGGCTCACGTGGTACCAATTGATCAAATGATCAAGTTAGCTAAGGATGACAAACACTTTGGTGGTCAAAAAGCCTTGTTATTATTCGAAACACCACAAGATGCTTTGAAAGCTATCAAGGGTGGCGTGCCATTGGATACCTTGAACATTGGTTCCATGGCGCATTCCGTTGGTAAAGTTCAACCAAACAAAGTTTTGGCTTTTGATCAAAATGATATCGACACTTACCATGAATTGGAAAAGATGGGCGTTAAGATGGACGTTCGTAAAGTTCCAACTGATGGTCAAGATAACCTCGATCACATTATGGATAAAGCTGAAAAGATGTTGAAAGAACAAGCGAATAGTTAATCACTATCGGAGAAAAATGGAGGATTAAATCATGAATTTGAACGCGATTCAAATGATTTTAGTCGTATTAGTCGCATTTTTAGCTGGTATGGAAGGTATTTTGGATGAATTCCATTTCCATCAACCAGTTGTTGCCTGCGCATTAATCGGCTTAGTTACCGGACAATTAGTCCCATGTATTATTTTAGGTGGTAGTCTTCAAATGATCGCTTTAGGCTGGTCAAACGTTGGTGCTGCCGTTGCCCCTGATGCCGCATTAGCAGCTATTGCATCTGCAATTATTTTAGTACTTGGTGGCCAAGGCCGTGCCGGAGTGGCATCTGCCATTGCCATCGCCGTACCTTTGGCTGTTGCTGGGTTATTATTAACCATCCTTGCTCGTACGTTAGCAACTTTGATCGTGCATATCATGGACCGTGCTGCTGAAGAAGGTAGCTTTGCTAAAATTGACATGTGGCAAATGATTGCCATTGCAATGCAAGGTTTACGTATTGCTATTCCAGCTGCATTGATCTTAGCAGTTGGTGCTGGTCCCGTTAAAGCAATGTTGAACGCTATGCCTACTTGGTTGACAGATGGTTTGTCAATCGGTGGTGGGATGGTTGTTGCCGTTGGGTATGCCATGGTTATTAACATGATGGCTACTCGTGAAGTATGGCCATTCTTCATTTTAGGTTTCGTCCTAGCTGCGATTTCTGAATTGACACTTATTGCCTTAGGTGGTATCGGTGTTGCTATGGCCCTCATCTACTTGAACCTTTCTAAAATGGGTGGTTCTGGTAATGGTGGCGGTTCTGGTACCGGTGACCCTGTCGGCGATATCATCGACAAGTATTAGCGAAGGAGGAAAACTAAAATGGCTGATCAAATTAAATTAACTAAAAGTGATCGTATTCATGTTTGGTGGCGTTCAACGTTCCTCCAAGGTTCTTGGAACTATGAACGGATGCAAAACGGTGGTTGGGCTTACTCATTAATCCCAGCTTTGAAAAAGTTATATACGACTAAAGAAGATCGTGCCGCTGCTTTAAAGCGTCACATGGAATTCTTTAACACTCATCCTTACGTGGCATCACCAATTATTGGTGTTACCATGGCGCTTGAAGAAGAACGTTCTAATGGGGCTCCCATTGACGATGTTACGATTCAAGGGGTTAAAGTTGGGATGATGGGTCCTTTGGCCGGTGTTGGTGATCCAGTGTTCTGGTTCACGGCTAAGCCAATCATTGGTGCCTTGGCTGCTTCCCTTGCTATGGGTGGTAGTATCATGGGTCCTATCTTGTACTTCGTTGTCTGGAATGTTATCCGGATGGCATTTATGTGGTACACACAAGAACTTGGCTACAAAGCCGGTTCTGCGATTACTGACGACTTATCAGGTGGTATTTTGCAAGACATTACCAAGGGTGCTTCTATCTTAGGGATGTTCATCTTACCAGCCTTGATCGAACGGTGGGTCAATGTTGACTTCAGTCCGGTTAAAGTTTCATCAATCAAACAAGCTAAGGGTGCTTACATTGACTGGAACAGTCTTCCAGCCGGTGCTAAGGGTGTCAAAGAAGCTTTGACACAACAAAAAGCCGGTTTATCATTGGACAAATACAAGGTTACGACCTTGCAAGATAACTTGAATCAATTAATTCCAGGTTTAGCTGCCTTAGTGATTACCTTCTTATGTATGTGGCTCTTAAAGAAGAAAGTTTCACCAATCTGGATCATCTTTGGTTTATTCGCCTTTGGTGTTATCATGCACGTTCTTGGTGTTATGTAGAGATGATTTGATGCAATCTGAGTCATTGACTTAGGTCTTAAGAGATGGACTCATCTGAGTTCGTCTCTTTTTGTTAATCAGGGGCTTTGCGAAAAAAGCGCCAGCGCCGTATAATCGGTGTAATCAAGAGAAAGAAATGGAGATACTCACATGGTTCAATCGCTTAATACAAAGGTTGATATGGTTGTTGACGGTAATTCGCATTTAGGTCTGACTGATTACGGTAAAATCATGGTCGGTGATCGGGGCTTTGAATTTTACGATAACCGCAATGCTAAAAACTATATTCAGATTCCTTGGAATGAAGTTGACCGAGTCATTGTATCGGTTATGTTCAAGGGACGCTGGATTCCGCGGTATGGTTTTCGCACAAAGAAGAATGGGACTTATACCTTTTCTTCGAAGACCCCACGGAAAGTTTTACGAGCCGTTCGAAAACATGTTAAGCCTGAACATATTGTTCGGTCGTTGACCTTTTTCGATGTGCTGAAGCGGGCGTTTAAGGGTAAAAATCAAAGTAGTTATTTGAAGTAAAACTAGTTCAACATGAAGGCGACCTTTCGAGGTGGCCTTTTTGTTTGTCCATGTGGTCGAACGAAGAATAGTCGTAGTGTATTGATACACTTGTGTGGTAAGATTAGACTTAATTAAGCGTTTTATGACACGTAACGACTGTAATACAAAGGAGTGGCTTGGTTGACTAGAAAAGCACGGATTTATGAATTTGTCTGCCAGCACGGCGATTCGGCGGGCATGACGACCGAAATGGTTGCCCAGGGTTTAGCGCTAGCCCGACCGAATGTCAGTAAAGAGTTGAATACATTAGTGCGTGAGGGACAACTGGTGAAGCTCAGTGGCCGCCCAGTTCGCTATACGCCGTTAACGGCTGAACAACCGGCAGCGCCTGCTTCGCCAGCACGTGTTCATTCAGCACAAACACGGACCAAACGTGCGACAACTAGTACACCAGTCACGACTAAGGTTGGCGCTACGGATATTTTTGACAGTATGATTGGTGCCCACGAGAGTTTACAAAATCAAGTAGAACAAGCCAAAGCGGCAATCCTATATCCGCCGCGAGGCTTAAATACGTTGGTCATTGGGCCAACTGGTTCCGGGAAAACTTACTTTGCCAATACGATGTATGAATTTGCGGAAACACAAGGGGTTTTGACGAATCCTCAAGGCTTGATCACGTTTAATTGTGCAGACTATGCGCATAATCCGGAACTTTTAATGTCGCATTTATTTGGCTACATTAAGGGATCGTTTACCGGCGCCAATGAGGATAAAGATGGCCTGATTCAAGAGGCGGATGGCGGCATGCTCTTTCTGGATGAAGTCCACCGTTTACCACCAGAAGGTCAAGAAATGATCTTCTACTTCATGGATCATGGGACTTATTCACGTTTGGGTGAAACGGCTAAAAACCATCATGCTAACGTGCGACTAGTTTGTGCCACGACTGAGGACCCCAAGAGTTCACTATTACAAACTTTCGTCCGGCGGATTCCGATTACGATCCAGTTGCCAGCGTTCAACCAACGGTCGGCTAAAGAACGATTGGCATTATTGAAAGCGTTATTGTCACTGGAAGCGGCGCGTATCAATAAGCAAATTCGGTTGACTGAAGACGTGGTGCAAGCCTTATTAGGGTCGGTGACTTATGGGAACGTGGGCCAATTGAAGTCCAATATCCAATTAGTCTGTGCCCAAGGCTTCGTAAATAGCATTGAAAATGATACCGAGATCACTATTACCATGGATGATCTACCCCAAAATATTCGGAGTGGCCTGATGACGGTGGCGTCTAATCGCCACGAACTTGGCGCCATTTCAGAACTATTGGACCCAGTTTTGGTGGTTAAGCCGAATGATGGCCCGACACCCTTACGAAATAAAAATGATAACTATGAATTGCCTTATAATTTATACGAAATCATCGGGGACAAGGCGTCCTTATTACGCCGCGAAGGTTTAGATAAGGAACATATTAATCGCTTCATTACGACTGACATTAATTTACACTTAAAGTCGTTTTATAAGCAAACGCAGATGAACATTTCACCAGAAAACAAGCTGGCAGAAATCGTTGATCAAGATGTGATCGATTTTACCAAGACGGCTCAGGAAACGATTCAACAGTTACTAGGATACAATTTTAAAGATAATTTCATTTATGCGGTCAGTTTGCACATTAGTTCATTTATCAAGCGGATTCAGGCCGGAAAGCCGATGCGACAAATGAGTGCTGATATGCTGGCCATGGTTAAAGAGTATCCGGCTGAAATCAAGGCAGCCCAAGTTTTAAAGCAGAGTTTGGATGAACGCTATCATTTACCGATTCCAGAATCGGAAGTGTATTATTTAGCCATTCTGTTAATTTCATTGAAGTCAATGCAACTAGACGGTAAAGTGGGCGTCTTTGTGGCGGCTCATGGGATGAGCACCGCTTCTTCGATGGCTCAAGTTGTTGGTCAACTGTTAGATGATTACGATGCCGCGGCGTTTGACATGCCGCTGGATATGGACCCCGAGGTTGCTTACACCCATATTAAGGAACAGATTCAGAAATTAGACGCTGGCAATGGCGTGCTGATGTTAGTCGATATGGGGTCGTTAACGACCTTCGGCAAACGTATTCAGAAAGAAACGGGAATTGCCATTCGTACGATTGATATGGTAACCACGCCGGTTGTTTTGGAAGCCGTCCGCAAGTCGGGCTTGATCGACAGTGATCTGGAGACGATTTATCGCGAATTGGTCGGATTTAAAGGTTATTCACGAATTTCGCGTAACTTACCAACAGAGACCACGCCAGCCATTCCGGTACCAACTGAAACGGCAGGAAAGCCGGATGCTAATCATCGCGCTATTATCGCAATCTGTGCGACCGGTGTTGGCACGGCTGAACGCATTAAAACCATTCTGGATAGCTTGTTGGCACAAAACTTTATTGAGGGAATCACGGTCTTTCCAATTTCAGTGGTCGACATGCCGAATCGTTTGGCACAGATTAGTCGAAGCTACCAAATCATTGCGGCAACTGGGATTGCGAAGCCTAAACTAGATGTGCCATTTATTTCGCTGGAAGAACTGCTACAAGGTGGTGGCGAAAAATTCATCGATCAATTGGCGATGGGGTTAAATGCGCCTCAAAGTAAGTTGACTGATTTGCGTGAACTAACGCCAGAATTATGCGAGAAGTATTTGGGTGATTATTTCACTTTCTTAAATCCTAAAAAGTTGACCACGATTTTGTGGCAGTACAGTGAAAAGATTAATCAGACTTTGGATGAACCGATGACGAATGCCTTTCGAATCGATTTAATCATGCATTTGGCGGGAGCTTTAGAGCGCACGGCTATCAAAGATCAGATTACAGCCCCCACAGAAGAATTACCAACGATGGCTAGTTCCAAGTGGTATCCAGTCGTGCAAGCAGCTGATCAGCAGTTAACTGATCAGTTGCAACTGACCTTCTCAGAGGCCGAAAATTATTACATTGTTCAGTTATTAGAAAATCATCAGGCCAAGCTGGCATAGCGTGATACACTACTTGGCATGTTTCTTGCATGTATATCAATGAACAGTCACTTAAAGGGAAAAAGGGAGGTTATTTTAGATGTTAGCGTTTGTCGTTGTGAGTCATGGGGAATTTGCGAACGGGGTGGTCAATTCATCCTATATGATTTTTGGGCAACAGGAGAAAGTTCAAACGGTGACCTTTAAATTAGATGAAGGCCCGGAAGATTTAACGAAAAAGCTCGATGCGGCTTTAGCCACTTTTGATGCGGATGACCAGGTCTTATTTTTAGTGGATTTGTGGGGTGGGTCACCGTTCAATGCGGCAAGTCGAATTGTCGCTGAACATACCGACCGCATGGGGTTAATCACGGGGCTCAACTTGCCGATGTTGATTGAAGCCTATACGGTCAGAGATAAACCAATTAATGAAGTAATCGCCCATTTGGAAGAAACTGGAAAAATTGGGATCAAACACTTGGAACTATTACAAGATGGCGAGGAAGATGACTTACTATGACGATGACAGTCCGGTTAGCACGGATTGACAGTCGTCTATTACACGGTCAAGTGGCGACGGTTTGGACAAAAACAGTTGCGCCTAACCGGATTCTAGTGGTTTCTGATAGTGTCGCACAGGATGACTTACGCAAAATGTTAATTGTGCAGGCCGCGCCGCCGGGTGTGAGGGCGAATGTCATTACGGTTGAAAAGATGATTCAGATCTATCATGAACCATTATTCGACACCGTTAAGCCACTAATACTCACAGACACGCCACAAAATATGGCGCGGTTGGTAGCTGGTGGCTTGGACTTTACGGCGACTGGCGTTGATATTGGTAGTTTAGCCTACACCGCTGGCATGGTGATGGTGACTAATGCGATTGCCGTTGGTCCCAGTGAAGCAGCGGCGCTCTATCAATTGCAAGCGGCGGGTTTATCGATCTTTGCGCAAAAGGTACCCACTGACAAACGAGTCGATGTCATGCCGTTATTAGCTAAAAATGGTTTTGAAGCACCAGTTGAATAAAACTAAAACGAGCATTGTCCAGCGGGATGATGCTTATTTTAGTCACGATGAAGTTGAACGGCTTTTTGATGTTGGCGTTATAACGGTATCCGCTTAGTCTGCCGTTCCGGGTGATCTGGACTGATGCTGGAACGTGGTGGCCACGTTTGTGAGCCAAAGGGCGGTCTCACAAGCCGGGCTTTCTCTAAGCTGGAAAATCACCAGCAAAGAGAAATTTCACCACTGAGCATCATCCAGTCCACCCTGCACTAATAATCAGCGGGGCTAATATCAATTGGGCTTTCATTTGGACTAGGGCTATCGATATTTTTGGGAAAATTGGTGTTTAACGTCGGGGTTGATCAGTAGTTATAAACAATAGGATATTGGCAAACTTAGTTCCGATGATTATATTATTAGTATTACTGATTAACGGAGGATGCATCTGAAACAAGGCCGTTTAAACCTTGTTTAATCTATGTGATCGTGATGCTACCATGAGTCGCATCAGGATGACTTTGTTAGAATAGTTAACAATGCTTCAGACAGTTGTCAGGCACTTGTCTAAGGATTTGACTAAATTTCAAGCGCAAACTTTGACGTGACGCGTTTTATTGATAAAATTAAACCAACGAACATAATTAATTCGAGATGGAATAGTGGGGTTCAGTAAATGACAGTCTATACAAAAATCACAGCGGCAGGGCAGTATGTGCCAGCCCGCGTGGTCACCAACGATGAATTAGCAGCGATTATGACGACTAATGACGAATGGATTCAAGCGCATACTGGAATCGTCACGCGTCATTTTGCCATGGACCAAGAAAACACTTCGTCGTTGGCAACCGAAGTCGCACAACAACTGTTAACGAAGAGCGGCTTGGCAGCCCGCGAGATTGACTTGATTATTGTGACGACAATTACGCCCGATGCTTTGACACCCGCAACAGCTTGCCTGGTACAGGCTAATATTGGTGCCGATCAGGCGTTTGCCTTTGATATGAGTGCAGCCTGTGCGGGCTTTACTTTTGGTCTGTCGACGGCCGATAAATTTATTCGTAGCGGGCAGTATCAAAATGTGATGGTCATTAGTGCAGAGGTTAATTCAAAAATGATGGACTTTAAAGATCGCACTGCCGCTGTCTTTTTTGGCGATGGCGCGGGTGGTGTCTTACTGCAACCGACCACTGATCCGGCAGAAAATAGTATTTTGGCGGAAAAACTACAGACGCAAGGAAACGCCACCGTTATTCATTCTGGTCGGGTGCGTCCCATCACGACGATTAGTGCAGATAATTATCCACAAACGGATGCGTTTTATCAAGCTGGACGTGAGGTCTTCAAGTTTGCAACGACAGTGGTGCCGCAACAAATGAAGACATTATTGCAAACGGCGCAGTTGGCGCCAACGGACTTACAGTACGTGATTTGTCATCAAGCTAATTTACGGATCATTGAACAGATTGCAGACAACTTAGCGTTACCGATGACTAAATTCCCCCACAATGTGCAAAAGTTTGGCAATACGTCATCGGCCGGCGTGGCAATGGCGTTAGCTGGGGTATTTGACCAGTTAACTGGCCCCGTTTTATTGACGGCCTTTGGTGGTGGTCTGGCCTATGGGTCAATTCTAATCAAGAAATAGGAGCGGTGGATGATGGACTTAAAAGATTTGGATTGCTTAGTTGAAAAATACGATCGTGAAGGTTATCAACAAATTCGGGTGAAAGCTGGCGACTTAGAGATCGAAGTTTCCCGGAATCAGCCTGCTGCCACGCCAACGACGCCAGCAGGTAAAGCTACGGCAACCACTGATGACCAAGTCATTACCAGTCCCATGGTCGGAGTCATGCACCTTTCTTCAGATTTGACCGTGGCACAACCAGTTACCAAGGGTCAGGAATTGGGTCAAATTGAAAGTATGAAGTTATTTAATCCATTGACTTGCCCACATGCTGGGACGTTGACGGCGATTTTGGTTGCAGATGGCGCACCAGTAGAATTCGGGCAACCGTTATTTAAAATGCGAGAGGATCGGTAGAAATGTTTCACAAGCTGCTTATTGCTAACCGGGGCGAAATCGCGATCCGGATTATCAAAGCCTGTCGACAATTGAATATTCAAACGGTCGCCGTGTGTTCAACGGTTGACCGACATGCTTGGTATACCCAATTAGCAGATGAAGTCGTCTGTATCGGTCCGGCTCCCGCAGCTAATTCGTATTTAAATGCTGAAGCTATTTTGATGGCGGCGCTGAATACCCATGCAGATGCCATTCATCCGGGTTATGGCTTTTTGGCTGAAAATGCCAATTTTGCGGCGATGTGTGCAGAATGTGGCATCACCTGGGTCGGTCCCCAAGCAGCGCAGATCAAGCTAATGGGGGATAAATCGTTAGCGAAGGACTATGCTCGTGAACAGCGGGTCCCCGTCTTAGCTGGTGCTTCAATTCAAGGCTTAGCTTGGCCACAGATTAAACAATTAGCAACCAAAATTGGCTTTCCATTAGTCTTGAAAGCGAGCCATGGCGGTGGCGGTAAAGGGATTCGGGTGTTAGCGACTGCCCAAGCCTTGCACCAGCAATTGCGGGCGGCGCGTCAAGAAGCGGCGGCGGCCTTTTTAAATGATGCCATGTATTTGGAACACTTTTTACCCACGGCTCGGCATATTGAAGTCCAAGTCTTAGGCACCGCAGATCAGCTTTATATTTTAGGGGATCGGGATTGTAGTTTGCAGTTACATAAACAAAAAGTCTTGGAAGAAAGCCCGGCCAGCGTTTTAACGCGTTCGCAACGGCAGACCCTCTATCGGTTGTCACATCAATTATTAGCCGATTTAAATTATCAAAGCTTAGGTACGATCGAATATTTATTCGCTGAAGGCCAGTTTTACTTTATGGAAATGAATACGCGTTTACAAGTTGAACATGGGGTGACGGAGTTGACGACAGGTGTTGATATTGTCGTCGCACAGTTGCGCCAAGCGGCTGGGGAAGCTATCGATTATCCAACTACGATTGGGCTAAAACCACGTTGCGTGGCAATTGAAGCACGAATTACGGCGAGTTTGCCAATCAGACAAACGGTGATCAAAACCTTGACTTGGCCAACTGGGGTTCGAATTGATACAGGGTATCGTGCGGGTGATCACTTGGTGACGATGTATGATGGCTTGATTGCAAAATTAATGGTCACCGGACCGACTCGTGCAGCAGCGGTTCAAAAGTTACAAGCCGCGTTGGCAGCAGTCGAAGTCAGCGGTCCTGCGACGAATCTAGCTTTCTTGCAACAGACAGTAGCGCGGCCAGCATATGCGGCGGACACGTATTCAATACACAGTTTAGCGCGTTGGGAGGCTGAAAAATGAGTCATTATCCAGCTGCCGGCATTTGGACCCGTTGTCCAGCTTGTGGTCGGCATGTACACCAATCACAGTGGGGGCCTTGGCGACAATGTCCATACTGTCAAGCTTGGCAACGGTTATCCGCAACAGAACGAGTAGCTCAACTAGCTGATTCAGGAAGTTTTACGGCCCTAAAGTCGTCAGTGCGGTCGCAAGATCAACTCAAATTTCCAAATTATGCGACCAAATTAACCCAAGCTCAAGCTAAAACAGGACTGGATGAGGCCATTATCACTGGCTGGGCCACTTTTGACACTTGGCCAGCGATGCTGATGGTGATGGACTCCCATTTTATGATGGGAACACTCAATACAACCGTCACCCGAAAAATTATCGCGGCCTTGCAACAAGCACGCCAACGCAGGGTACCGGTCGTTATTGTCACGGCGTCAGGTGGCGCTCGGATGCAAGAGGGACTTTACGCTTTAGTCGGCATGAATCTTATTTTAGCGGAACTAGCGCGGTTCGCAGCGGCTAAATTACCACTTGTGACCGTTTTAACTGACCCAACGATGGGTGGCGTTTCGGCGAGTTTTGCCTTCAAAGGAGATGTCATCGTGGCGGAAGCGGGGGCCAAAATCGGTTTTGCCGGCGCCCGTGTCATTCAACAAACGATGCCAACGTCGTTACCTGATGATTTTCAATCGGCACCCAGTTTACGCGCACACGGTCAGTTAGATGCCGTGGTAGTGCGGCCACAATTGCGTGCGTACTTGATCAATGTCTTGGCTAACTATCAACAATCAGGGGGGCCACAACATGGATGAACGTTTACGACGGTTACGGGCGGCGGATCGGCTCAGCGCGCCCACGGTGATCAAAGCACTATTGCCAACGATGGTGGCGCAACATGGTGATCGTGTATTAGGTGACGATGCCGCATTAACTGCGGGGTTTGGTCGTACCGCTCAACAGCAAGGTTTAGCGGTTTTAGGGATTGATCGTGGTCATGATCTCAAGACACGGCGTGAAAAAAATGGTGGGGCCTTGGCGGTGGCCGGTTATCGGACGGCGCAACGAGTGGTGCAGCATGCAGAAAAGTTTGGCTTTCCGGTGGTCAGTTTAATTAATATGCCTGGAGCGGATGCCAGTCCTAAATCGGAACGTTTTGGTCAAAGCCAAGCGATTGCAGACTTGATTGCAACGATGGGACAGCTGACAGTCCCAAACTTAGTGGTCTTTTTAGGTGAAGGCCATAGTGGCGGTGCGCTAGCATTTGCCAACGCTAATGCGATGATTATGTTAGATGACAGTCTGTTTAATGTGGCGTCACCAGAAGCCGTGGCCGCGATTTTGCATGGTCAACAAACGGTTAGTGAAGCAATCGATCTGCTACCAATGACTGCGGCTGATTTACAACGGCGAGGGCTAGTTGATCAAGTCATTGATCATCAGCGACCAGATTTGGTGGCAACACTTTGTCAGCAAATCATTACGACAATCACCACGCTACAGACACAGTCTGCTTCAACTTTGATTGCGCAAAGGGAAGCGAAATTCCAAGCATTTTTAGATCAGTGGCCACAAGCATGACTAAATGGTGGTTATGATCTATAAAATATTATCTAAGTTATATCCTACTAATAACTAATTAATATTAGCGTTGCTAATTAGCGCAAGGCGGGCTGGATGATGCTCAGTGGTGAAATTTTCGGTTGCTGGTGAACTTCCAGCTTAGGAAAAGCCCGGCTTGTGAGACCGTTCTTTGGCTCACAACCGTGGCCACCACGTTCCAGCATCAGTCCAGACCAACCGGAGCGGCAAGTTAAACATACACATTATAAAATGCGTCAAAAAAAGCGATACCCAGAATTAAATGGGTATCGCTTTTTGAGGATCAGCTAGAGCCTAATAACCCTGCTGAGTCGTCGTGTTATCTTGTGTGGTTGTATCATAAGTCTGAGAACTATCCGTGGTAGTGCCATCAGTAGTGGTGCCATCAGTGGTCGTTGCCGATGACGATGACGAACTAGCACTACTGCTACCAGTAGTAATTGACGCGGTCGTTTCAAAATAGGATAGCGTCAAATTAGCGGTTGAGAGTTGCAGATCTTGGCGAATATGCTTCGAAGTCTTGTAGCGTTCTGATGCCGATGCGACTTGGTAGGAAAGCCCGTCAATAGTTGCATCCGTTCCTTGCAACGTGTAGGCTTTCGCGTGATGCGAAGCGTTTTTATACTTCGTATCTAGCGCAACCATATCGCTCCAAGTCAAATCAGTTCGCATATTCGTTGAAAGCTTTTTCGTGATTTTTTCAATATTTGCGATGGAACCTAGTGAGTTAGATTGACTAACCATCGCCATGATAATCTGGCGTTGGCGTTTTTGCCGACCATAGTCACCTAACGGATCATCATAGCGCATCCGTGAGTAATCTAATGCCGCTGCGCCGCTCAGCTTGATTTTAACGCCTTTTTTAACGTTGGCATTGCCATACTTGAAAGTCATCGTGGGTGTAATCGTCACGCCGCCCATAGCACTAATGATCTGTTTCAGACCACCCATGTTAATCAGTACATAGAAATCGATTGGAAACTTAAGTAACTTTTGTACTGACTTGACGGCACCACTAGCACCACCTATGGTATAAGCAGCGTTAATCTTTTGCGATTGACCATCAATGGTGACTAAGGTATCACGAGGGATACTCGTTAAGGTCATCTTTTCTTTTTTCGGGTTGATTGTTGCGACGATCATCGTATCGGTTCGAGCAGAAAAAGTCTTGCCTCGCCCTAAAGCGCCCGTATCGGTTCCTAACAGCAGAATGGAGAACGGCTTACCTTTCTTTAAAACGGCATCCACGTTACGGAGCTTGGAGGTGCCAGTTGCTTGATAAGTCGTATTCATCGTGTTTTTAGCGGCATTCCAGGTTTTAATCCCCCAGATGGCTGCGCCAGAGCCCAAAGCTACCACGATCAGCAGTAGAATCAGCAGCCATGGCCGGCGCTTATGTGGTCGTAGATGGGGGTTCCGATGCTCACGCTGTCGGTACCGAGTTTGCCGTGGCCCCAGTGGTTCATTATTATTTTCTGACATATTAGTTCCTCATTATCTCGTATTTTCACTAGTCTCATTCTATGCCGAAACCCAAGTTTACGTGCTTTACTGTGGCTGATTTAAGAAGATTTTAACAATCGGTCGCTGGACCAGTGACTCAAATCAACCAGAACGCAATTATAGAATACTATAAGTAAAATTGTGA